>JAEDCN010000021.1 GCA_016294105.1 Treponema sp.
ACCGATGCCCTGTCTCATTACACCGATTAATTACCAAAAAAGACTGGGAACTTTTTCCAGTCTTTTTTTTGTAGCCACGGTTTCAAGCTCTTTAATAAATAAAAACTTTCTGTTATTATAACCCTAAAGTGTGTTTTTATCACCTTTTTTAACTCATTTATTTTCCATTTCATAGTGATATAAGTCGTTTTAAAAGGAGTTTTCGTTCAATATGAAAAGAAATTACAAGCTACCACTTCCATCAGTCTTGAGTAATCATCTTGCCTATGTGTTACCCATAGTTTTTTTTCTTTTTCAGGTTCTGCTTACTGGCACCCTTTCCTTGGGACAACTCAAGGCTTATTTATTGTCGCCCCTCTTTTTTCTTCAGGTAATCCTTGCAATAGCTATTCCTGCAGTTTTTTCCAAGTATGCCATAAAAGTGATCAATCAATATGATGGTTCACCAGAAAGCTTAAAAAAAGCGAACAAGATGGTTTCTACCTTTTCCAACACCACCATCTACCTGCTTATTTTAATCAGTATTTTCCCCGCCTTCATTGCCATGACACTGGAGGGAGCGAGCCCCCTTGTTTTGCTTATGCAATCCTTAGGATCCTGCTTTCTCATAGCATTAGGTCTGTGTACTTATTTTATCCGCACCTTTGAAATTTCACTGTGGGAGCTACCCTTTTCCAAGGAGGATGTCCTCATGTCTCTTTCCATGAGACATACTTTGGTAGGAGGCTTTGTTTCCATTGGTTCTGCTTTGATAATTGTTTCTCCTTTGGTGAATTTCATTACTCCAGAAGGAATTGCCTTTCAGTTTTCTAAGCTTATTCCCCTTATTCTTTGTAGCATTGCCTTTGGTATATTTGACCAATGGCTTTTTACCAGTGCAACAGTTACCCGTATTCAAGAGATTTCCTATGCCATCAACCAAGTTTCATTGGGTAATTTTGACAAGGGCCATGTACAGGTTTTGTCCCGAGATGAATTTGGTCTTTTGGCAAACGACATCAACACCTTCATCACAAAAAACAGCGAGGTTATCAAAATGGTTTGCACTGGCGTGGATTCCTGTAGCGAATCCATGGACCTGCTAGCCGACAAAGCAGAAATTTCCAACGGTGCAGTAGAAACAGTGCTGAATGCCATTTCACAGGTAGAAGGTGAAATGCAAAATCAAACCATTGGAATCCAGCAAACACAAAACTCCGTAGATAAAATCTCATCCCTTATTAACAATCAGAACGGAAACATTCAGTCTCTGGCTTCCAGCGTAACTCAAGCCTCAGCTGCCATTGAGCAGATGGTGGCAAATATCCTTTCCGTGTCTGAAATTCTTAAAAAGAACACCAAAACTGTTTTGCAGCTGGGAAATGCCGCCAACGAAGGACAAAAAACCGTAGAAACAGCGGTGGTATCTTCTCGCCAGATTTATCAGGAATCTGAGGGATTGATGGAAGCCAGCGAGATTATCAAGCACATTGCTGAACAAACCAATATGCTGGCTATGAATGCCGCCATTGAAGCTGCCCACGCAGGAGATGCAGGAAAGGGCTTTGCCGTTGTTGCCGACGAAATTAGAAAGCTAGCAGAGGATTCCAGCTCCCAGAGCTTGACCATTACCAATCGACTAAAGGCACTGGGTCATACCATCAACATCGTTTCTGAAAACACCCAGCAAGTGGAGCAACATTTTACCACCATCTTTGATTTTGCCCAATCGGTACAAAACCAGGAAGAAGTGATTATGAGAGCCATGGAGGAGCAAACCTCTGGAAGCGACCAGGTACTGGAAGCCATGCGTGCAATTCACAGCATAACCCAGCAGGTAAGCGACAGTTCCAGCTCCGTGCTTCAGGGAAGTAAGGAAATTGACCTTGAAATGCGTAAGCTGGTAGAAATTACTGACCAAATCACCAGCTCTGTAAGCCGCATGGCAAATGGTGCCAGCGATGTAAACGGTGCATTGGACGTAACCAATTCTGAGTTGGCTCGCAATCATAGTGTTTTGAAAAATTTGGCAAACACCATGGCTCAATTCACTACCTAAAAAATCTTGCGATTACAGGGCTTTTTCTGATATACTAACTCATACCTATATGCGGAGTGTCTCATGACAAAATATATCTTTATTACAGGCGGTGTTGTTTCATCCTTAGGAAAGGGAATTGCAGCCGCCTCCCTGGGGCTCATTTTGAAAAGCCGTGGATTGAGTGTAGTTAACCAGAAATTCGACCCCTATCTCAACATTGATCCAGGCACCATGAATCCCTACCAGCATGGAGAGGTTTTTGTCACAGATGACGGTGCCGAGACCGACCTAGACTTGGGTCACTACGAGCGCTTTACCGACGTAAACCTGTCTCAAAGCAGCAATACCACCGCTGGACGCGTGTATCTTTCCATCTTGAACAAGGAGCGGGAAGGTTGCTTTAACGGTGGAACAGTTCAGGTTATTCCCAATGTTACCGATGAAATCAGACGGCGGATGATGTTGGCTGCAGAGGAAACTGGAGCCGATGTTATCATCACAGAAATTGGTGGTACCGTGGGCGATATTGAATCCTTGCCCTTTATCGAAGCCATCCGTCAAATTAAATACGAGGTGGGAGTGGAAAATTGTGCCTACATCCACCTTACCCTTCTTCCCTACATGAAAAAGGCTCAGGAGCTGAAGTCAAAGCCCACCCAGCATTCCGTACAGGATTTACAGGGCTTGGGCATTCAGCCTGACATCATCATGCTCCGCAGTGAGATTCCCGTTGATGCAGGCACCAAGGAAAAGCTGGCCTTGTTCTGCAATGTTTCCACCGACTGCATTATCCAGAACTTGAACGCAAAATCCATTTATGAAGTACCTTTGATGATGGAACAGGAAGGACTGGGAACTGTTGTGTGCCGTGTCCTTGGCATTGAAGATAAGCCCAGCCAGCTGCAGGATTGGACTGCCATGGTAGACAGATTCTATCATCCTGCAAAAACCATCCGTATTGCCTTGGTGGGAAAATACATCGAGCTTCATGACGCCTACCTTTCTGTGGTGGAATCCTTGATTCACGGTGGAATTGCAGCCAACGTTGCGGTGGACATTGATTGGGTTGATGCAGAGGAATGTACCAATCCAGAAACCACTGCCCAGCGACTGAAGGATGCCCAGGGAATCATTGTTCCTGGTGGATTCGGAGTCCGTGGCATTGAAGGAATGATTCAGGCCGCCCAGTACGCACGAACAAACAAGGTGCCTTATTTTGGAATCTGCCTTGGAATGCAGATTCAGGTTATTGAATTTGCCCGCAACGTGTTGGGTATGGCTGGTGCCAACTCCAGTGAAATGGACAAGGACACCGCTTATCCTGTTATTGACCTAATGAGTGACCAGAACGGAGTCATTTTGGGCGGAACCCTCCGTTTGGGTAAATATCAGTGTGCCCTGACAGAAGGAAGCTTGGCAGAAGCAGCCTACGGTAGCACCACCATTTGGGAGCGCCACCGTCACCGCTACGAGTTCAACAACAAATATCGCTCAGACTTTGAAAAAAGCACCCTCCGTCTCACTGGAATCAACCCAGAGAGAGACTTGGTGGAAATTGTGGAACAGGAAGGTCATCCTTGGATGGTGGGTGCCCAGTTCCATCCCGAATTCAAGTCACGGCCCAACAGAGCCCATCCCTTGTTCCGGGAATTTATTGCCGCTGCAGTAGCTCATTCAAACAACGCTCCATAATCTTATAAAAAGGATTTTCTATGGCATGGTAGAAGATTGTTGTTCTGAATTTTGATAGTCAGCACGCTCACAAGACAACAAAGGCCTTGCGATTGCTGGGGTATCATTCAGAGATCAAGCAGCCTTCTACCTCTGTGGAATCCTTGAAAGGGGCTGCAGGAATCATCTTTTCTGATGGCCCGACTTGGGCCTTGCCAAAACAAAAAACAACCTTAACGAAGAAATTCTTTCTTTGGAAATTCCCATTCTCGGCATTGGTTATGGTCATCAGCTGTTGGTGCATTTGTACGGAGGTCTTGTAGGTAAGGCCCTTATCGGCGAATTTGGCCCAGCCCTGCTGAATCAAAATCTTGCCACCTACAGTCCTCTACTCCTTGATGTGGAAGAAACTGCTTCGGTGGTCATGGCCCATCAGGATGAGGTACTGGAACTGCCCCAGGGCTTTGAAGTGGTGGCCTCCACCAAGGTATGCAAGTATGCGGCAGTTCAGGATTTGAACCAAGGTCGCTTTGGATTTCAGTGCAACATAGAGGCCAAGGAAACGGAATGTGGCACAGCAATTTTGGAAAATTTTGCTCGATTCTACGGTATGGAAAAGAATTGGGATCAAGATATTGTGCTGGAGTTGATGCTAGCAAAAATCCGCTTTACCGCAAGGACAAGAAGGTTCTCATTTTCCTTTCTGGCGACGTGGACTCCACAGTGGCATTTACACTGCTGAACAAGTCCCTAGGGCAGAAACGAGTTCTGGGAATCCACATTGACAATGGCTTTTTGCGAAAAATGAAAGTAAGGCTATTGCCACCAGATACCGAGACGAGGTACGGGAGCTGGGACGGAAAATGGGCTTACAGGACGAAATGGCTCATCGTCACCCCTTTCCAGAGCCGGGCTTGGCAATCAACGTGTTGTGCAGTACTGGGGAGCTTCCTACCAAGAGCAAAGTCAGTTGTCCCAAACCCAGGTAAAGGTGCTGAATCTCATCAACAAGGAAGGACTAGATCAAACAAGAGAAGCAGATGCCATCGTTTTGGAGGAGATCAAGCGTTTTGGCTGGTACGAGGAAATTTTCCAGCACCTGACCATGAATCTTCCCTATGCTTTATGTCCTGACCATTGCAGCATTGTACTGCGCCCCGTGGATTCCGAGGACGTTATCACAGGAAAATTCTCCCACATGCACCATCAGGTTTTAGACGCCATCATGGAGCGACTGGTACAGCTGCCCTTTGTGGATGCTATCTACTACGATATTACCAATAAACCACCAGCAAAATTTTTCTGGGCAAAATTCTCTAAAAAATACCCACCGTTTTGGTGGGTATTTTCACTTTAAATTTTAGATTAAATGTGTTGAACCAGCCAAGGGAGGGCTTTTTCAAATTTCACACCGTACCAGTGAGACTTGTCATCCAAGGTAGCCTTCATGGACTCAATTACAAAGTCGGCACCAAGGGCAGCGGCATCAATCAGGGACTTACCTCGGCACAGGGCACCTGCAACGGTGGAGGCAAATACGTCTCCAGTTCCGTGCATTTGGGCATCCAGTCGCTTGCGGAAATAGTATTCCAGCTTGTTTCCGTCATAGCAGACACAGCCCAATTCTCTGGGATCGTAGCATACACCAGTCAACAGCACCTTCTTTGCGCCCAATCCCATGAGCCGCTCCAAAAGTCCCACGATGTAAACCTCATCGTAATCCTCATTCTCGAAATTATCCCCAACATATTTTTCGTTCAGCAGGAAGGCTGCTTCTGTGAGGTTAGGCATAATCACGTCGGCACCCTTGCAAAGCTTTGCCATTTCAGCAGGGAAATCAGTGTCAAAGCCGGGATACAATTTGCCGTGGTCTGCCATTACAGGGTCCACAATCCGCAGGGCTCCAGGATTGGCGGTTTCTTCCATAATCTTGAGAATCAGCGGAATCTGAGCCTTGCTTACATAGCCAGTGTAGAAGGCATCGAATTTCAAGCCCTCCTTGTTCCAGTGAGCAAGAATGGCATCCATGTCGTCGGTTAAGTCACGAAAGGTAAAGCCAGAAAAACCAGCGGTGTGGGTGGAAAGCACGGAACTGGGAAGCACCGCAGTTTCAATTCCACAGGCTGAAATAATGGGCAATGCCACAGTCAGAGAACACTGTCCCACGCAAGAAATGTCTTGAATTGTCAAAAGTCTTTTGTCCATTAAATTACTCCTCACAGCAAGCTCCTTAAAAAATCTAGGTATAAGAAAAATCTCCCAACCAGAACTTGCAACGGACTTAGAATATACAAAATCTGGTATGCTGTATATATTCATTTTTATGTAATTTCCATATAATCAGATTATGATTACCATGGATTTTTCCCAACGAGAAAATGAAAGTCTTACAGATTTTTTGTATCTCCAGCTAAAAAATAGGATTCTGGAAGGAAGTCTCCTACCAGACCAAAAGCTTCCTTCAAAACGGAGCCTTGCCTCCCACCTTGGAGTCAGCGTCATCACCGTGCAAAATGCCTATCAGCAGCTCATTGACGAGGGCTACGTGTATTCTGAAGAAAAACGTGGATACTTTGTGACTGAATTGGAAGCCTTCTCTTCTCCAGAATCAGCAAAAAATCATCACACTGTCCATAATCCAGAAGAAAATCAGCAAAAATCAAATTTCATTGAAGGTATTTTTCAAAAACCAAATCCTATCACACAGCTATCTCAAGACACAGCGGGAAAAAATAAAATCAATCTACAGGCGGCTTACATCCATCAGGAACTTTTTCCCTTTTCCCTGTGGGCAAGCCTCATGCGAAAGGTATTGCAGGAATCAAAGGAACGGATTCTTTCTCCCCTGCCTCCCCAGGGCTTACTGGAATTGCGTCAGGCCATTGCCTCCTACCTGGGAACCTTTCGGAACATGCAGGTGCAGTCTGACCAAGTAGTAATTGGAGCTGGAACGGAATACCTGTATTCTCTGGCCCTCCAGCTTTTGGGAAGGAGCTTGCGGTACGGGGTGGAAAATCCCGGTTACCAAAAGCCAGCCCAAATTCTTTCTGCCATGGGAGTAAGCTGGCAGCCAGTAACCATGGACAGTGCAGGAATCTTGATTCACCAGCTGGAAGAAAAAGCCCTTGATGCGGTACTGGTTTCTCCCGCCCATCACTTTCCCACCGGCATCATCATGCCCATAAAGCGGAGACAGGAGCTTTTGGCTTGGGCACGGCAGGGCTCCCGCTTCATTTTGGAGGACGACTACGACAGCGAATTCCGCTTTACTGGCCGCCCTTTGGAAACACTTTTTTCTCTGGATGCTACTAGCGACAGCCAAGGACAGGTTATCTATCTGAATACCTTTACTAAAACTCTCACTCCATCCTTGCGAATCAGCTATATGGTCTTGCCCTGGAATCTAGCAAAAAAATTCCATCAGCAGCTGGGATTTTATTCCTGCACCGTTTCCAGTATAGAACAGCTCACCCTTGCCCGCTTCATTCAAGAGGGGCATTACGAAAAGCACCTTTCCCGCAGAAAAAACCACTATCGCAACATACGTGACACCTTGCTGCTTCAGCTAAGTCGCAGTCCCTTGGCGGAAAGCTTTACCATCAGTGGAAAGGATTCGGGCCTTCACTTTTTGCTGAAAATAAAAACGAACCTTACGGAAAAGCAGCTAAAACAGGCACTGGAAGCAGCGGGCATTCAAGTGGCCTTTTTGAGCCAGTATTTTCACCATCCAGACAAAATTCAGGAGGAGCTGACAAATACCTTGGTTATAAACTATTCCGCCCTTAAAAAGGAGCAGATTTCCCCGCTGGTGGCAGGCTTACATCAAGCCTTGGAAGGACGCACATAAACACAGCCTTCTCCCTTGAGAACAAGCGTTATCTTCTGTACAATACGAAGCGGAGGAAGACATGAATGTATGTATCTTACGGGGAAGTCCCCGAAAAAAAGGAAACACCAATGCCTTGATGGTGCCCTTTGTGGAAACACTGAAGGAAGCTGGTGCCACCTGCTTTGACTTTGACCTGAGCACCATGAAGCTGGAAGGTTGTGTAGCCTGCTGCTGCTGCCAGAAGGACCACCAGCAATTTAACTGCTCCCGAAAGGACGATTTGCAGCAGATTTTTGACGCTATTATGAAAAGCGACCTAATTGTTTTAGCAACTCCCATCTACAGCTGGTTCTGCACCCCATCCATGAAAATTGCTCTGGACCGCTTGGTATATGGCATGAACAAGATTTATAGCCCTAATCCCGGCCCTCGCCTGTGGGAAGGAAAATCCTTGGCAATGGTCATCAGCTGTGGATACAAGCCAGAAAAGGGAGCCGATCTTTTTGAAGAGGCAATGGTTCGCTACTGTAAGCATTCTCGACTCAACTACAAGGGGATGCTGGCAGAACGTCACCTGGGCTATCATGTGGAATTTATGGACGAAGAAAAAATTCAGCACGCACAGGATTTTGCCCGCAAGCTGCTATCTGAATAAACCACACTCACCGGCAAACCAGTGTAAAACCCTGTACCAGTTGTCATTTTCTCGTTTTGGGGTATAATATATACATAGTTTACGAAAAAATGACAACGGAGGGATACCCATGGACAAGGTTGAGTGGAAAAATGTGTATCAGTTAGGTGTAGATGAAATTGACCTGCAGCACCACAAGTTGATTTCGATTATGAACAATTTCTACGATACCGCTGTTGGAGATCCCAAGGAATATCCTTTAAATGTGGGAAAAAGCCTTAAAAAGCTGACGGACTACACCTACGATCATTTTTCCTATGAAGAAGCCTTAATGGAAAAATATCGATATCCCGATGTGGAAAAGCATAAGGCTCAGCACAAGATTTTTATAAGCCAGCTAAATTCAAAGATTCCCCACATTGCCAAAGGAAACCAAGCTGAAGGTCAGGAATTATACAATTTTCTGCTAGAATGGCTCCTTCATCACATTGCCCATATTGACTCATTGTGGGCAGAGCATGTGTTGGCAGTAGAGTCGGCAGGAAAGAAATAATTCTCTACTTTATATAATTTTATTTTTAGGAAATATCTTTTAAACTCAGAATTAAGATAGTATCTGAAAAATGTTTGGAGTGTACTTATGGAAAAAGTTGAATGGAAGAATGATTATTGCATTGGGGTGGAGGAAATAGACGTACAGCACCGCAAGCTCCTATCCATTGTAAATGAATTTTACGATGTGGCAGTCGGTCATCCTGCAGATTACCCCATCAAAGTGGGGCGGTGTCTCAAAAAATTGACAGATTACACCCACTACCATTTTGAGGCCGAAGAAATGCTGATGGAACGATATCAATTTCCTTCCACCGCTCAGCACAAATCAGAACACAGTAATTTTATCAAGCAAGTTACCACCAAGATTCCACAAATAGCCAGCGGAAATCAGGTTATGGGACAGGAATTGTATCAATTCCTGCTGGACTGGATTGTAAACCACATTGCTCATTCTGATAAATCATGGGCTGATTACGTTATCACAATCCAGCAAAGTCCAGAGGAAATGAATCGAATGTATCGCCGTCCAGGAGCCATACCCTTCTTTTCAAAATAGTAATTTTGCCAACACAGTGAAGGATATTCCTAGTCCAGCAAGGGGATCAAATCTCCGTAGCCGGCAGCCTCCATCTGGCTTTTGGGCACAAAAGCTAAAGAGGCACTGTTGATGCAGTAGCGAAGTCCACCTGATACCAAGGGACCGTCGTCAAACACGTGTCCCAGGTGGATATCTCCACTTCGGCTACGAACCTCTGTTCGTACCATGCCATGGCTCCTGTCCACCAGTTCTCGTACCAGCTCTGGGGTTATAGGCTTTGTAAAGCTGGGCCAGCCACAGCCAGAATCAAACTTATCCGTGGAAAGAAAAAGTGGCTCTCCGGTGGCAATGTCCACGTAAAGCCCTTCTTCGTGACTATCCCAAAACTCGTTGAAAAAAGGCCGCTCTGTGGCGGCATGTACTGCCACCTCATATTGTACGGGAGAAAGCTTTTCTTGCAGTACCTCATCACTGGGGCGGGAATACCGCCCCTGCTCCAAGGAAGGCAAGGAAAGCGCCATTTCTGGAGAATCCGGAGCTTCTGCTGATTCAACAAGCTGGGGAATTAGGCTAGTATCCACTGAAGTTGCTGCCTTTCGGAATTTATCCCGACTAATGTGGCAGTATCCAAAGGGATTTTTTTCCAGATAATCTTGATGATAGTCTTCTGCAGGAAAGAAATTCTGAACAGGCTCCACCTCCACCACAATCTTCTTTTGGGTGGCAGCTTGTTTTTCTGCAATAAAATCTCGTGCAATCTGGCCATCAGCTTCATTTGTGTAATAAATTCCAGTGCGATACTGGGTACCTCGATCATTGCCCTGCTTATTGAGGCTGTAAGGATCGATAATGTCAAAATACAGATTCAGCAAATGCTTCAAGCTCACTACGGAAGAATCGTAACGAACCTGCACCGTCTCGGTGTGGCCTGTAGCACCAGTACAAACCTCCTGATAGCTGGGCTCCACCACCGTACCTTGACTGTAGCCCGACAGAGCATCCACCACCCCAGATACCAGTGCAAAATACTGTTCCACGCCCCAAAAGCAACCTCCTGCAAGATACACCACAGCATCAGATGTCAGGGCCTTTTCCATCGAATTATTTAAACTCATAGTCTTTTCCTCCATACAACTCACCAATCCCAAAACTGTAGCGAAAGTAAAAAAATACCACCAAAGGTTTTTACCTAAGACTTTCATACGAACTCCTTAGAATTGATTCATACTATTAAAAAAGCTCCTTCCTTGCACCTGTTCTCAAGCTAAGGAAGGAGCCTTCATCTATAAAGATACTACTTTTTCACCGTAGATTCATCAATCTTTTTTTTCAGATGTTGAATCAGCCTTCTTCACTACAGTAGTCTTTTTTGCACCTGTAGCCTTTGAAGCCTTTACCGTGGTTTTCTGAGAAGACTTTGCAGTCTTTTCAGCCTTGGCAGCTTTTGACGCCTTTGCAGCTGGCTTTTTCACCTCAGGAAGAGGAAGCAGCAGGCACAATTGATCTGCACGATACTCAGCCTTTTTCTGGGCATCAGCAAGGGTCTTTGCTACAGCCCCAAGTCCTTCCTTAGTGGACTCAGCCAAGGTACCTCCAAGGTAGGCAGGAACGGCAACGGCATACCACAGAGCCTCAGTCATAAGCTCCTGGTTAAACCACAGCACATTGTCAAAGATGTTGATTCCCGCCACTGTACCAGCTGCCTTACTGTGAACAATGGTATCCACCATAATTCCAGCTACCGTCTTCACCGTCTTAGTATCAACCTTTGCAGCAGTATCGGCTCTTTTCAGCTGGGGAACCAAATCCAAGAAGGGCAAGGTTACCACCATAGTTTTCAGTGGTAAACTGGTAGCTGCCACAGGAACACCACGGTTCAGCAGTAAATCCTGCAACTTTCGCTCCAAGCCCCACAAAGAAACAAGGGCTGCAGCATCCTTGGCAGTAGCCTTTTTACCCAGCACTGATTTCAGGCTAGAAGCTACAGCCATTCCTGCCAGCATTTGAGTGGCAGCAGGACGAGATAAAATGCCTTCAGCAAGGCTTACGTCAAACTTGGTAGCTTCAGCAGTAGCTTCTACAGAAACAGCTGTTTCCTTTGCGCTCTTTTTGCAGCCCTTAGCCTTGGAGCTGCTAGCCACCAGTTTTTGGATTCCAGCAAAATTCTTTAACAGCTGGGTAAAGTCCTTCTTAAAGCCCGTCCATAGCTTTTCCACGGAATCCATCTTGCCGCAAAGTTTTCTGTCTACCACCTGGGCAGCACCATAATTGCCTTCAATGAACTCATCTGCCACAGTGAACCAGTTTTTCATAGGCTCTTCCATAGCCTCAATAATGGCTGCCACGGTGGGAATCTTAACCTGTTCTGTTGATGGAGCCTGAGCAGTGGCATTTTTCAGTTGCACAGGAGTCATACCGAACAGTCCCATTTGACTCAAGAAATCAGGAGAAACAACGGCAGTAAAGGCCTTGTACAAATCCTTCAAGAAGATTTCACGCAGAGCTGTCTCAATGTCAGAAACTCCACTTCCTGCCAAGGTTTCGCACAGGATGCGATACTTACCAGTCTCATCATCTGTTACCTGAGAAATATCCATCATTACCTGGGTTTCAAAGCCGTTAAGCTGCAGGAACAAACCGTTGTTGCAAATGTCGGCGGCAGAACGAATAAACCACAGTCCACTTCGCTGCTCCCGGAAAATGCAGTAGTTCTTGGGATCGGGATTCAGTCCCAGAGCATGACCGATGGAGCGGGTTTCCATGCGGATTTCATCTCCATTGCCAGTCTTTACTGCATACTGACAGGATTCCTTAATCCAACCAGAAGCCTGTTGGTACACATTATTGTAGAAGACCACTGCCCGCTCCGTGCCACAGCGATTGGAATAGGCAAATACGTTTTCGTTGACCTGACCCTCGTTCCATACATCGTAGAACAGGAAATTTTCAATCTCGGCAAACAGATAACGCTTTTTCATCAAGGGGAAGATTTCCCGCTGGTGACGCTGAATCAAGTTTTCGTCAGGAGTTTCATCCCAGTAGGCCTTGGTAAACTCCATGCCGTACTTTTCTGTAAAGCCTTCAATCTGGCCGTGACCAAACATGGGTAAACCAGGCATGGTGACCATCAAGGTACAAACACCAAAGTACTTGTCGCCCTTACCGAACTGAGCCACCGCAGTTTCCTCGTCGGGGTTGTTCATAAAGTTTACGTATCGCTTCAAAATCTGTGGGTCAAATTCGATGGTGTTTTTGATGGTGGAGCGGTACTTATAGTTTTCCTCCCGCTTCAGCATGTTCATAAAGGCACTGTTGTAAACTCGGTGCATTCCTAGGGTTCGCACAAAATAGCCTTCCATCATCCAGAAGGCCTCTGCCAAAAGCAGGGTATCGGGCACTTCCTGGGCCACTCGGTCTACCACCTCACGCCAGAACTCGTTAGGAATCCGTCGCTCAAATTCCTCTGGGCTCAAGGCATAATCAGAACGGCTGGCAATGTCACCACCGCAGCCTGGCTGGGGATACCACAGACGACGGATATGCTTTTTGGCAAGCACCATGGCGGCATCAAAGCGGATAATGGGGAAGTTTCTAGCCACATGGAGGATTTCCTGCATAACAGCCTCACGAGCCTCTGGATTCAAGAAATCGATTTGGGCAGTGTCGTTCCAGGGCATTCCCGTACCATCGTTTCCGTGGTAGATGTAGCGTACATCCCCAGTGTGATGGTCAACCCGCTTGAACACAACGGCACAGTCGGTTTTATTAAAGTAATTGTCCTCAAGATACACCCCAACTCTGTCGTTTAGGGAAAGGTTTTCCCCATTGAAGGTGTAACCTGGGAAGGGACAATCCCGAGTTTGCACAAAGAGATCGGGACGGTCGTTAATCCAGTGGGAATCCATACCAGTGTGGTTGGGAACCATGTCGGAAGCCAAGCGGATGCCCCGCACCCACAAACGGCGGCGCAGGTTATCTACTGCATCCCAACCGCCCAAGCCCTGGGCAATGTCGTAGTCGTAGAGGCTGTAGGCAGAAGCAGCTGCCTCTGGATTACCACAAATCTGCTTGATGCGCTTGCTAGCATGGGAACGCTCCCACAAACCGATGAGCCACAAGCCAGTAAATCCTCGTTGAGCCAGCAAATCCAGCTCCTCATCGGGAATCTGATCAAGACGAGTGATTTCCTGCTTGTACTTGCGAGAAAGCTGGTCAAGCCACACCAACACCGTCTTTGCCATCAGCACCACCTTGGGCATCCAGTCACGGTCGGGGCTAAAGCGCTCGTATTCGTTCATTAGGGAATCGTAGCTATAGGGCTCCATGTCGATTCCTGCGGCAGGATCAATATTCAAGGGAGCCCAAGCAGCCTTTTCTTCCTCGCTAATCATGTCCATACCAGACAAAAGCCGAGTGAGCCACTCACCTAGCAAGAGCTTCCAGTGGGTGCGGATGTAATCCAGCTGTCCCTTCAAGCTGTGGGGACTAAAGACTACAGGTTCCTTCAGCATGGAAATCAAGTCTACACCGTTAGGCCCAAATCCAGGCTGGGTTGCAAAGTACTCCCGAATGCGGGTCCACACTATGTCGTACAAGAAGCTGGCCTTCAGCTTGTCATCGCCAAACACCAGGTAGAAGGGCTCAAAGGCAGGGTTTTCGTTGGCCAACCGCAAAAGCACCAATTCTTCCAAGGTGCTAGCACGATTGGAACGCGTTGCACCAGTAACGGGATCAAGACCGCTATCTGCAAGATAGGCTGCCTCGTCCACCTGATGACGATAGATGGCAGTGGGTGGAAATTCCTTGTTAAAGGCAGACAGTAAACCGTTAATTGCTTCTTGTCCAAATTCCTCATCCAGCTGGGTCAAAATCTCATCAAAGGCAGTAACCTTGATATCCCGACGGAACATGGCACACACGTAGTGGAAAATCTCGTCAATAAGTCCCATGGCATTCAGCTGACCAGCCTTAACCATAAGCTTGCCAGCTTCCACAGGGTCAGGAATCTGCTGGGCAATCATGTCGTTGAGCTTTTTTGCAAAGAGCCGCACTGCCTTGGTATTGGAAAGAATCACGTTACCAGTAGAGGCAAAAAGACTTTCATCAAAATTACATTTATCTCGAACTTCCCGTGAAATATGAAATTCATTTATGGAAAATCCTTCTCTAAACTGGGAATATTCACCATCAAATACAGAAAGACCGCCATCCTTTTTTCCAAATTGCATCATTTGCATACTCCTTGCATCAAAGTGCTTCAAAACAATTTCCTATGACTTTTTCTTAGCACAAGCTTTTTTTACAGCTCCAGCCTTTTTGTGAATGGCTACCACGTCCTTAATGGCAGAGTGCAGCTCCTTATCTTGAGCAAGCTCCTCCACCAGCACCGGCAAGCGATAGGTCCAGTTGAATTCGTTTACACTGCCAGGCACATTCACCCGCTCCTGCTGAGGGTCGCTGTTGTAATAGGCAGCTTGCAATGCCAAGAAATCCTGAATAGGATGAATGCAGAAATTACTGGCACTGGTGGCAATGCGGGATAAAAGGTAGCGGGCAGTTTCTGGTGTGTAAATGCCTACCTCAATGTCACCTTCCTCATCCTCTGGAGGAAAGTCCCGATAAAAGTCGGCGGCATCCTGCTCTGTAAGCCACCACAACCGCAGGGTAGAAGAATCGTGGACAGAGGCTGTTACCACGCTTGTGGCAGGATAATCGGTAAAATCCACAAAGGGCTGCCCCTCATCCTGCCACTGGCGATACCAGCGGACAACACAGAGTCGCAGGATGGAAAGGTCTCCCAAAACCCGTGGTACCGATTCGGGATTGGCTCCCAAATCCTCGGCACAGGCAATCATGCTGGTGGCAGCTGTCAATTCTCCCAGCAAGGTGCGAGCCTGCTTTTCCCACAAGACCTCCTGCTTTTTCTGCTTGGCGGCAATCAGCTTGTTTAGGGCTTCTTGCTCCTGGCTAGAAAGGCTTTTCCAGGCAGTGGTATCTCTATAGGTCCACAGGGGCAAGTACTTGTCCTTTCCCAAGGGAAGCAAGGTTCTATTCCGCCAGAATTCAGCCAGACGATGGCGCACTGGTTCAGGAATGTCCTCCCGATCCAAAATGTCTCGGTCACCAGTAATTTCATCCTTGAAAAGCCACAATTCTTCTTCACCAATTCTGTCCATCAGCAGATGAAGATAGCCGTGAGTTCCCAGGTAATCGTTGTTGTTCACGTCCTCAATGGCGCGGGTGGGAACGTGGGGCTGGGAAAGCCAGCGGATTCGGTCGGTATCAAAGCCAGCTTTTTTCAGCTCCGCCAGGGAGATGGAGGCAGAAGGCTCAGTGCGCCCCATCATGGCAGTGGTTTCCCGACTGGAGGTTTCCCAAATGCGGAAAAAGCCCAGCACGTGATCAATGCGATAAGCCTGATAAAAGTTGCTGGCACACTTCAAGCGAGCTTTCCACCAGGAATAATCTGTTTTGGCAAGATTTTTCCAGCGATACACAGGAAATCCCCAGTTTTGTCCCGTGGGATTAAAGCCGTCGGGGGGAGAACCAGCCCGCATGGTTTCATCAAAGAACTCAGGGTGAGCCCAAGCATCGGCGGAATCCTCGTTCATCATAATGGGAATGTCACCCTTCAGCAAAATTCCTTTTTCCTGCACGGCCAAAGCTGCCTGCTGGAATTGCTCAAAGGCACGCCACTGGAGCCATACATGGAATAAGTGGGCTTCCTTCAGCTCAGGATCCTCCCAACGGGCCAGAATCTTGTCCTGCTTCATGGAGCTATATTTTTTTGGCCACTGTCTCCAGGATGCCTCCATAAATTTCCACTTTAATTCCAAGAATACGGCATATTCCACCACCCAAGGGTTCTTGGTAAACCAGCTCCGGAAATCAGATACCTCATCATTCCACAGCACCTGGATGGCAGCTTTATTTTCCTCGTACAACTGCTTCAGTACATTGCGTTTTGCATACCGCAGCTTGCTATAATTAAAACGAGGTGCATCATCGTAGGCTTCATGTAGAGCCTTTACTGCCTTTTTTATCCCAGAAGAAGCAGCCTTGTATTCAGGCAAAGATTCAATGCTCATGTAAATGGGATGAAGGGCAAAGGCCGAAAGGGCACTGTAGGGAGAACTTTCTGTTCCAGTATCATTGACCGGCAAAAGCTGGATAAGGGAAAGACCTGCCTGCTTGCAAAATGAGGCGAAGGCCACCAAATCGGGATATTCACCAATACCGCAGCTTTGCTTTGTCTTGAGGGCACCCAATGGAATGGCGGTACCTGTAAGACGGGGAATTTCAATAGGAGTACTCATACAAAAAATTATACCACAGGAATGGTAAAAGTGAAAGGTAAAAAATGAGGGGTTTTCCCTGTAGTATGGACTCTCCCCGCCTCCTTACACAAAGCCCTCACGCCAATGCCACACTGGTTTTGCCAGCTCGTAGGAAAAGGGCTGCACCCGATTAAAGTCCGGAAGCCATTCCGTGTCCTTCACCAATTCCTGATAAAACACGTACTTAAAGTCAAAGGCAGCTAAAATATCCTGCAAGTCCTGGAATTCCTCCTGAGACACCAGACGGTTCTCCAAGGCTGACAACTGCTCTTTCCTTCGGGACAGCTTTTCTTCATCCTCCACAAAGGGAACGGGAGTATACTGAGACATGAGGGAAAGATAGGCCCTTCCGTCCACATACTTTTTGAGCCATTCCAAGGTCAGCAGGGTGTCTTCAAAATGACCGGGCAAAAACAGGTGACGAACAATCACTCCCTGAAGCATTTTATCACGATCCTTCACCTGCTGAAGCTTTAGAGGGCTGTTTTCCACCATAAACAAAATGCTTTCCTGGGCCCGCTGGGAATAATCCTTTGACTTGAACAGGGCTGCACTTGTTTCCGGATTGATGGTCTTAAAGTCAGGAAGCCAAATGTCCACCAAGCCCTGCAACTGCTGCAACACCTCCACCTTTTCGTAGGCAGAAGAATTCCAGCATATAGGCAGCTTCATTCCCTGAAGCCGTGCCTCCGTCAAACCAGCCACAATGGCGGGAACCGTGTGACTTCCCGTTACAATGTTGATGTTTTCCGCACCAGCAGCCTCCAAGGCCAGGCATACCTTGGCAAAGTCCTTGACGCTTAAATCAGCCCCCATGCCCTGCTGGGAAATCTGGTAGTTTTGGCAAAAGGCACAGCCCAAATTACAGCCGGAAATAAAAATGGTACCAGAGCCACCATGTACTGTAATAGGTGGCTCCTCCCCAAAGTGAAGGCAGGCCACACCAGCTCGGACAGTAGCAGGTTCCTGACAAAATCCAGCAGGGCCAGCTGTTCTGGAGGCTCCACAGTTTCGTGGACACAACTGACAAGACTCATAGAAGGAGGCTACACTGTTTGTTTCACAGGGATTTTGAGCCGATACTGTCACTTACAGCACTCCCTTTTCCAGCAGCACCCCCATAAGGGAAGAAAGCACATCCATAGGTAGCTCCTCTGCTTCAAATCCCACAAAGTCCCGCAGCACAATCCAATCCTTGGGAGTAATGGATTTGAACTCTCCCTCCTCTCCAGCCAACAGCTCTAGCACATCTGCCAGCCAATCCTGATGCTGTGGGGTGGGTTCTTCTGAAAGCTGGCTGCTGGGTACAATGTATTGCTTAAACCAGTAGTCTCCAATGGAGTTTGGCAAGTCTCCTAAATCCTTGTTATATGAAGAAAAAAGCTCTGTCACTTGGCGACAGCACTTTAGGGCGTCATAAGTTGCGCCATCAGCTCGATTGCGTTTGATGATACGCTTGATATCTGCAAAAAATTTATCAGTGTTTGTCATACTATAAGTATACCAGAAACAATCGGAAATTTTAACGAAAATCTAGTTTTTTTCTTGACTTTTCATTCAAGTCGGCATAAACTGATTTTATGAACTTAAGAACTGTATTAACACCCGAGACTGTTAATTTGCATCTCAAAGGCACAACAAAAGAAGAAATTATCGATGAGATGCTGGATATCCTGATTTCTGCCGGAAAGGTTACAGATAAGGATGCCGCCAGAGAATGTGTGCTTGATCGTGAACGAAAGATGTCTACTGGTATGAAGCATGGAATCGCCATCCCTCACGGAAAGACAGATACCGTTTCTGATCTCGTTGCCTGTATTGGTGTTTCCGATAATCCTGTTGACTTCGACTCACTGGATCAGGAACCCTGTCGAATTTTCATCATGACACTCTCTCCTGTAAACAAGACAGGACCCCACCTGCAGTTCCTTGCAGAGGTAAGCCTCCTGTTCAAGAGTGCTGAGAAGAGACAGGAAATCCTGAATACCACCGACAAGGCTCAGGTTATCAAGATTTTGACAGAATAAGCATTTTGTGCTTTACAACGATAGAATCGCAAGATAGGCCACTATCCAAGGTATTCTTGGGGTGGTCTATTTTTGTGTCCACAGAGAATTACACAGGAGTACGCCATGAAGCATGAATCCCTCATTGCAATCCAAGACGGAAATATTGTTGACTGCCAGGGGAAAAAGCGGGTTTTCAAAGGATCCACCATCTCCCCTTTTTCCAAGGATTTTCCCATTCCCAGCATTTCCCAAGCAGATAGCTTTTTTGCTTCCTTGATAAAATCCAACACCACCATGCTTCGCTGGCAGATTCTCTGGGAGGATGTGGAAGGGGAAGCTCCAGAGCAGTACAACGAAGCCTATCTTGCTGATTTACGTACCCTGCTAAAAAAGGCCGAAGAAGCAGGAATCTTGGTGTTTTTGGAGCCAGTGATGAAGGACTGGGGCTCAAGCTTTGGTGGCTACGGTGCTCCAGCGTGGACCGTAAAGCTAGCGGACCTAGGAGAAAACTTGGACAAGGAGCAAAAGCTAAAGGCCATGTACAGCCTCTTTTGGGCAGGTAAAAAGCTTGCTCCAGAACTCTTGGTAGAAGGAGACAATATCCAGGACTACCTGCAAGAGCATTATATTGCTGCCATGAAGCACACTGCCCGCCGAGTTAAAGACTGCAAGACGGTAGTAGGCTTTGGCATTATGGCTGAAGGACAATTGGGGGATGCAAAGGCTATGGAGTTGTTCCCTCTCTCCTTTGAAAACGACTGTCTCAAGCCATTTCAAAAGAATTTTATTGCAGCCTTCCAGAAAAAACACAGCCACTACCTGTTCCTTGCAGAGGCAATGGTTACTGGAGAACATTCCAGCTGGAAATTTTCTCCCGACTACAATCATCAGAATGCCCATGCCCTTCAAAAGGAGGGAGGAGTGATTCCTGATGTAGACTTGGAAGCCACCAAGGTCGTTACCCTCCTGACCTTGGAGCCACCTCAAAAGCTGCTTTCTGTATTTATTTCCAAAGATAAGATGAAACGGCAATTCCAAGAACAGATAAAAAAAACCTTGGGTGGGGGAAACTCTGTCATGGTAGATTTTCCCACAGCCCAAGGCATAGAGTGTGTTCAGGAGGTAGTCCAGGAGGAGGGACTCTCCTATTTTGTTAACATTGCAATGGCGGAATCCCCAGTACGGGCATAAACCGCTACAACCTCTGACTCAAACAAGTTGTCCAAGCCCTGACGATAGGTTTGGATCTTGGATATGTAGTTCAAGGTCATTTGTGGTGTTCCATTGTTGCGAACACGATTTGTTCCCGCATTGTACATGGCCAAGGCAGAAACCTCATTTCCTGCAGTGTCCAAACAGAACCTCAGGTGGGACAAGCCATACTTGGCACTGATGTAGGGGTCGTAGAAGTCAGCCTCTACCAGTGCAGGAAAGGACTTGTTGTTCAACTGGAAAACACCACGATCGATAGAAGCGTTGGTGTTCTTGTTGATGGCCCGTGGCTTGTAACGGCTTTCTGTATAAGCCAAGGAAAAGGCCAAGGACAATGGAATGTTGTTCTTGTCTGCTTCCCGAAGGATTGCTAAGGCTACATCCATGTCACCAGTTACATTTGTGTAAAACCATTCCACCGCTGTTCTTGTAGGCAAGGAGCGGTACAATTCCAACCCAGCATCCAACTGCTTTCCGTAGTCGGCTACCATACTTCCAAAAGAATCGGTCAAATCCGTTTCAAAAAAAGATTCCGTATTCCTTCCCACATGCTCATTAAAAGAAACTTCTACGATAGGAAGGCTTGATTCTTCTTGTGGAACCAAATCCTCAATCAAGGGTATTTCTGCTGCAGCAGCACCTGCTTCTACTGTATCCTGTACTGAAACGGAAGGCTCTGTATAGAACAAGGCCAAGGACAGAATACAAAGGGTCAAAAAGAGAAAGCAGAATACCAACACACCCCAAAAACGGACAAAGGGGTTCAAAGACATATTTTCTTTCTGTGTCATAATACTACCTGTCCTTAGTATTCTACAAAACGGAAAGAAAATCAATACATTTATTACGTTTTATTACAAATTTTTGAGTTTTTTACGTAATTATGCAAATTATTGAAACTATCGCAAAATAAAGAATCCCTTGCAAAGGTTCCATTTGCCAGTGCCATTGCCAATTCTGCATATAACGGATATAGTTCATGGATACGAAATTTCACAGAAAGGACAGCACTTTGAAAAAAAATACAATCACCATACTTTCTTCCCTGGGAATGCTCATTACCACCGCCATTTGGGGCTTTGCCTTTGTGGTGGTAAAGGACACCGTAGACAAAGTGCCTCCAGTGTATATGATGGCCTTTCGTTTTACCATTGCGGCGGTGGGACTGACCCTTATCTGTGCAAGGAGAATCAAAAAGCTGAATCCCAGCATCTTGCTTCACGGGGGAATTATTGGAGTTTGTCTTTTCTTGGCATATCTGCTGCAAACGGTGGGGATTCAGTATACCACCGCAGGAAAGAATGCTTTTCTCACCACGGTGTATGTTATCTTTGTGCCGCTGATTCTCTGGATTGCCACTCGTCGTTTTCCTGGAGTCCGTATTATCATCGCTTCTGTTATGGCTATGGTGGGAGTGGCGCTGCTGACTCTACAGGACAGCCTGCTAATGAACAAGGGAGATGTCATGACCTTGTTGTGTGGCTTATTCTTTGCCTTGCAGATTATCTTTATTGCCCGCTACAATGCCACAGAAGATGCCATCCTTTTGACCATAGTGCAGCTGGCAGCAGCGGCACTGCTGTCCTGGATTTTAGCCCCCTTCTTTGACGGCCCAGTTCCTCTGGCTCAGCTGGGCAACAGCAGAACCCTGCTTTCCATCCTGTACTTGGGCTTATTCAGTACCCTGCTAGCTTTCTTTCTGCAAAACATCTGCCAAAAGCACACACCAACCTCCGTGGCGGCAATCATCCTGTCCTTGGAGGCTTTCTTTGGTGTGGTATTTTCATGGATTTTCTTGAAGGAAATCTTAACACCAGCCATGATTGTTGGCTGTGTCATTCTCTTTCTTGCCATACTACTGGCGGAAGTAGACCTATTTTGAAGTAGCCACCCAGACCCCTTCCCAGCTACTCAAATCAGGGGGATTTTCCAGCAATTCACGGCACTTTGCCACGTAATGGGCGGCAGGAGCATCCTCTTTCTGGATTGCAGAAAAGGCTTCCAGTGCTTCTGGGAATTTTCCTTGGTAAAATAATTGCAGCCCTTGGGAAAAAGCGTCCAAGACTGCTTGCCGCTCAGCGTATTCACTGGCGTTCATGGGCTCGAATACCGTTACCGCTTCCTTCTTTCCCACAACTGCCACACGAGCCAATTCTCGGAAACGGAGCTCCGTTCCAAAGGCTAGGGCTTCTTCTTTGCTGGCCGCACTACACATAGAGTAGGTGCCGAACTGCTTGTTCAAGCCCTCCAGTCGGGCAGCAAGATTCACCGAGTCTCCCAGCATGGTGTAGTCAAATCGGCTAGAGCTTCCCATATTCCCCACCACCGCATCCCCAGTGTTGATTCCAACTCGCATGTAAAAGGGACGCCCTGCCCGTTGCTCCAGCTGTGGTCGTAGCTGGGCAAGCTTTTCTTGGCAACGAATCATGGCTTCCACCGCTCGCCGGCCGTGATCATGCAGCTCCACTGGTGCGTTCCAAAAGGCGATGATGGCATCTCCCTCGTATTTGTCGATGGTACCACCTGATTCAAGCAAAATATCTGTCATCTGGGAAAGATAGTCGTTCAGCAGGGAGGTGAGCTCCTCTGGACTTAACCTTTCGGAAATGCTGGTAAAGCCCTGAACATCGGAAAAAAAGATGCTGATGTGGCGGCGTTCTCCTCCCAGCACCAAGCTTTCAGGATGGGCAATCAAGGTGTCTATGACAGCGGGACTTAAGTAATGGCGGAAGGCTGACTTAAGGTAGCGACGCTGTCGCCCTTCCTGCCGATAGGAAACAACCATGGCAGAGAAAAAGGCAAGTACAAGGGCCACCAAGGGAGGCATCATGGGGAGCACAAAGCCTGCGGCAAAGACACCATAGGACAGCACCACAAAAAGCAGGCCAAAAATCGCCATCCAAGCCACAGAAACAAGGACATTCAGCTTGTGGAGGCGGAAAATCTCTGCCAAGGACAGGGGCACCGCTCCCAAGAAGGCAAGAACCACCACTAAGGCCACCTTCACAGGAAAGGTCGTAGGGCTTAGGAAAGAGTCCTGCAGGTAATTATCCAGCTGGGTAATGTGAACTCCCACGCCTGGGTACACAGCAGACATGGGAGTAGTACAAATATCAAAGAGGCCAGGAGCATAAAACCCAAAGAATACGTACATATCCTGAAACATGTCGCTTTCCAACAGGGGTTCCTGACCGGCCTGAATGGCATAATAGCTTTGGAGAATTTGCCCCGCACTGTAGGGAACATAGCTATCCAAGGAGGGCTGGAACCGCAACAGCCGGCCGTTCTTTGGCTCCAACTCTGGATCAGGGCCATCCTCTCCAGCTGCAAAGAGGGGAGCTACTCCCAGGGTGGGCACTAGATAAGACTGGTAGGGTCGATAAGCTTTGGCTCGACGAATTACCTTGTCCCAATCGGAGGAACCAGTGATATTCCCCAGCACTGCAGCAGAAGTAGCGATGGAGTCTATGGGAAAAAGTAGGTCTTCATCAGAAGATATGGCTGAAGCCTGTGCCAGATCATTTTGCAATGGAGGCTGGGGGAAAGCTTCTTTCCAGAGGGAATCCCGGCCCTGGCTTGCCTCAAAGTAAACGGTTTGTACAACACGGCCATATTCAGCACAAGCTTGGACAAAAGCCGCATCATCTTGAGGCCCATAAACGGAGGGTTCGGTAAAAAGCACATCAAAGGCCAGCGACGCAGCCCCACCTAGGTTAAAATAAGAAACAATATCACCGTAAGCGCTACGGGGCCAGGGCCAAGACCACCCCAGCTCCTGCTGGGCCCAGTCCAAGCTGTCTTGATCCAGCAGCACTACGGCGATTTCATCGGAGGGACCATGGGAGGAAGCAGTGCGAACCATGCGACTGTCGTACCACATGTTTTCTGGCCGTTGGAACAATGACAATCCCTCTAGCACCAGTACCACAGCTACCGTAACTGCCACAATGACAGCCACTCGAATTGCATGATTCTTTACTCTTGTATTTTTCCGCCCCATACGGCCCTCCTTAGTCAATCATCAAGATTTTACGATACTTTGAATGAAAACTCGTTCTAGTAGCGAGCCATCATCATATCGTATCGTAACAGACGTGTTTCAGGAACTGAAATCTCCTGGTATTTCTTCAGCTTTTTTTCCACCTGCTTGAGGCGCTTATCTGCAGAAGGATGGGTAGAAGCAAAGCCTCCAGAGGACCTGGGCTGGCGAACCTTCAGCTCACGGAGCATTTCTGTCATGGCATGGGGATTGTATCCTGCTGCGGCCATAATCTCCAAAGCTGTCTCGTCGGCATCGTATTCCTGAGACTGGGAATAACCAGTATTCACCATGGTGGTAACAACACCGCTGACAGACTCATCAAAGGCATTCACCACATCCTTCATCTCACCATCTGACAAAACCGTAAGAGAAGAAGATGCAGTAGTAAGGGCTGCATTTGTCCAGCGGTCTCCCTTAATAGCCTTAACACCGTGCTGCAGCTGGATATGGGCAATTTCGTGGGCAAGCACCGCTGCCAGAGCATCTTCACTAGTGGCACATTGTAGCAAGCCCCGTGTTACTAAAATATGGCCACCTGAGGAAGCAAAGGCATTTATCTGGTCTGTATCCAGCACTGCCACGTAATATCCCTTGTAAAGCTGGGGACGCTGGGAGTTCAAAGCCAACACCTGGCACACCATGTTCACATAATTGGTAAGCTCAGGATTTGAATACACCTTATAGGAGCCCAAAAGAGAGGCAGTAACAGAACGACCAATATAATATTCCTGCTCAGGGGAAATGGGAGCACTGGCTTCTGCCACAGCAGCGACGGAATTTCCCACAGCAGAGATATTTTCATTTCCGGTAATATCACCAACAGCAGAGACCAATCCACCCATAGAGTTCATCACCGCACAGGAGGAAAATACAAAGGCAAGGACCAAAAGTAAGAGCAGAACCTTCACAAATTTCATTGTTCACCTCCAGAGCCATCAGACAACATTCCTTGTTGAATGAATTCCCAAAGACCAGACTTATCGATGGGGGTAGCTTCTATGTCATCCACCAGCTGATAGATGGCGGCATTTGATTCCGTAGTGTACAGAGCCTCCACTTCGGCGGAAAATCCCTTTCCAGCCAGAGCCAATTCATCTGCTGAGGCTGAAACCCGATTGAGACTATCGTCAGTCAGAATCTTTTTTTTAGTAAGACTTGAGGCAGGAAGCCAGCCAGAAACCTTGCTATTATCAGCACTGGCAACCTCTGTCCATTTGTCAGCTTCCTTCAGAACAGTTACCTTGGCACCATAGGGTAAAAATCCCACACTAGAAGCAAAAAATCCCGTACCAGATTTAAGCTCCGCCTCCTCCACGTTCACGTACATGGTGGCACCCTCCTTGGCCCACAACAAGGCCCCAAAGCACAGGAGGACACAAATCAACAAGCGTCTTTTTTTCACCTTCTTCTCCTTGAAAACAACGGTATCTCTATTATATCACAGAATAGCACTTTTACAATTGATATAATCCTGTTATACTTCACTTCTATGGAAAAATTCCTTGCACAACTTTTAGAATCATTGAATGGTGGCACCCCTGAAAAGCCCTGTTCTACTCCCCTTTCCCTCACCAAATCAGAGGGAAAAACCCTGATACAGGATTTATGTTTTGACTCCCGTGCTGTAAAGGCAGGAAGCCTTTTCTTTGCACTGCCGGGAACCCATGTTCACGGAAACAACTTTATTCCCCAAGCTATAGAAAAAGGTGCGGCGGCGATTTTATATCAAGACCAGCTTCCACCCCAGGTGGAGGAAACTATTTCTCAGAGAAAGCAGCAGGGCTTACCAGTGCCGCCTTTGGTACAGGTTCCAGATACTCGCTTTGCCATGTCTCCCATTGCAGACTGCTTTTACGATTCTCCTTCCCGCAAACTCATTGTTATTGGTGTCACAGGAACTGAAGGAAAAAGCTCCACAGTATCCTTTGTGTGGCAGCTGTTGCGACGAATGGAAAAAAAGGCAGGCTTTATTTCCACCGTGCAATATTCCCTAGGTGGAGATGCCATTGCAAATCCAGAGCATCAAACTACCCCAGAGGCTCCCATCGTTCAGCGGCAGCTCTACGAAATGGTGAAAGCTGGCTGCCAGTATGCAGTGGTGGAATCTTCATCCCACGGTCTTTCCCCAAGAACTAACCGCTTGGGAGACGTGCTTTTTGATGGAGCCCTGTGGATGAACGTAACCCAGGAGCATCTGGAGTTCCACGGAACTTACCAGCAGTACCGTGACGACAAGGCAAACTTGTTCAGAGCCCTGGACAAGCATAACCATAAGAAAATCATCAGTGGCAAGGAGCAGCAGGTTCCCGCCTTTGGCATTGTAAATCTGGAGGATCCTGCTGCCAGCTACTTTGTGGAGGCCACCAAATCTCCCGTTGTAGGATTTACCAGCCAGGGAGAAGCAGGCCGAGGAAAGCAGTCAGTGGCAGAAAACCCACCAGCCATCCCCTTTGTAGAGGCAGCCACCATCGGCTTGCGTCAGGATGGATCTGGAATCAGCTTTACCATGAAGGGCAACCTTCCCATCTTGAATGGACAGGAATTACTGGTGGAAGCTCCCACCAGCGGAGCCTTTAATGCCTACAACATTATGGCTGCCTCAGTAGCAGTTGCCACCGCCACAGGTCTTCCCTTAGAGGAAGTGGTAAAACAGACCCAGCACTTGGAGCCAGTAACAGGACGCATGACTGTGGTGGATTGCGGTCAGCCCTTTGAGGTGATTGTGGACTATGCCCACACTCCATCCTCCTTTGAAACAATCTATCCTCCCCTGCGACAAAGAATTACCGGTAAAATTTTTGTTATCTTTGGCTCAGGAGGAGAGCGAGACACCACCAAGCGACCAGAACAAGGGAGAATTGCAGCCCACTGGTGCGACGTGGTGGTGCTGGCAGACGAAGATCCTCGTGGTGAAGATCCCGTGGCATTGTTAGAAGACATTGCCGTGGGCTGTAGGCAGGAGGGAAAGCAGGATGAAGCTTCTGGGCTTTTGATTATTCCCCATCGCCAAACAGCCATCCGAACTGCCTTTGCCCAGGCACAGCAGGGAGATTTGGTATTGCTTTTAGGTAAGGCCCACGAAAATTCCATTATTTACAAGGATTTTGTCATGCCCTACGATGAAATTGCCGAGGCTAGAACTGCTCTAGCTGAAATGGGCTTTACAGGAAGATAGGTTTAGCACAAAAGGCTCAACCAAATTTTGGAGTGAACATGAATATTGCAGTTATTTATGGCGGACGTTCTGGAGAGCATGAGGTTTCCATCGTATCCGCTACATCTATAGTGCGTCATCTGGACAAGGACAAATACCACATCACCCTCATCGGCATTTCCAAGGAGGGACGCTGGTTCTATCAGGATCACACCCAGATAGACAGGATAAAAACCAGCGACAGCGAGTTACTGGAAATTCAGCAGGATTCTCATCGGGAGGTAATGATTGTTCCCGGTGGAGGCTGTATCAACGGAATACGAGTAGCAGGTGCAGGAAATATCTTTGTAAACATTAGAATCGATGCAGCATTTCTGGTGCTTCACGGAACCTACGGTGAAGACGGTACCATCCAGGGACTTTTAGACATGGCCGCTATTCCCTACACAGGCTGTGGCTGTATTTCCAGCGGCATTTCCATGGACAAGGAAATTACTAAGGCCATTTGGCGGAATGCAGGCTTGCCCGTGCTGCCCCACCTGTGTCTTTATAGTGGCGATGTAGCAAAAACAGAATGGGATTCTGGAAAGCTACAAAAGCTGGTAGAATCTGCAGAAAAGGATTTTGGGTATCCCCTTTTCGTAAAACCCTGTAGTGCAGGAAGCTCCGTGGGAGCAGCCAAGGCTCAGGACTTTACCCAGCTACAGGAAGCACTGCAGGAAGCCTTTAAGTGGGACTACAAGGTGCTCATTGAACCGGGCTTGAATCCTCGGGAAATTGAATGTTCTGTTACAGGAAACGGAGCAGCTTTTTCTGCACTGGTACAGGACGAAGACGACAACGAAAGCCTTTCCTTGGAGGTGTTGAAATCAGAACTGCAGCAACCAGAGCTTGACGTCAACAAGGTACATTCCTACCTTCCTGGAGAAATTGCCCCTACCCACCAGTTCTACGACTACGATGCCAAGTACACCGACCCAGATGGAGCACGGCTCATTATTCCAGCTGAACTGAATCAGGAGCTACAGGACAACATTCGTTCCATGGCTATGAAAGCCTACAAAGCCCTTGATTGCACCGGTCTTTCTCGAGTGGACTTCTTTTTGGACAAGGACAGTGGAAAGCTTTACCTCAATGAAATCAACACCATGCCAGGCTTTACCTCCATCAGCATGTTCCCAAAAATGTGCCAAGCAGCAGGATTGGAATACAGCCAGCTGTTGGATGTGATTATTCAGCAGGGATTAGACCGCTTCCAGCAACGCAATTCCCTCCAAACAAGCAGGAGCTAACATGAGTAAACCACATTCCTATCCTCCTGGATGCAGCATTACCTCTTTGAGCGACATTGAAGGAAAGCGCATTACCGTTATGGGACTTGGTCTTAATGGTGGAGGCGAGGCTGCGGTACGTTTTTTCCTGAACCATGGAGCCATTGTTACCGCCACTGACATGAAAACAAAGGAACAGCTGGCTCCTACCTTGAATCGGCTTTTGCCCGAAATACGAAAATATGGTAGAAAGCTTCGGTTTGTTCTGGGAGGTCACAAGGATGAGGACTTTTCAACTGCTGACATTGTTATCAAAAACCCTGGGGTGAAGATTCAGGGAAATAGATATCTTGCTTTGGCAAAGGCTATTGAAACAGATCTTTCTATTTTTTTGAGCCTCTCCACCGCCCCCATTATTGCCGTAACTGGCAGCAAGGGAAAGTCTTCCACTGTCAGTGCCATTCACTATGGTCTGAAGGCAGCAGGTTTTAACGCCTTTTTAGGAGGAAACATTACCGTAAGCCCCCTTACCTTTTTGGAGGAAACCAGCGAGGCAACCCCAGTGGTACTGGAGCTTTCCAGCTGGCAGCTGGCAGACTTACGGGGCCGTGGAGTACTGAAACCCAAAATCTCCCTGATCACCACCATCGTTCCAGACCACCAGAACTGGTACGGTTCCATGGAAAACTATGTAGCAGATAAAAAACTGATTTATGCTGACCAAACTCCCAGCCAGTGGACAATCTGCGGAACAGATAGCTGGGGAGATATATTTGCCTCAGAAACAAAGGCAAAGGTGCTTCGTTATTCTGCCAATCCCCAAACAGCAGTGCAGGCTCAGAATGCTCTCACTAAGGGTGGCTGGCTTGATGCAGAAGGACGGGGCTGGGTATCACTGCCCACAGAACAGTTTCCCAACTTTGCCTCCAATGCTACAGGAAGCAGCCAGCCTCAGCTTGTAATGGACTCACTTCTGGTGCCCGGCATCCATTCAAAGCAAAACGCTTTGATGGCAGCCTTGGTTCTGGCATTGATCCAAGTGCCACCCCAAAGGATTCAAAATGTTTTGTCCCTGTGGCCAGGAATTCCTCATCGGCTAGAATATTTCCACCGATGGCACCTCCAGCTGAAGGACAGCGACACCCAGCTTGAATATCGATTTTACAACGACTCCGCTGCCACGGTGCCAGAAGCGGCGGCGGCGGCAGCCCAGGCATTTCCCATTCCCGTGCAGTTGATTTGTGGCGGCACCGACAAGGAGCTAGACTTTACGGAATTTGTCCAGAAAATCAAGGCTCATCCTCCAGCCAATATTCACCTGTTGCCTGGAACTGCCACCAACAAGCTAGTTCCCCTGCTGGTACAAGAGGGTATTCCCTACCGAGGCCCCTACCAAACCCTAGGACTTTTGCTCCACGACTTAAAGTTGTGCTTGGAATCAAGTGCCTCTTGGACAGCCCGCCAATACAAGGACAAATTACCAGAATTCATCCCTGTGGTTTTTTCTCCCGGAGCCACCTCTTTTGGCCTTTTTGACAACGAATTCCATCGCGGAGAAGTGTTCAAGAAGCTGGTGAAGAACATCTTCTAGACAGAGACGTTTTTGCCCATCCCTAACCATCTGTCCCTTGCCACCTGACGGGGAGCAACCCTACAATGGTGTCTTGCAAAGGAGGTTCCATTGAACAGAAAGGAACATAAGCGATTCCGCATGGCCATGGACAAGGAAATCAAGGAGCACAGGACTTCCTTCATCGTATTCTCCGTGCTGCGGGTGCTGGTGCTGGCGGCCATGGTGCGTCAGGTGATGCTGGGAAACTACGAGGGCGTATTCTTCTGCGTCCTCACCCTCCTGCTGCTCTACATCCCCAGCTGGGTGCAGGTGCGCTTCCACGTGGAGCTGCCGCCGCCGCTGGAAATCACCATCCTGTGCTTCATCTTTGCGGCGGAAATATTGGGCGAGGTGAACGCCTTCTACGTACTGATTCCCGGATGGGACACCATCCTCCACACCCTCAACGGCTTCCTGGCGGCAGCGGTGGGATTCTCCCTGGTGATGATCCTCAACGACAACGAAGGTCTCACCTTCGACCTGTCCCCCTTTTTCCTTGCCCTCACCGCCTTCTGCTTTTCCATGACCATCGGCGTGCTGTGGGAATTCTTCGAGTTTGCCATGGACTTCTTTTTCCATACCGACATGCAGAAGGATACGGTCATCCACAGCATCCATACAGTGACGCTGGACGCCAGCCGCAGCAACAAGGTGGTGTCCCTGGAGCAGATTGCCCAGGTGCAGGTGAACGGACAGGAGCTGGGAGTCGGCGGCTACCTTGACATCGGTATCATGGACACCATGAAGGATCTGCTGGTGAACTTTGTGGGCGCAGCAGTATTTTCCGTGGCGGGCTTCTTCTACGCCGGGAGCAAGGGCAGGAGGAGCAGGACGGCCCTTGGCTTTGTCCCCCGCAAGAAGTCTCCTAACCACGACTACCTGCGGACGGAGGGCAGGAGTGAGGACTGAGAGGCCTACAACCAGCCCTCACTATTTTCCGAGGAGGCTTCTTCTATGCCGACAGGACGGGCAGGGGCAGCCTCAATTCCCCCGGATGTCGTCGATTATCTGCTGCACGTGGGTCAACTGTGTCGGATTCAACCCAGTAACCTCAAGGTAGAGTCGGTGCTCCTCCCCCAGCAGGAAACCGTGCTGACAGAAAAGAGACGGGAAATCCTCACCAGCATCTCTATGGAGGGCAGGATGTTGTCGTTTTCCCAGTTCGATACGCTCTGCTTGGAAACCGAAAGCCGCCGTGCAAGGTCAACCTGACTCAGCCCACGCTCCAATCTCAATTGCTTTATCCGTTCGTTCAACACCTTCTGTTCCAGTCAATGTATTTATGACCATTGTATTGTTATACTTGACATACAACAAATATAAAAGTGTTGTAATATTTGACTCAAAAAGGAGATTTGAATGGGATTTTCACGAGGATTATTGAATGTAGTGACATTTGGAGCTGCCAGTCGAGTAGATAAGGCAGGTGACATTTACCAAGATTTAGTAAATACTCATAATTATCTTGTAAAAGAGATCCAGAAACTACAAAACAAGATACCTGAATTCTTAAAAGGCGAGAAAGAATGGCTACGCTTTAAAAGAAAAAACAAACGTATATTAACAGAATTATACAACCATAATACCAAGTTATCTGAAAACCAAAAACAAGCTTTGAAAATTTTAAAAACTGACCTAGATTTCGATTATGAGTTAAAAGGATACTTACAAGTCCTTGGTGACGATGCAGCATCTTTTCAGGACACAACACTAGACAATACTACAACAACCGCAGCAACACTCATTCTCAACATTATTCCCGGTCTCGGAACACTAGGAGCAAATCTTGCAGCAAATGAAAAAATAGCGGAACTTAAGTCTTTAACAAACAAAGTGGAGCAAGAAATATTGAGAATCAAGCCAATTTATCAAAAACTGTTAAAGTTACACAATGACTTAGAATTGAGAAGCAAAGCATTTCTCGCTATTCAAGAACTAGCAGCAACCTATGTTTTACCCAAGAAAAAAAGATTTATATTCTTCTAGTTATTAAAGAAAAAGATAGATTTATTTAGGAGGACACTATGTTAAACGAGATTATGACAACCACTGGAGCAAATGTTCCCGCAGCGGCGTTAAGCAAATTCGAATCATTTTCAGGAGGCTTGTTTCAGGCTATTACTACCTGCAGTACAAACCGCAACGAGCGCAAGGTGCGAATTGCTCAAATCAATGCTGAATTGACAGCATATCTAGCAAAAGAGGAAAATAACCTAAAACTTAAATCAGGTGGAATGGCCCTGGTTCAGCAAACTTTTGAAGGGCAGTTGAACAAGGCAGAATTGACTTTTGAGGAACGGAAGGAACTCTTGAACACATTCTCTGGCATCATTTTGAAAATCATAGGATGTTAAATATGGATAAATCAGAGTCAACACCTAATAATCATCAGTCACATTTACGTCAAAAGTGGGAATCCTTTCAGCAGCAAATACAAGCCACAACAAAACGTATCAAGGAAATGGATGTCCAGACCGAGGCAAAAATCGCCGAGATACAGCAGGATACAGAGCGGTACAAGCAGAAAGTGACGGAACATACAGAAGACCAGCTAAAACAAATGAATCTCATCGGGGAAAAACTCAAGCTAGGACTTGAAGAAAAGGATCCAGCCTTTGTACAGTCCCAGATAGAAGCCATGATCTCCCTGCTGGAGGAAAAGCCCGACATCCAGCAGGAAATTGACGACAGCAAGCTGAAGTCCGCCAACTGAATTGCCCGCCGCCCCCTGTCTGCCCTCATTTTTTTCTGGGGCGGGCTGGCTAACCATTGACAAGAATCATCACTCATGATAAAAGGAATAAGGCACGGGGAAAAATATACCTGTTCTAAAATCAGTCTATTTGTCATGTTTCGATGCAAGTTGAGCATAGCAAAAAGATTTTTCTTAGTTCCTGTATTTCTGTTTCCCACTCCTAAACTGAAATTTATTTTTCTCATCTGCAATAGGGTTATTGTGCCTAAATTATATTTAGGAGCCTTCAATTACATGAATAGAGAAGAGATTGATTATGTCCAGAGCGCCATTGGATATACCTTTGAAAATGTGCGATTGCTGAACCAAGCGTTTACCAGAAAGTCTTATGCAACGGAAAATCCCGGTACACTGGACAACGAGGTTTTGGAATTCTATGGTGACAGGGTGCTGGATTTATACGTCACACGAATGATGTACCAGGAATTCTCCAGCTTGACAAAAAGTGGCATGGAGTCGAGGATGAGTGAGGGGGAACTCTCGAAGATTCGTTCCTCCTTCGTCAACAAGGAAACCCTCGCCCGGTGTATACAGAGCTTTGAATTCCAGCAATATCTGTACCTAGGAAAAAGTGACATCATCAACGAGGTTCAAAAAAATCCATCGGTGCAGGAGGACCTGTTTGAGGCCATCCTCGGTGCTGTTGCCGCTGACTGTGACTGGAATTTCCAAAAACTTGACCAAGTGTGCGAAACAATGTTGCAAGCAAACTCCATGAATCCGTACCTCATTGACTTAGTAAAGGAAAAGGCGGCAGCCTTGAGTTTTGGAGAAGTATTTGCAACAGCCGCAACGTATCCTCCTCAGATTACAGATGTACCAGAACCGTACAATATTTTCATACACAAGCATATACATCAGCCAGGAAGTATATTTTGCACAAGTAAAAATCCCTATACAAAGGAGCATGAAATTGTTGTTTGGGTAGGGGAGCTTCATTTCCAAGGAGTTGGTCAAACCTCTTGTCAGGCACTGCTCAACGGATACCAACGAGCCTATCAATTCCTGTGTCAAGAGGAAATCAATCGTCATATCCAGCAACTTGACCTTACCAATCCCGTAAGCCAAATCCACGAGTTGGTACAGAAAAAGATTATCCCCAATCCAGTCTACCATTTTATTGAATACCACGATGAAGATGGTAATCCAATCTGGCGGTGCACCCTCACCTCCCATGGATTTAACGGCAACTTTATGGCGAAAGGAAGCGGAAAGAAGGAAGTGAAGCAGCAGGCTGCCCTCAGCTTCCTACAGGCACTGGTTCATCCAAAGCGAGAAAATGAAGGAGGTGCGGAATGATTAGGCAAATCATGCAGATGGCTATGGATTCGGAAGGGAATCCCCGTCATATAGATGACGTTGACAACGGTGTAAAGTGCAAGTGCTTCTGTCCAGCCTGCGGCCACCCCCTTGTAGCAAAGAATGAGGGGGAAATCCGTGCCCACCATTACTCCCACCTATCCAATGTGGACTGCGAACATGGCTACCAGTCGTCGATACATCTGATGGCAAAGATAATTTTTCTTGCAATGAAAGAATTCATGTTTATCAAGCAGGGACAGGCCGTATACTACAAGATTGACCAAGTGGTGCTGGAACGGAAAATTGGCTCCATCATCCCGGACATACTCATCACCTGCGACGGCAAGCAGTTCATGGTGGAGATTTATGTCACCCACGCTCTTGATGACAAGAAGAAGCAAAAGATTGAAGCCATGAATATTTCGACCCTTGAAATCGACCTGTCCCGGTTCACCTCGGCAACGCTTACCCGTGAGGAGTTGCAGACGGAGCTCCTCAAAAAAGAAAACGTCAGCTGGCTGTACGATGCCGATGAAAAACTCATTCAGGCAAAACGGAACATACTTCTGCAATATGGTTGGAAAATACAGGTTGAAATCGGAGAGTCAATTCCCTGTCCGCTGGTAGCGGGTCAGAAAAATCAATTCCATCGCTACATCCCGCTGGACTTTTGCCAAACCTGTCCACATCACTGCCCCGACACCCAACAGGGATTCATCCGCTGTGGAGTCGGAATTCGCCATCCCGCTCCTGTCAATCCCCGCATTCTACAGCAGAATATTTTTGTACATTCTGACAAAGTCCTTTTTTCCAGCGAATTGCGGGAATATCTCAGAAATTTCGACAGAAATCTAGAGGCAGCTGTAAAAAGGATGTATTATACGCTCGCCATCATCGCCAAGAATACCTATGGTGGCATTTCTGTCCCGCAGATGCTGTCCCCTAGGAGAGCACCTAGCAATCCAAGACCATTCCATAGAGGAAAAAGGAGATTCTAACAGTGAAAAAAATCTTTGTTTTAGCGGTGACTATTTTGATGTCATTCAGCCTCATGTCCTGCTTTGAGTTCGTCCAGTCAATCTCCTTGGAAGGAGAAAGTTACCACATCAAAAGACAAATAAGCTTCTCGAAATATTTTTTGTCGATGATAATGAGCGGGGAGAGTGCCCCCTCAGATGCACTATCATTGAAGGAATTTGAAGCAGAATTTGATAACCTGGCAGAAACCATGGGGGCAGAGTCCTTCCACACACCTTCTGAGTCTGGCATCATCAGTACGATGACAATCAACAGGAACACACAAGTTGAGGAAGAACTGGCAAGCCTCCCCCGCAAGGACGGTACAAAATTCATAATTCCTCTTATCGACATGACAGAAACGGCGGAAAAGGCGCAAACGAACTGGAATTCCTTATCCATGGCTTATATGTTTCTGACTACTGCGGAATATCAATTGACCATTGGAAAGGAGATTGTCCCGCACATTTCCTACGCATACCTCATTGAGCAGAATTCCAACGAGCAATACTTTGTCGATGTGGCAGATGACGGAAAAAACTACCTCATCGAGATTCCAGTTATGCCACTGTTCGAGCATCCAGACACCATTTCTTCGCTCATTGTGGAGACCGACCTCAACAAGACGAATCCCATGGAACAAGCACATCATGAGGATCAGCCGATAGGCTTGCTGGGAAACGAGTCCGAAGAATCTGCCGCCGACAACTTTGCTCACCCGATGACGGCAACCACTCGGATTCATTCTGGAGAAGGCAAGACTGGTAACGGTCCCTTTGGACTGGAACAGGGAATGAGCCACGAGGACATCAGCTCAATAGGAGGCGGAGTACAACTAAGTCACATCGATGACGATAGATATTTGGTTATCCCTCCGAAAAGTCATCCCTCCTTCGGACAATACGTAGTCTGGTTAAACGAACATCAGGGGCTTTACTATATCAAAGCCACAGGAACAACCATAAAATCCTCCGACTATGGCACAGAGCTGAAGCGGGAATTCCACAATGTGCTGGCACCGCTGGAAAAGAAATACGGCAAGTTCACCTTGATTGACACCATCGCCCCCGACTTCGTCCTTTCAGACCAGCAATACTGGATGTATGCCCTACGAAATGGAGCTCGGACGTACCAGGCACATTGGGAAGCACCAGACAACAATCCCAAATACAACAATATTGAAGAAATATGGCTTGGAATTGAGTCTAAAAATTCCTATTCTGACGAGGGCTACATCTGGATTGAATACAAGTTCAGCAATGCGGACGAGGCACGGGACTCTTTTGACGATATATTGTAAATACTAAGGACAACACAGTCCTCCTTCTAGCAAAAAAGAGGAATAGTACACCAGCAATTCAAACTCTCCATCTCTTTCCCCTCACCCCTTCTCATGACCGTGATGCAGATGGTACAAGTACCGCTTGATTTTTTGGCTGGCAGTTTTTTCAAAGTCTTCCACCCTCTGAACTGAAGCGATGCGGGAATTTTTGTTCACCCGCTTATTTACAAAGTACTGGATTTCTAACAAAAGCTCCTCCCGCTTGTACAAGAAATCTTCCTTTACCTCGTGAACTGCATGACCCAAGGCATGGCCCACAGCAGAGGCGGTATGTTCTGCCAGCTTTACCAAGGCAACCAGTCCTCCCTTCTCCCCTTCCACCACTAAAGATTCTGCCACCAATGGATGTTGGTTCAGTACAAACTCAATATCCTCAGGATAAATATTTTCCCCAGAGGAACCCAGAATCATATTTTTTGAACGACCCTTGAGAGAAAGCCAGGGACGACCACGGCGGTTTTCCAAAATCCCTAGGTCCCCCGTTTTGAACCAGCCTAGGCCGCAGGAATCAGATTCCGTAGTAAAGGCTTCTTCTGTCAGTTTAAAATCACGATAGTAGCCCTGCATCACATTAGGGCCACGAACAATCACCTCTCCAATACCAGTTTGCTTACTAGGATGCAAAATCCGAAGTTCTACACCTTCCAGCACTGGCCCCACTGTTCCTGGTACCGTTTCCTTTGGCCCACTTCCCGCCAATAGAGGAGAAGTTTCCGTCAAACCGTATCCAATGGCGTAGGGAAAATGGGCTCGCTTTAGAAAAAGCTCCACCTCAGGATCAAGTCGAGCACCACCAATGCCAAAAAACCTGATTTTTCTTCCAAAAGCCTTTTTCAGCTGAAGTCCTGCGGCAATATCCATCAAGCTACCCAACACAGGAAGCGTATGGAAAAATCGTCGGAATTTAGTTCCATTCAAGGCAGGCAGGATTTTATGCTTATAGATTTTTTCCATCACCATGGGAACGCTCAGCACAATGGTGGGACGCACTTTTTGAAAGGCTGGTAACAAGGTTGAAACAGTGGGAGGACGCTCCAAATAATAAATACAGCTGCCGTTGAGCATCTGGAGCACAAAGCCAATGGTAAACTCATAAACGTGAGACAGGGGCAAAAAGGAAAGGCATCGGTCGAACTTGTTCACTCGGTGGATGGTCTGACACTGGATAGCTGTCCATACAAGATTTTTGTGGGTGAGCTCCACTCCCTTGGGCGTACCAGTGGTGCCAGAGGTATAGATGATGGAAGCAAGGTCATCCTCCTTTACCTTAATGGGCTTGGGCAAAAAGCCTCGATTCATGTTGGCAGATTTTCCCCGCAAGGGACTAAAATCTTCCATAGCGAGAATCACTGGCAAAATAGAAGCCTCAATGTCCTTGACCTTGGGATAGAGGGCCTTGCTTACTACCATCATATCCACTTGTACGTGACGGAGAATTGTTTCCACCTCACTGGAGGTAAAATCAGGTAGCAAGGGAATGGCAATTCCACCACGACACACAGTGGCAAGATAAAATCCACCCCACTGAGGCATTCCCTGGCCAAAGATTGCTACCTTCTTTCCTGGAGCAAAGCCGTTGGCTGTCATAACACGCGCCAGTTTCTTCATCATCAGCTGGAATTCATGGTAGGTAATGGGTTCACCATGCACCAAGGATAAGGCTGGTCGCTCCCCAAATTTTTCCAAGGTGTTGCGAAGCAAGGCAGAAAAGGTATATTCACCTAAATCATGAATGGTAACCATAAAAGCCTCCCTTCTAAAGGATAGTAGGAAGACAGTATGGATTCAAAACATTCCCAATACAGTCGGTCAAGGGACGCTTCGCTTAAACCCTTGACTCGCCTTTATTATGGTTCTCCAAAAAGTGTAGAACCATAATAAAAAAGCCCTCGGCTCAAACCGAAGGCTCCTTTCACTCAAAAGAAACTAGTTCTTGGAACATGAGTTCTTGAAGAACATGAGTTTTTGAAGAACTTAGTTCTTTGAAGTGTAGCTGAATACGAAGTATCCAAGTGGTGTATAGAACGCACCGTCAATGTTCTGCATCAAGTACTTCTGTGTATAGAAGTAGATAGGACCAAGAGCCCAGTCACGGCCCATAATCAAGTCCTCAGCCTTGTGCATAGCAGCCATGCGAACAGCAGGATCAGCAGAAGCCTTTGCCTCGGCAATAGCAGCATCGTACTCAGCAACAGAGTACTGAGCATCGTTGTTTCCACCACCAGTCATCCACATATCCAAGAAGGAAATGGGGTCATTGTAGTCGGCAATCCATCCGTTACGTGCAATCTGGTACTCACCGTTCTTACGGTTCTCCAAGAATGCATTCCATTCCTGGTTCTGAAGCTGAACAGTTACTCCCAGTTCCTTCTGCCACATCTGCTGCAAAGCCTCACCAATAGCCTTGTGAGCATCGGAAGTGTTGTACAAGTAAGTTACAACAGGGAAGCCTTCACCGTTGGGATAACCAGCTTCTGCCAACAAAGCCTTTGCTTCTGCAATGTTCTTGGCATAAATCTCGTCAGTAGTAGGAATCTCCCAGTAGTTACCACCAGTGGTACGGAAGTCTGCTCCAGAAGGATCAGCATCATAGATACCAGCAGGTACGAAACCAGCAGCAGGAACTTCACCACTCTGGGTAATCTGCTCTACAATGTAGGGGCTATCGATTGCCAAGGTGAAAGCCTTGCGAACACGCCAGTCATCAAAGGGAGCCTTCTGTGTCTGGTATACAACATAGTAGGTTCCGATGTAGTCAACAATGTTCAACTCCCCAGAAGCCAAAAGACCAGCAACTTCATCAACAGGCATATCCTGGATGAACTGAAGATCTCCAGAGCGATAACCAGCCAACATAGCGTTCTGGTCAGCCATCAAGCGGAAGGTGATTGAATCGGGACCAAGGTTTGCTACATCATAGTGGTGCTCATTGGGAACCATCTTGATGTAGGAGTCATGTACCCACTCAGCCAACTTGTAAGGTCCATTGGAAATGTAGTTAGCAGAGTTGTTTGCAGTTGTCCATGTGTCGGGGTTAGCCTCTACAATGTCCTTGCGAACAGGGAAGGTAGCAGGGAATGCACAAACTTCCAAGAAGTAAGGGCAGTCATAGGTAATTGTTACCTGGAAGGTGCTAGCATCAGGAGCAGATACAGCCAAAGTGCTGGGGTCAGCCTCTCCGCTATTTACTTCTGCATATCCCTTAACCATGTCGATCATGTAGCAATAGTCAGCTGCAGTTGTAGGACTAGCCAAACGCTGCCAAGAGAATACAAAGTCAGCAGCTGTAACAGCCTTACCATCAGACCACTTTGCATCAGGACGAATCTTGAAGGTGTAGGTAACAGTTCCGTCAGCATTTACAGTCTTCTCATAGGAAGCAGCCTGTCCATTTACCAACTGAGCATAGTTCATGTCACCCTTGTCGGTAGCAGGCTTACCGCCATCGGCCCACTTCATCAAGCCTTCAAAGAAGTGCTGGAGCATAACAGCGCCGTCAACAGCAGAGTTCAGGGCTGGGTCGATAGTCTGGGGCTCGGAAGCAAAACAAACAGACAGATCGAATGTGTCACTTGCAGCGGCAACAGAAGCATTTGCTTCCTTCTTGCTGCATCCAAAGAAGGTCATGCTAACAATGAGGGACAATCCCAGCACAACCAAGAAAGTTTTCTTGAGATTCTTCATTATTTCCTCTCTATAAGAATTTATAACTGAGAATGCCAACCCCAGTTTATAATTTTGATAACTATATCATACACCCCATTTGATGTAAAGATATGAAGATTTTTTACCGACAAGTCTAAATCATCACATATCGTTATGATAACCGCAAAGCATGACAGATGAAGGAGTTTTTTTATGTTTGAAACAATTATCAGTTTTTTTACCCCTGAAATAGTAGCTCAAATAGTGAAAGCTATTATTGGTTTGGCAGTTTTTTTTCTTATTTATCTTGTACTTAGTCGTCTCACAAAAAAAATTGTTTTCAATAAATTAAAACCACAAACTGCTCTGATTGTGATGAAGGGCATTCGGTACACCTTCTTTGTCCTTGTAGTCATTTATGTGCTCGAAATTTTCAACATCAACCTGTCTGCCTTGTTTGGTGCAGCGGGAATTGCTGGAGTGGCCATCGGCTTTGCATCCCAAACCTCTATGAGTAACGTTATCAGTGGTTTCTTCGTCCTTACCGACCATGCATTAAAAGTAGGAGATTATATTACCGTAGACGAGATTTCTGGTACCGTTGACACTATCACTATGCTTTCTGTAAAAGTAAAAACACCTGATGGAAGGATAGTTCGCATCCCCAACGAAACCATCATCAACGCAAAGCTTCAAAACGTTTCAAGCTACCCCACCCGCCGTTACGATGTGGTGGTATCTATTTCCTATGACACGGATTTACGGAAGGCCCTGGAAATTTTAGGAACAGTTCCTGCACAATGCCCTTTAGTTCTCACCGACCCACAACCAATCGTTTTTTGCACCAGCTTTGGGGCCTCAGGAATCGATCTCACCCTGGGAGTGTGGCTCAACAATGGAGACCTTCTCGCTGTTCGCAACCAAGTTTTTGTGGCCATCAAAGAAACCTTTGACAGTGCTGGAATCTCCATCCCCTTTCCCCAGGTGGATGTCCACATGGTTTCCTAGGGAACATCATCCCGGGTGGTTGAATCCCGAGCTCCATCTTTGGGAGCAGGGGAACCAAATTTATCTTGGGGACAGGGAAGCCCTACCCAGCCTTACACTTCACTACGTTCAGAGGGCGGCTGTGCAGGGAGCTTCCCTGCTCCCCAGTATAATTTTCGGGGGTTCCCCTGCTCCCCACATGGTGCTGGTTTGGCTTCAATCTCATGGTCTACTGTTCGTGGGGCAGGTAGATAGGGAGCGACGGTTACAAGCCGGAAAATCGCGATATATTGAGCGGTTTTAGCGAGTCTCGGTGCGTGCTTGCACGCCTTGCCACCGCAAAAGTGCATGCTGCTCGTGAGGGCTGGATAAAAAAACTCCCCCGTCACAGATGGATCTGGAACGAGGAAGTTTGCCTCCTACCTGGGGCATTTTCTGGGTGGCAAAGCCACTTTCCCCAGAAAATGCCAGATTATTGCTACCGCAAGGATTAGAGTCAATTTCCATTTATGGAAATTGACAAAGCCGGAACAACGCCCCCATAGGTAGCGCCGACGCTGCCGCTGTAGTGGGCATTGCCGTAGCCGTTGATGCTGCGCGCGTCGTCCTCGACGCTGCAGTGGGGCGAGCGCAGCCACCACAAGCCGCCATAGCCGGTTGTACCACTCTGATATGCCCCTGCGGCCTTGGCATAGTCCGTGGTTACGCGAATACGAGTATTGCCTTGTCCATATGCAGTATATTCAGCAAAGCCATAGTCTGACATAGTAGCTTCCTGCTCACTTAACAAGAAGATTTTATCTGTGGTATCTCCACAGGCATAGTCATTTTTACCATTATTCCAATCTGTAGTTTTTTGCTCTTCAGTTAATATATTAGGAAGTGTACTCGTGGCACTATTATCTACAGTGGTTGGCGTTATCAACCCTTGTGCCTCTGAGGTAAAGGCTGTTTGCAGGAAGCCAGCACCTCCATTGTAGTCACTTTGTGCTCCACTACCACTATTACCATTGAGCCACTTGCGGATGTTACTTTCCATGTAGTTATTTCTAGAATAAGCCCATTTTATTCCACCAGTCAAGATATTTTCCGCCAATAACAAAGGATTTTCTGACTCGTTATATTTTCCGTCTTTTGCATTTAACACACGCCAGATAATCGGTTCTACTTTGAACCACTGTGTACTTGTTCCATCCTGCCCCGCTTTGGTTCCGTCACTGTATTTGTATGCATCTCCTGAACCATTGGCATTTTCTGCTGCCTTCACGTAGTAGTTACCATTACCATCTGTGTAGTAATTATCCTTGAAATAACCTCTTCCACCGACTACTTGTTGTAAACTTATTCCTTCCACATTAGCCTTTGTTTGGGGCCACTCTCCAAAAGCCATGTAGGTCCAAGTATCATCTGTGTGGTTGGGGCTAATATAACTTGTAAGTTTTGTTGGAACAGAAGGATCTACAACATCCACAGTAAAGGTAGCAGTTTCTGCATTATCCCCCTCGGTGTAGCTTACGGTAACTTTCTTATTCACCCCCTTTTCTGAGGTAACATCACTAAAGTTTGTTGTCCAGCCAGTAACTTCTCGTGTTTCCCCCATCTTCATAAGTGGCAGTGACTACCATGTCAGAACCGTCAAAAGATTCGCCCACACTGTACACGGTTCTGGTGGGTGGGGTAACGGTGATAGACACGAGCTTTGCAGGTGTAACTTCTGGCACAGAATCATTCTTGCATCCTGCTAAAACCACCACACTTGCCAGCAGCATAAATCCTTCTAGCACCAATTTTTTTATGGATTTCATTTTTCAAATCCTCCTTAATAAAAACTTTATATTCACCCAGTCACGCTGTTACACAAGCTGGGAAATAGCCACAGAAAAATGATTTAAACAAAAAAAGACCAGCGGGAACTTTCTCGTAAGAAAAAATCCTGGCTGGCCGTGTTCCAGATAAATGTATTGTAGAAAAAGTTTCTTCTATGTGTTGTGTTGTGTTGTGTTGTGTTGTGTTGTGTTGTGTT
>JAEDCN010000041.1 GCA_016294105.1 Treponema sp.
TTTACCGGCGAAGAGACTTGCCCCGTTGTCGGCAAACTTCCTGTTTGCCTCCTTCGGGAACGCCTTCACCGCCTGGCGCCACCGTCCATGGTGGCTTACCTCGCTAGCTCGGCGGCGGTTTCGGAGTTCAAGTCTCTTGAATAAAAAAAAAGGAGTTGCTTTTGCAACTCCTTAGGTTTACCGGCGAAGAGACTTGAACTCTTACGCAGTCGCCCGCAATAGATTTTGAGTCTATCGTGTCTACCATTCCACCACGCCGGCTCGGTTTGCAAAGAATAGCATATCAGAAAGATTTAATCAAGAGGGGCAGGGAAGAAAGATGAAAAAAAACTAAATTTTTTTTTATGGCTAAACAAAATTCCTATGCCGTGGTATAGTGAAGTTTATGGAAGGGCAGCGTTTTATTTCGGTTGAAAGATGTAGTGTTTGGGCAAAGGAACAGGAAGTGATTCAGTCATTTTCTTGGAATTTGCAGGAAGGTCAGGTGTGGTTGATTACAGGCCCCAGTGGCGGAGGCAAGGAGTATTTTATTCAAGCCTTGGCTAACCAGAAGGAGCGACTTGGTCTGCCAGTGTTCCGTCCTCAACCCACCAGTGTTGACTCTTATGTTGGTGGACAGTATTTCAATAAATTTAGTGCCACCACCCAGCTGGTGTCCTTGGAAACAGCTGCTGCCCTGATTCAAGAGGAGCGGGATCGGGATGAAGGTGACTTTATCGAAGGTGGTATCGACATTGGTCGTACTGCCGCCAGATTTATATGTGAGGTGTTGCCTGAGCCTGTGGAGGTGTCTATCTTGCAGCAACTTCCACAGGTACAGCTGTGTGGTGTGGCGTCCGTGCTGAATCGTGGGGTAAAATACCTTTCCACCGGAGAGGTTCGTCGGGTGCTGCTGTGTCGCAGTCTTCTTTCCTCCTGCCAGCTATTGATTTTGTCGGAGCCCTTTGCGGGGCTCGATGTACAGTCTCGTGGTATCCTGAAGAATTTCTTTTCCGAAAGAATGGAGTCCCGGCAAGCTCCTATTATCATGCTTTCTATGGAAGCCTTGGACTTGGAGCGATTCCAAGAAGTTCCCTCAGGCATTACCCACGTGGCAGAATTTGCAGAAGGAAGGCTTTCCTTTCAAGGTGAACTTCAAGACTACAAAAATCTTCTTTCTTCTCGTGTGCCAGAAGGGGAGGGAATGGAGAAGCAGCGTCGTCAAACGGAATCCACCTTTCAGGAGCTGCATTCCCAGCAAACGCATTTTTCCACTGGTCTTGCAACAGGAGAGCCTGCTGATGGAGAAAGGCTGCCAGAAGTGTTGGTGGACATGCAGGATGTACGGGTGGCTTGGGGAGACAAGGTGGTGTTGAACAAGTTGAACTGGCAGGTTCGTGCTGGAGAGCATTGGCTGGTACGTGGCCCTAACGGTTCTGGAAAAACAACTCTTCTGGAACTGATTACTGGAGACAATATGCAAGTCTTTTGCAATAATGTGTCCATCTTTGGTCGCCGTCGTGGCACGGGAGAAACCATCTGGGAGTTAAAGGAAAAGATGGGGATTGTATCCTATCGCCTGCATCTGGAATATCGCATGGTGGGAGGTACTGATATAGAAGCGGTATTGCTTTCTGGCTTTCACGACAGCATCGGTCTATACCAGCAGCGCTCTCAGGTGGAGCAGATGGCAGTGGAACGGTGGCTAGAAATCGGTGGCTTTCAGGGGCGGGGGCATGAAGCCTTTAGCTCCCTGTCCTACGGTGAGCAGCGTGCCATCTTGATTTTACGGGCTGCAGTAAAATGTCCCCCGCTACTGATTCTTGACGAGCCCTGCCACGGTCTGGACGGAAAGCAGCGCAGTCGCATTCTCCATCTGCTGGAAACTATCGCCGCCACTGGAACCACCACCTTGCTCCATGTAACCCACGACGTTACCGAGGTATTGCCTTGTGAGCAGCATATTCTGGAGCTGGAGAGTCGGCTTTCTCCCGCTGATGACGAAAAACCCTGCTATCGCATTATAACTGGAGGTTAATAGTATGAGAAAAAAAAGTTTTTCACACAAAAGTGTAGTAGGAATGTTGGTGACAGGCTGCCTGCTTCTTAGTCCCACCTTTGCAGGCTCCCGTCCTTCTGCCACCATGGAGCCGCAAACTGGAACTACTGCGGAGACATCTTCACAGCCGGAACTACAAGGGCAGCCTGCCATGATTGGAAGTCACACCATTATAGAGGCCCCTAATGTGGAGCCTCAGTCCACCAATTTCTTCGAGGTGTGGGCCTATCTTATTGCTGGTAGCGAAGAATATCTCAAACCAGAATACCCCATTACAGATTTGGGCTATTTCAGTGCTGAATTGAATACCTATGGGGAGCTAGTGGGCGTACCAAATCCCAAAAAACTGTCTGGCTATCAGGGGAGAGTCCATCTGGTGGTGGCTTGCAATAGCACCTCCCTCACTCATTTCGCACTGGATCCAAAGGGGTCTGTACGTAGCAAACTTATTGAAGATTTAGTGACAGCCACCGCAAACTTTGATGGTTTGCAAATCGACTTTGAGCTGGTTCCCAAGCGTGATGTGGACACCTTTTACTCCTTTATCAAAGAATTACGCCAACGTCTCCCCAATAAAATCCTTTCCTTAGCCCTCCCCGCCAGAACCAAGACCCTGGAAAATGATGTGTACGACTATACTCGTCTTAGTGCCTTGGTAGATAAGATTTTCGTCATGGCTTACGACGAGCATTGGTCCACCAGCAAGCCAGGACCCGTTGCCTCCATCGACTGGTGTAACAATATTGTTCAACATGCTTTGGCTACAATTAGTCGAGATAAGTTGGTAGTGGGACTGCCATTTTATGGCAGAACCTGGGGTAACGTCTCCTTGGACAGAGCCTTTTATTTTTCTGGTATTCAGCGGATTATGCGGGAGAATAATGTTACGTCGGATCACATCACGAGAGAAAATCACATTCCTACCTTTAGTTATACCATTCAAGAGGTAACGGTTACAGGTTATTATGATGATGTACATTCCCTTACCTTCCGTCTCGATAATTATTTTGATTTCGGTATCAAGGCTGTGGGCTTTTGGTGTCTTGGACAGGAGGATCCACGTATTTGGAGCCATATATCCATATCCCAGAGGGAGCTGCTATCTCAATAAATGCTGATGTTCACCGTTGACTCCTGTTGAAAAAAAACTTTGCAATTTCAGCTTCTGGGTGTATACTATAAAAGTAGTACAGGTGCTACAGCTTGTTTGAGGTGAATCCGAAAGAAGCTGTACTGCCTGGTTAATTTATTCTCCGGGAGGTTTTCTATGACAACATCAGTAAACGCCGTTGGGTTTGATTTTGAACAGGATCAACTGGATCTCATCAACAAGAAGATTGAGAGAATAAAGTACGCCGACGATTTAATTGTGGATTTTATTCTTCGGGTAAAAGAGGACAAGAAATTCATCTTTGACTGTTCCGTTAATTTCCGTTGGGGAGCAGTTGCCCATGTGTCCGCAGATGATTATGACTTTGCTGCAGCCCTCAACAAGATGATGGACATCTTGGATCAGAAGGTACACAAGGAAAAGGAAAAGATTCAGGAAAAGAAATAATTCCATCAAATATCCAGTAGCCCATCATGATTTTCTTTCTTGCTGGGCTGTCATCACTAAAGAAAAGGGTAATATCTGTTTGTATCCGTCTGTGGAAGCTTCAGGTATCTGCCCTTTTTTGTGTCCTTACCTTGCAAAAATGTATGGTAGTGTGTATAGTAAGATAGCCATGCCTGATAGAAAGTTTACCGTGCTAGATCTTCTTGATTTAGACTTAAAAGCACACAATTCTCTGGATCTCAATTGTCTTTGTGGCCGAAAAGGGCTGGTACGGGCTATTACTGTTCCCGACTTAAATCGACCAGGACTGGCACTTACGGGCTTTTACGATTCCTTTGCCTATGACCGAGTGCAGCTCTTTGGTCGTGGCGAAATTGCCTTCCTCAAAAAGCTTTCCGCAGAAGGTAATACAGATGCCATGAAGGAGCTGTTCAAATATGAGCTGCCTTGTTGCGTCTTTACCCGAGGCTTGGAGCCTCCCAAAGAGTTTCTGGATATAGCTGACGAGGCCTGTTGTCCAGTGCTTCAAACAACTTTAGACTCCACAGAATTCTCAACTCGATTTTTACGTATCTTTTCTGATATCTTTGCTTCTCGAAAAAGCATCCACGGTGTTTTGGTAGAAGTATTCGGTGTTGGCATTGTGCTTACTGGTGATTCTGGTGTGGGAAAGAGCGAAACTGCTCTAGAGCTTATCGAACGAGGCCATCGTCTTGTAGCGGATGATGTGGTGGAACTGCGCTGTGTCAACGGTAATACTTTGTTGGGCCGAGGTGCCAATCAAATGATAAGTCACCACATGGAAATTCGTGGTTTAGGTATCATCAATATCTCTCAGCTCTACGGAGTAGGTTCCATCAGGGAGCAAAAGGAAGTACAGCTGGTAGTAAAGCTGGAGGAATGGAAGGCAGACAAGGTTTACGACCGCCTGGGTACGGAGCAGCACACCAAGGATATTCTCGGCGTGCAAATTCCTTTCCTAGAAATTCCCGTTAAGCCTGGTCGAAACCTGCCCATCATTATCGAGACTGCCGCCATGAACGAGCGTCTCAAGTCCATGGGCTACTATTCTGCCAAGGAATTCAACCAGAATATCCTCAAGTGGATAGAAACTGGTGCAGCCCAAGCTGCATATTACGGTAGTGACGATTCTTACTAAATAGATTTGATTTTTCATCAGGGGGTTTTTATGGTAGAGAAGATTTTAACAGTTCGCAATCGAGCAGGGATTCACGCACGGCCTGCATCCCTGATTGCCCAGACTGCAAATAAATTTTCTTCTGAAATTTTGCTGGAAAACAACGACACCACAGTAAATGCCAAGTCCATCATGGGTGTTATTACCATGGCAGCTGGCTACAATACCAATTTGGTGCTGAAGGCTGATGGCAGTGATGCCGCCGACGCAGTAGCCGCTATTGCCGCTCTCTTTGAAAATAAATTCGAGGAAGAATAGCTTATGAAGGCGCTTACCGGCCGGCAACTGGAAATACTGAATTTTGTCCGCACCTATTCCTTGGAAAACGGCTGTCCTCCCACCATTCGGGAATGTGCCAGCCACTTCAACATTTCCTTGGGTGCCATTCAGTGTCATTTTGCTGCCCTTCAAAAAAAAGGTTATCTTTCACAATCAGACAAACGTTCCCGTTCTGTTCGGGTGATTATGGATGAAGAAGGTTACGAGCCACCACCATCAGTGACTCGTGTACCCTTGTTGGGAGCAGTGGCTGCAGGAAAGCCCTTGCTTTCTGAAGAAAATTATGATGGATATGTAAATTTGTCGGAGCCCTTCGTCAAAAATGACGGAACCTATTTTGCCCTCAAGGTGAAGGGGGCTTCCATGATCAATGCGGGAATCCTTGATGGTGACATTGCTGTTATTCGTCAATGCAATATGGCAGACAATGGCCAGATTGTGGTGGCGGTGCTAGATGATGCCATCACCCTTAAGCGATTTTACCGTGAATCAAACCGCGTGCGCTTGGAGCCTGAAAACGACGAGTTCAAACCTATCTATTGTCAGGATGTGCATATCGTCGGTACCCTTTCCAGCATTATCAGGAACTATTGATGGGCAACGCACCAGTGTATTTGTTCACAGGCCCGGAGGTTGGAGAGCGGAACGATGCCATTCTCCAGCTTCGGGTGGCAGCCAGAAAGCGTTCTGGTAGCTTGGATGAACATACCTTCTACGCATCGGAAACAAAATTCCCTCAAATTATGAACCTGTTGCTCAGTGAATCCCTTTTTTCATCTGCTCGTTTTGTGGTTTTCCACGGAGCGGAGCTACTGAAAAAAAAAGAGGACTTGGATCTACTGGCTTCTTGGATAGAATCTGCCTCCCACAGCCAGACCGTGCTGGTGCTGGTTTCCGATGAAGTAAGCTGTGACAAAAAGCTGGAAGCCCTGATTCCCAAGGCCAACAAACAGATTTTTTGGGAAATGTTCGAAAATCGTAAGGAACAGTGGTTAATGAACTATTTCAAAAAAAATGGTTTTACCCTTTCCTCCGATGCTCTGGAATTGATTCTCGACATGGTGGAAAATAACACGGAAGCCCTAAAAACAGAATGCTCCCGTTTTTTTCTCTGCTTTCAGCCAGGCTATCACGTCACTGGGGAGGATGTGGAGCAAATCCTTGCCCACAATCGGGAGGAATCCCCTTTTACCCTCTTTGATGCCTTGGGAGCAGCAAATCGCCCTGCTACCCAGCGTCTGGATACATCCCTTGGAATCCTGCAAAAGCTGCGGCTCTCCAAGGATTCCTCTGGAATTCAGCTTTTGGCTGGCCTTACCTACTGCTTTCGCCGTTTGCAGGCATGGCATCTTTTGCTACGGGGGAATCCTTCTCCCTCTGAGACCGACTATCGTGCCAGCGGTTTTGTGTCAAAAAAATCCCGCAGTCAATACCAAAATGCTGGTCGCCTATGGAATCTTTCTCAAACAAGTCAAATCCTAGCCCTGCTGGCACGAAGCGATATGGAAATTAGGACCGGTGGCACTTCCTTGGAGGAAACAATCCTTCAAACGGTTCTGTATTCCATCGTCATGAAAAACGGGGAGCCCATGGAGTGCTACCAAGAAATCCCTTTCTAGTTTTCCATGGAATTGATAATCTGAGCCAAGGTTTTCAGCTCCTCTTGGGTCATGGTAATTCCTTTCCCCATTTTCTGATGATCGGGAGACCAGCTGCGGATGTCGTATTTTGCCTCCCGTCCGCTCCAAGAAACCAAGTTTAGCTCCACCTGCCAGCCTCCCTTGCCCTGGGAAATTACACCAATTTGCTTTTCAATGGAAAAGGTAAAATCGTCTGCCATTTTTACTCCTTACGTTGATGTGAATATGCATCTACTATAATTATAGCATGGAATTGAGAAAAATATGCTTTTTGTCCCTTTGTATCCAAATTTTTTTTCATTTATTTTCGATTTTACTTGCTTGAATGGAGTATGTACTGTATCCTTGATACAATCACACGTTTTATTTAAATGAACTACAGGAATGAATGGGTTTTTTGTAGTTCATGCTCGCTGATTTTTCAGTGAAATTTTTATGAAAGTCCTTTTCGAGGAGGGTAATGTGAGAAGGCACATAAGTCTTTTGTTTCTTTTTGTTTTGATGTCCCTGGTGATGTTCTTTACGGGATGTAGCTCCACTCCAGAGGCCGAGCCAGAAACGGTGGCTCCCGTTACAGAGCCCAGTGCATCTGCTGTTGTTACACCCGTTGAATCTGTGGTGAATGAAGAAGAAGCTGCCCAAGCTGCTCTTTTGGCCGCAGAAACTGCCAAGCTTATGGCAGAGTTGACAGCTGCTCGCGAGCTTGCTGTAGTTGCCGGAGCTGATTCTCTTTTCCCAGAGGAATTTGCAAAGGCTTCCGCCGAGTATGACGCATTGATAAAGGCTCAGCAGGAAAATCCTAATCAAGATTATCGCAGTCAGATTGAAAGTCTTCGTGATACCTATCTGGCATTGGCAAAGCTTTCCCAGGCCACAGAAATGCGGGAGCGAATTGTGAACGCTGGGCTGCAGGATTCCGACCCAGAAACCTTCCAGAAGGGTGATGCAGCCTTGGAGCAGGTACAGCGCTTGTACAACGAAGGTGCTGCTGGTTCCCAGCTGGTTGAACAGGCCACCATTGCCTACGACTCCTATTTTGCCATCCTTTCTGCAAATTACGCCACCCTGTGCCAGTCTCAGCGGGAGCAGGCTTTAGCTGCCAAGGAAAAGGCTGATTCCATCAAGTCTGCCATGGCCGCAAAGGATGAATATGCCGCCGCTTCTTTAGTGCTTTCTGGTGCAGAAACTGCATATACCGCCAAAGTGTACGACAAGGCGTACGATGGCTTTGTAGATGCCACTAAGCAGTTTACTGCCATTTATGACGACGTGTTTGTACGCCGTGCCGCTGCAGAAGAGGCTATCCGCCGTGCCAAGCAAAAGGTTACTGCTTCTGCCGCCCTTGCAGAGGAAGCTGATGAAATCGCTCCCTTGCAGGCCGAAACTACCAATGAAACGCTCGGTGAGGGGGATGAACTATGAAAAAACTTCTTGTTATTGTAGCTATTTTCCTTGTTCCCTTTATAGTGGCTGCTGCTAGCTATGCAGACAATCAATATCAGAAGCTGGCAGAAGCCTATGCAGTGCGGGCTCAGGATGCTTTTGACTCCGGTGAATATGACCTAGCTGTGGAATATACTGCCAAGGCAGAAGAAAATGCGGAGTTGTCTAAGCAGTATGTGGAGATGATGCTGCTGCGTTCTGATGCAGATACCCAGATTCGTGTTGCACGGAACCGCTTGGTATGGGCCCGTAGCATCAAGGCCGACGAAAACTTCCCCGAAATGTACAACGAAAGCATGGCCTTGGTTGAACAGGCTCAGGTTGCCTTCTCTGCTGAACAGTACGAGGAAGCAAAGCGGCTGGCCCTTCAGTCCATGGATGCCTTGGCTGGTTTGCAGGAAATGGATGACGAACGTAAGCGTCTCGAATCAGAAGCCTTGGCTGCCGCTTCTGCTTCTGCTGGCACCTATCCCGAATACTACATCATCCACGACTGGAATAAAACAAAGGATTGCTTCTGGAATATTGCTGCCAAGCCCTTTGTGTACAATGATCCTTACAAATGGGAAATCCTGTACAACGCAAACAAGGGTGTTTTGGTCAATGCCTCCAACCCCGACGTTATCCAGCCTGAAATTACAATCCGTATTCCCAGTATTGCTGGTGAAGTGCGGCAGGGAACCTACGATCCAGAGGTCACCTACAGCGTATTTGAAAAGAAATAGTTTTAGATTCCAGTTTTTGGTTTAATGAAAGAAAGAGGACTGTCCTGAGGTGAATCTTCACCTTAGACAGTCCTTTTTTATGCCTTGCTCTTGTAATTCCTGTACAAATCCATAGCAGCAGTCATAAGTGCATGGGGAAACTCTGCTGTTCCCATCATGGCATGAACTTCATCCTCTGGCAGGGTAAAGTATTCCACAAATTCGTCCCGATCTAGCTCCTGGGTTCCAGTGGCAACCAGATCCTCTGCAGCATAGCAATGCACCTGATTAGAAAAAATTGCAGGATTGGGACTCATGCTTCCCAGGTGAATAAGTCTTCCCGCCTTGTATCCTGTTTCTTCCAGCAATTCTCGCTCCGCCGCCTGTGCAGGATTTTCTCCTTGGTCTATCACTCCACCGGGAAATTCGGTGCTCATGGTCAAAGAACCATGTCTCCACTGCCGAACCAAGACAAATCTCCTGGGATTTTCCAGTACAGGAACAACAATTACCCAATCGGGAGCGTCTATTACAATGTAATTTCCCTTGGATCCATCTGGGGCAGTGCTTGTTTGTTGCTGCACAGTCAGAATTGGAGCAGAGTAGAGCAATTTTTTTTCTCCTGCCTGCCATTGAAGCTTAGAATCATCCATAACCAGCCCATCCTCATTCATTGAATGTCAAAAATACAAATCCTTTGACATTCTGGTAATTTGCGATTATCCTATGATTATAGTTTTCATAAAAAAACTCAAGGGCTTTTTCTGGCTTTGCATTGTTTCCTACATGAAAACTGCATTGTCACCCTTGCAGTCCCGTTCATATATTGGAGGTACAATATGGCTATTATAACTATTTCTCGTCAAGTTGCCGCCCTGGGAGATGAAATTGCCACCGCAGTGGCCCAGCGAATGAATTACGCATTTATCGGTCGTCAGGCAATCGAACAGAAAATCATCGATTTAGGTTTTCCTGCAGATAAACTGAAAAAATATGACGAGCGCAAGCCCGGTTTCTTTGCCTCCTTAACAAAGGACAGAGACGAGTATCTCGATTACCTTCAAACTGCCGTTTTAGAGGCAGCTTCCCAACAAAATTGTATCTTAATCGGTCGTGGCTCCTTTGCTATTCTGGAGGATTTGCCCAACTTGTTGTCCTTACGCTTCGTTGCCAAGGATGAAATTCGCCGTCAACGTCTTATGAAAGAGTTTTCTTGGGAAGAAAAGCAGGCAATACAGAGAATTACAGAAAGCGATACCAATCGACTGGGATTTCACAAAAGCTTTTTCAATCTGAATAATGAAGATCCTTCCCATTATCATCTGGTAATGAACACAGGCTTGCTGGACATTGAGGCTGCCACCGAGACAATTGTTCATTTTTGCAATCAACTTATCACAAAGGAAAAGGAAGAAGCAGGTAAGAAAAAGCTAGAAGAATTGGTAAAAGCCCAGCATCTGGTAAATATCTTGGTTTTCGAGCATAAGATAAATATTAGCTTTCTAAAAGCCGTTGTAACAGAGAATCGGGTTATCCTTCAAGGTGTAGCTGATTCCATGGCTGCTGTAGAAAAGGCCATGGCAATTTCATCTAGCATTATGCCTGACTACGTAGTGGAATCTGCTGTTAGTGTTGTGCAGGATTTTAAGTCATATCCATAAAATAGATATAATGGACTTTACACACTAAAGTACAAACAGGTATACTAATTTTATGAGAATTGCAGATAAATTTACACTGTCACGGATTGTTTTGTCTCCCGTATTCTTCCTGCTGTATTTTTTGCCAGCATGGACAGGATTTTCACCTGCCGTTTCTGTCTGGATTTTGATTCCACTTTTAGGCTTCATGGAGTTTACTGATTTTTTCGATGGATTCTTTGCACGGAAACTTAAAGCTGTAAGCGATTTCGGAAAACTTTTCGATCCTTTTGCAGATGTTTTGGTTCATTTGACAACATTTTGTTGTCTCGTAATATCTGGCTATATGCCTGGAATTATTTTCATGTTGATTTTATATCGTGAGTTCTGCATGAATTTTATCCGCATGATGGCAATTCAAAAGGGTGTTGCAATTGGAGCCCGCAAGGGTGGAAAATTCAAGACAGTTCTCTATGTAATTACTACCTTCTACTGTTTGTTAATTGAATCCTGTGGAAGATTGGGTGTAGATATTTCATCTCTTTTACCAGGATTAAATATTGGTAGAATCATACTGATTGCACTGTGTTTGATAGCCGCCTATGCATCATTCACCGATTATTTAGTACATTTCTGGGGACTACTAAAAAATACAGAAAAAAAATAATTTTTTTTCAAAAAAATTATTTTTATGCTTGACAATTTAAATGTCATGTGATATAGTCTTCATCGTTGTCGCAAGACAGACGCCACAAGCGACTGACTAACGA
>JAEDCN010000067.1 GCA_016294105.1 Treponema sp.
CTTCCAATGTAATCCCATAATTCGGTGCAATATACTCAAATATTTCTTTCGCTCTCTAGTAGATATGGGGATTACTCCCCATACCCCTAAACAAAACCGTACGTGCGCTATTAACGCATACGGCTTTTCACTTTATATTTTTATACTCTATCTGTAAAACAAACTTACCTTGATACTTGGTTCAAGCAACGGAAATGTCCGAAGCACTCCATTAAAGAAAGTATCTTGCGTATAGCCTCTTCTCTGACTTCTCCGATTGAGCCACTTAAACAACAGCCATTTTGTTTGCGTAAGAAAGTTCTTCACTTCCCTTGTATTGTCGGTCACTCCGTAATACTGATAGTGTCCTCTCAGTTTTGCATTGATTGTTTTAATTAACTGCTCCAATGGCATTGTTCTGTGTGCCTTTATCCAGTCTTTCATTGCTTTGATTTTACTCCGAAATTTCTTCTTACTGGTCTTTACCCTACAACGGTAAAAGCACTTCTTTCCGTCCATTCCGCAATAAAATGTGAAGCCAAGAAAGTCAAAGGTATCTGGCTTTCCTTCTCCTCTTGCTTTTCGGTTTTGCCTGGCAAACCTCCCAAATTCCAGAATCTTTGTCTTTTCCTCTGCTAATTCTAGCCCATACTTTCCAAAGCGTTCTTCCAGTCTCTGCTTAAAAACTTCCGCTTCGTATCGGTTCTGGAAACAACAAACAAAATCATCACAGTAGCGAATAAGATAACTTTCTCCCTTGCATTGTCGCTTTACGATTACATCAAACCAGTTATCCAGTACATAGTGTAAATATATATTTGCAAGTATCGGGCTGGCTCCGTTTCCCTGTGGGGTTCCTCGTTCGCTGTCAAGATATTTTCCATTTTCCATGATTCCTGCTTTTAAAAATTTCTCGATTATTTCAAGGAATTTTCTGTCAGCTATATCATGCGACAGCATCTTCATCAACCATTCATGGTCTACATTATCAAAGAATCCTTTGATATCTGCTTCCACCACATAGTTCGTCTTTCGATACTGCACCATTTCTATGATTTCTCTTACCGCCTGATGACAGTTCCTGTTTGGGCGGAATCCAAAGCTCTCATTATAAAACTTTGGCTCATAAATCTGCTCCAGTATCTGTGCAATCGCATTCTCCACCAGTTTATCCTCATAACAGGAGATTCCCAGTGGTCTCATTTTGCCTTTTGTTTCTTTCGGAATATAGACTCGCCTTGTTGGATTTGGGCAATAGCTTCCGCTTTTCATCCGTTTTACAAGATTCGCAAGATTTTCCTCAAGATTCAGCTCATAATCCTCTTTTGTTACCTTGTCAATTCCATATGCTTTCTTCTTATCCATTGTTTTATGAATTGCTCGAAGCGTATCTACATTGATATAGGACGCAAGATTCTGTACCTTTCTGTCGGTTCTGTTTGCTTTTGCAATATTGTACTGTATTCCAAGCAACTCATTTACCATGTTCATCAGCTCTCTTTCGTCTGCATAGTTCCTAATTACTTGAAGCTATAAAGTGCACAGCCCTTTTCTCCATCTGCTTTCACAGACTTCTCCGATACTATGGCTGTGTCGGACTTCCTGCCACTCATTTGAATTCCTGACGCATTTCTTTGTTTTGGTCTCCATACCCCTTGGGGGAAATGACAGGATCTCAGCTGTTCCGATAACATACTTATCATCAACCTCGCCAAGCTCTCAGACTGGGGGATGCCGTTGTGGCCTCACCATATCGGCCATAGCAGTGTTGTCTACTGCGTAACAGAACACATCGACCATTTCCAACCTCGTAATAATTTCCCAGCTCAATCACTTCACTTTCGTTTCGGCTCTGTTGCTCCCTGTCCTACGCTTAAACCTGACGTTACCGTTTTGGTTCCAAGGACTCGGTACAGGCGGTTGGTTAGACCTTACCTGATAGGATTTTCCTACTGTATTGTTATCAGCTTACCAAAGTTTGCGGAATTCCTTCCGCACACTAGGGGAAATCAGCTATGCTGATTTCGCAGCTCGCACCTGTT
>JAEDCN010000042.1 GCA_016294105.1 Treponema sp.
AACCGAAGATTCAGCTAGTGGCTTTGACTTACCAGATTCCGGTAGCACTGACTCCACAGATTCAGCTGGTGGCTTTGATCTGCCAGATTCCGGTAGCACTGACTCCGCAGATTCCGCTAGTGGCTTTGATCTGCCAGATTCCGGTAGCACTGACTCCGCAGATTCCGCTAGTGGCTTTGACTTACCAGATTTCGGTAGCACTGACTCCACAGATTCAGCTGGTGGCTTTGATCTACCAGACTTCGACAGTCCTGCAACCGAAGATTCAGCTAGTGGCTTTGATCTACCAGATTCCGGTAGCACTGACTCCGCAGATTCCGCTGGTGGCTTTGATCTACCAGATTTCGACAGTCCCGCTTCCACAGATTCCGCTGGTGGCTTTGATCTACCAGACTTCGACAGTCCCGCTTCCGCAGATTCCGCTGGTGGCTTTGACTTACCAGATTTCGACAGTCCCGCTTCCGCAGATTCAGCTAGTGGCTTTGACTTACCAGATTTCGACAGTTCCGCTTCCGCAGATTCCGCTGGTGGCCTTGACCTGCCTGACTTTGATAGTCCCGCTTCCGCAGATTCAGCTAGTGGCTTTGACGTTGATAATTCTGTTGCTGTGACAGCTTCTCAGTCAGAGGATCGATCTGCCATCGATTTTGGTTCTGACCAGCCAGTGAAGGTAGACATGGACTTTGCCACTCGTCCTGTCCATGAGGCTGACTTCCACTCAGCTCCCGTTGGGGATGAGGCTGCCTTGGAAGATGAGCTGGAAGCCTTTGTACCTGAAACCCATGAGATTTTTGATGCTCCAGAGGATCCCTTTGATGGAGAGGAGCCACCACCAGACGAGGACTTTGACGACTTTGTAATTCCTGGTATTTCCGATCAGGCTGCTGGTATGACAATGGCCAAGCCCAAGCGGCCTACCATGGGTAAGGACGGTAAGAAGGAAAAGAATACCCTTTCAGACAAGGAATATGACACCTTCCTGAAAAATTTGCGGGACTATCCTCTTAACTTACGAGTGGAGCTAGAAAAATTCATTGTTGGAGATGAATTCAAGGATGAGGTTGTTTTCGATGTCATTCAAAAAGTTATCAAAAAGACCTCTGCCCGCCAGCTGGCAATCCATCTGGAAAAGCTCCTTGACATTAGCATTCCTGTTCCACGGGAATTTGAGCGGCGAACTGCAGCCCAGTACGAGGAATACAAGAAATCTGCTGAGTATCAGCTGAAGAATAGGATTCTTCCCATTGCCATTATTTCTATTATGGCAGCTTGTATCATGTACATCATCTTCCTCTTTGGCCAGAATTTTATCTACGAGCCACTGAAGGCAAATTCCTTATATAAAGAAGGTTATGCCTTGCTGGAGGAAGGAGCCTATCCTCAGTCTGAAATTAAATTTGATGAAGCCTTGGCTTATCAGCAGCAAAAGCGCTGGTTCTTCACCTATGCCGACGGCTATCGCAAGCACAAGCAGTACGAGCGTGCCCGCATGATGTATCGGGCGGGACTCCAGCGGTTCAAGCAGGACAAGGAATTAGGATTGGATTACGCAGAGATGGAATTATACGATTTGCGTAACTTTGAGAATGCTGAAACTGTTGTAAGACGTGAGGTGCTTGATTATCACATCAATGATTCCGATGGATTGCTTCTTTTGGGAGATATTTTCCTAGAGTGGGGCGACGAGCGGGATGAAAGCAAGTATCAAGAGGCCAAATCGGTATACGATGAACTGATAGAGATTTATGGCCAGAAGGATGTGTATCTTGCTCGATTGATGCGGTATTACATCAGAGTTGATGATTTACGTAACGTGCTTCAGATGAAGGAGTATTTTTATCCCAAGAAAAAGGCTCTCAGTGGACAAGATTTGATTGAGCTCAGTGGCTATCTGCTGAACAAGAGTGCCGGCAATATAGCTCCTGCTGACGAATATCTTTTGTCCTCCATCGAAGACGTACGAGAATTGTTGGAGCGGGCAGTGGAAGCGGCACCGGCAGAGCCTGAAAGTCTTTACAATATGGGATTGTACTTTGTGAATACCAACAACAGTACCCTTGCCAAGGACTGGCTTTCTGCAGCCCTCTCTTCCTTTGAGAATGCAAGTTACAAGCCTCGCAAGCGTTTGCTCCGTCAGCTGGACACCTTCCGTTTGTTGGGAGATTTGGACATGGAGAGCAAGGAGTATATTTCTGCAGAGGAAAAGTACCGCATGGGAATCAGTCTCTTTGAAAAGGAAGCGGAAGCAGGCCTAGTGGGAGACCGAAATGTGGGTCAGCTTTATGCCTCCTTGGCAGACATAAACTACTTGATTATTGGTGATTATGATGAGGCCTTGAGAAATTACACCATCGCCTCAAATACCCAGTATGGAACTCCTTCTGTTTACTACAAGATGGGATATATCAATTATTCCCAGAAAAAATATGGAGAGGCACTGAATCTGTTTATCAAGACAGCAGGTGAAACTCCTTCTGATACCCATGTACTGTATGCATTGGGCAATGTGTTATCTTCTCGTGGAGATAATTTTGCTGCCCAAGGCTATTACCAGCGACTCATGGATATTCTGGATCAGCAACGGACAAAGTATACAATCTTGTTCCCTCAGGTAAATGAGGAGCACGAGGAAATTGTAGAAATGTATAAGATGGGTGCAAACAATCTCGGTGTTACCTTATACCGTTTATCACGGCAAACAGGTAATAGTTCCATGAATGCAGAGGCTTTGACCAACTTTACTGCGTCTATTCAAGCCCACGATGCATTGGAGCGGAATCAAGAGACCTTAGTTCGCAAGGCTGGAACCAATTTGGCAGAGCAGAACATAAAATATATGTCTCAGCCTCAGCCAGAGTTTGAGCCTTCCATCTATACTGAGATTCCTGCTCTGCCAGAGGGAGAACACCTCCCTAAATGAGAGGGATTTCCATGTTACGGCAACTATATGACAGATTGCTTTGTTACCAAGACGGTATCCAAGCAAAAAAACGAATGAATATGCTGATAAAGGAGCTATTCCGTAAGGTTATCCATATGTGTACTGCCTTTGTTCCTTTATTCTTGAGCATTGCCTACTATCCTGTGATGGTGTTGTTGGCTTTAGTTCTGTTGTTGTACTGTGTTGCCGAAACCCTGAGATGCAAGGGGTATTCTGTTCCAGTAATTTCTTCTATTACTATGGTGGCAGCTCGTAAGCGTGATGAAAATCGATTCGTGCTGGGGCCAGCCACCTTGGCTGTTGGAGTGCTTCTTACTGCAGCCCTTTTTCCTTCCCAGCCAGCTGCAATCGGAATCTGTGCCTTGGCCTTTGGAGACGGCCTTGCAAGCTTGGTGGGAAAGTGTTTTGGACGGATTCGCATTCCCTTTACCGGCGGAAAGACTGTGGCAGGAAGCCTTGCCTGCTTTACCGCAATCTTTTGTTCCACGGTGGTCTTAACTGGCAACCCCAAGGTAGCCTTGGGGTGTGCTCTTGTGGGTATGGCCTTTGAGCTACTACCCCTGAAAGACTTGGACAATCTGGTAATTCCAATTGTAATAGCGAGTGTTTGTCAGTTTTATTTCCATGTGTAAAATCGGTGGAGGTTTACCAAGAAGGTAATGGAGCCTGCTACCAATACTATGCTTCCTGCGGCACAGAAAAGAATGGAGTCAGCTTGGATCAAGATAAGGTAGCCAAAAGACAGGAGAAGAAATCCCACTGCCACACGAGTATATTCTTGGCTCCCTCGATTGTTGCTCTGATAAATCATGGACAGGAATCCCACCAAAAAGGAAATAGCTGCTACCGTTAAAAACATTTTTTCATAGCCAAACCTGATGCTGCAATTTGAAGGTACAATCAAGGACTCGATGGGGGTTAGACGGGCAAGAAGGGTAGCTACTGCAGTAACCACCAACAGGTTCATTTCGATGTTCTGTTTGTTTTCTAGCTCCAGTGCTAGAAGGGATAGGGCCAAGAGGTTCACTACGGATAGAGCCCTGCCAAAAAAAAGTAACTCCCCAATGAGAACGTAGCGGGGAGAATGGTTTGCCCAAAAGTTGAATACCGGCAGCCATATTCGTATTCCCTCAAACAGGCAACCCAGGGCAAAAAATGCAAAGCAGGTAATTTCCAAGGAGCGTGTTTTTTCAAAATTCACCAGGGAAATACCTAGCATTACTGCAGAATACAATAGCAGCACAATGGCTGACAGGATTGCGGCGGACATATTGGGAGAAAGCAGTGGCACATTGGGTAAGTCGAAAAGCCGCTGGGTGGTTTCTGGAAAAAGAATTGTTCCCTTCATCAAGGCAAGAACAAAGATGATGCCTGTGACAAGGATAAAGGCCACCGCAAGAATAAAAAGGGAAAGAATAATCCTGTTTCTAGAAACTAAGGTCATGCTGTCAGCATACCGTGAAGATAAATTTATGTAAAGATGATTTTTTATTTGTCGAAAATTCCTATATATATGTACGTATACTCTGGGGGGTTTATGAAAAGACTTTTTACAACTATTGCTGTACTAACGGTGGCTGTACTAGCCTTTGCTGGCGACGCTGCAGCCTTTGTAGACTTAGGATTTTCCCGTGATGGAAAAACCTACGTATTTGGCCAGTATGGAAAAACTGATGGAAGTTTCCAAGGTTATGCTGAAATCTATACTGTTGACGTGAAGGCAAATGATTTCGTGTCAAAGGGTGTTTTCAAGACTACAGACAAATCTGGAAAGGCTGGTAGTGAAGTCTTTTCCCAGCTAAAAGCCAAGCACAAGTCCTTTTTGGATGGCTACGGTCTTTCTCCTGTTGCTGGAGACTCCTTGCTGTACATGAGGGAAGATGATGCTAAGTCTAGTTCCGCAGAAATTACCTTCAAGGATTTTGAAAGCTCCACACCCACCCAGGAGGTAAGCTACACCGTTCGGCTGGTTCCCATGTACGAGGGAAGTGGAAAGAACACAAAGTCCTCATTTTATATTGTTGCAGAAAAGAAAACTACCAGTGGGGAGCTCCTTTCTCGCTTTGTAGCTGGAAATCCCGGAATCCAGCGCGCTGGTATAACCGGTTATGCCATTGAGAGAATTTATACCTCTCCTGATGGAAAGGGCTTTGTCTTTGTAGTGGAAAAGACTGTGGAGGATGCCGCTGGAACCTCCATCCGCTACATGGTGGAAACTGTTGTTCCTCCTGCATCAAATCAATCTAAGACTGTAACTCAAGGCTCTGTGGAGAATAAATCATGATTTCAGCTGGTGTTATTGGTGCCACAGGATACGCAGGAGTAGAATTGGTTCGGCTCCTGCTTCGCCACCCACAGGTAGGTGCAATTTATGTAAGCTCCATCAGCTTTGAAGGTCAGCAGCTGGAGGACATTTACCAGAATCTTTTTGGCCTGTGCGATTCCGTTGATGGAAAGATTTGCGGTAAAACCACTGGTTTGCTGACTACAGCAGAAGAAGTTGTGGCTGCTTCTGATGTAGTATTCACTGCCTTGCCCCATGGTGTGGCGGAAAAGCACGCCGATGAATGTATCCGTACTGGAAAGAAGCTCATTGACTTGTCTGCAGATTTCCGCTTTGACCAAGATGAGGCCACCTTTAAGGAATGGTACAAGAAGGACTGGGATTTTCCCGCTGTTCATGCAGAATCAGTGTACGGCCTTCCAGAGATGTACCGTGAAAAGATTCGTGGGGCCCGCATTATCGGTAATCCCGGCTGCTATGTAACCTCTGCTACCTTGGCTCTGTTGCCCGCCTTAAAGAAGGGGTTGGTGACTACAGATACCATCATTGTGGACAGCAAGAGCGGTGTAACTGGTGCGGGGCGTAATCCCACTATGACAAACCAGTTCTGTGAGTGCGGAGAATCTGTTATGGCTTACGGAGTTGGTGGCCACCGCCATCAGCCAGAAATCAAGCGGAATTGCTCTATTGCTGCAGGCAAGGATTGTGGCATTGTATTTACCCCCCATCTTTTGCCCATGAGTCGCGGTATCATCTCCACAATTTATGCGCCATTGGCACCAGAGTATGCCGGAAAACTTTCTGTTGCCCAGGTACATCAGTTGTACAAGGAGTTCTACGAAAAGGAGCCCTTTGTGCGAGTACTGGATGCAGGCAAGAATCCTACTACCAGAAACGTGCGGTATTCAAACTATTGTGATATGCAGGTGTATGTGGTGGATGGTGGAAGAATGCTACAGGTGGTATCTGTTCTGGATAACATGGTTAAGGGTGCTTCTGGTCAGGCGGTACAGAATATGAACCTGTTGTTTGGCTTTGAAGAAGTCACTGGAATTGATTTGATTCCAGCCGCCTTCTAAAATTGGATAAAGTTGATTGTATTTTACTAGTGTAAAAACAATTTCCCTCTTTGGAATTGTCATAACTACCTCCTTGGCCGTCCTTTCAGTGTTACTGGAAGGGCGGTTTTTTTTAGGAGTGGAAATGCTTGGTTTTTAGCTTTTGTGTCAAGCTTGACCTAGGGATTTCCCTCCCTCCGCCCCATGTTCCAGCTATTACGTTCTGACGGTGGCGGTAAAGCCCAAGTCATCCAGTGTGGAAATGGCGGTGTTGGCACAGTTTTGGCAGCCATCAATAGTCACCGTCTTTTCTTCCAAGGACACGGAAAAGGTGAGCTTGTCCTCTTCCAGTGCCTTGGTGATTCGCTCCACGCATTTTGAGCAGTGAATTTCTGGTACGTCAAGAATAATCATAAAAACCTCCTGTATGATTACTGTATCTCTAGTTTTTTTGTCCGCAGTCGTAATGCATTCGACACTACGCAGACGGAGCTTAAGGACATGGCTAAGGCTGCCAGCATGGGAGACATAAGGTGCCCGGTAATAGGGTATAAAAGACCTGCTGCTACGGGAATACCGATGGTATTGTACAAAAATGCCCAAAACAGGTTCTGTCGGATATTGGTGATGGTTAGCTTGCTGAGTCTGATGGTTTTAACCACATCAAGGAGGCTGCTTCCCATGAGAATTACATCTCCTGCCTCCACTGCAATGTCGCTACCACCACCCATGGCTACACCACTGTCTGCCTGCACCAAGGCGGGGGCGTCGTTGATACCGTCTCCCACCATCATCACCTGTAAGCCTTCTTTCTGAAGCCCTGCCACTACCTGAGCCTTTTCTTTGGGCAGCACCTGGGCAATTACCTGATCCACCTGCACCTGATTTCCAATGGCTTGGGCTGCACCTTTGTTGTCTCCCGTCAAAAGGATGGTTTTGATTCCCATTGACTTCAGCTGTTGAATGGCTTCAAAGCTTGTTTCTCGGATGGGGTCTGCAATGGCAATAAGACCAAGGATTTTAGCCATTGCATTACCCTCCTGCAGGGCTGCAAACACCAGGGTGTTTCCCTGTTCTGGCAGCTCCTGACTGGCTTTTGCGAGGGATTGGGGGAGGACAGAGCCTGATTCTTCCATAAGGCGAAGGCTTCCCACCAGCACTGTTGCTCCCTGCTGTAATGTGGCGGTAATTCCCTTGCCAGGAATGGTTTCAAAGCTGGTAATGGAAAAATTTTGGGAACAGGAGCTTTTTGCTGCTTCATCAAGGATTGCTTGGGCCAAGGGGTGCTGGGCTTGGGATTCCACCGCTGCCACCAAAGACAAAAGGTATTTCTTGTCCACGCCCTCTGCCACCACCACTTGGGTCACCTGGGGCTTGCCTTGGGTGACGGTGCCTGTTTTATCCAGCACCACAGCGGTGGTTTTTCCTGCCACCTCTAGGGCTTCTCCGCTTCGTACCAGAATACCATAGGTTGCTCCAAGTCCTGTTCCCACCATAATGGCTGCAGGTGTAGCTAAGCCCAAGGCACAGGGACAGGCAATCACCAGCACCGAAGTAAAGATTTGAAGTACAAAGGCCACATCCTTTCCAGCAATAAACCACACCACCGCCGCCACCGCTGCAATGGCCATAACTACCGGCACAAAAATACCGGAAACTCTGTCGGCAATCTTTGCAATGGGAGCCTTCTTCCCTTGGGCTTCCTCCATAAAGGCCACGATCCGTGCCAAGGTGGAATCCTTTCCCACTCGGCTTACTCGTATTTGCAACACTCCGTTCAGATTCATGCTACCACCAGTGACAGCACTTCCAACAATCTTTTCCACTGGCAGGCTTTCTCCAGTAAGCATGGATTCATCCACACCACCAGAGCCTTGTACAACCTCGCCGTCAGCAGGAATACGGCTTCCTGGCTTTACTAGTATCAAGTCTCCCACCACGAGCTGTTCTGCAGGCACCTCCACGGTATTTCCATTTTTTAAAAGGAAGGCAGTGGGAGGCGAAAGCTCCATCAAGGCGGTAATGGCTGAACCAGTCTTTTTCTTGCTTTTTTCCTCTAGATATTTTCCCGTCATGACAAAGGTCAAGACCATGGTGGCAGACTCGTAGTACAGGTGGTGCAGCTGGTGGGGATTGTCCGCCACCAAAAAAGTTATGCCCAGACTATAGACAAAGGAAACGAGGCTTCCCACTGCCACCAAGGAATTCATGTTGGGATTACCGTGAAACAGGGCGGAAAATCCGTTTGAATAAAAGTATCTGCCATAAAAAAGCACGGGAATGGTGAGCAAAAGCTGCAACAGAGCAAAGTTTGAAGGATGGCTTGCACCTTGGACAAGCTCTGGTAGGGGTAGGGGAGTGGGCAACATGGAGCCCATGGAAACATACATAAGGGCCAATGTAAAAATCCAGGCTCCCACCAAGCGGTACTTCTTTTCTTGAAGCTCCCTGTTTTTTTGTTCTGAGGATTTTGCATTCTGGTTACTGGAATGCTCTTTGCCGTGGGATGCGACATACTGTGTCTCTTGAAACTTGTCTCTGGCACTTCCCGCTGAGGGAGTCGTTTGCTCTTGAATATAAGGTTGGCAGCCAAAGCCTGCTCGTTCCACCTTGGACATAATCAGCTGGGGGCTCACCTTTTCTTGGTCATAGCGAATGGACATGCGACCTGTAGCCAGGTTCACGTTGCTTTCTTCTACTCCTTCAAGCTTTCTGGTGACTCGCTCCACAGCACTGCTACAAGCAGCACAACTCATGCCGGTGATGATATAGGTTTCTTCTTTCATGTTTGTACTTCCTTCTCACACTATATAGCTTAGAGGATTAATGGTCAAGAAAAAGGGGCTGCCCATTTGGACAAGCCCTCGTATAGTTGTTTAATCTTCTAGCTTCTCTAGGATGAATCCGGATTGTGTCAAGTATATTCCGCATGAAATGAACCTTGCACCTCTGCCAGCTGGTTCCATGGAGGTTGTGTCCTCCGAGCCTTGCTTTATCCATGATAATGTACAATATTTTTCTGTGCTGAATATAGACGGAAAAGCCAAAGGTATTACTATCAAAAACGCACAATACCCCTTGGAAAATGCAGAGATAACCTGGGATTACCAGTATGGCATCAGTAACCAAGTGTTGCCCGGCAAAACGGCTGAAGTTATAACACAGGAAGGCTGTCTGTTATTGGTAAAAGTATACCGAGAGTAAAACCTAATCCCGGTGTACTTTCCAGTTATCATACAAAGTTTTAATAATAAAAAGACAGCACTATTACAATCTCTGTTACACCGTACCATTTTGCAATTTTCGGTTTTTGTGTTGAGTATTTTATTGTTTATTTTCTAAAAAATAGAACAGCTTTTCTTGACAAAAAAAAAAAAATGTCAAAGTGAATTATCAAATAACTAGGAGGTACTGCATGAAAAAGTTACATGTAGTATGTGCTGTTGCTTTATTAGCTTTGGCGGCAATGGTTTTGATTGGATGTGACCAGCCCACAAGTAATCCCGGAAACAATCCCAGTAATCCCGGTGACAGTTGGACAAAAGTAGAAACTGCTGACGGTTTGGAGGGCGTATGGAAATCTTCTGTAACTATGGGACCTTTATCCTCTGCAGCAGGTAGTCAAGTGGCGGTAGTAACAACAATTACCTATCCTACAACAGAAGGAAACCTAAGATGGGCTTTTGAAGTTAAAGATATGCCAGAAAGAAGATGATTTCAAGTGGGGAGATATTAAGAATCTTGTTGGGATAAGCACATTCGAAGGTGATATCAAAATAACGTCTGAACCTACTCAAATAACAGTGGAACAATACTATAACAAGCAGTAATAATTCTGTGTACCGTTAGTACCAGCCCGGCAGTGTCCGGGCTTTTTTGTTTAAAGCTGTACGCTCTATTCCGACTGGGATTTTCCGGAAACGGTATAGGTTTTATTTTTAAGTCGTTTTTCAAACTCTTCTTGCTCCAAAGGCTTATCGTAAAAATAGCCTTGGATCGAGATGTTGTCAAATGTTGTGGATTGAAGTTTGAAATGGAAGCCATCTTCTCTAAAAACTGATTTACTTCATCGGCATAGATTGATTCAATCAGTTTCCTGCTCTCTTCCCTGATTTTTTCTTCCAAAAAATCAAAGCATAGACTCTTTTCTTCTTCTGCAATTAACTGTAATATAGCCATAAGAGGTTTCCTTCGGTGTGTGTTTGTCGAAAATCATTTTAACCGATTCAAACCTCTTTTTCTATTTGTA
>JAEDCN010000043.1 GCA_016294105.1 Treponema sp.
ACAAGGACTAGAACAAGGACTAGAACAAGGACTAGAACAAGGACTAGAACAAGGACTAGAACAAGGAAGAATACGTGGAGCATACGAAAAAGCACTGGAGACAGCAAAAAATCTGCTTGCAGAAGGTATTGATCCACAGCTCGTAGCACGTTGCACCAACCTTCCGCTAGATACAGTACAAAGTCTAATACAATCCCCCTAGTCCACATTCTAGCACAAAAATCTATTCTCACTCTCCCCCAAAAATTCTTCTCCCGGGGTTCTTAGGGGCAGGGGCGGTTCGCAGGGGCAAGGCGTGCAAGCACGCACCGAGACTCGCTAAAATCGCTCAATATATCGCGATTTTCCGGCTAAAGCCGTCGCTCCTGCCAGCGGTTTCGCAGGGGCAAGGCGTGCAAGCACACACCGAGACTCGCTAAAATCGCTCAATATATCGCGATTTTCCGGCTAAAGCCGTCGCTCCTGCCAGCGGTTTCGCAGGGGCTCAACCGAGACTCGCTAAAATCGCTCAATGTATCGCGATTTTCCGGCTAAAGCCGTCGCTCCCTATCTAATCCGTGCTGAGTAGTGGGGGGGGGCCCTCCTATATTCACCCTTACATTAAAACAAAATAACAAAAATTGTCAAAAAATAAAATAAATCTTTATCAATAAAAGATTTAAGAAAATTTTAAGAATTAACATTCTATAAATTGTAACCATTTTTCCTTGACAAAAGCAAAAACCCGTAGTACTCTGGTAGTGTAAAGGAAACGGATACCACAAAGGTCATACGTGGCTGTGGAGAGAGTCCGTTCTAAAAAATCTAGGAGGATTTTCAATATGAAAAAAGCACTTAGTGTGTTCCTTATGGCTGCCATGGCCTTCGGTGCATTTGCCGACGAGCCTGTAGCAGATGTGAATGTTGCAGAGTTTAGCGGAAACGCTAAAGTGGAATGGGGTGTTGATTTGGATTCTGGAACAACTGGTTTCCAGAACAGCACAGACGTAACCTTGAAGTTGAACCTGTTGAACGGTGGTAGCAAGAGCACCACTGGTGACGGAGTTTGGGGAGAGTTGGTTATCAAGACTGACGGTGACACTTTTGTAGGTTGGAACAACACTGCAAAGAAAGAGTCTGCCAACAAGGGTATGACTGGTGCCTTGAACTTAGGTGTAAAGGTTGATACTGCAAAGATTCACTTTGGTCCTGCTTACGTTGGAATCAAGAGTGGTGACACACAGACTGGAAAGCTGAAGATGGACGGTGCTATCCGTTCTGCAGATAGCGACAACGCTACAACTTTGGGTGCTGTTGGTCCTGATGGCTACAGCCAGGGTATCGTTGCTGGTTATGACAGTGATATGTTCAAGCTGGACTTGGATCTCCGCTCAAAGCCCACTACCAAGGCTCCTGCAGAAAGAGTTGTAGCATATATTCTTGATAAAGACGGAAAAGTGGCAACTGGTACTCCTTTGCAGGTAGGTGACGTTATTCACTATTATGATGGTTCAAAATACACTGTAACAGCCAAAGATGTTGAGGCCGGTAAAACTGCTACTGTTGGTCTGCTGAGTAACCTTGGTGGAGCAACTCCCAATGCCTACTACTACACCGACAACTATGCCTTTGCATTGGAAGGTGAGTTCAAGGGTGTAGAAAACCTCAGCGTAAAGGCTGGTGTAAGCTACAACTTTGCCAAGAACCATCAGGCTAACAAGAAAGACGGAGACAAGACCTCCAATGGCGATCTCTGGCACACATTGGGATATTCCGCATCCGCTGGTTACAAGCTGGCTCTCAACGACACCTTCTTTGTACGTCCTCAGCTTGGATTTGCTGGAGCAACAGGATTCGGTACGTATGATGGTTATGAAGGAAATTCAACTACTATGAACATGGCTGCTGGTGTTCTCTTTGGTTGGGGAGATATTGGTCAGGACAAGAATGCTGGTGTATACTTCCTAGACAAGGATGATGCAAAGAAGGTAACTCCTGGTGTTGCCTTGGTAGCAGAGATTCCACTTCCTTCAACTATGAGTGGTGAAGATAATGATGGTAAAAAAGGTAAAATAACTACTACAGGCACTACTCTTGCTTGGATTCAGCCCTCTCTCTACACTGGAGAGATCATCCCTGGTCTTACTGCTGCTGCCTATGCTGATATTCAGATTGCACAGAAAGGCAAGACTAAAACAACATATGATGGAAAAACACTACCAGAAACTGAAACTGCTAAGCCCGATGCTGCTATGGCATTTGCCTTCGGTGTAAAGTATGCTCTCAATGTAGAAGAGATGACCATTACTCCTCAGTTTGGTTTGCGCTTTGTAAACGAAGAGTATGCTAAGGCTAACAGAAAGAAGACTGTTTTCGACGGCACCAACTATAAGTTGGGTGACAATAGCGGTGATGACTACCTGAACGTAAAATTGGGTGTAGACGTTGCTGGTTTGGTTGACAACACCACTTTCTCTGTAGTTTGGACATCTGAAAACCTGAACAACAAGACTGACGCAGCTAACACCAATGATCCTAAGTTTGGAACTCTCAACTTTGGTGCAAAGATTGCTCTGTAATCTTAATCTAGCGTAATGCTAAAAAAGGCCGTCCGCACTTCACAGGACGGTCTTTTTTTATGGTGGTGCTACTGAGTTTATGGGGAGAATGAAACTAGGCCCCCGTGAATCAGTTATTTGTTAGAAGTATTTTCTTGTGCTGCAAGTTTTTCTAGTGTCTCCATGGAAAGACCTGTTGCTTTTGCTATATTGTCTAGAGATAAATGCATGGTAAGAAGATTTTGAGCAGTTTCAAAAGCTTTTTGTTCCATTCCCTGTTCAATACCATCAGTTATGCCGGCTTTATAGCCACGTTTTTCTGCGTCTTGTTCTGCTAAGCCCCATGCCATATATTCGCCTCTGAATGCTTGGTTTTCCTTTGTCTGTTCCACAATCTGATGGATCTTTTGGGTAAAGTCAGATGTAGACTTACTGTTTTTAATATACTCAAGAATGGATTTTTTTTCCAGATCTTTTTCTTGCTGAAAGGCTGCAGCATTAAAGATAATCTTGTGGGTTTTGTCTCCCAGTTCCAAGCTTAATTTTTCATGACAAAGGTTTGAAAAGGTGTAGCAAGGTAAATTTTCTTTAAAAAAGTCATCTTTGCAAACAAAAATTACAAAGCTTTCTTTGAGCTGTGAATATTGCTTACCTTTTAGTAATAAGTCAATGTCCATCATGGATTGATAATATCGTGTTCTTGTGGGAAGGTCTTCATCAAGACTGTTTTGAATTTCAATGTCAAAAACTCGGGTGGAGTCTTGAACATACACGTCCAGCCGTACGCCCTTACTTTCGTAGTGGGGAGCAATGGTTTTTTGCAATGTTGGGAATTCCAATCGTTGAATTTTGATACCTAAAAGCCGTTCTAAAAGACCTTTACAAATCTCCTCGTTTCGCATAACGTATCCGAACATGTAGTCATCGGTAAAGGTGAGTTCTTCAATTAGTTTCATTGTGTTCTCCTACTTTTCTAAAGGTGTTATATATAATTATTCGCTTTAAACTGCATGAATTTGTCTTTTTTGGGGCACAAAATCGATTTTTTTGTAAAAGTTTTTTTTATATAATAAAAAAACCGTGGGATGGGGATTCCATTCCACGGTTTTGTTGTTTTAGGCTGGACAACCAACAGGACCAGCCCTGCTATCGGTTATGCATTTACGGCAACCTTGTCTTCAATGAGAACAAGTACCTTGGTGGGGCAGCCTTCGATACACTTCTTGCAAGAAGTACACAGGCTGTAGTCCACCACGGGAATGCCGTTGGTAACAACGATACACTTGTCAGGACAATTCTTTTCACATTTTTTACACTTGATACAGGCTGTCTCGCAGTTCTGCTTCAGCTTGGGAGAAAGTTCTCCACGGTTGGAACACAGGGCTATGGTTCCCTTCTGAGCAGCAGGTGTCATGGAGAACAGGCTCTGAGGACAAACCTGAGCACACATGCTACAACCAGTACAGTTGACATAGTTTACGTGGGGTAGTCCGTCATCCCCCATTTCCAATGCGTTAAAGTTACAAACGTTGCAACAGTCCCCAAAGCCGATACAACCAAACTGGCAGAGCTTTGTTCCGTTTACACTGATTTTTGCAGCCTTACAAGACTTAACACCAGTGTAAAAGCCTCTGTCCTTGGCATGTTCCTTGCAGCCCTGACAAGCAAGAATGGCAACCTTTGCCACTGCGTCAGCTGTAACACCCAGCACCTTACCAACAGCCTCTGCTGTGGCAGGACCACCAGCGGTACAGCCTGTTACAGGAGCTTCTCCTGCAGCTACAGCGGCAGCAAATCCGTCACATCCAGGATAACCACAGGCACCACAGTTTGCACTAGGCAAAACCTCGCGCACCTTTTCTACGGTGGGGTCTACTGGAACGTGGAATACCTTCTTAAAGAATCCAAGAAGCACTCCCAAAATGAAGGCGATACCAAAGGAAACGCCCAATGTAATCAATACAGTATTCATTTCCTCTCCTTATTTAATCAATCCTGCAAATCCGCCAAAGGCCATGGACAAAAGACCAGCAGCCACGAAAAGCACTGGTGTTCCCTTCAAGAAGTTGGGAACAGGAGCAATCTTGATTCTCTGGCGAATACCAGACATCAATACCATGGAAATAAGGAAGCCTGCTGCTGAACCAACTGCGTATACGATGGACTGTGCAAAGTTGTATTCCTTGCTGATACAGTTCAAGGTAACAGCAAGAATAGCACAGTTTGTGGTAATCAGTGCAAGGTACACACCCATGGAGCTGTACAATGCAGGTGCTGACTTTTTAAGGTAGAACTCAACCAACTGAACCAAGCTGGCAATTACCAAGATAAATACCAGAGTTTGGAGGAAGGTAAGTCCTAGGGGAGCCAGTACATAGTGGTACAGGGGCCAGGTGGCTACTGTTGCCAAAACCATTACAAAGGAGGTGGCAATACCCATACCCATGGCTTTTCCTGTGTCTGTGGTCATACCAATAAAGGGACACAGAGCCAAGAACTGAATCAAAACCACGTTGTCAATCAACATGGATGAAAGAAAGATTTTAAGATATTCGTTCATTATGCTGCTCCTCCAGATTTCTTAGCAATCACGTTCTTTAAGAGCATGTTCAAGGAGATAAAGACTCCGAACACAAAGAATCCACCAGGGGCACCAGAGAAGAATCCAATTCGGTAAGCTTCTGGAATTACTTCCATACCCAAGAAGGTTCCACCACCCAGTAGCTCACGGACAATGGAGATACCGCAGAGTACCCACAGGTAACCAAGTCCCATTCCCAAAGCGTCAAAGGCAGCTTCTACTACAGTTCGCTTTGATGCAAAGGATTCTACACGTCCCATGATGATACAGTTTACTACAATCAAGGGAATGAATACTCCCAAAGATTTTGCCAAGGCGGGCACATAGGCCTGCATCAAAAGATCTACGATGGTTACGAAGGTGGCGATAACGATGATGAATACCGGAATACGGATTGAATCAGGAATCAACTTGCGGAACAAGCTGATGATGATTTCACTCATCAAAAGAACGAAGGTCATGGCCAAGCCCATTCCCAAACCATTGCTAAAGCTGGTGGTAACGGCCAGTGAGGAACAAAGACCAATCATCAGCACCAGCAGAGGGTTTTCCTTTACAAGACCGTTGGTGAAAATAGTCCAATAATTTTTCATTTTGCTCCTACTCCTCCAAATAGTTTTCATTGAGCTGGTAGCCGCTATGGTCAATGGCGGTAACACCAAGACCCTTTTCTGCCAATAGGTTTACAGCCTCTACAGCGCCAACCTTTACCATATCTGCAATACAGTCAGAAGTGATGGTAGCACCAGTAAGTGCATCATAGGCTCCTTCGCTGTTGAGGATTTGCTGTTGGGCAGAAAGTCCAGTAAACTGGCTATAAAAGTTTTCTTCCAAAGCCAACTGTCCAATGTTTGGAGTATCATTCAGCTCAGTGATGCGGGCTCCGATGATGTTTCCATCAGCCCCAACAGCGGTGAGTACAACACCACCATACTTATAGGTCTGTCCACGAACAGCTACCATGGCGGCAATAATCTTGTCTCCAGAGGTAGCAAGAGCCTTCTTTTCTACAAGCATGTTGCGAACAACATCGTAAATTCCCTCTGGAACGTCATGGATGGTTACTTCACCATACTCTTCTACAGGGAAGAGTGATACACAGGCTTCCTCAAAGGTAAAGGGGGTGGCTGCTTCTGCAATTACAGGAGCTTCACCGGTTCCAGCTGCTCCACCACAGTTAGCTGCCAAGTATTCACCTGCAATGTAGGCTGCATATTTAATGAGCTGAGAAACACCCTTGGTGGTGATGGTGGCACCAGAAATAGCTACTACGTCATCACCTGCACTAAAGGCATCGTCAATGGATTTACCTGCAAACTGGTTGGAGAATTCAGGCTCTGCTGCCTTCTGTCCAAAGCCGGGAGTGTCGGTAAGGCTCAAGAACTGGATTCCTGTAATGGAGCGGTTCAAGGTTACACCGATGAGCATTTCTGCCTTGTCGTAGGTGGGACCATTAGCCTGTACTACAGCACCCATCACCTGATCACCCTTTTTTGCCAAGTAAAGATTTGTTACTTTAATGGATGTTGCTGTGTCGGCAACGAAGTTTGGAGCAGGTGCAAATGTATCTGCATCTGCAAACACTACAGCCAAACCTGCATTTAATTCCCGCTCCTTGGCGGCAGCAATGGCAGGGGCGGTAACCATGTTTACCAATGACAAACAGACACAGGCCACGCTGGCATAGATGGCCAAGGATAAGCCGAGTTTTAACATATTTTTCATTTTGCTCCTGCTCCTTTGCCCTTATAGCCATATTTTGTAGGAATAATCTTGTTCAAGAAGGGTGTAAGCACGTTCATGATCAAGATACTGAACATAACACCCTCTGGATAACCTCCGAACTGGCGGATAAGGAAGGTGATAAGACCTGCACCTGCTCCGAAAATCAAACGACCTGTCTTTGTAACAGGAGCGGTGGCATAGTCTGTGGTCATGAATACGGCACCAAACATTAAACCACCAGACATGAGAGCCATCAAAGCATCGCCGCCAGCCAATGCAGTAGCACCTACTGTTACTACAATCATGGCAACGGGGGCACGCCAGTCAATGATTTTTGTCACCAACAAGAAGATGAAGGCTACGAGAATCAGTAGTGTGCTTGTTTCACCGATACAACCAGCACGTCTTCCCAAGAAGAAGTCCAGGTACATTTCACTGTCTGCAAAGAATACACCGCTCTTGATTTCACTCAAAACGGTGGCACCAGTTACGGTGTCAAAGGGTAGTGTCCAAGTACCCATGGCCAAAGGGAAGCTGGTGAACAGGAAGGCTCGACCAGTAAGGGCTGGGTTGAATACGTTGGCACCGATTCCACCAAAGAAGCCCTTTGCCACAACAATGGCAAAAAGTGCACCGAGAATGGTCATCCACACAGGGATGGCGGGAGGCAGAACCAATGCCAGCATGATTCCTGTTACCACGGCGGACAAGTCCTTGATGCGGACAGGCTGCTTGGTAAGCTTCTGGAACAGCAGTTCAAAAATTACTGTGGAAGCCACAGACACAATCAATGTCACCAGGGCTGGAATGCCAAATACTACTACACCGCAAATACAGAGGGGCAGCAATGCAATGATGACAAAGAGCATGATATTCTGTGTGTTTCTCCGAGAACTTACGTGGGGTCCTGGGGAGAGATAAATTTCATTTACATCGGATGGACTAGCCATTGCTCTTCTCCTTTTCGGCCTTAGCCTTTTCTTTTGCCATTTGCTCTCTTACGATAGCCTTGCCAACCTTGAACCGCTGTACCAGACGAATCTGTGAGGGGCAAACGTAGGAACATGTTCCGCATTCAACACAGTCCATAAGACCGTAGCGTTTTGCTTCGCTGTAATCATCTGCAGCCATGGAGCGAACCATCAATACAGGAGACAGACGATAGGGACAGTGGGAAATACAGCTTCCGCAACCAATACAGGGATCTTCTTCTGTCAAGAAGGTTTCCTTTTTGGTGAGGAAGAGTACACCGGAGGTTGTTTTGGAAATGGGGAAATTGGCGTTTGTCATGGCCATACCCATCATGGGACCACCGGAAATAATCTTTGCCACATTGTCCTTGAGGGTGATTTCCTCTGGAATCAAATCTCCCACTAGGGTTCCGATGGGAAGCAGCAGGTTTTGGGGATTTTCGCAGGCCATACCAGAAATAGTTACGGAGCGATCAATAACAGGCTTTCCTTCACGGAAGGCATCTGCAATGGCACAGAGGGTGGTTACGTTGCTGATGCAGCATCCAATGTCGGCAGGAAGACCACCAGCGGGGATTTCCTTTTTGAGGGCTGCCATGGTGATGCTCTTTTCTCCACCCTGGGGATACTTTGTCTTACACAGACAGATGGAAATGGGGCAACCGTGGATATTGTTTTCGATAGCCTTTTGGAGAATGTCGCACAGCTGCTTCTTGTTATCCTCCAATACGATGATTCCCTTCTGGGCACCAGTAATCTTCATGGCGATGGCAAGACCGTCGATGAAACGATCGGGAGTTTCTGCCATGGCACGATAGTCTACTGTCAAATAGGGTTCACATTCTGCGGCATTAGCCAGAACGTATTCAATGGTTTTGCCAGCAGGAGGATTGAACTTAATGTGAGTGGGGAAGCCTGCTCCTCCCATTCCCACGATTCCTGCATCACGAATGCGAGCCAAGGCTTCTTCCTTGCTGCACTTGAAAGGATCCAGTGGAGGCATGAACTCAGTTCTGTCGCTGTCGTCAGACTGGATAAGGATACAGGGAACCTCTAAGTTACCTGAAACCATACGAGTTTCAATCTTCTTTACTGTTCCAGCAATGGAGGCATGAACAGGTACAGACATGGGACTGGTACCACTGGCAATAACCTGTCCGCGGGCTACGCTGTCTCCAACCTTTACGCAGGGAGTATTTGGGGCACCACCCTGGGTAACAGGAATTGAAACCGTTTTTGTAGAAGGACTGACAGCTTTCAGCTTCATTTCTTCTGTCAGTTCTTTGAACTCTGGCGGATGAATTCCGCCCTTGAATGTGTTGGTTTTCATGGTTGCATTCTAAAATAGAATAAAATAGTGGTCAAGTTATAAATAACATTTTTTATAGATACTTTTAGTTGTAGACAGCTGTAGAGTTTTAGGTGATTTGGAAGATTCTGTTGCAGTGAAATGGTTTTGTCTGCTTGCACACACAGATCCCAGCAACTTGCACACACAAATCCCAGCAACTTGCACACACAGATCCCAGCAACTTGCACACACAGATCCCAGCAACTTGCACCGAGGCTTTTTTCCGTGGTATAGTTTTAGGAAGACTGTTGTGGTAGGAGGTTTTCTATGATGTACAACTACATGACCTTGAACGACGGCACGGGAATTGCCCATTCAGAAATACTTGAGCGTAATGGCAAGGAAACAGTTAAGGTTTATTTTGAACAGCCTGTTGAAAATGGCTTTAATTGGGCTGAGTGTTGGCTTCCATCATATTCATGGACAGGAAGCAATGGTTTTTCTGAAGCACAAATGAACTATTTTCAAGAATTTTTGGAAAGTACCGCTCATATCATAATCCAGTTGGCACGAGCTGGAGGTTTTGATAATGCCTCAGGTTTTTAGAATTGGAGGATATGTAGTTTTCATTTGGTATGCAGAATCCAATCCCTTGGAGCCGATTCACGTTCATGTTTGTGAAGGTGTACCCTCTGAAAATGCAACTAAAATATGGATAACCAAGGAGATGAAAACCTTGCTTGCCCACAATAAATCAAATATTCCATCTCACAAGCTTAATTACATTATGAAAACAATAGAAGCACGAGCCTTTGAAATTGTTTCTTTATGGAAGCAATACTTTGGGGAAGTTCGTTTTTATTGTTAAGGGCTTTCAACTTGCTATCACTTTTCCCTGCAACTTGCAAACTCAAATCCCAGCAACTTGCACACACAGATTCCAGCAACTTGCACACACAGATCCCAGCAACTTGCACCGAGGCTTTTTTCCGTGGTATAGTAGGGGAAACATCAATTT
>JAEDCN010000044.1 GCA_016294105.1 Treponema sp.
ATGGATTGAGGCTGGGCATTGTATGCTTGGCCTTCAGTTTTTTAAATGCGTATGCACTTGCCCTTCCCCGCTGTTTATGCTAATCTTTGCCCATGACTCAGTGCTTCATTTCCAACACCAATGATAGGCTATACTAAATTCGGAGTGGTATATGATAAAGTGTGTGCGAGACGCTATAAAGTCAGTCTTTCTTCTTTTGTTAATCTAAATCAATTTAACCCTTCGATATATAATGAGATGCATTTAATCCCCAATTAATCTAACTGTGGAACCTGTAGATGTTTTGATAACTTCTAAACGAGAGGGTATACGATTCTGCATTTCTGAAACGTGTGAAATAATACCTACACATCGACCTTCTCTAACTTCTTCTAAGATCAAGAGAGCTTTGTCGAGAGATGTAGGATCAAGAGAACCAAAACCTTCGTCGATAAAAAGAGATTGGAGACTAATACCACCTCGTTTTGAGGTAACAACGTCGGTAAGGGCTAAAGCAAGACTGATAGAAACCATAAAAGTTTCCCCTCCCGATAATGTAGCACAGGGGCGATTTTTGCCTGTGTATGAATCGAGTACCTCTAAATCTAAGCCTTTTGCACCGTTTCCACTTTTGTCCTTGGAAAAATGCAATGTATAACGTCCTTCACTAATACGCTTTAATCGACTATTTGCACAAGAAACAACTTGATCAAGATATACACCCAATATCCAAGTTGTAATGGCAATTTTTTTAGGGTTTTTGTCAGAAATATCTGTGTAAAGCTGATTAATTAATGCTTCTGAGGTTTGAAGTTTTTGACGTTGTGACTCAAGGTTGAGCCAGTTTTCTAGTGTATTTTTTATTTGTTCTGATTCTTTAAGAGCAAGTTTGTAGGTAGAATCTAAACTAGTAATCTCATTGGTTATGGTTTCTTGTTGTTGTTCTAATTGGATGAGCTTTGTGCGTGTTTCTTCCTGTGTTCCTGTAAGATTTTTTTCGATTTGGAGCTTCTGAGTTTCGAGTTTAATTCGGAGATTATTCCATTCGTTGATTTTGATTTGAAGATTTTGGATAGAAGTCTGATCAAGATAAGCATTAAGGACTTGTTGCTGGCAAGTAAAACTAGATTCTGAAAGTAATTGATTTAAATCATCTTCTGCAAACTGTAGGTCTTTTTGATAAGTTGTTAATAATTCGGTTTGTTGCTGAAACCGTGAGTTAGTAGCAGTAAGATTTTGATTATTAGATGTAATTTTATCTTCATATTGAGTAAGTGATGACTGTGCAGTTGTAAGCCAGCCGTTTACATCTGTGTGAATGGTTAAAATCGATTGTGCTGGAAAACCATACTCATGTGCTGTTTGAATATATTTGGTTAAAAATTGTTTTTTTTCCTGGATAATTCCTGTTCTAGAAGCGGATTCTTGATTAAGTTGGTTGATTTTGCTTTGTAATGGAGCCTGGGATTCTATATTATGGTTGAGTTTTGATTGTATTTCCTGTTGAAGCTGGGAGTTCTCGTTTAATAAAGTAATTTTTTCTTTTAAAAAAAGATTTTCTTTTGTAATATTGGAAAGATTACATAACAAATCTTCTTCTGTAGATGTAAGTTGAATGAGATTAAGCTGTTGAATAAGTTCCTTCAATGAACCTTCTTCTTTTGAAATGTTAAGAATCAGATTGTTTAGTTCAGTTTCTAATTCATCTAATTTATTTTGTTCATAAGTGAAGTCAAACTCTGTAAAATTATTTTGATTTGTAGCTAGGTTTGCTGGAATTGGATGATGTGTAGAACCGCATACGGGACAAGGTGTTCCGTTCTTAAGTGTTTCTGCAAGATGTTTGGAGTAATTCTGTTCTTTAGCTGTTTCCAGTAGTTTCTTTTTCTCCAAGTATTGGGCTTTTAATGTGTTTGAATTGGATACGGCCTCTTGAATATTTTTTTCTTTTTGCTTAATGGTTGAATCTAATTCATTATAGCGATGAAATTCTTTTATTGCAAAATTGATTTGTTGAATAGTTGTTTTATTTTCTGTAATTTTTTGGTTTAGTTCTTGTAATTCCTGGGGAGAAAAAGGTTCCATTGAATTGAGTTTACCTTGTAAATCATTTTTTTCTTTGTCAAGTAAATGTTGCTGTTGTTCAAGTTCTGTTATTTTATTCTGATTTTTTGCTTCAAGGGAAAGTAACTGGTCTAATTCTTTTTGAAGTGAAATACCATTGTTTAAATCATGGAGCAAGGTGGTGTTTTTTGAATAAGTTTCCTTCAGTTTTTGAAAATAATCCTTTTGCTCTTCCAATTCTTTGGCTTCTGCTGTGAGATTTACTATCTGTTTTTTTGTAGACGTGAGCTGCTGGACAAGTGCTTCAAAGGATTGGGTGATTTTTTCCAATTCTTTGATTTTGAGGTAGGCGGGTGTTGCTTGGATAGCATGTGTAATCTGTTCCTCTTGTGCAGCAATTTCTTGTTCACTTTGCAGGTGAAGGTTTAGATTATGACATATAGTATGGTAACTATCAAATTCTTGCAGATTTTTTTTCAGTGTTGTAATTTCAAGCTCTGTTAGATGGAGTTTTTCTTTTAAGTCATTTTGTTTTTGAGAGTTATTTTCAAGAATATCCTCGTATTCTTTGATTTTTTCCTTTTGTTTTTCCTCGTTAAAGTCACCAAAGGGTACAAGTTGCAGCTCAATAGCCTTGAGTTTGGCTTTTTCTGCATCGGCTTTATCTTTGATGGTTTTAATGAGGTTTTCGTACTGGTCAAGAGGAAAGAGTTTCAGCAAGGTTTCTCGCTTTTCCTTGGAATTTTGCTTGAGGAATTCGGCGAATTCTCCTTGGGGCAAGAGTATAATTCGGGAAAATTCTTCCACCGTCAGTCCCATCAGACTTTCCAGAGCCTTGTCTGTTTCTGATTTTTTGTTTTGAAGTAGCTCAAAGGTGGAGTGATTTTTTTTGTATAATTCAACACTTTCTGCCTGCTTTGTTTCTGTGTTCTTTTTGGTCAAATGGATGGATGGAAGAATTCGATGTATCTTATAGCAGCTTTGATGATGTAAAAAGGTAAAGGTGATGCTAGCTTCTTCGTGAGAAGCAACATAATCTGAGCGAAGTTCGTTGCCTGTGACTTTGGAACGCTCTCCAGGAAGCTTGCCGTAAAGAGCATAGGTGATGGAATTAAAGATGGTGGATTTTCCTGCACCAGTTTTTCCACAAACCAGGAACATGTCTCCCAGCTGGGTAAAATCGATGGTTTCATGGCGAAAAGGGCCGATATTGTTCAGCACAAGCTCCAGTGGCTTCATTTTGTTTCCTCCAAAATCTTTTTGAATAGCTCTAATTCCTGGCTGAAATTCTCTGGAAGCTCGTGGTAAATGTCTTCCATGAAGGTAGTAAATAGCTGGGCAGTAGGGGCGCCATGTTCACCTACATCTTGAATCAACTGGCGGCGTTGCTCCATGGTAGCAGAGCTGGTGTTGGCTGTGGCTAAGTCCTGTCGGTAGGACAATAGGTAGGGATAGCGCCCTTGCAGCAGGGTAATGGGATTTTCCTTGGGAAAAAGATCCGTGGATGAAATTTCTAGGTAGCAGTCCTTGTATTGGCTGTATTTTCCCTCTTTGTCCTGATAAAAATCTTCAAAGCTACCTTCTAGTCGGCACACTTGATGAAGTGGCTGTACTGGGATTTTTGTGACGGAAAATTCCAACTTTGAGTCTTTAGAAAAATTTTCACTTGGAGGAGCTAATTCAACTTGAAGAAAAGCATTCTGGTTTCCAGCCTCACTGAACGAATAAGCCAAGGGAGAGCCGGAATACCAAATCTGTTTACCACCAGGGTTTTGACAGCGGTGGAGATGGCCTAAGGCTACGTAATCAAAGTCTTGGAAAAGATTTCCTTCTACCAGTTCTACTGTACCAATAAAAACCCGCTCAGAATCAGAGGAAATGGCTCCTTGGGTAAAAAGATGGGCTACCAGCACCTTTGCTAGCTGTGGATGATGTTCATTGTGGTACTGAAGGATTTGCTGGATGGCAGTTTGAATCATAGCCTGTTGATGGGTTTGACCATCTTGCAAAAAATTTGGATTCATGAAAGGCAAGGAATAAAAGGCTACGGAGTCGATAATCGTTGGATTTAGTACGTCTTTCATGGTGGATGCAATATGAATCCTTTGGAATTTCAGCATAGATGCTGCAAAGGCCAGACGACGCAGGGAGTCATGATTACCAGGGATGATGATAATGTGTAAATCGGGGAGCTTTTCCTTGAGCCTTGTGAGAAAGGAGTCGAATAAGGCTACGGCTTCTGGCGGGGGAACGGCCCTGTCGTATACGTCTCCTGCAATTATGAGAGCGTGATAGCCTTTATCGGAGTTGTTCTGGGATGTGAAGCTTGATGTCGGTGAAACAAGCTCTTGAATCAGCTGGTTAAGGAAATGCTCTTGGTCTTGAATAAGGGAGCGTTCATGAAAGGATTTTCCCAGATGCAGGTCGCCAGTGTGGAGAAACTTCATTGCACCAGTATACTGGATTTTTTGCCTATGGTATAGGGTTGGAGACTGTATTGACGGGAGGAGTTCGGGAGGGTAGTATAGTGAAGAAAGAATTATGGAGGAAGAAAATGCTACATATTGGTTGTCATCTTTCGTCATCAAAGGGCTTTGCAGCTATGGGAGAAACAGCGGTGTCTATTGGGGCTGATACCTTTGCCTTTTTTACCCGAAATCCTAGAGGTGGCTCTGCAAAGGCGGCTGACCCTGCAGATGGGGCTACATTGATGAGGTTCTACCTTTGGCGGAGCATACCACGGTGTTGCTGGAAACTATGGCAGGGAAGGGCTCTGAGATTGGGCGTAATTTTGAGGAATTAAAGGCCATTATTGATGGTGTGGATGAAAAAATCCGCAGTCGATTGGCTTGGAAGCATTGGTGGGTGTAATCAATCATCCTATGTTGAAGGAGCTGCCATTTGTGTTGGAAACCCCCAACGAGCTACCTGGATATGAAGCGGAAATCAAGCTTTTGAGGTCAAGATTTTCTCTATAAATTGAAGGAAATTTGTAACAGTAGTAGGATTTTATGTATTTATATGATATAATATACTGATTCCGAGTAAATTATTTTGGAGGTTCGTAAATGATTCGAAGAGGAATTGTATTGGCTCTTATTGCCACAGCATTGGTTTTCTCTGGTTGTGCTTCTAAGGATGAGCCAGAGCCAAAGGAATTGGAAGCCAAGGTAAAGTCCGAGGTTTTGGAGCACAAGGGAACTGCCCTGGGTGTAAATCAGTTGCCAGTATGGGTTGAAACCTATATTGCCGAAGGTGTTTTGGCTGTAGAAAAGCTTTCAAGCTACGAGGGCTCCTATTGCTTTATAGGTGAGGAAGCAGGTACCAATCTGGATGCATTGCAGGTTTGGGTATCTTCCTTTGACATCCCTAGTGAGATTGCAGCAAACGTATCTACCCGTGTAAACGCCTTGTTTACAGGTGCTGCCAGTGGTTCTCCTGATGGTGAATATGGAACTTATTTTGAGAACATTGTAAAGACTTCCAGTGGTGCAAGCTACTCTGGTGCCCGCAAGGTAAACGACTGGTGGGTAATGACTCGTCGTTATGATCCAGACCAGAAGAAGAAGTACGTGGATGAATACCGCTGCTACGTGTTGTACACCATTGACAAGGACTTGTTGGATCGGCAGGTTCTGGAAATGATGGATAAGGTTGCTACTGAGACTGTAGGAGCAACTGATGCTCAAAAATCAGCTTTTAACAATGTACGTGCAATTATGGAAAGCGAGGGGTTCTAAGATTTAACCTTCCTTGATAACACGTAAGCAAACAACAAAGCCGTGGAATGAATCCCCATCCCACGGTTTTTTTATTATACTCATCTGTGAACATACTGACCTTGAATAACATGCAACATATACAGTCCTACACAAGTGGAGCAATCTTGGAATAATTACCAGTTTCAGTCAAAGAATTCCAATTATTTAGTAGTTCATCTTTATGTAATTCAGCCCACTCCATGACTAAACCAACAACTCTTGGAGGCAGATTACCTTTTTTATTAGTGTCAATGTAGAAAATCTGTCTCACATCTATTCCCCCACCACCATAAAAAAAGACCGTCCTTACGGACGGCCTTTTTAGCATTACGCTAGATTAAGATTACAGAGCAATCTTTGCCTTGAAGTTAAGTGTTCCAAACTTATTGATGTTTGTTGTATCAGTTGATTTAGTAGCGTTCAGGATGTTATCTGTTGCCCAGTTTACAGACAATGTAGTGTTGTCAATAAGACCAGCTACGTCTACACCAAACTTCAGGTTCATGTAGTTACCATCGGACTTAATTCCATTCTCATCTGCAACAGCCTTCTGCTTCTGGTCACCCATCTTAGCAAATACAGCATTACCCTTCTCAGTATTAGTAACACCGTAGTCTACATAAGCAGCGTTGGCAAAACGCAGACCAATCTGAGGAGTAATGGTCATCTCTTCTACGTTGAGAGCATACTTTGCACCCAAAGTAAATGCCATAGGAGTTGCAGCTTTCTCTCCAGCATCATATTTGGTCTTTCCGTCAGCAGAGTCCTTACCAGTCTTGAGCACAACGATGTCTGCATAAGCAGCAGCAGTCAAACCAGGAATAATCTCTCCAGAGTAGAAGGAAGGCATAATGCGTGCAGCAACTGCAGGATAAGTTGTAACAGTTGTTGAATTACCTGACTTGGGCTCAGTCTTCTCTGTAGATGCAAAAGGAACGGAAGCTACAACGCCAACACCAGGAGTTACCTTCTTGGCCATGTTATCATCCAAGTAGTATACACCAGCGTTCTTGTCCTGGCTAATATCACCCCAACCAAAGAGTACCCCAAAAGCCAAGTCTGCAGAAGATTTAGTTGTCTTTGTCTCAGTGGCATCCTCATTAAAGGTTGTATTTCCAGCAAATCCAACCTGAGGGCGTACAAAGAAGGTGTCATTCAAAGCAAGCTTGTAACCAGCAGATGCAGAATAGCCCAATGTGTGCTCAGGATCAATAGCTTTCTTATCCTTAGATGCCTTATCAAACTGGTAGTTCTTGGCAAAGTTGTAGCTTACACCAGCCTTTACGCTGAGGTTTTCTACACCCTTGAACTCACCTTCCAATGCAAAGGCATAGTTGTCGGTGTAGTAGTAGTAATCGGGTGCTCCACCAAGGGAACACTTCTCACCAGTATCAGCTCTTGGAGTGACCTTCTTAGCATCAGCGGCTGTTACAGTGTATGTTGAACCATCATAATAGTAAATAACGTCACCTTCAGTAAAATTGCCAGAACCACTTACCACAGCTTTGTCTTTATCAAGAATATATGCTACAACTCTTTGTGCAGTAGACTTGGTAGTGGGCTTTGAGCGGAGATCCAAGTCTACCTTGAACATGTCACTGTCATAACCAGCAACGATACCCTGGCTGTAACCACCAGGACCAACATTGCCGAGCCACTTGGACTGTCCATCCTTGTCTGCAGAACGGATAGCTGCATCCAGCTTCAACTCACCAGTCTGTGTGTCACCACTCTTGATTCCAACGTAAGCAGGACCAAAGTGAATCTTTGCGGTGTCTACATATACCTTGTACTTGAGGGTACCTCCATCCATCATACCCTTGTTTGCCTCGAAAGCAGTGTCACTGAAAGCTTTCTGCTGCCACTGGATGGGATCTCCATCAGCCTTGAGAACCAATTCACCCCAAACTCCGTCACCAGTGGTGCTCTTTGTACCACCGTTCAACAGGTTCAACTTCAAGTTTACTTCTGTGCTGTTCTGGAAACCAGTTGTTCCAGAATCCAAATCAACACCCCAAGTTACTGCAGCATTTCCGCTGAACTCAGCAACATTCACATCTGCTACAGGCTCGTCGGCAAATGCACCGAAGGCCATGGCAGCCATAAGGAACACACTAAGTGCTTTTTTCATATTGAAAATCCTCCTAGATTTTTTAGAACGGACTCTCTCCACAGCCACGTATGACCTTTGTGGTATCCGTTTCCTTTACACTACCAGAGTAAAGGCATTCCGAAGGATTTCCCTTGTACAAAAAAATGGCCCCCTGTCGGGAGCCATATCCATCAACAAAAAAATTAGTAGGCGTAAGCCCGTTCGTCTAGTTCATCAATCAAGGCCTGCAAGGCTTCTTGATTCAAGATTTCGTACAAAGCCTCCAGCTGGGCAGGAGAAAAATACACCTCTACAGTGGGAGAAAATACATCTGGCTCATCCTTGTCGGGAGCAGGTAATGCTTTCATCAAGAAATAAGGCCGCTTATCATTGAAATATTCATAATTGAACTGCAGCTTTGATTTTTCGGTAACACGACCAACCCCTGCAACTCCCCACCCAACAGAACAAATGGCCTGAGAATAGCAATTCTTTGAATTGGCCTTTCTATCTGGCATTTTGCCAGCTTCTTGCTCAGCCATAAACTGTATCGCAGCATCAGTCATCATTTCTCGATGCTCTGGAGTCAAAATGATGCAAATACGATTCTGCAAATCTCTAAAATACATCTCCACCCGATTAGTCCGTGGAACAAAGTATAATTCAATTTCCTTTGGCTTTTCTTTGTTAAATGTCGTTACCCAGCCCATTGCATTTTCCAAACGGATAGGTTCATAGTCCCCCAAGAAATTGGGATCAACCGCTTGTTCCTTCGTGGTGGTACAAGAAAAGAAAAGTAACCCCGTCAAAACAAAACACAAAGCAGAAGCACTCCGCCGCATATATCCTCCTAAAAAATAACTTTCTTCTATATAAAATAGAAGCATTATTTCCCATGAAATATACCATAAAAAAACAATTCCGTCATCTAAAGTTACATTTTCTAAAGCAATCACCCTATGAAAATCCGTCCAACCACTAAAAATATTTTCAAAGAAAAAAAAATTTTTACCCCAAAAAACGCATTTTTTTTCAAGTTCAACACTATAAGTATAGTATAGAAGAAAAATTTTTTGGAGGTTAATGCAATGCTCACAAATACTGAATTAGAAAAAAAATGGGAAAGTTTAACTTTTACCGATGACTTCATTTTTTCTCGTGTCATGCACGACGAGAATATTTGTCGTCAAGTGGTTGAAGTTATTCTTGGAGTAAAAATTGGTAAGATTCGCTATCTTTCTGCTCAAGATGAACATAAAACTGATCCCGATTCCATGAGAATTATTATGGACGTATTTTTGCGGGATGAAAATCGGATCATAAATGTAGAAGTTCAAACTGGTCACAAAAAAGAACTCCCACATCGAAGTCGATATTACCAAAGCGTTGCAGATGTTAGCACAACCCCAACTGGTGCAAAATATAGAGAGCTTCCAGACAATATACTCATTTTTATCTGTACATTTGACCCTTTTGAAGAAAATCTTCCTCGTTATACCTTTGAATATACTTGCAATGAATCCCCACACCGACTCAAACTGAAAGATGGATCTATCCGCATATTTTTGAACACCAAGGCAACTGAACTTACAGCCCTTGACCAGAAACTCCAAGCATTTTATCATTATTTACAAGAGGGTGTTGTTGAGTCTACCTTGACCCAAGAGATTTCTCACAAAATCACCACCCTAAAAACGAATTCTATTGAAAGGAGAGTATTTATGACACTAGCATTAAAGATGGCAGATATCCGCTACGATGCTTTCGACGAAGGATTTGAGGAAGGTCGGGAACAAGGGTTTCAATTTGGCCGCGAACAAGGACTAGAACAAGGACTAGAACAAGGACTAGAACAAGGACTAGAACAAG
>JAEDCN010000022.1 GCA_016294105.1 Treponema sp.
GGTTTTATGCTATAGTTGCGTAAATCTGCATGGATTTACACTCATGGAGAGATTCATCTGCCTTGCTAAAAGGAAGAAAGGAGTTGTATGTCAGTTCTAGAAGGTATTTTGCTTGGTTTATTGCAGGGGGTGGCAGAATTTTTGCCTATTTCCAGTTCAGGGCATTTGGCCATTGCCCAAAAATTGTTCAATTTAGAGGATGTTCCCCTGCTCTACGATGTATTCCTCCATTTAGCCACCCTGGGAGCCGTGATTTTGTTCTTTCGCAAGCGAATTTGGAGCTTGCTGCAGGTAGTGGGAAGATGGATGTGCCGCCGTTCCCTGCCAGAAGACAAGGCTGACCTACAAACCATTGTGGCTTTGTTGCTGGGAACCTTTGTAACCGGTATTTTTGGTATTCTCTTGTCCGATGTGGTAGAAGATTTTGACATAAAGTTTATTTATGTAGGCTTTTTCATTACTGCTGGCTTGCTGTTTTTTGGTGATGCAACAGAAGAACGTCGGCGAAAAAAACGATTGGCCGCAGGTTCTAAAGAATCTGAAGATAAGGCTGTTGGAATAAAGCCCTTGCAGGGTCTGGGAATTGGTCTTGCCCAAGGCTTTGGTGTGCTTCCAGGAATTTCTCGTTCTGGTAGCACCATTGCAGGAGCCCTTTTGTGCGGTGTTGACCGTGAGCAGGCTGGTGAATTCTCCTTTCTGCTTTCCATTCCAGCTATTCTCGGAGCCTTTGTGTTGCAGCTGGATGATTTGGATGAAATTGGTTCTGCAGTGGGACTTGCTCCTGTGGTGGCTGGTTGCATTGCCGCCTTTGTAGCAGGAATCTTTGCCTTGTCTGTCTTGATGAAGATTGTTCGCAAAGGTAAGCTAGAGTGGTTTGCCATCTATCTCATTCCACTGGGAATTTTGGGCTTACTCTTTTTGTAGAATTACTGCTTTTGTACTAGCTCCATCTGACGAGGGATTTTTTCGTTCTGCCCCTTTGTTTTTGCTCAAAAGTGGGGTAAAATATATCCATGCTGCATATAGAGACAAAGGTAAAGCTGCCCTTCCTGTGGGGAAAGGCTGCATTCAAGAAGAATAACTGGACGCAAGTGAATCTCATCGTGGGGCCCAATGGTTCTGGAAAAACACTTTTGGCTAACGAAATTGCCAGTCAATTCAGAAATTATGACTTGGACGTTACCTTTCTCCGTTCTGACCGTATTCCCGAAGATCAGGTTTTGGCGGTGCTGCGGAGTAATCAGCAGGTAAAGGAGCGGATTGAATCAGTTTTGTCTGGTATGTTTGGCAAGTCCATCACCTTTCAGGAGCAAGAGGATGGTAGCTTTCTTCCCATGGTGGTGAACAAGGCTCGTGGTGTGGAATACAACCTAAAGGAAGGTGAGTGCCACGGTCTAAAGGAAATCTTGCAGCTATTGATAGCCCTGTACAATAGCCAAAGCGACTGCCTTATTTTTGACGAGCCTGAATTGCATCTGCACCCTCAGTTCCAGCTCTTTTTTATGAAGGAAATCAGAAAGGCTGCAGCATTGGAGCCAGGAAAAATCTTTTTTCTCATAACTCATTCGCCTTTTTTCATCGATTTGCGGTTTCCAGAAGACCTTTTGGGGGTGATTGTGTGCCACGTAAATCGCGTTCCTACCTGCATTGACCAGCTTTCCACCGAGGATGAGCTTTTGTTTCGCCGATTTTTACCTCGATTCAATACCTACCACAAGCAGTTTTTCTTTTCCGATAACCAAATCTTTGTGGAAGGCTACACCGACCAGCAGCTTTTTTCTCATCTTTTGGAACTCACCAGTAGCTGGTATTCCTCTGTTGGTACTGGTATTATTGATGTGGGTGGCAAGGACGAGCTGGGAGTTTTTTGTAAGGTCTGTTCACTGCTGGGAACTGACGGCCGCATTGTGGGAGATCTTGATTCTCTGTTCAAGGGAAAGCTTCGTGATGTGCTGGCACAAGACCCTCGACCAGCCCTGTGGCTCCAGCATCAGGAGGAAAAGCAGCTTCCCTTTTATACCCAGCTTTTTACTGCCACCAGCCTACGGCGTGGCATCACCTTGGAAAAACTGATTGTGCGGCTGGAGCGGTATTTGGTGGATATGGGTGCAGCCCTGTGCAATCTTCCAGAATCTATTCCCCCAGAGCTGGCTCTTTTAGTGGAAAAGCTGCGGGAAATGTACGATAAGTACCAAAAGGTGGAGGACTTGGATACCTACAAAACCGTGGTTTTACAAGGCGTAAACCAAGTGGGCCACTTGATGGAAGGCTTGATTCCGGCTCAGTTGTTCAACACCATTCCTCTCATAAAAAATCTTACTTCCTTGATTTTTGCCGCTGCCGCTACTGCTCGTGTGTACATTCTGCCCAATGGCTGCATTGAGCATTACTATACTCAAAACCATGTTCAGTACATGCCCATTTCTGGCAAGGACAAGCTTTTTCACAAGGAACAGGAATACATGTCCCAAGTTCAGCCAGAGGTTTTGCGGATGGAATACAATGAATTGATTGAGATTCTAGACCAGGCTTGTATGCGGGATTCAAGCTAGGGGAGTGGAATCAAAAAAATTACACTTTTTTTCAAAAAAAGTCGTTTTCCCTCTTTACAAAAACTATCACCTATGATATATTCATTATTGCTTGGTAGCCATGGTAGAGGTGTCACACCCGTTCCCATCCCGAACACGGAAGTTAAGCCCTCCAACGCCGATGATACTGCATTCGCGGGAAAGTAGGTAGCAGCCAGGCTTTTTTTTTGCCCATTTCATTTTTCTCTATCCCGAAATAAACTTTCAATCCCTTCGTAAAAAAATACACTTTTTTCAAAAAAAAGCGTTTTACCTCTTTACAAAAACTATCACTTATGATATATTCATTATTGCTTGGTAGCCATGGTAGAGGTGTCACACCCGTTCCCATCCCGAACACGGAAGTTAAGCCCTCCAACGCCGATGATACTGCATTCGCGGGAAAGTAGGTAGCAGCCAGGCTTTTTTTTTATTTTAAACAAGTTTTCCCCAGCCCATGATTTTGCTGTCTGACAAAAGAGAAAAAAAGAAATTGTGTTCCTTCTATTTTATCACCATTTTGCCCATTGTCAAATTATTCACGGTAAGGCAGTGGGATTCAATTGTTGTGCAGATTTGACAAAGGAACAAACCATGAAGTACACTGAATTGATTGGTATTTTGTATGCCAACGAACGCTGAAAAGGAAGGCTGTTATGGATTATTTTGTGTTGAAGAAAGAGGATTTGGCTGCCAATTCCCACATTCCCATTGTGACTCTTGGTGATGCGGGGGAAGTGTTCTACGAAATGGCTTTGGATATGATTAACCACATCAAGGCCAACAATGAGGCTGGCAAGGAAACAGTGTTTATTTGTCCAGTGGGACCAGTAGGACAGTATCCCATTTTTGTGCGACTGGTGAATGAACAAAAGGTGAGCTTGAAAAAGGTTTGGTTCTTCAACATGGACGAATATCTTACTGATGAAGATACCTACATTGACATTGACCATCGGCTGAGCTTCCGTGGCTTTATGAATCGTACCGTGTACAACCAGATTCTGCCAGAACTGGTAATGCCTCCAGAGCAGCGGGTTTTCCCAGACCCAGCAAATCCTGCCGCCTTGGACGAAAAGCTTGCTGCCTTGGGTGGTGCTCAGGTGTGCTATGGTGGAATCGGTATCACAGGACACCTAGCCTTTAACGAGCCAGAAACCGTTCCTGCCAGCGAATTTGCCCAGCGGCCCACTCGTATTCTTGATATTTCTGCTGAAACACGAGCAGTTAACTCCATCGGAGACTTAGGTGGAGCGGTGGCTGCCATGCCTCGTCGTTGTATTACCATCGGAATGAAGTCCATTTTGGCTGCAAAGGAATTGCGGCTTTATTGCTTCCGAGATTGGCACCGAGCTGTTGTGCGGCAGGCTGGATACGGAGAGATTTCTGCTTCCTTCCCCGTAACCTTGGCTCAAAATCATCCTGATGCACGAATCACTATAACTCGCAATGTGGCAGAAGCAGCCTATTGATGGAGTTTTGACGAAGGCTTAAATCGATTTTAAATTAATCTAAAAGCATTTGCTTTGAGCTGAACTGGCAATTACCGTTTACTGTAGCTTTGCAAAAAGGAGTTTCCTGTGAAAAAATTACTTTGGATAGTTGCCAGTTTTTTTGTGATGGGGGTGGGGAGTGTGGCTTTTTCCCAAACCTACGAGGTGTACAACAAGTTCGGTACAGAGGGAATCTACGAGCTTCAGGATAATGGCCAGGGTACAGGGGAAAAATCCAGTGGCTTTGGAGGCTTGTACAACACTGCCTTTGGCCTTATCAACATGACCTATTTTAGTGCTCAAGCTGAATATCGGCTGGATTTGGCCAACGACCACCAGTATATAAATTATACCTTGGTGGGGAATCCTGTTAAGGCAAATGTGTGGTTTCGTCCTAACAAGCACGTGGAAATGGTCTTTGGAAATAATTTTTACATGGCCTTGCCGGCTTCTTTTATGAACGTGTTCAACGAGTTTACCCCCAATGGCTGGTATGGAAAAAAATATTTTGGAGCCACCTTTGTGTGGGGGCCTGTTACTGTGGGGGCAAATATACCACATATTTCTGTGCATAACGATGATCTTTCTCTCAAGTTGAACTTTGGTGCCAACGTAAACATGGAAGGCTTTAATGTTGGGCTTAATTACAAGGGAGATGCTTCTTCCTTCAGTATATTCGCCAGCTTTGCTGGTGTGGAAAATCTCTACATCAGCGGAGGCTATACCTACAACGGTTATGCTATCGGGACGGCCAATGGCTATGGAGACTGGCGGAAAATTCTGAGCAATCCTATTGTTCAGTGGAATGACCGTTACGATACTAGCCACATCATCAATTTTAGTGGAACCTACCGACTGTGGCGCTTTACCTTTGGTGCGGATTTGGAGGCTGCCTTGTACAGCTCCGAGCAAAATCCCTTCTACGCAGGTGGCGTGGTTATCTTTGAAATCGTTGAAGACCTGGACTTTAAGATTGACCTAAAATATTTTACCGAATTCCTCAATGATGATAACTGGCGGAATCCCTGGAACATGACCATTCATCCTCGCTTTATCTTTGAGAACGAAAAGCACCAGATTATTGCCGGTGTGAAAATTGACCTGCATCAATGGCTCTCCTCCACCTCGGTTGCATCTCTTCGTTCCACTTACTTGGCTATTCCCCTGTCTTGGAAGTATAAGTTTTAGTGGGAAGGATTAGGATACTATTCGCATTGATGCTGATTTACTTGCTGTTTTAAAAAACTATGGCAAAGGATATCAAGTTAAGATAAATGATATACTGAGAGCTGTGGTGATGGAACATCGTATGCCAGTCTTGGAGTAGTTTACCTACCTTATCTTTCAATTTTTCCCTCTCCTTTTCTTTTTTTCGCATTATATTCTTGTGAGTTCAAATTAGTTGTGGTATACTCTATACTGTAATAAGATTGTGCTGGACTTATATTTAATGCTTTCTTCATTTTTAACATGAAATAATGCTGGAGGGATTGATGAAAAAACTGTTTGTTCTTTTAGGGGTTTTTTGTGCCCTTTGCTTCGTAGCATGTAGTAATTTTCAGCTTGCAGGTGGAGATATGGGGGTGGTTTCCCTTTCTATTGGTGATAATCTTGCCAGAGAGATTCGCAGTGCGGCTGCTTCGAGAAATGTAGCTGATGGAACTTATACGCTTACTGCCAGTATTCGAGGTGAATACTCTGATTCACAAACGGTAGCAGTTGCCAATGGCAATTATTCTGGTGTTACCTTTACCTTTGAAGATGTACCTGTCGGAAAAAAAATCATCCTTGACCTAACAGCCAAGGCCGATGGCAATTATATCTGGTACGGCAACTCAGGCAAGCACATGGTTGTCAGCGGGATTAACAATCTGAATGTAGCTGTGGGTCGGGTAAGTGGCGTACTGATGTGGAAGCTGGAGAATCATAATATCCTTACAGCTCCGTATGGAGCGTATGACTCCCCAGCCGAGAGGGGAATCACGTTTGGTGCCTCTGATTCCTCCCAAGGGACACCGTTTTGCTTTGACAGCGATGGAAATTTGTATGTAATACCAAGCGATGGACCCACGGTGAAAAAGTATGACTTGCAGCTTGACGGTACTTATGTAGATAGTAAAACGGACATATCGACTGGACAGGTATTCAATCATCTTGCCTATGACAGCGTTGCCGGGACTCTCTATGGCATTGGGACGCAGACTCAGCTGTGTTACTGGAAGTCTGGTGAATACTTTAAGCCAGTCCAGGATGGCACTGTCAATGCAGGTTCCTATTTGGGCTTGGCTGCCCACGATAATGTTGTGTATACAATCGAGCCTGATGGAGAGGACTCGGATGCAGTCCAGTATGCAACAGTCAAAAGCTATTCCATTTCCATTGAAGGAAGTGATGCCGGAGATACTGCCCAGTCTGCATCAAAGGACGTAAAGGAGAACTCCTTTCTACTGCCCTCCTTCTGTACTAGTAATTATACCGGCCAGATGATTTACCAAGATGGTGCGTTGTATTTGCTGCTGAGGCGGGTTGAAGTCTCAAATAGTGTACCTACTGAGGGTGATTCCGAGCGGTTTAGTTGTGGGGCTTTGGTTAAAATAAATCCTTCAACCTTGACTCTTGATACCTCCTTTGGGACCAATGGGTATTTGGGATTGGCTTCTGAAAGAACGATTTCGGGTATTTACAATAGTAGGCCGTATTTCTCCATGAAGCTCTATTCCCCTACAGAATCAAATGAGAGCAGGGCTTTCTACGGACCGGTTGGATTTGTAGCTGTTATGCCCAAAAAACTTGTTATTGCTGATGCTGGTTATGCCTTGTCGAAGAGATCGGATGATAAATTACTTGCCCGCCGAAAAAATCGTGTGGTAACTGTTGACTTGGAGACACAAGCGTTTGATGTCGCTTCTCTCAGTGATACAACTTTTTATGGAAATATAACCACTGGTTGCGATTTTCTGGTTGTAGAATAGTCCCATGTCCCCCGCCATCTCCGTCTGTATTCCAGTGTATGGTACAGAATCAAGCCTGCTGAACTGCCTCCACAGTGTGGCGGCTCAGCAGGGCTTTGAATCTGCAGGGCTGGAAATCATCATGACGGATGATGCCAGTCCTGCTTCCTGTGCCACAAAATCCCAGGAGAACCAGCTTAGTTCAGCGCAAATTGTCTCCCAATTCCAGCAAACAAGCCCTTGGCCAGTGCTTCATATTCAGCATGAAGAAAATTGCGGTTTAGTAGAAGCTCGTCGTACTGCTGGCTCATCATAAGTAGTATCCACTTCTACTCCTTTGCAAAGGGGTAGAATGCTTTCTATGATGTTTAAAAACTGATAATCAACATTTCTCAGGGTGACAGTCATTTTTCCCTCTCCTTTTCTTTTTTTCGCATTATATTCTTGTGAGTTCAAATTAGTTGTGGTATACTCTATACTGTAATAAGATTGTGCTGGACTTATATTTAATGCTTTCTTCATTTTTAACATGAAATAATGCTGGAGGGATTGATGAAAAAACTGTTTGTTCTTTTAGGGGTTTTTTGTGCCCTTTGCTTCGTAGCATGTAGTAATTTTCAGCTTGCAGGTGGAGATATGGGGGTGGTTTCCCTTTCTATTGGTGATAATCTTGCCAGAGAGATTCGCAGTGCGGCTGCTTCGAGAAATGTAGCTGATGGAACTTATACGCTTACTGCCAGTATTCGAGGTGAATACTCTGATTCACAAACGGTAGCAGTTGCCAATGGCAATTATTCTGGTGTTATCTTTACCTTTGAAGATGTACCTGTCGGAAAAAGAATCATCCTTGACTTAACAGCCAAGGCCGATGGCAATTATATCTGGTACGGCAACTCTGGCAAGCATACTGTGGAGCAGGGTGAAAACCTGCTGACTATTGCTCTTGGTCGGGTAAGTGGTGTACTGTTGTGGAAGGATTTTAGTGTAAAAATTGCTCCTTATGGGAATTATGAAGCTGCTGAAGATCCTAGTTTAAGTATACAATCTGCACCAGTATTTTGTTTTGATAATACAGGAAACTTGTATTGGTCTGGAAGTTCACATGGAGTTCTATGTTATAAGTCTGATAAACCATATAGCTCATCAAAAGTTTGTGATGATACTACGCTTTTTTCTGCTTTGTCCTATGACAATGTCGCAAGTATTTTATATGGAATAACCGAGTTCCATATTAAAAAGCTGACGACGAGCGGTTCTGAGCAAATAATTAATATTTATGACAACGGAATTACTCCAATAGGTTTTGCCGTCCATAATGGTATTGCCTATGTTGCAAATAAGTCTAGTGAGGACGGTATTCCAAGCATAACTATTGTATCCTTTGATTTGACAACTAAGAGTTTTGCCTCAGGAACTGAGTTTAAGTTGCCAACTGTTTTCGGTAGTCAGCCTACCTACCAAATGATTTACCAAGAGGGAGCGTTGTATTTGCTGCTTGGTTCTGTTTCCTCGAGTTCTAATGTTGATTCTGCTGATACTAAAGTTTACAGTTGTGGGGCTTTGGTTAAAATAAATCCTTCAACCTTAACTATTGATACCTCCTTTGGGAACAATGGGTATTTGGGACTTGTTTCCACAGAGCGACAGGTTCCCTATGGACAAAAACAGTCGTATTCCGTTTATGCTGCCAGCAGTCCTACTGAGAAGGTGTTTTCTAAACCCTTGGGTTTTGTGGCCATCATGCCAAAGAAGCTGGTAATTGCTGACGCAGGATGTATAGTGTCTGACGAAACTGTAGACCAGGGAGGAGTGTTCAAATTAAAGGGTAAAGCTGTGTCTCGCATTGTTACTGTGGATTTGGAAACCCAAAGCCTGGGCTTTAAGGATTTGGATCCGAATCAGTATTACTGGACCGATCTCCTGGGATCATTTGTTGTTACTTCTTCCAGCTCCTTCTAAATGTCACCCGCCATCTCCGTCTGCATTCCTGTATACGCCACGGAAAGAAGCCTGCCTGCCTGCCTCCACAGTGTGGCGGCCCAGCGGGGCTTGGAGGCTGCGGGGCTGGAAATCATCGTGGTGGATGATGCAAGCCCTGCCGCCGACCCGGAGCTTAGCTCTCCCGCCCAGATTGTTTCCCAATTCCAGCAGGAAAGCCCCTGGCCGGTGGTGTATCTTGAGCATCAAGAAAACAAAGGAATTCTAGAAGCCCGCCGCACTGCCGTTCAAGCCGCCACCGGTGAGTTCATCTTTTGTCTGGACAGCGACGACACCCTGCCGCCCGCAGCACTTGCCACCCTGTACCACCATGCCATGGCAGAGGATGCGGACATTGTCCACGGGCGGGCGCAGGTGGTGGTGAATCGTGAGCATGGGTGTATACTTGACTCCCAAAGAGAGGCAACTTTGATGGAAAAGGTACAATGTAGAGCACGGGCTACGTACTTGGGGAGGTTGAAGGATGGTGAGATTCTCCAAAGTGTGCTTGTGGATAAAACCCAAAACACTTTTTTGTGGGGCAAGCTGATTCGGCGGGAACTGTATCTCCACGCTCTTGACTCCATTCCGAGTGTATATTGTTCCATGGCAGACGATTTGTTGCAATATGTACTCATAGCACACCATGCCTGTTCATATTTTGGGATTGGAGAGGTGGTGTACAACTATACCATAAATACAGGCATCTCCTCCCACACAAAAATCACTTCTTTGGAGCGTTGGGGGCAGGTCTGTTCCGCCGCATCAGTATTTACTGTGTTGTTTCATTGCGCGAAGGGAATAAGGACTCCTTTTTCTTCTGAACAAATGAGTGCTATTCGGGATTTATGCCGATTCTACCTTATTAATAACTTGCAGCAATTGCAGTTTTTTGTTGTTCCTGAATTATATCACGAGGCGTACGAATTGCTGTGTGAGTTCTGGGGGGCAGGTTTTGTTCATCAAGCAGAAAGATTCTTGCAAGAAAAATAGTGGTGCTACATGTGGAAGACTAACCTCCATGCCACCCGCCATTTCCGTCTGCATTCCCGTATACGCTACGGAAAGAAGCCTGCCTGCCTGCCTCCACAGTGTGGCGACTCAGCAGGGTTTGGAGGCTGTGGGGCTGGAAATCATCGTGGTGGATGATGCAAGCCCTGCCACCGACCCGGAGCTTGGTTCTTCCGCCCGGATTGTTTCCCAGTTTCAGCAGGAAAGCCCCTGGCCGGTAGTGTTCCTTCGTCATGAGGAAAACCGTGGCCTGGTGGAAGCCCGCCGCACTGCCGTTCAAGCCGCCACCGGTGAGTTCATCTTTTGTCTGGACAGCGACGACACCCTGCCGCCCGCAGCACTTGCCACCCTGTACCGTCATGCGGTGGCAGAGGATGCGGACATTGTGCACGGGCGGGCGCAGGTGGTGGTGGCCCAGGAGGGCTGCCAGCTAGAGGGAGCCGCCCTGGAAACGGTGCTGACCCGGCTGCAGGAAAAGGTTGATCGGGTTTTTATTGGGCGGCTGGAAGGGGCTGCCATTTTACAGAACAAGCTGGTGGAAGACCAGCATAATAATTTTTTGTGGGGCAAGCTGATTCGGCGGGAGCTGTATCTCCAGGCGCTGGAGCTGATTCCTGAAATGTATTGTACCATGGCGGAGGACGTGGTGCAGTATCTGCTGATTGCCCACGGTGCCCGCCGCTATGTTGGCATCAGTGACATAGTCTATCACTATTCTGTCAACACGGGCATTTCCTCCCACACAGAAATCACCACTTTGGAGCGCTGGGAACAGGTGTGCTCCACCGCCTCCGTGTTTACGGTGCTTTTTGCCTGCCTGGAGGAGCTGGACCCGCCCTTTACGGAATCCCAGCTGGCCGCCATCAGGAAGCTGTGCCGTTTCTATGTGGCAAATAACTTACAGCAGTTAAAGCATTCTGTGGTACCAGAGCTACAAACTCAAGCCTATGACATCCTTTGCGATTACTGGGGAGAAGGCTTGGTAAAACGCATGGAAGAAACCTTGCAGCACAAATAATCTTTTTAGTAATTTCTAGACGGATAACGACTTGTACGATATACTGTATGGCATGAGATTGTCTGGAAAAAATATTTTTACCACAGTTTTAAGTTTGATTTGTCTCTGTTTTATTACTTCCTGTAGCTTTGTTGGTGATGTCGTTCACTCTTTATTAATTATTCTATCCACAGATATATGGGAAGGAGAAACTGTATCTTGGAAATATAATGGTACAGAAGTTCAGTATGAATTGCCCAATGGAGTGCGTACCTTAACTCTTGATGTTAATGATTCTGTAGATATTTATATGGCAAAAATGAATGTCGGTTCTACAGTAATTCCTGCCAGTTCCACCAGATATATCGTTTCTACCTCAATGGGGGAGGAGCAACACATTGGAGGTTTTTTGTCCAGCCGTTCTGCAGAAGAAGAAAATTTCTTACTGGAAATAGATAACTGGGAAAATGTTTCTGGTATTACCCCTTCTGGATTTGTCAGAGAAGACTATGCCCCTGCGAGAGACTTTGTGCCTCCGTTCCATGAAAAGGATGGTTCTGCAGGGTCTGCAAGGCTTGCCTCTGTAGTCAGCGAGCCAATGAAAGCCGCTCCTACAAAAGCTCTTACTGTTGGTGTAACAAAAGACCTTTGGGTAGATGTGCCTGCATCCACAGCTGGTGCAATCGAATTATTTGTAAATTCAAGTAAATATACAAAACGTACAGCCACCTTACAGGCTGTGGGAACTAATTGTTATATCTGGGTTTTGAATGATAATTTTACAAAGGGAACTGCTTCTGGGGATTTTATTACTCAAACGGAAGCAAAAAACTTGGCCACAAAATTTGATTCCATGTACCTAAAGATTCGAGAAGTTTTTGGCACAGAATCGAATGAAATTATTTCCACAAACGGGTTTTATACTATTTCAGATACTAAAGTAAACATCGTTGTGTATGATATTGAAGATGATTATACAGAAGGTCAAGGTTCTGTGGTTGCTGGATATTTCTGGGCTAAGGATTATTACACTGCTACTGAGAAGCCATCTAATAAGGATGATGTCCGTCCTCTTTCTAACGAAGGAAAATATTTCTACGTAGATTCTGGCTTCTTAAATGATTATCCAGATATGATATATTCCACCCTCGCTCACGAATTCCAGCACATGATCAATTTTGGACAAAAGACCATGAAATCCATGAAAAGTGCCACTAAACAATCTGATATAGTATCTTCTAGTACTTGGTCTAACGAAATGATGTCCATGGTGTGTGAGGATATGATACAGAAATATCTAGGAATAGAATTATTGGATTCCCCTGTTTATAGACTTTTAACTTTTGCTACGAACTATTATCGTTCAGGGCTCACAGACTGGCTTCAAGATAGTAATGTTGATTATTCCTATGCAGGAGCCTATGCCTTTGGAGCCTACTTGGCAAGAAATTATGGTGGAAAAGATTTAATCAAACAAATCGCTACTAACCAGTATGTTGACCAAGAGGCTATTACTCAAGCATTGAAAGCTATAGGAAAAAATGAAAGCTTTGAAACGGTATTTAAGAAATATCCACAAGCATTGGTATTGGATAATGCTCCTGAAGGAGCACCAAGCTTTAACAAGAGTGTTCAAGGTATTGGTGGTGGCATGATGCCTGCACTTAACCTTTTTACTATGGTTGCTCAAGATGGTGGGGGGAACATCTATAGTTTCAAGCCAACTTTACTGCCTGCTAATGCTGGTAATCGTGTTGATTTACGTCCCTACGGATTTACCCTTAATTATGTAGGTAACACACCTTCAGCTGGAAAGGTAAATATTACCTTCAGCAGTCCAGTGAGTGAGAATGAAAAAATCTATCTTTTAGTGCAACCTAAAAAAAGTAATTAAAGGAGGTTGAAGTGAAGCTATTTTTTTCAATAACTGTAGTGCTAGCTATTTTTTCTTTTTCTCTTTTTGCTTTCAGTGGGAGGAACAAGGTGGAATCTGCCAAATTGGAATCCGTAACTGTAGTGGGACAAATCGGTGTGTATGGCAATGAGCCCCACACCTGGCTTGGTTTTGTGGATAACAAGGGGGTGGAATACGGACTTGAAGCTTCTGAAAAAGATTTAAAGGAGCTGAGAAATCTACAGGGTATCCTGCTGGAGCTTTCTGGCTTGTTGGAACCAGTTCCAGAAGGACAACCTGTAGGCTATCAAACTCTTTCTGGCGGAAAAATTCACGTAGAAAAATATCATCCCTACAAGGACTAGCTTTCGTATTGTTCTTGTAGGTTTTTGCGGGTTAGGCTTTCTGCATCCTTTAGCATGGCAGCTGGCACTCCGTAAGCCTTTTCTAGGGCTTGGGGTGTCAGGATTTCATCTGGAGAGCCAAAGTCCATATCCCGATTAGGATAGAACAAAAGCACGTTGTCTGGATACATTCTGCTGAGCTCCAGCTCGTGCATGGAAATATAAACGGTAATTCCCAGCTGGTGGCAGTAGTCTTTGATGTAGCCCAAAATCTTGTGCTTGTGGTTGTTTTCCAGTGCAAACAAGGGTTCGTCCATAAAAATACTTTTGCTGCCGTACAACAGAGAAAAGGCCAAAATCACTCGCTGCATCTGTCCCTTAGAAAGTGTTCTCAGGGGCTTTTCCTTTAATTCTTCCAGCTCCAGCACCTCGGTAATTTCTTCCAGCAAGTCCTTCGCTTGTCCTTCAAGAGACTGACAGCTTCCTGCAAAAGCACCCTGCAGGTATACCTGCTGCAAAAGCTGGGCCACAGGCTCCTCTGTGTCAAATTCCATGTTTTGGTAGATGAAGGAAGCCAACAAATCTCGTGCTTCCTCTGTAAGCTGGCTAGTGTCCTTGCCCAATAAAAAAATCCTTCCCTGCTGGGGCAAAAGTCGTCCTGCTGCCAGCAGCATAAAGGTGGACTTTCCAGAAGCGTTGGGGCCCACCAGGCTTACAAAACCACCTGGCAGCGTGGCAGTAAAGTGGTGGAAAATAGGCTTTACTGCTACCTCTTCTTCTTCCTCATCAACTGGGGGATAAGCAAAGGTTATGTCCTGAAATGTGATAAAGTCCTGCTGGTCAGTTGATTTTCCCTGTTCCATAATTACTTCCTCTTTGTGTTTTAGTAACGAATGCTTCCAATGTCCAGCGAGACAAAGGGCATAACGGTTTGGTGGGTAGTTCCAGCTCCCACTCTCAACATTATACTGAAAGTCTTATTTATACGTAATCCCGCCCCAGCAGAAACATTCCAGTTTATACCATCGGTAGAAAAATCCTTGTGATTCAAGGTAATAATGCCTGCCGTTCCCGTAATGTTGAAAAATGCCTGTCCACCTATGACGGTAATATTATCCCAAGGCTGGAACTGTAGCACCACTTGGGCGGCAAACTTTTGTGTTCCATATTGCTGATTTCCAGAGATATTGGGATAAAACATTCGGTCTCCCAAAGCCACTCCAAAGAGGGGAATCAGATTGGGAATTTTTTCCAGCTGCAAGCTGGGATCAGAGGCGGCCAAGGTGTTTACAATCAGGCTAAATTTCGGGGCAACTGGAATGGCGGCAGTAAAGTCCACCTGGGTCATGTTAAAGGCCACGGGAGTATTTTGTCCCATAATGGGGAAAACCCCTGTGGTATCAACTCGCACGTAAAATCCTTTGTTGGGAAAGGTTGGTGCATCAAGGGTGGAAAAGGTGTAGCGAATGTTCAAAGGAGCCGCCATGGAAGCACTGGTATCTGGATACAAGGCTTCTTGGGCCAGCAGATCTTGAGTTTTTGTTTCCTCTGTGTTAAGCCAGTAAATAGCACCACCAGCCTGCATTTTGTGGGCAGCATTAAATCGGATTCCCCACAAAAAATCTATGTTGGTGTAGGCCAGCTTGTTGGCGGTAATTTTTCTGGAAGAAAATCCAGAGGTAATAAAATCCTGCTCCAAATAGGCTGATGCTGCCAGTTGCAAGTAGGCGTGGGGACCAAGTGGCTGGAGATAGAACCAGGCAAAACCAAAGTCGTTAATGGTGGTGGCCTTCATGGACATAACAGAGCCTGTTCCCGTAAGCCCTCGGAACTGAAAGTCCAAGGAAAGGGTGAGCTTTGCAATAGAGTCATCGGTAACAGTACCGGTAAAGGTGCCGTTGGGCATAATCACCCAGTTTTCTCGTTCCTTTTGCTGCAGCCGCAGCTCCAGTACCGTTTGCTGGGGTCGTACATCCACACGCGGCATTACAAAGGTGTAATTGCCTGTGTTGTAAATCTTGTCCACTAAAAATCTGGTGTTGGCAGGGGTTAAGGATTTTCCCTTAATCTTGTTAAAAATCTGATTGATAAACTCAATATCAGAGTCTACGGCTCCATAAATTGCAATTTTTTCTGGAACGGCATAGGGAATATTTGTGTACACACCTTCTTTTTCCTCCGGCAGCTCTTGAGAGGGCGCAAAGGTAAAGGTGTTTTGAGTTACGTTGATTGCTTGGTGGCTTGTTCTGCTTTTTTGTGCCTCATTACCGTTTGCGGAATCCATAGAACTTGAATTTTCCGCTGTAGTGTCAGGATAAATCAACTCTAGCACTGTTTTTAGGACAGAACGATATTTTTCCTTGTCTTTTTTAGCCTTTTCATAAATTTCACGGGCCTTGGGAAATTCCATCATATTGTATTCATCAACAGGAGGATGAATTGCCACGTTTGCCAAAGCTAGCTGCTCTGAATTACCTGAGCTGGTAACGATTCGTACCACCTGGGTAATGGTTGTCAGGGGATTTATGCTAAAGCCCTCGGAATTTTCCTGCAAGGGTGTGTCTAGGGAAACTGCAATGATAACATCGTAGCCCATTTCCTTTGCCTGCTGAATGGGAATATTGTTGCGAATGACTCCATCCACATACAATTCTCTGTCTATGGGAAAGGGCTGGAACACGCCAGGAATGCTCATGCTACAGCGGATAGCTTCTGCAATGTCGCCACTTCCTATAAGTTCCAGCATTCCCGTGGTGAGATTTACGGTTGCCGCCCGAAAGGGAATGGGCAGACTGTCAAAGTCGATGTAGGAAGGGATTTTTATCGACAAATCCTTAAACAACAAATAGGCATTTTGCCCTGTGGAAAAGCCGCCCCCTGTCTCTATAGAAAAATTCTTTCCCAGCTTGAGCACTAATGGTGCAGACTCGGTACTTCTTCCCTCTAACAATGATTCCAAGGGAGATTCCGGTCTGTCTGAAAACAGACTGGCCCAGTTTACATCAGTTACGGTTTGCCGAATTTCATCTGGGGTGTAGCCAATGCTGTACAGTCCACCAATAATGGCTCCTGCACTGTTACCAATTACCATATCGATGGGAATTCCTAGTTCATCGATTACTTCCAGCACAGGGATAATGCCGAATCCTCTGGCACCACCGCCTCCCAGCACCAATGCTACCGAGGGGCGTTCCTTTTGTTGGGAGGTGATTTCTGTTTGGCAAAATAAATTCTGGGTGGCAAATGCTACCATTGTCAAACTCATCACAAAGAATGTAATTTTTCTAAATGGATGCTCTTTCATAAGTTGTATATTAGTGACTACCACTTCTTTTTGGTACTAAGAAAGAATAATTTTATATAATTTTAATGTTTAGGAATTGTTTTAGTAAAATTGTGGCAAAAAGATAAATATTTAAAATTAAATAGATAAAAAAATATAGTAGCTCCATTTTATCTCTTGAAATAAATGGCTAGTCGGTGTATCCTAGTACCAATCTAGTTTAGGTAGACATTAAATTAGGAGGCTATATGTCCAGAGAAAAACATTCGATGGATGGAAATCAGGCTGCTGCCCACGTTGCGTATGCTTATACCGAAGTGGCAGGAATTTACCCTATTACCCCATCATCACCAATGGCTGATTTTGTTGACCAGTGGTCAGCAAACGGCTTGAAGAACATTTACGGAACCGAAACAAAGGTTGTAGAAATGCAGTCAGAGGCTGGAGCCGCAGGAACTGTTCACGGTTCATTGGCTGCTGGTGCCATGACCACCACATTTACTGCATCTCAGGGTCTCTTGTTGATGATTCCTAACATGTATAAGATTGCCGGTGAGCAGTTGCCTGGTGTATTCCACGTCTCTGCCCGAACCGTTGCCTCTCAGGCTTTGAGTATTTTCGGTGATCATTCCGACGTATACGCCTGTCGTCAGACTGGTTTTGCTATGTTGGCAGAATCCAATGCACAGGAAATCATGGACTTGGCTCCTGTTGCCCACTTGGCAGCATTGGAAGGCCGCGTTCCTTTCCTGAACTTTTTTGACGGATTCCGCACATCCCACGAAATCCAGAAGATTGAGACTTGGGACTATGCAGACCTTAAAGACATGATGAACATGGATGCTCTGAAGGCATTCCGTGCTAACTCTTTGAACCCCAACCATCCTGCAATGCGCGGTTCTCACGAAAACGGAGATATCTTCTTCCAGCATCGTGAGGCTTGTAACCCTGTTTACAACGCATTGCCCGAAGTAGTACGCAAGTACATGGCAAAGGTTAATGCCAAATTGGGTACAAACTATGACCTGTTCAACTACTATGGTGCTCCCGATGCCGACCGTGTAATCGTGGCTATGGGCTCCATCTGTGACGTTGCAGAAGAGGTAATCGACTACCTGAACGCCCGTGGAGAGAAGGTTGGTTTGATTAAGGTTCGCCTCTATCGTCCTTGGGTTTCCGAGGCCTTCTTGAAGGTTCTGCCTAAGACTGTAAAGAAGCTTGCTGTTCTCGACAGAACCAAGGAGCCCGGTTCTCTGGGTGAGCCTCTGTACTTGGACATTGCTACTACATTGCGCGAAGCTGCCCTCAACGACATCGTATTGGTTGGTGGCCGCTACGGCTTGAGCTCCAAGGATACTCCTCCTTCCAGCGTATTTGCTATCTTCAAGGAATTGGAGAAGGATGCTCCCAAGGCTCGCTTCACAGTTGGTATCGTGGACGATGTTACCAACCTCAGCTTGCCTGAAGTTAAGCCCGCTCCTATCACCTCTGCTGAAGGAACTGTTGAATGTAAATTCTGGGGTATCGGTGGTGACGGAACTGTTGGTGCTAACAAAGACTCCACAAAGATTATCGGTGACCACACCGACAAGTATATCCAGGCCTACTTCCAGTACGACTCCAAGAAGACTGGTGGTATTACCATTTCCCACCTGCGCTTTGGAGACAAGCCCATCCGCAGTGCCTACTATGTTAGCCAGGCTGACTTGGTGGCCTGTCACAACCAGTCCTACATCATCAAGGGATACAAGATGGTTCAGGACGTTAAGGCCGGCGGAAAGTTCCTGATTAACTGCCAGTGGTCTGACGAGGAGCTGAGTCAGCACCTCCATGCCGATGCAAAGCGGTACATCGCTAAGAACAACATCAAGGTATACACCGTTGATGCCGTTAAGATTGCCACCGAAATCGGATTGGGCAAGCGCACCAGTACCGTTCTTCAGTCTGCATTCTTCAAGTTGGCAAACGTATTGCCTGCAGAAGAAGCTATTAGCTACATGAAGGAAAAGGTTGTAGCAAAGTTCAGCCGCAAGGGTCAGGATGTTGTAGACATGAACTGCAAGGCTATTGACGCTGGATGCAACGCTATCCATGAAGTAGCTGTTCCTGCTGACTGGGCAAATGCAACAGACACCGCCGAGAAGGTTGTACTGAAGGGTGAAGCTAAGACCGTTAAGATGGTTGAAAGCATCATGAATACTGTAAACTTGATGGACGGTGACAACCTGCCTGTTTCTGCCTTCGTTGACTATGCAAACGGTCAGTTCGAACTGGGTGCTTCCGCCTACGAAAAGCGCGGAACTGCCGTTACTGTTCCTCACTGGACTGCTTCCAAGTGTATTCAGTGTAACAACTGTGCCTTCGTTTGTTCCCACGCCACAATTCGTCCTTTCTTGTTGAGCGACGAGGAAGTTAAGGCTGGTCCTGCAAACCTTGAGACTATGGATCTTAAGCCCAAGGCTGGCAAGTACAAGTATACCCTTAGCATTTCCGCCCTGGATTGTACTGGATGTGCCGAGTGTATCACTGTTTGTCCCGCCAACCCCAAGGCTATCGAGATGGTGCCCCAGGCCCAGGAGCTGCCACTGCAGCCCGTTTGGGACTACCTGGTGGCCAACGTCAGCAAGAAGGACGACGCTGGTATCAACGAGCTGACTCCCAAGGGATCCCAGTTCGTGCAGCCGCTGCTGGAGTTCTCCGGTGCTTGCGCCGGTTGTGCAGAAACCGCTTACGCTCGTCTTACTACACAGCTCTTTGGTGAGCAGATGTACATTGCCAACGCAACAGGTTGTTCCTCCATCTGGGGTGGCCCTGCTGCTACCTGTCCTTACACCATCAACAAGGATTCTAAGAAGGGACCAGCTTGGTCTAACTCCTTGTTCGAGGATAACGCTGAGTACGGATTGGGTATCCACCTGGCTCAGAAGTACATCCGTGACGGCTTGATTGGCAAGCTTGAGACTATTGCTGCTGGAAATGAAGCTTCTGCTTCCTTGAAGGACGCTATTGCTAAGTTCATGGAAACAAAGGACAACACTCGTGCCAACGTTGCTCCTACAAATGCATTGATTGCAGAACTGGAGAAGTGCGGTTGCGACACAGCTAAGGAAATCTTAGACAGCAAGGATTACCTGGGCAAGAAGTCTACCTGGATTATGGGTGGTGACGGATGGGCCTACGACATCGGATTCGGTGGTTTGGACCACGTTATCGCTTCTGGCGAAGACGTAAACATCTTGGTATTCGATACCGAAATGTACTCCAACACTGGTGGACAGGCTTCTAAGGCTTCTAACATCGGTGAGATTTGTCAGTTTGCAGCATCAGGAAAGAATGTTGGCAAGAAGTCTTTGGCTGAGATTGCTATGAGCTATGGCTATGTTTACGTAGCACAGATTGGATTGGGTGCTAACCCCGCTCAGACCATGAAGGCTATCGTAGAGGCTGAAGAGTATAATGGACCTTCCATTATCATCGCTTACGCTCCTTGTGAAATCCACGGTATTTCTGGTGGTATGCGCCACTGTCAGGATACCTTGAAGAAGGCTGTTGCTTCCGGTTACTGGAACTTGTTCAGCTTCAATCCTGCTGCAAAGGCAGAAGGCAAGAACCCCTTCACCCTTACTTCCAAGGCTGGAGACGGATCTTATCAGGAGTTCTTGACCAACGAGACTCGTTATTCAGCTCTTACCCGCAAGTTCCCCGAGCGGGCAGAGGTCTTGTTCAAGAAGAGCGAGGAAGTTGCAAAGGCTCGTTTCGAGCACTTGCAGCGGCTCATCGAGCTGTATAAATAAGTGACTGGCTGTTCCTCGGGGAAACCGTGGGAACAGTTCCAGGAGGCTGGAGCTTCCAGTGGAGGAGCACCAGCCCTTGGAAGGCCGGTGTCATCATTCGTGGTGGCATCGGCCTTTTTACTTGGTTCGGGGATATAGCGTATATCGAGATGCTGTAGTATACTAAGATTATGGATGGTGTGGAAATGTTTCAGTTTTTACCGGAGGTGGGAATATGAGTTATGAGGCTGTCATGGAGCAAATAAAATTGGTTCCAGAAGAATATCTCGGTGAGGTTTCTGAGCTGATTCGTTTTGTACTGTATCGACACCAGAATGAAAGAGCTGAAAACAACGATAATGGTAGTCTAGACAAATTCTTTGGTAGGATGAATTTAGGTGATGGTCTTGCTATCCAGAAGGAAATCCGTGGTGAATGGGATTGATTACATAGCGGACACAAATGCAGTCATCTATTTGCTCGCTGGAAACGTTTGTATGGAGTCGTTTAAGGACTCCTCGATTGCCTTGTCCGTTATCAATGAGATAAAGAATCGGGCGATTTGCTTGAGGTGTGGTTTTGGAATGAAGCTGCCTGATGCAATTGTTGCTGCTACGGCTTTGGTCAAGCATCTTCCGCTCATTACAGCAGACAAAGGGTTTGCGAGGCTACCTGATTTGAAATTATATTTATTGAAACCGTAAAGGAATACGTTGATACAGAGAAGGTGTGGAAATGTTTCAGTTTTTACAGGAAGAGGGCGTTTCTCCTCAGATTATACAGGGCATAAAAGATTTTAGAGCAACCCACGGGCTGGGGGATGATGATCGTATTCCAAAGCCACGGTACAAGTATTTTGGGCCACGGATTTGGGAGCAGGCTGCTGCTGCTCTGCTGTGTGGACAAAACCTGTTGCTGGTGGGGCAAAAGGCTTCTGGAAAGAACGTTTTGGCAGAAAATCTGGCAGCTGTATTTGGGCGCCCCATTTGGGATATTTCCTGCCACGTTAATACGGATGCTGACTCCTTGATTGGAACAGATACCTTTCGTAACGGAGAGGTGCAGTTTCGACCAGGGCCAGTATACCATTGTGCCAGCACCGGTGGCTTTGGTGTATTGGATGAAATCAACATGGCAAAGAACGAGGCATTGGCAGTGCTTCATGCCCTGCTGGATTTCCGTCGGGTAATTGATGTACCGGGGTATCAGCGGCTGACCATGCATCCTGCCACTCGCTTTATTGCCACCATGAACCAAGGCTATGCGGGAACTCGTGACTTGAACGAGGCGCTGGCTTCCCGCTTTGTCGTCATCATGATGCCGGAAATTGCCTCCGATGCCTTGGTTCGGCTTTTGACTAGAGAGTATCCCTCTTTAAAAGTAAGTTTTGCTGCTGATTTAGCCCGTGTTTTTATGGATATTCAAAGAAAAACCTCTAGCTCCGAGATTTCTTCTCGACTACTGGATTTGCGGGGCTTGCTGGATAGCGTTCAGCTGATGGGATTTGGTATTGATCCTTGGATTGCACTGGATATGGGTATTACCAACAAATCCAGCGACGAATTTGAGCGTTCCCTTTTGCAGGATATTATCCGAGGACGGATTCCTCAGGGGCTGACTGTAGATGCAATCTTTGGAGACAACACTCCTTCTGCCAGCTGATTCTCGGTACGTGCTATGAATGCCTCTCCCATCCAACAGCGGCGAGCCAAGAATATTCTTTGGTCGGCTGCAGAAAATTATCAGATAGAGCCTCAGTTCCTTTCCTTTGACCATGGGGGAGAGGCAAATTTTTATCTCAACATGATCATTGGTCTGGTGCATAAATGGCTGGATTGGGAAAAGCTTTCAGTTCTGTTTGATAGCTTTGAGGGAACGGTGCAGGAATCCCTGTACGATGGGCTTTTGTGGTTGGCTTTGGAGCAGGTGGTGTATGAAAAGGAGCTGCCACAGCGTCCTGTTCTAGAGGCTCTTCGTTTTGAGCATTGTCAAAAAATGATTGGAATGTCCGCCTGGTTGGTGGAAACTGACCGTTTGGTTCACTATCAAACAGCCTGGTGTATGGAAAATCTGGGGAAAAAGCCCTTTCTTGTGCCAAAGGACGCAAAGCTGTTGCGGTCATTACGGTTTAAGGGTGAATGGGATACGGATTACATCATTGAAGCCTATCGTGGAGTTATAAAAAAATATTTTAAGGTGGAGTTTGGCCAGAAACAAAAAACTACACGGAAAAGAAAGCCTTCTGCCTTGCAAAAGCTGTTCAAACGACGGCGACAGGTTCCAGGTAGAATGTTTCGTGCCAGTGATGTAGGAGATGAGGATGTGGATCCAAGACGATCTGCTTCTTCTGGAAGCTTATGGACAGGGGGCTCCATCAAAATCGATGAGGAAACCTACAGCGAGCTGGAAAAAAAATTTGGTCCTCAGATGTATTCTCCAAATGAAAGAACCCAGATAGAAAAAGAGGTGTGCCAGGATGTACATAGGAACAATCACTTGTATTTTGCTGGTGCCCAGACAAATTCTCAGCAATATCAGCTGAATCGCAGTCATTATCAGTCAAATCGTGCGGCCTACGATAGTGCTATCGTGCGGCTACGGGACAAGCTGAAAAATCAGCTGACAGTACAGGTCCCCCATGACAAGATAAAGTCCTCCTGTGGAAAACTGAATTGTACTAAGGTGTGGCGGAATCAGTATCTGGAGGATAATCGCATTTTTTTTCGGACGCAAGAATATCCTGAGCCAATTTTTTCTGTAGATATTTTGATGGATGCTTCCCACTCCCAGTCTTCTCGGCAGGCGGTGTTAGCTGCACAAGGCTATATCATTGCCGAAAGCCTGAGTCAGTGCGGTGTGCCGGTACAGGTTCATGCCTTCAACAGCTTCCGAACCTATACGGTGTTGCAGCAGCTGAGGCGGTATGATGCTGGCAGGAATAATGACAACCTCTTTTGCTACCAGACGGAAGGCTGGAACCGAGATGGCTTGGCACTACGGGCGGTGGGAAAATTGATGGAAAAATCACCCATGGAACGGCGGCTTTTGGTGGTGCTTACAGATGCAGACCCCAACGATGAATGTGCTTTATCTATGTATCAGGAGTATGCCGGCAAGGATGGCATTTATGATGCTCAAGGGGAAGTTCAGGAACTGAAGAAAAAGGGCATACGAGTGGTGGCTGTGTTTATGGGCTTGGACTACAATCTGCAAACTGCGGGAATGATTTATGGCAGTAACTGCGTGCGGATAACTGACGGCTCCCAGCTGGCGGAGGCAATCAGCTCTATTATCCGCCGCCAGCTACGGGATTGGTAGGATAGGATCAATCTGCCTTTGTTTTAATCTATGCGAATCTTTACTACAGCCTTTTCAATGGGGGCTGCGGTGGTGCCGTCACCGTGGATGGCAGGGCGGTGGGCATCCTCTGGGAATACAATGGTCATCTGGCCAGGTACCATGAGGATTGTCTGGTAAGGAAGGTTATCCTTGGACTGCACCTGCTGGTAGTCGGTTTTGGGATTGTATTCTTCGGCTGGATAGGTAAGGCTAGCAGGCGTTACATCCATCTGCTCTTGCCCCGCCAAAGCCATCTGAATATCCAAGTAATGGTGATGGATTTCCCAGCGGGCATCTTCCCTCGTTTTGGAAGTAAAGCTGGAACGATTGATGTAAATATCGTCGCCATCAATATCAGTTCGTCCCGGGGGTAGCTCCATCAGGTTGTGGGAATTGAGCCAATCAAAGGCTGTCTTTAATTTTGGTGAAATAGCTGCATAGCGCTGGCAATCTGCAAATGTGGTTACAATCATGATGATCTCCTTGTTTTCTATTATAACAGGTGATGAACAGGTCGACTAGTGGAGTGGCTTAAATCCTTAGAAAGCTCTGGGGAGGATTCTGTTTTTTGATACTATTGCTAGACTTACAGAAAAGTGTATAATAGATGTGGTATTTTTTGCCATAGATGAGAATGGCACGGTATGGTGGGACTAATATATGGACATGATTGAACGAAAGAAATTTCAAGATTATCAAAATATTGAAACCCTAGTAAATGAAGGACTTCATATTGCCATGTCCCATGTTTTGGCAGATGATTCCTTGGATGTTATATTGTCCTATTTAGGAAAGATTCTCAAGGCAGACCGAGTCTATATCTTTGAAAAAAATGTACGAGGTAACGACGACAATACCTACGAGTGGGCGCGAGAGGGTGTATCTGAAGAAAAGGAAAATCTTCAGGATGTGCCCGCAGAGGTTTGTGCCAACTGGTATCAGGATTTTTCTGAAGGTAAGATTACAATAATCAAGGATTTAGAAGAAATCAAAAATCAGAACCAGCTATTGTACGAAGTACTGAAGGTGCAAAATATTTCTTCCATCGTTACCGTGCCTTTATTTGAAGATGGAGTGCCCATTGGATTCTACGGCGTGGACAATCCTCCTGAGGATATGTTGGATTATACCGTAAACCTACTTCAGATGATGGGATATTTTGTACTGGCTCTGCTTCGTCAGCGAAACCTTCAGAAGGAATTGCTGCACATGAGCTATAATGATGATTTGACCAAGGTTGGTAACCGTAGATTTTTTGCTGACACCATACAGAAAATGACTGACGAGGATGCAGTAGGTTTTGTCTATTGTGATGTTACTGGCTTGAAGCGATTGAACGACTCAGAAGGCCATCAGGCTGGAGATAAGCTTTTACTGCAGGTTACTTCTATATTAAAGGAAGTTTTTTCTAAGGAACAAATATTCCGCTTGGGTGGCGATGAATTTGTAGTGTTGTTTCGTTCCTCGGATTATGATCTGTTTCAGGACAAGGTGTTGCAGATTATGTTCCAGCATAAGATTCTCCAGCTTCGAGAATTGTCCATTCAGCGTCAGGTGAATCTGGCTATAGGCTCCTCCTGGGTACAGAACCCTGGCAACAAACTGATAGAACTCTTGTCAGAGGCCGAAGAAAAAATGTATCAGGACAAGGCTGAATTCTATCGCTGTGCAGGAATAGACCGTAGAAAATAAGTTGATTGGAGACCGAGCTCCAAGGTGAATGCATTCTTTTAATTGGCTGCTGTTCTCCGTGAAATCCTCCGTATACTTGCCAATTTCTCTGGGAATTATTAAATTATAGATAGAAATCTTTAATCTTTTTAGTAATCATACAGGAGAAACAGATGGCAACCTATCAGTTTCAGACAGAAGTAAACCAGCTTCTGACCCTCATCATCCATTCCTTGTATTCCAACAAGGACATTTTTTTGCGGGAGATTGTTTCCAATGCTTCCGATGCACTGGACAAACTCAAGTACCTGACCCTTTCCGACGATGCCTACAAGGGCGTTGTCTTTGATCCTCGCATTGACATCAGCTTTGAGGAAGATACTGGTGTGCTGGTGGTGCGGGACACAGGAATCGGTATGGACGGTGACGAGCTTACCACCAACTTGGGAACCATTGCCCGCTCTGGAACAAAGGCTTTCTTGGAGCGACTTACCTCCGATGCAAAGAAGGATTCCGCCCTCATCGGTCAGTTTGGTGTAGGATTCTATTCCGCATTTATGGCCGCTTCCCGCATTGACGTATACACTCGCAAGGCAGCCACAGACACACTTTTCCACTGGTGCAGCGAAGGAACTAGTTCCTACGAGATGGAAGGTGTGGCCCTTGATGGAGAAGAAGCCAAGAAATACAATTTTGACGGTGAAGGTGCCCACGGTACTGCCATTGTCATGACCTTGAACGATGAAAGCAAGGAATATGCTAGCCGCTGGAAGGTGGAGGAACTGGTAAAGCGTTATAGCGACCACATTGCCTTCCCCATCTACCTGCATTACAGTCAGAATCAGTATGATGACAAAGGAACTGTAACTGGTAAGGAAGATAAGGTGGACCAAATCAACAGTGCCAGTGCCTTGTGGAAGCGACCTAAGTCCAAGCTTACTGCAGAAGATTACAACGATTTTTACAAGACCTTTTCCCACGACGGAACTCCACCTTTGATGTATGTGCATACCCATGCAGAAGGAACCCAAGAATATACTACTTTGTTCTATGTTCCTGAGCAGGCACCCTTCGATATGTATCATGCAGACTACAAGAGTGGCCTCAAGCTGTACGTAAAGCGTGTTTTCATTACCGATGACGACCGTGAGCTGCTGCCTGCCTACCTACGCTTTGTTCGCGGTATCATTGATAGCGAGGATTTGCCCTTGAATGTAAGCCGCGAGATTTTGCAGCAGAACCGTATCCTTGAGTCAATTAAGTCCCAGTCTGTGAAAAAGCTTTTGGGTGAATTCAAGAAGATGGGTGAGGCTGGAGATAAGGCTCGCAAGGCAGCCCAGGAATCAGGCGGTGTGGATAAGCTCAGTGAGGATGACAAGAAGGCTCTGGACAAGTGGAACCAGTTTGTGTCTCAGTTCAACCGCCCCATGAAAGAAGGCTTGTTCTCTGACTTTACCAACAAGGACGAGATTGCAGAGATTGTTCGCTTTAAGTCCACCGCTCCAGAAGGCACCGATGATGAAAATGGTAATGCCAACTGGACCAGCTTTGCAGACTACGTTCAGCGAATGAAGAGCGACCAAAAGGCTATCTACTATATTACCGGTACTGACGAAAAGACCCTGCGTTCATCTCCCTTGCTGGAGGCCTACAAGAATCAGGGCTTAGAAGTACTGATTATGGCAGACGACATTGACGATTTGGTTATTCCTTCCCTTGGTAAGTACAAGGACTTTGATCTGAAGTCTGTAAACCGCGCTGGTAGCGATGATGAGCTTGGGGTAGACAAGGAAGAGGCTGAAAAGAAGGAAAAGGAATTCAAGCCTATTGTGGAAAAAATCAAGAATGCCTTGGGTGAGCGGGTAAAAGACGTTCATCTTTCCAAGAGACTTTCCGATTCACCTTCTTGTATTGTTGTGGATGAGGAAGATCCTTCCTTCCAGATGGAGCGCATGATGCGGGCCATGGGACGTACTGGATTTGGCGAGGTAAAGCCAATTTTGGAGGTAAATGGAGAGCATCCTATCGTTGCCAGCTTGAAGGATTGCGACGATGCAGCTTACATCGAGGATTTGTCCAACGTGCTGCTTGACCAAGCCTTGTTGGTGGACGGTGCTGAGCTGAAGAATCCTTCTGACTTTGTAAAGCGGCTAAATCGGTTGATTAAAAAATAAAGGGTAGTTTGTGATTTCTGCCTCCGAGGTTTTCTCGGGGGCATTTGTTTCGTTTAAAAACATATTCTTTTTTCTTTTTATCCTGAGATTCCACGAGAATTTTTTCCACAAAATTAGAAAAATTATAAATGTTGCCATGATTAAGTTGTGATGTGTAAGCTTATTCATCGTTGCCTCCTTACTCTAGAATACCCTTAGTTACAGTATCTGTCAAAGGGAAAATAAGCTTGACTTCACAGTTTTACACAGGTATACTGTGTATATCATTGTAATTTTATTTTTGAGAGGTGAGAATATGGCAAACATTACAGTAACTTTGGATGATGAAGACAAAAGACAACTTACAGAATTCTGCGATCAAATTGGGGTTTCAGTTTCCACCTTGTTTACTATTTTTTCTAAGAAGGTTATTCGGGAGTGGGAGATTCCTTTTAAGATTGGCCTAGACAAACCAAATCGAGCCACAATTCGTGCCATGAAAGAAGGCGAAAAAATCTTGAAGAACCTAGACAAGGTAAAGGTTTATGACAATGTAGAAGATGCCTTGATGGAGTTGAAGAGATGAGAGAGGTGGAAGATAAATATAAGACTGTTTGGACGACTAAGTTCAAGAAAGAATATAAACTGGCAATGAAACGGGGAAAGGATATTTCGAAGTTGGATGAGATAGTTAGATGCTTAGCGAAAGACTTGGAGCTTCCCGCAGCTCTATGTGATCACGAGTTAAAGGGAAACTGGAAAAACCACCGAGAACTGCATATAGAAGGTGATTGGCTTCTCATCTATCAAAAAATTGAAGATATTCTTATCTTGGAATTAACGAGAACAGGCTCCCATTCAGATTTGTTTTAAACTTTGGATTGTATTTATGGACAATCTCTTGAAAAATAGCAAAAGAAGAGGACAAGTGAAAAACTTGTCCTCTTTTGCAAGATAAAATCGTAAATCGTGATTTTACATCTGGAATCGTAAGCCTAAGTTTGCACCCCAAATGGAGCTTACAAAGTCATAAGAAGCACTGAGGTTTGCATGGAACATGAAGATATCAAAGCCTATACCACCAAAGAGTTGTGGATGGAATCGGTCTCCAAAGCCTCTGTTAACAGTGCCTTTTTCTACCTGACCGATGGTACCGTATCCTTCGAAAGTTGCATTGTATTCCCAGGCCCAGCTGTTAGTGGACTGAGCCATAACCCCTCTAAATCCCAAGAATGGAACTAAGAAGAGTATTTTCTTTGACACCTGTGCTTCAAAAAAGATGCTTGTTGTTTCAAAATCGCTACGTACAAAGGCTGAATCCTCTACCTTTACTTCAACAAACCCCTTGTTGTACATAAATCCCATGCCCACAGAGACTGCAGGAATAATTATCTTATCTTGGAGAATTGCATATCGCAAGGAGCCGCCTATGGTTAAATAATCAAAGGTAACATTGTCGAATTTCATGTTTGGAAGGCGCATAAAGCTCATACCAATATCAAAGGGAAGGAATACACCTCCCACTCGTGCATCTGCAGTGAAGGTGGGGAATGCTAGGCTATCTCCTAATGAAGGAAAGCTTGCTCCTCCTGATACTTCATTAAACTGGGACAAAGCCTTGTTCAAGCCATCTATAGGGAGCTCTGCAGCACCAAAAGACAGACCAAGTCCAAAGTGGGGCGGAGCCCTGGGGAAAATATTACCAATCCATGCTTCTGGCCAAACTCCCTGCTGCAGGGCAACATTGGGAATTACATCAAAAAGCTGAATAGAAAAATCCTCCAGTCCTTGGGAAACCTTGTCTGCTGGGGTAGCAAAAACAGACAGAGTCAGAAGCAAAACAAGCCCTATAGCAATAATTTTCTTTGACATAATAACCTCCTGAAAAGCGTATAGCTTTGGTTAGTAATTTGTACTTTGATTATAGCATTAAATTGGTAAAAAAATACTGAAGATATTATGAAATTTCGGGCATTGACCAAAAAATCAATGCCCATCAGTTTTAGTTTTGAGCGGTAGCGGTGGACCAACCTTTTAGGGGATCCCATTTACTGAAATCAAGATATTCTTTGGCTTTATCTAAAGAATTAGAAGAAAAACAAGCGGTTTGCTTATTGTTTACTGATGTGTAGAATGTTGCCCATTCGACAGTTGTACTTGTAATTGAGAGGACGTACAATGGGAGATAACATCCTGTATGGGGATTTTCTTCTGTAAAGTTGGGGTACTGAGATGGACTGTGGTTTGAATGATTACTACACTCTAAAAGGTATACTGTTCCTTCTGGTGTTGTCCTGCTTTCTACAATTTTACCTTCTGTGTTGTAGCTGTCTTCAAAGCCTAGTTTTACCGTATTTGTTGTAACAGAAAACAGTTCTCTATATTCACTCTTATACGTCTTTCCTGCAAAATCTGCCAAAGGGTTGTTTTCCGCTCCCCCCACAGGATTTTCACAGCCTGCAAAAAGGATAGTGGCAATGATGATGAGTCCCAGGACGACTCCCTGCAACAGTCTTGCTGTTTTCTTGTTGTGCATGCTCATGATGAGCCTCCTTCAATATAAAATTATCCTGCTTGGCATTGTGCCAGAACAGATTCAATACATGGGTGAGTAGGTTAAATTAGAATGTAGCCTTGATTTTCACGGAATAACTGCGGGAGGGGCCACTGTAATTGTCGTGGTACAGGTATTTCTGGTTTAAAAGGTTGCTGCCTTCCACTGTAAACACCAGATTCTCGCTATATTTCCAGGTTACACCGCAGGAAAGTAGGTGAATGGGGCTGTAGTAGGTGGTGTTGTAGTTGGAGATGTAGCGTTTTGAGGTAAAATCATAGTTCACCTGTAAACCAATCTGTTTGTAGCCTGCTTCCAGACCAAGGTTTGCCAGCACCAGTGGCACCCACATGATTTGCTTTCCGTAGTATTCCTTGTCTAGCAAAAATGTCCGTGTTACTGCCAGATTCAGCTTGTAGCCTAGCTGCCAGTGGGTGCCCACTTTGTAGCTGTTTTGAGAGTTGAGGGTAGCGTCAAAGTAGTATGCTGCCCCAGCATTTTCCGTGTGAAGGGTAGAATAGCTTAAATCTTGGTAGTTGCCACTGACCCAGCGGATTTTATCTTGATAATAGCTAAATCCCAAGCTAGCAGTAACTGGAACAAGCTTAAAAAGACGAGGCTGGTTTTCTGCATCCTGATTTAAAATAGTTGAGGCGAATTTTAGTCGGATGGAATAGCCAGATTCAGGCTTAAGGTGAGGATTTCCGTGGTCTATGAGCTGGCCACCACCACTAGTACCAGTTCCGGTGGAACTAGTTCCTGTAGTTTCCAGTGCTGTTACCAAGCCAGCATAGTTCCAGTACAGTTGGTTAAAGGTGGGCAGCACATTTTGAGTGGAAAAACTCAGAGTAAAATAAGCCAGGTTAATGGCCAAGGCTCCATTAAAATTGTGATGAAAAACAAGCTCTTGTTTTCCCTGCCCGGCAGTGGTGTCCCAAGCCATAAAATATCCTGCCATGGGCTGAATTTGTATCAGCTGTCCTTTGCCAAAAATTGCAGTAAAGGAAGGATAAAGACTGTAGCGAGAAGGATTAACAACAGAGGTTTGTGCAGAAGAAAAATTACTGAGGATAGCTCCGCCCTTCAGAGAAAATGACGGCTGGGAATTTGCTAGCTGGTTCAAAATCCAGGGGCGTTCATCCTGCCAGGGGGAGGTGGGAGCGATGTAATCAAGCTGCAGAGTCAAATTGTGGAAAGCATTGTTCGTGTTCACACTGGTTTTGTTGGCCTCTTGGTAGGTGAGGGAATCCAGCTTGTAGTGGAATTGTACCAAGGTGCGACCAACAGGCGAGAACAATTCTCCAAAAATGGTGTGTCCTGTGGAAAGGTTCGTTTGTAATCCTGCAGGAGAAAGGCTTGCTGGCACCTGGAGTCGATTGTAGGAAAGATTGTGGCTTCCACCAATGGTGTGGCTTCCTACAAACCGATTCCAACCCACCAGTCCAGATGCAGACTGGTAGCCGTTTCCTTCTTGAGTCTGGCCGTTTACAAGTCTGTAGCGGTTTGCAGCAGTGGTACCAGCAAGGGAAACCTTGAGTGCCGTGCCAGCCACCACATCTTGAAGCTGAATGCTATACTGGTTGGTGTCAAAGGCGTTCGTTTCGTAGGAGGTGGTGGAAAAACTGGTGGAAATCTTTCTATCAGAAAATGACTTAGTGCTGATGGAAATGGTGGTACCAGCAAATTCTTCTTGCCCTAAAATTGGGGTATTGTGAATAGTTATGCTGCTGATGGATTCCAAAGCTAAGGTGTTCCAGTCGAATTCCCCAGTGTTGGGGTTATTCGCTAACACTCCATCTACGTATACCTTGATGCAGGCGCCTGCATAGCCTCCAATAGAAACATTGGTTTGGGAGCCAGTTCCTCCGGTGGACATAACCAAGCAGCTATTTTTGCCTAAAAAATCCACCAAGGAGTTGGCGTTTGAAGCTGCAATGTCTTCCTGACTAAAATACTGTTCCAGATTTGCACCATCAAGTATGGTGGTAACGGTGCCCAAGTCCAGGCTCTGGGCTACAAGGGGCAAACTTACTGCAAGGGGTTGGAAAAAAAAGCCCCAGATGGCGAGTACAAGGAATCGGCTCCAAACATGCTGTCTGGATAAATTTCTAGTGGCCATACAATCCTCCTCGGGAAGGTATGAAAAGGGTGAGATTTAACAGTCGTCTCCTGGCTTGCAGATTGTGGGTTTGTAAAACTGCACTTGTGGCACGCCTTCTCGCCTGCGGGGCAATGGCATTTGTGTCACTTATCTGCTTACAGTGGCGGGACCGCTCCAGATTCACACTGGATTCCGTTACTGCTATGGTTGGTATTTTAATGAAAAGAGATGATTAGTCAATAAAAAACTTCAGAAATGGACATTTGAAACTAAAGTTATTATAATGTATTTGTGGGAGAGAGAGATTTTTGAATACTTTTTTTAAAATACTGACAGAGATTTTCTCAAGCCTTTATTGGCTGTTTCTGTCATCAATCTTTTTTACCTTTATCTCATTTCACTTTGTACGGAAATTTCTGGATAATGTAAAGCCTGGTATTTTGCTGCCCCTACTTTTTGGCATATTGAATGGAGCCATTGCTGCGGTGGTGGAAACCATGGTGAGCAGCAATCTTCCCCACGTGGTTATGTTCTTTGTTCCTTTAACCATTGTATTGGAATTATTCTGTATTTCAAAGAATCCCTTCCGTGTATACATCTTTATTCTTGGGGCCTTTCTCATCAACTATTGCGGTATTTATAGCATTATACTCGCCTCCACGGGATTGCTGTGGCCAGAACTACCCAACTACCTTTCTGCCATTGATTATCGTGTCTTTATTTTTTCTTTTGTTACCTTGATTGCTTCCTATGCGATAATTTTGCTGATACGATTTTTTCCCCTACGAGAGTTGCGTTCTATCACCTACAAGACAGAGCAGAATCTCATGCTGGTGTCCTATATGTATGCTGCCTCTATAACCTTTCTGGTGGCAATACGACTGTCCACCACTACTATTTTTCAGTTTCAAGGAAATAGCGACTACTTAAACATCATTTATTTTGAAATGCTTATCAAGGATTTTACCCTGCTGCTTGGTGGCTATATCATTCTTTTGTTCCGTTGTCACGAAAAAAGACAGGAGCAACATGCCGTGAATCTTAAGAAAGACCTGCAGCTAGAAAAGGATTTCCGCAGTAGCATTCAAGAAAAGGCCCTGTGCAGCTATTCATACAACGCCACCAAGGACTGTATGGAACAGCTCCATCCTGCATTCAATTCCTACATCACCAATCCCTCGCTGGCAAAATATTCCCAGATGATAAATCACTACATCGATTTCTGTGTTCATCCAGATGATCAGCAGGCCTTGCGGGAAAAAGTTGTCTACCTTGATGTGGAAAAAAAAGCCCAGCTTAAGGTAAACTCCCTGCAGGTTAAGATGCGACGAGAAGCCATTATCTCTTTTTGTTCCGATGCAAGAGAAATTGATGCAGTGCGTCATTGTGAAGGGGAATGGATTTGGATAGAAGTTCGGGATACCTATATCACCAATGCAGCCACCGGAGATTTGATTGTCTATGTGGATTTGTTCAATGTGGAGGATGTGGTTCAGGAAAAGAAGCTGCTTGAGGTGGCTGCCACCACAGATAAGCTTACTGGCTTGAACAATCGGTCTGCTGCAGAAAGTCGGATTCAGGATTTCTTGTCTATCAAAAGTCACGATGGAGCCTTCTTCATTGTGGACTTGGACAACTTTAAGCTGGTAAATGACCGCTTTGGTCATCCAGAGGGCGACAAGGTTTTGCGTGACATAGCTAATATCATAAAATCCATCTTTAGAGACGCTGATGTGGTGGCTCGCTTGGGTGGTGATGAATTCTGTGTGTATGCCCCAGGAATGACCTCCTTGGATGCGGTAAACAGATGTGTTGCACCCCTGCTGTCTCGTTGTCATTTCGAATACACCTATAAAGGCTCCAACTTTGTGGTAACTCCCAGTATTGGTGTGGTCTTTGCTTCCCAAGCAAACCACGATTACGATACCCTGTACCACTGTGCAGACAAGGCTCTGTATAACTCAAAAAACAAGGGAAAAAACACCTGGAGCCTCTACACTGGTGAAGAGCTGTAAGCCTATTTTCACGAGAGCTGGAAATCTCTGGGAAAAAAACATTTACAATTCGATTTTCTTCTAGTATACTAGAGATATAGTTGTCATTAGAGTTTCCTTCTATAAGGATGCCTTTTCTAGATTATAGGAGTATCTATGGGTTCATCAGTTTCCTCCTCCCTAAAAAAAACATCTATAAAAGTTAAATTTACTGTTCAGACTACTATCATCAGTTTGCTGATGGTGGCATTGGTTGTTATGATTGTACTGGTTCGTATGTCCATCAATGAGATTTTGGAAAGCCAGTCACGTAATAGTCTTTGTCAGCTTCTTGCCAATGAGTTAAAGCAAAGCTCCGAGGACTTGTCCAACAATAGCCGAATGTATGTTATTTCCAATGGAAACGAAACGTACTATCGAGAATACAATGATATTGTAGCCTGGCGTTCTGGATTGGCTCCTCGTCCTTCACACCTAGCAGAAAACCTTTTTCCCGGTGTTACCATTCACATGTTGAATTTGCTTGAATCAGTTGGATTTACGGAAGATGAATTGTCCACGGTAGAAACATCTTTGATTGTATCTGAAAGCTTGGCTCGAACGGAGCATCAGGCAATGGCCAGTATTCGCATGGGTGAAATTGTCGATGGTCCTCAGGTAGCTATTCCTGGAGAATCTGTTCGAGATTTTGCCTTGAGAATTCTTACTAGCGATAGCTACAACTCCATCTCACGGCAGATTATCAATCCATTGGATACTTTGAATGCCAATATTACTCAGCGTATGACAGAAGAATACAAGGTTTTGGACAGGAACATGTTCATCTACCAGACAATTATGTTTGCAATTACGGTATTGGTAGTGGTCATGATCGTGATTTTCGTTGCATTCTTGCGCCGTTCCTTGCTGACTCCGATTCTTCAAACTTCAACTGCCCTGAGTGTTGTAAGCTCTGGTGATTTACGGGTGGAGCTTGAGCCAAAGGCAAATGACGAGGTTGGCCAGATGTTCAAGGACTTTAACAGTACCATGAAGCATCTTCGTCACCTTATTCACACCATTCAAAACTCTTCCCAAAAGCTTTCTTCAGTGGGAGAGAATCTGGCGGAAAATATGTCGGAAACAGCCTGTACCATGCGTCAGATGGAAGGAAATATTTCTGCCGTTAAGAATAAGTCTGTTGTTCAAGCTTCTGGTGTGACACAAACTACCCAAACGGTAAGACAAATTATCGATACCATCAAAAAGGTTAGTGACAGCATTGCCAGTCAGGCCTCTAGTGTAACGGAATCCTCTGCCGCGGTAGAAGAAATGCTTGCAAATATTTCATCCATTTCTTTGACCTTGGAAAAGAACGACACCATGATACATGAGTTGGCTTCTGCCACCACCAGTGGTCGTGATACTGTTACCCATGCCACCAATGTTACCAGAAAAATCAACGAGGCTTCTGGTGGTCTTATGGAAGCTTCCCGAATCATTCAGCATATTGCAAGCCAAACCAACCTATTGGCTATGAATGCTGCCATTGAGGCTGCCCATGCTGGTGAGGCTGGACAGGGATTTGCCGTTGTTGCTGACGAAATTAGAAAGTTAGCTGAGGAATCCAGTACTCAAGGTAAGGCTATTACCTCTACACTGAAAACCCTCAGTGGTGATATTGCCAGCCTGACGGAATCTACTCGCACCGTAGAGGAAAAATTTACCTCCATTTATGAGCTTTCTGAGCGAATCATGCAGGTAAGTACAGAAATGAACCATGCCATGCAGGAACAAAATTCTGGTAGCCAGGAGATTTTGGCAGCCATCAAGGATATCAATATTGTTACCTTGGAGGTAAAGGATGGTTCCGACGAAATGCTGGAAGGAAGTGTGGCTGTGGCACGTGAAATGGCCCACTTGAATGAGCTTACCAGCGACATTACTGCCAGTATGAACGAAATGGCAGATGGAGCTGCACAAGTAAACAATACCGTTCAAGATGTGAACAAGTTGACACTGGCAAACAAGGAAAGCATCAGAGGCCTTTCCGAAGAAATCCGGGTGTTTAAGGTAGAATAAATACTATGACAGGGAGACGGCGTGAAGCTGTCCCCCTTTTTTTCTTTCCCCTCCTTCAGATATCCCCGCCCTCGACATATCTTTTTATTTCCTCTATACTTAGGTCATGGCTACAACTGTTGATGACAAGAAAATCATTTATTCCATGAGTCGTGTTTCACGTACCTATGGAACCAAGACGGTGCTGAAGGATATCAGCATTTCATATTATTACGGAGCAAAGATTGGTGTTATTGGTGCCAATGGCTCTGGTAAATCCAGCTTGTTCAAGATTTTGGCTGGAGTGGACACAGAATTTACTGGTGAAACCGCAGTTTCTCCCGGTTATTCCATTGGCTACCTGGAGCAGGAGCCAGAATTGGAGGCGGGAAAGACGGTAAAAGAAATTGTAAGTGAGGGTGTAAAAGAAGTTACGGACTTGCTGGCAGAATTTGACCGCATAAACGAAGCCTTTGGCGATCCCGATGCTGACATAGAAAAGCTGTGCGACCAGCAGGCTGCAGTGCAGGAAAAGCTGGATGCCATGGACGCTTGGAATCTGGACTCTCGCTTGGAGCTGGCCATGGATGCCTTGCGTTGTCCTCCACCAGATCAGTGCGTAGATGTATTGTCTGGTGGTGAGCGTCGCCGTGTGGCTTTGTGCCGACTTTTGCTGCAAAAGCCCGACATCCTCTTGTTGGACGAGCCCACCAACCACTTGGACGCAGAAACTGTTGCCTGGCTTGAGCGCCACTTGCAGCAGTACGAAGGAACTATTATCGCCATTACCCACGACCGTTACTTCTTGGACAATGTAGCTGGTTGGATTTTGGAGCTAGACCGTGGTGAAGGAATCCCCTTCAAGGGAAATTATTCTAGCTGGCTGGAGCAAAAAGAGAAGCGCCTCGCTCAGGAAGAAAAGGGTGAAAGTGAGCGACGCAAGGCTCTAGCTCGGGAGCTGGAGTGGATTCACATGAGTGCTAAGGGACGCCAGGCCAAGCACAAGGAGCATATCACCAAGTACGAGCAGCTTTTGGCTCAGGATGGTAAGGCTCAGATTAAGGACACAAAGATTTCTATTCCCGCTGGTCCTCGCCTTGGTGGAGTTGTTATCGAAGCAAATGAGTTGAAGAAGGGCTTTGGAGACCGACTTCTTTTTGATAATCTTACCTTTAATGTGCCAGCTGGTGCCGTTGTTGGAATTGTTGGTCCCAACGGTGCAGGAAAAACCACTTTGTTCAAGCTTATTGCAGATGCTGCGGGGCAAACGGTGGAACGGCTGGACGGCACTCCCGGTGGAGAAAAGCCCGACGGTGGCTCCATTCGTGTGGGCGAGACCGTAAAGCTGGTGTATGTAGACCAGATGAGAAGCCTGCTGAATCCCGACAAAACCGTGTGGGAGCAGCTTTCTGACGGTTTGGATATTATCAAGCTGGGAGCTGTAGACGAGAAGGGGCGGCCCGTTAATGGAGCTATTCGTGAGGTGAACTCTCGAGCCTATTGCTCTTGGTTCAATTTTGCTGGTGCCGACCAGCAGAAAAAGGTAGGCGTGCTTTCCGGTGGTGAACGAAACCGCTTGAACTTGGCCATGATGCTGAAGCAGGGTGCCAACGTGTTGCTGTTGGACGAGCCCACTAACGACTTGGACGTGGCCACCATTCGTGCCTTAGAAGACGCTATCGAAGATTTTGCAGGTTGTGCCCTTATCGTAAGCCACGACCGCTGGTTCTTGGACAGAGTTTGTACCCACATTCTGGCCTTTGAAAACAACAGTCAGGTAATGTGGTTTGAGGGTAACTGGAGCGACTACGCTGAGTGGCGACGCAAGCAGCTTGGTGCTGACGCAGATCGCCCCCACAAGACCGTGTATCGCAAGATGGAGCGGTAAATTAGATATGGGAAATTAGAATCCTCTTGGCTCTGGTGAACCAAGAGGATTTTTATTTTAGACAAGGCAATGGTGCAGGTTATAGTTTTTGTGCCAGCTCCAGAACTGTTTCTAGGGGAAGGGTTGTACAAAGTTGAACTTGTTCTAGAGGAATTCCCAACCCGATCATTAACTGAGC
>JAEDCN010000045.1 GCA_016294105.1 Treponema sp.
CCTGGAATGTAGACTGAAATCTTTTCCTAGAATTAAAACTCGACTTTAGGGCTATATAGAATCATCCTGTGGATTTAATTTGATGAAAGAGAGAGAAGAGAATCCGACATATTTCTGTAGTGGTAAATTATCGGAAAACTCATATTTCAGCAGTTATGTGTATAATTTTCGTTATCAGTCCCATGTAAAGACATTCCTTACGGATGGAAAATTAATAGACACGTTTTATTTTTATGAATTGAATGGGATTCCAAATAACAAACTAAAACAACAAATCAGATATCTTGTAGAAACAAAAGCCACAAGTCTCTTTGCGGATTTTGATTATGACGAATCACTAGAGATTTTATCATATGGTTTGGGACATGAATCAGTTGATTATGTGATATATGAGCTTTTTACTTATGATGAGAGGGGTTTCAACCAACAAATACTGAGCCACACATCTTGGAAAGGTTATATGCCTGGGCTATCGCAAGAAAATAGCTATCGTAAGCTTGTTCGGGATTTTGCTTATCGTGTTCAATTTTGTATTATCCAACAAAAAAGAGGGATTTTGCTAAAAAAATATAGTAGGGATGAATCTTACATTGAAAGACTTGAATATAATTTCTACTACTGGTCTCCAAGTGAACAACGCTTCATCCTTGACGAATCCGTAACACAGGAGCTAACGCAGGAGCAGCTTGAAAACGTCTACTGCCCGGACGACTATTTCGCCTACAACGGCCTCAAGTTCTCAAAGCTGGACTCAAAGCTCACCGCCGAGGACTTGCAGGACCTGGACAAGGCACAGCTCCGCCTCATGCGGAACGCCGTCTACGCCCGCCATGGCCGCACCTTCAAGAGTGTGGACCTGCAGAGCCTTTGGAACTGCTACACCTGGTACAAGGTAAATCCAAATTACAGCGATGAGCTACTCACCGACATTGATACATACAATATCAAGTTGATTCAGCAGTACGAGGCACAGCGGTAGATTTAGAAGTAAGAAACAAAATGAGAAACCCGTTCAACCACCAAGAAGAATGGAAAGGAAGGTATTAGGATGAGGAAGAATATTCTGATTATCTTTTTTTTAAATTTTAGCTTTTTATTGTCGTCTCAGGAAATTTATTTTCGCAGAACACAGGAATTCAAAATAACAGTAGATTATGAGCTACTAACCAATGCAGATACATTTCGATACAATGAAATCATAGATGATATTGAAAAAACTTCCATTCAAGAATCAAAAGGTAGAATTGTCACACTAGATGAATATGAAGAATCATCCGGAATAGGCTTTCTGTTGGTTCAGAGCAATTTGCTGGTGGATTCCGTGGACTATAAAGTGGCGAATAATGATTCTTTTCCTGCCTATGCCATTTACTCCAAGATTGATAAATTTATAATTCCACGTTGGATTCCTATCTGGTATTTTAATGCATTAGAATCTCAAGATAGAGATTTAATTTTGAAAGGAGAGCCTGGACGAGGAACCTGGGATGGAGATATAAATCCAGATGTCTGGTATAACGATATTCCGCAAATTTCATCATTTGTATTGACAAATACAGGAATGACTTATTATACACCGCTCTGGGGACAAATCGTTTTTCTTTTTAAATCAGTAAAAAAATTGTCTAATACGAAATATGAAGTCGTAGCATATCCCGACATAAGAGCAACTGATGAAGATATTACATGGGATATTTATAAGGAAAATTTTCCGCATATTGAAAATGGAAATCCTGTAAAATTCATCATTGAAATCGATGGAAAAGTGATGAAAGTCTACAATGGGGAGACAGGCAGGATATGCCATGATCTAATTCAGGTATCTGCTGAATGGGTAAAATTATATGAAACTTTTGTTCGTACAAACAATGTACCAACTGGCCTTGTTTTGCCAGAAGAATACCTTTTAAGAGAGAAAACACAAAATAATAAAAGCATCACAAGCAATAATTCCAACGTTGAGCCAGTTAAAATCATGACGGTCACTGAGAACCTGAAGCTCCGCTCCGGGGAAGCCACATCAACACAAGTGCTCGCCGTAATGCAGGCCGGCAGCCGGATAAAGGTACTGGAAGTGGGCAAGGCCGAGACCATAGACGGGATTTCTTCAAACTGGGTGAAGGTTGTAGTGCTGTCACGTAGCAAAAACAGAGAGGGCAAGCCCATACGTGAGGGAACCGTGGGCTGGTGCTTCGGCGGGTATCTGGAGTGAGGCAACACCGAGAAGCAAAGATACGAGAGCTAGAAGGAAAGCATGGAGAACTGAGCACAGGTGCAGTGACCTTCGCACATACAGAATGCAGGGCTGAGGAAGCACGCTGCATCCTGCCCACTCCCATCGGCCCCCTGAGAATTGTTGCGTCAGGGGGCTTCATTGTGGAGGTGCAGCTAACATCCCACCCAACCGCAGGTGGGGAGACCTCCCACCCTCACCATCAAACTCCGATGGAGCAAACCTCCAAGACAAAATCTCCGCTCCTGCTGGAAGCCTGCCGCCAGCTTGAGGAATATTTTTCCCACCAGAGAAAAACCTTCCAGCTGCCCACCAAACAGGCAGGTACCCCCTTCCAGCAGCAGGTGTGGCAGGTGCTGGAATCCATTCCCTACGGAGAGACCCGCAGCTACCAGGACATTGCCCGAGCCATTGGCAACCCGAAGGCCATGCGGGCAGTGGGACAGGCCAACAATCGAAACAAGATCTTGATTTTGGTGCCCTGCCACCGAGTCATCCAGAAGGACGGCCAGCTGGGTGGCTTTGAGTTCGGCGTGGATGCCAAGAAATGGCTGCTGGAGTTAGAATGCCAAACCTAGCGGGACAGGAAGGTGCAGCGAAGTGAAAGATAGATGCTGAGGGAATCCACGGCGGGCGTTGGGGAGGCATCCACAACGCTGGAGGAGCCAGTACCGATGGAGCTGCGGTGGGTCCTGCCGGAAAAGGCCCGCAGGTACTCCGCCCCAAGGGAAAGCTCCAGGGACAGGAACTGCACCCCCAGCTCCAGCCAGCAGCCCGGCCCGCCGTGCATGTAGTCCTTGAACTGACGCAGATGCACATAGTGGGAGTCAACGGCGTTCACCCATAGATAGGGAATAATGCCGGCCTCCACCGTCAGCGGGAACCTGGTGTTGAGCTGGGCGAATAAGCCTACGGCAGGCAGGAAGAAGTCCAGCTGGTACTGCAGCACCCGTCCACTCACCTCCTCCTGCGGCTCCCTCCCCGTCCAGAATCCGGCGGCGGGGTACTGGAGGTAGCCGTCCAGTCCGCTCATGGTGTGCCTGCGGTAGGTGAACCCCAGCCAGGGACGCAGCAGCCACCCCGGAAGGCCAACGTTGTATCCCGCCGCCACCGTCACTCCCAGCCGGTTGTCCAACTGCAGGTCATGCTCCGAGAAGTGGGTCACATTGGAGGTTCCCGGCTGGAAGTCCCGGTCCTGCACCTCCCCTGACTCCCAGGGGATGCCCGCCTCGCCGCACACCATGAGCCACCAGTCTTTGGGCTTCACCTGGAGGGTTATGGCCACCAGGGGAAAGAGATTCCCCCAGTCCAGGCGGCTCAGGGTTCCCTCGTCTGTCAGCACGTGCTGCCGGATGGTCTGGAAGTACAGGTCAGTCTCCATGTCCAGGGAGAAGAGCCGCCCGTCGGTAGTGTCCGCAGGGGGCAGGGGCCAGGAGGGCCATTGGGGGTCGGGGGACAGGGCATCCATCCCATTGGGTCCGCAAAAAAACATAAAAAAGAAACTGATAGCAAAATAAAATCGCTGCGGACTTCGCTTCATCCCTCTCCTCCTTACATAAGATACTACTGCCTCCATGTTCATTTATAATCCGGCACCTGTCAAGTTCGAAATTCCACGTCATCACTATTTTATCATATTTTTACACTTATACCCCACCCCATCTATCCTCTTCTACTATCAAAACTATTTGTCCAAAATAAAGTACTCGACACACCAATCACTGTGAAGTTTTTCACAATTAAAGCGATTTTTTATTCGTATTCCTCTTCCAACCCACTACTTTCCAAGGTGTTTCCCTTGCCATTCCAGCAAAAATTCGGTATAATTTTATCGTAATTTGTGAAATATTTCACAAGTAGAGCCTGTGGCAAACCTTCCGGAGCCTTCCAGAAAACGACTGCTGAGCCTGCTGCTGCTGTTGCGGCAACAGGAGGAAGCTTTTTCTGACAAGACTGGCGGCAGCCCTGCCATCACCTCCCGCACCATCGCCCGCCTCACCTACAAGGGGATGCTGGTGGAGCGCCACATGGGCTACCACACCGACTTCATGGACCAGGAGAAGGCCCAGCACGCCAGGAACTTTGCCAAACAGCTGCTGGAGCCAATCCAAGAATAGCTTGGCGACAAAGCGATTCCTTGAAAGCAGTGCAGGAGGCTCCGCATGAGGAATTGCCCGAACCGAAAAGGAGGAAACAACATGGCCTTTGACTTCAAAAAAGAATACAAAGAATTTTATATGCCAAAGAACAAACCACAGATTGTGAATGTTCCACAGGCAAATTATATAGCGGTGAGAGGCAAAGGCAATCCCAACGAAGAAGATGGTGCATATCAGCAGGCAATCAGCGTTTTATATGCTGTTGCATACACATTGAAAATGAGCTATAAGACAGACTACATAATTGAGGGATTCTTTGAGTATGTTGTGCCACCCCTTGAGGGATTTTGGTGGCAGGATGAAGTCCACGGTGTAGATTATTCTGACAAGTCAGCCTTTAACTGGATTTCTGTCATTCGCTTGCCCGATTTTGTTTCCAAAGCGGATTTTGAATGGGCAGTAGCAACAGCAACCAAAAAGAAAAAGCAGGACTGTTCATCAGCAGAGTTTTTGACCATTGATGAAGGCTTGTGCGTTCAAATTATGCATACCGGCTCCTTTGATGACGAGCCTGCGACAGTTGCCCTGCTGGATGCCTATTTGAAGCAAAACGGCTATACAAACGACTTCAACGAAAATAGGTTACACCACGAGATTTATTTGTCGGATCCAAGAAGGGTTGCTCCCGATAAATGGAAAACGGTTATCAGACACCCAATAAAACAGGGATAACAAATTCTCATTCAACGGTGAGAGCTAGCAAAAAAGAATAGTTGCAAAAATCGAAGAATTATTCGCATTACTAGACAATATTCAAAACAATATATCATAACGCTTTCACCTTGCTTTTTATAGTTATAAGCACTATATTTGTAGTAATCCTACAAATATGAGGTATTCATGCTTATAGAAATGCGATTCAGTAACTTTTTCTCTATCAAAGAAGAGGTTTGTATTGATTTTACAGCAGGTAATATTAATACAGCTGGGGCAAGGGCATTGGCCGATAATGTTTTTTCTGTAAAAGAGCAAACACTGTTAAAAGTTCAAGGACTTTTTGGCCCAAATGCATCTGGTAAGTCCAGTATCCTAAAGGCAGCTCTTTTTTGTAGGCAACTCATTTTAGATTCCTTTCAAAATAATGAAGGGACAATTTTCAATTTTATGCCTTTCAAATTTGACGGTTATTTTGAGAAACCTAGCTCCTTTCATATCAATTTTATCGTGGATGAAATTGAATATGAGTATTCATTTTCTCTCACACGAACTGAAATTCTTTCAGAGGAACTATACTATTATCCTAGTAAACGAAAGGCAAAGATTTTTACAAGAAATGAAAATGCTGGTTCTGCTAAATCAGATATTTATAGCTTTGGAGAAAACCATTTTGTAAAGCCCTTGGATGTTGCTCAAAGTACAGGAAAAAATACCTTGTTTATCAGCAGGGCCAGCCAAATGGACAGAGAACTTGCAAAAAAAATATATAACTATTTTAGGACGGAGCTTTTAATCGGACTTCCTCAGCTTTCTGGACAATATGCCGTCGAATTATTTAAGCAAAACAAAGAATTAATTCTTAAAGCATTGAAAATGGCAGATAGCGATATTACTGATATTGTAGTAAGAATTGAAAGAACACCACTTTTTTCTGTTCAACCACAGGTAACAAGAAATGGTATTCCAGTTCCAACCAATACAGTTACTCAAATGGCTGATATTATTAATTTCTATACTACGCATAAAAGAAATCCTGACATATCCTTTCATCTTGAAGCAGAAGAATCAGCTGGAACTATCCAGATTTTTAACCTGCTCTTACTCTTGCTTGATGTTTGTAAAAATGGCAAGACCTTGATCCTTGATGAATTTGATGCAAGTCTTCATACAGAATTAGCCCAATTTATCTTGGATATGGTAAATGCCTCAAAATCTGCACAATTTTTATTTACGAGCCACAATACAAACCTGCTTGATATAAAGAAAATGAGAAGAGATCAAATTCTTTTTACAAACAAAGGGGAAGATGGTTCTACAGAAGTGTATTCATTGTTTGATTTCAAGGATTTTAGGGAAAACATGGATGCAGAAAAATGTTATTTACAAGGAAGATTTGATGCAGTGCCTTACATTAATTCTTCCGTTAACATAATTAAAAATCTTCTGGGAGAGTAATTGTGGCCAGAGAGAGAAAATCAAATCCACGAAAAATGCGACCTCTATTTCTTGTCCTTTGTGAAGGAGAGACTGAAGAGAATTATGTTAATTTTTTAAGACAGAACTACAGACTTCCTATCAAAATTGTTCCCAAAATTATTGGCAGTAAAATTACTCAAGAAATTATTATGCGTCATAAAAAAGAATTTGATGGTAGTGAAACATCTATAAAAACTTTTTTGATGTATGATGGAGATTTGCCTGAAGTATTGGAAAATTTACAGAAGTGCAATGGCATTTTACTGATAAGTAAGCCTTGCATTGAAATTTGGTTTATTGCACATTACAAGATTCCTACAGAAGCTGATATCACAAGTACAAATTGCGTAAAGCAATTAAAATCAATCAAAAATTGGGAGAATTATAAGAAATAAATTTTAACTTCTGTTCAAGAATTAGATTTATGGAACAAAAGGCTTGATGCTGTAAATAATATGGAGTCAAAAAATACAGCTTCTAAAACTTATAGTTCAATTTTCGAACTTATAAAGATATTAGAAGCTGAATCAAGGAATAAGTAAATCTTTTACCAAGTAACTACAGTATCAACAATCTCCTGTTGTTCGCTAGCTGTTCTTCTTAAATAAATACGAGTTGTTTCTATACTTTCATGTCCCATTAAATCAGCAAGTAAAGCAATATCACTGTATTTTTCAAGAAAGTTTTTTGCATAACGGTGTCGAAAGGAATGAGGATAAACAACTTTTTTACTAATCCCATATTTTCGAGCATAATTTTGATTGTGTCAAGTTTAGTTCGCAATTTTGTTCCTGAAAAAAGCCGCAAATCCATCATGCTGCGTCAAACAGAATCTCCTTTTGAAGTTTTATTGAACCGGCATTCATATAGCAACGCTCAGTCTGCCAGTCATCTGAATACTCAAGCAGATAGCTTGTTATCAGTATTATATAAGAATCCGTTGAAGGGAAAATGCCGACAACAGAGGAGCGCCTTCGAATTTCACGGTTGAGCCGTTCAAGGGTGTTCGTGCTTGAAATCTTGCGGCCGTCCAGTTCCTTTTTTCAAACTCTTTGCCAAAAGGTGTAAGATTGTAGCAAATAAAATGATAATAGAAATATAATCGATTGCAAAAAGAATGTAGCCTCGTTCTAGGTCGAAGAAGAAAAACTGCTGCTGGAGAATAAGATATTTCCAGACTCCGCGGGCGATGAAAGCGTAAATGCCGTAAGCGCAGACGAGGACAAGAAGAATGCGGGGAAGGATTTTTGCCGTAACGTTCTGAAAGAGGCGTCCAACATGCAGTCCGATATGCAGCGACATAAAAAGGTAATACCAGTGGCTGGCAAGCAGATGGGCAATGCGGGCAAAGCCCAGTCCACCCTGAATGTTCAGAAAAGTAAAAAGCTGATTTGAAAGAATGATTCCACTTATCATCAGAAAGATTGTACAAATCAAAATGCAGCAGTTTATGACAGTCTGCATGATGCGGTAGGGTTTATATTTTCCTTTGAAAATCCCTCCGTACCAGCGGCGGTTCAAAAAAATGTGAACGCTCCACAGAACAAAAAGCCCTACGCCTAAGATTTCGTGCACGATGTCTGCCGGAAACAAATAGTTTCCGCCCATGAGAATGATGGAGAGGATTGTCATTGTAATGTCGATAGTCATTCTTAAGCGCTGGGTTTTTGTCATTATTTTACTCCGCATTTTTTAAGCCATTTTTCTACATCTTTTGAAAGAGATGAGCCACCCGAATAATGGATTGAAAGACCGGCGGTTAGCGTTGCCTTTGGAGCAAGCTTTGAAATTGCTGTAAGGCTCTGGCCGAATCTTCCGCCTCCATGAGAGCAGAATGGCATAATTGTTTTTCCCGAAAAATCGTAGCTTTCTAGAAGAGTTGCAATCGGCATTGGAATGCTTGCACCGGCCGGATTTGTCACCCCTACGGTCCCTGAGCCTGTCGAAGGGCCGTAGTACCCATAATAATCAAAACACCATTCACCAACATTTCCGTAAATGTCAAAAAGTCCATTTGGATTAGCCTTAAAGCTTCCAACATCCAGAGTCTTTCCGCGGTAAATGCCGGGGCGGGTTTCCAGAACCTCATCATTAAAATAATTCTGCTCAATCTGGTATGGGTAGTGGCCGTAAAAGTTTACATCCTCGGCACCGGGAACCTTGCGGGAATAAAAAGGAGTAGTGCTTCCAGCCAGGTGATGCTTTCTACAGGCAGTTTATCTCCTGTGAAGTTTGAAGGATTTTTGCCTGTAATTTCGCGCCACTCTTTTTGAGTAACTTCGAACTTTGCCATGTAAAAAGAAGCAACTGTAACGTGATGTTGAGTTTCATCATTGCTGCGCCAGTCTTCACTTTCAGGGCTTCCCATTGTAAAGGAGCCGCCTTTTATCAAAACAAAATCATCAGATGGAGAATTATAGTTTGCTGCGCCCGCCATAAACAGAACTCCTAAAGATAAAAAAATTGCAGAAAAAAGTTTTTTCATAAGGGCTCCTTACTTGAGTAAACCTTCAATATATTTTTTGATGTCGCTTCCACTGCCACGGGTAAAATCTTTTCCCCCCTTGAAGTCTACGCCCTTTGCAAACTTAGACAAATCTGTGCCGCTACGACCAAGGCCGCTGCCACCGCTAGTACAAAGAGGGATGAGTTTTTTGCCGTTCCAGTTCTGACTTTCTACAAAGGTGTAAACAATTTTTGGGGCATAATACCACCAGATTGGATAGCAGACCACAACAGTGTCATAGCCCGAAATGTCGATTTTGTTTGCAATTGCAGGACGGCTTTTCGGGTCGTTACATTCAATTGTGGTCAGGGATTTTTTGTCGTGCCAGTTTAAGTCTTTAAGGTCGTGCTTACTCAGAGGGTAATTTAGGGTATAACAAAATA
>JAEDCN010000023.1 GCA_016294105.1 Treponema sp.
CTTATACACCTTAAACCTGTGGATTTTTTTGTGTTGACAAAGTAGCTCATTATAGATATTATATGAGCTACATGAGGAAAATCAAAGTCAATGCTGTAATTTTTTTGATGCTCATTTGTGGGATTAATACCACCTTTGCAGGAATTAGTGATTTCTTTGAAGGTAAATCAGGGACTTTTACCCTTGACCCCGTGTATGATGGAATTATTGGTGGTGGTGGACTTGCCTTGACTGGAGGTTTATTTATCTACGATTTTTTTGACCCAGTTCCTGAGTTTGATGGAGCTGTGCTGAATAAAAATGAGGTAAATCCCTTTGACCGATGGGCCATGCAGCCATATTCAAAGTCATTGCATATTACAGGAACGGTAACAGAGGTACTGTCCATGGCAGCTCCCCTTGCCCTTATTGCTACAGATAAAAGTGAGTGGGGAATTTGGGCGGTGATGTATGCTGAATCCATGCTATGGGCAAATGGTATAAAAGAAGCTCTGAAATTCAGTGTACACCGAGAACGCCCCTATATGTATTTTGACGGAGCTCCAGAAGATAAGATAAAGGATGGAGACTATATAAAATCCTTTCCTTCAGGTCATACCACCATGGCCTTTAATGGTGCAGTATTTGCAAGCTACACCTTTTCAAAATATTTTCCTGAATCCAAGTGGAAGATTCCTGTTATTGCAGGAAGCCTTACTCTAGCTACCGCCACCGCCGTACAGAGAGTTCTTAGTGGAAATCATTTTGTAACAGATGTTTTGGCAGGAGCAGCCATCGGTAGCTTTACTGGTTTTATGGTGCCTTTCCTGCACACATTACCCAAACGAGAAAATCTGGAAGTTGCGGTTGCTCCAACTGGATTTTACGTTCAGTATCGGTACTAAAAGGTTGTGGGGAGGAAATCAATACGGAGGAGTGGTATTGTTTAGAGGTAACGCACCTCCCCTACTCCACCAAAGGCTCTTGATTTACCAAATCCTCCAAGGTATAGCTATCCACATAATTTTCAATCACCTTGTATAATCCTTTCCAAAAGGGCAATGTTTTACAAACAGAGAACCGCTCACAAGCCATATCGGGATTTTCTAGGCAGGCAACGGGAGCAAGAGGCCCTTCGGTAAGTCGTAATATTTCTCCTACAGAATATTTTGCTGGTGAACGTGATAGTTTGTAGCCACCCTGCTGCCCACGAATGCTCATAAGCAAACCGTGTTTACTCAAAAGTGAAGCGATTTGTTCCAAGTATTTTACAGAGATTTCCTGACGTGCAGAAATATCCTTTAGTGCAATATATTGATTTTCACTGTGCATTGCCAAATCTATCATAAATCTGAGGGCATAACGGCCTCTTGTTGATATTTTCATAGTATTCCTCTAGGAAAATATACCAAAGAAGAATCTTCTCGTCAATCTTTCCAGAGAATAAAGAATAAAGTGGAAAAAAATAAAAAAGCTGTGGAAAAGTGGTAGTTTTTCCACAGCTTTTCTTGTCTTATGTACAAGTTTTACCTATTTATCAACAAGTTTTCCACAAGAAAAACTTGAAATCAGGAAAAACTTTTCATTAAACTAAAAGTTATACCCTATCAGCCAAGGACTGAATCAAATCGAGCATTCTATCCAGCTTTTCATAAGTAATGCGAGGATTCAACAGTGTGAACTTGAGGAAAACTTTTCCGTCAAATACAGTCTGTCCAATAACCACGCCTTCCTGATGAATCAATGCACGGCGAACCTTTTTGTTCAACTGGTCAATTTCTTCGTTGGAAGCAGCCTTTCCCTCTGCAGGAAGTACTCGGAACACTACAGAACTGATTTCTGGCTCTGTTACGGCTTCAAACCGCTGAGAGCTGGAAAGAGCATTGTACAAGTGAGTTGCATTCTGAATACAAGTGGAAATAATCTGAGACCATCCATCCTGTCCACGAGTCTGGAAAGAAAGCCACACCTTCAATGCATCAAATCTGCGGGTTGTCTGCATGGATTTACCCACAAGGTTTGTATATCCGTCTTCCTCGTCCTCTTCTCGGTTCAAGTAATCGGCATGAAGGGTCAAAGTTTCAAAATTCTTCCCGTCCTTTATCAGATATGCACCACAGCTAATGGGCATCAGGAACATCTTATGGAAATCCACGGTAATGGAGTCGCACAAGTGCAGGGGTCCAATTCTGTCTTTGTAGCCCAAAGACATGATAACACCGCTACCATATGCAGCATCAGCGTGGAGCCACATTCCGTGTTCCTGACAGATTTTGTGCATTTCCTCTACATCATCAATGCTTCCGTAGTCGGTGGTACCGATGGTAGCAACTGCACAGAAGGGAATGTTTCCCTGGGCTACATCCTGTTCCACCAGCGTGCGGAATGCTTCCATATCCATCTTCTGGCGTCTATCTACAGGAACCTTTACCACAGCATCATATCCCAATCCTAAGATGTGGGAACCTTTTTCCATGGAAAAGTGAGAAATAGCAGATGTATAGATTCTGAATTTGCGGTAATTTTCTGGTAAGCCCAGTTTTTTTACGTCGTAGTTCAGCTTTGTGTTGCAGAACCAGTCACGAGCAAGCATAAGCCCCATGAGATTGGACTGAGAACCACCGGAAGTGAAAACTCCATCAGAGCCAGCCCCATAACCGTAAAGCTGGCACAAGGTATTGATAACCTCTACCTCAATTTCTGTGGCTACGGGAGACTGGTCCCAAGAGTCCATAGACTGATTAAAGGTAGAAAGCACCAATTCTCCTGCCAAGGTTTCCAGCAAGGAAGGGCCGTGAAGGTGTGCCATATAATCGGTGGAAGGTGTCCGCAAGAAATAAGGCAATATCTTTTCTGTAAGTAGACCTGGAACTGACTCCAAGCCCTTTCCTCTTTCGGGAAGGATTTGCCCTACCTGAATCTTTTCCTTCAGTTCCTGGGGAGAAAGCCCCACGTAGGCCTTTGTAGAATCAATAGAAGCGGCAATATCTGCTGCTGTCTTACTGATAAGGTCAACGTAGGTCTTTTTTGCGTCCTCTTCTTCTGTTAAAAAAAGATATTCACCACAAACCTGATTATTTTGCACTGGCGTCAATCTCCATTACAACCTTTTCAAAGATGGAAAGGAATGTGTTGATTTCTTCCTTTGTAATGGAAAGGGCACAAAGGCAGCGCATTACAGAACCAAAACGTCCACCCTTCTCCATTACCAGCTTATTCTCAAAGCACTTCTGCTGTACCTGCAACGCAATGTCTCCAGAAGCGGGCAAAGAACCGATTGCGTCTGGCTTTCCCTTGGGGTCAACAAATTCGCAGCCGATCATCAAACCTACACCACGAACATCACCAATGATGGAAACCTTTTCCTTTAGCTTCAAAAGTCCAGCCTTAATGATTTCACCCTTCTCCTGAACGTCCTTCAGAAACTGGGGATTGGAAACTCTGTTAATAACGATGGTACCAGCCTTCATTGCCAGCTGATTTCCACGGAAGGTACCTGCGTGGGCACCTGCTGTCCATGCATCCAGCTTCTTGTTGTAGATTACTACGGAAAGGGGCTGAGAGCCACCGATTCCCTTGGAGCAAAGAATTACGTCGGGAACGATTCCAGCCTGCTCAAAGGCAAAGAAGGTTCCTGAACGACCAACACCACACTGAACCTCATCCACAATCATTGGGATATCCAGTTCTTGGGTAACTCTACGGATAGTCTGAAGGAATTCAACTGGAGCGGGGATTACACCACCTTCACCCTGAATAGGCTCAAGGATAACGGCTGCAGGCTTGGTGATTCCGCTTTCAGGATCCTTCATCAAGCGCTCAAAATAAGCACAGGCAGCCTTTACACCAGCTTCTCCACCCAGTCCAAAGGGACAGCGGTAGGAATAGGGATAAGGCATAAAGTGAACATCGGGAATCAATCCAGTGATTTTATTTTTAGCGTTCAAATTTCCTGTAAGAGCCAAAGGTCCCTGTCCCATTCCGTGGTAGCCACCACTAAATGCGATAATAGCACTACGACCTGTAGCTGTCTTACAGAGCTTCAGTGCGGCATCAACAGCATCTGTTCCAGAGGGACTGCAGAACTGAATCTTTGCATTGTTCTTCAATTCTTCTGGCAACACATTGAAAAGCGTGTGAACGAATTCATCTTTTACGGGGGTTGTTAAGTCGAGGGTGTGCAAGGGGGCATTTTCAGAAATCATATCGATCATTGCCTGATTGACTTCTGGATCGTTATGGCCCAAAACCAAGGTTCCTGCACCACAGAGGCAGTCAAGGTATTTATTACCTTCAACATCCTCCATCCAAACTCCTTGTGCCTTCTTTAAGGCAAAGGGGAATTTTCGAGGGTAACTTCTCGCATTGGACTCAGTTGTTTCCTGGCGAGACACATAAAATTGGTTGGTAGCTTTTGACTCGTTTTGTACCATACTACAATCTCCATTACCGGTGGGGTTTACCGCTAGGCGGCAGTTTATCCTTTAACCTCTCTTGCTTTCCAAGCAGAATAAGTAATGCAGTATAGGCATTTTTACCCTATAAAGTCCAGTACTTTTAGGTAAAATATGGCAATAAAATACAATTTGTGAACCGTTTTCGTGTACAAATATACATACAATTTTTCAAAAACTACTAATCTAAAAATTGAAAACCCCGGTATCCCCGGGGCCTTGATTATTTTACTACGGCAGCTTTCAGGGCTACAATTTCTTCAGTAGAGAACACCTTGTCTATGTCCAAAATGATGATAAACTTGTTGTCCTTCTTGCCTATTCCTCGGATATATTCTCCAGAAATATTGTTTCCAAACTTTGGAGCCGGTTCGATAGTATCTTCTTCCAAGTCGATTACTTCTTCCACACTGTCTGCAATGGCTCCAAAGGTTACCACTGAGGTCACGTCATTTTCGGTGTGGGCAATTTCGATGATGATGATACGAGTCTTTTTTGTTGGCTCTACCGTCTTCAGCTCAAACTTCTTGCGGAGATTTACCACAGAAATTCCCTGCTCACGAGAACTGATAAGTCCTTCTACATAATCTATAGTACAGGGCAACCGAACAGGCTGGGTGTATTCCAGAACCTCTTGAACCTGGGCAACCTCAACAGCATACAAAGCTCCGTCAAGGACAAATGACAAAAACTGGCGACTCATTCTTCCTCCTTAGCAAGATGTTCAGCTGCTGTTGGTGCAATCTTTTCTTGCTCCTCAAAGCTCAGAACCTTGTCCATGTCCAGAATAATGATGAACTTACCGTCTACGCTACCAATACCTCTGATAAACTCGGCAGCAAGGCTATGTCCTACTTCTGGTGTGTGTTCTTCAGAATTGGCGTTAAGATCCAAAACTTCGTTTACAGAGTCTGCAATGGCACCAAAAACCATCTGGCCTTTTTCATTACAAAAAGCTGAATTACTGGGAACTTCAAGTACGATAATTCTTGTATCGCTTGAAGGTGGAACGTCTTCAAAACCAAATTTGTGACGTAGGTTGATTACGGAAATGCTTTGTCCTCGAGAACGAATTAAGCCAGCAATAACAGGGTCTGGACAAGGTAATTCCTGTGGAGGGGTATACCCGAGAACCTCTCGTACTTGTAGAACTTCTACAGCATACAATGAATCATTTAATGTAAAAGTCAAGTATTGTGTTCCCATGATAATTCCTCCTTAGCCAATAATTTTTTTCACAACAGCTATAAGCTTTTCTGATGAAAAGGGCTTTACGATCCAACCAGTTGCACCGGCAGCCTTTCCTTCCTGCATTTTAGATTCCTGGTTTTCAGTTGTCAAAACAATGATAGGTGTAAACTTATGTTCAGCAGTATTTCTCAACTCTTTGATAAACTGAATTCCATCCATAATTGGCATGTTAATATCAGTGATAATCAGTCCAAATTTATCAGCGTTTGCTTTTGACAGTCCATCAGCACCATTTTCCGCCTCTACAACCTCAAAATTTTCCTGTCCCAAAATAAAAGAGATACTTTTTCTAATGGATACTGAATCATCAACTGCAAGAATTTTTCTTGAAGCCATATATCCTCCTAATCTATTCTAGTATACCACGTATTCGGCTGAAAAACAACCAAATAAGTATTTTTTTCTTCAATATATGCTATTTTCTCTGTCCTGTTGCTTTTAGGACTGCTTCTGCAATGTTTTTGAGTGAAACACTTTCATCAACGCCACCCAACTTTACTGCTTCACAGGGCATTCCATAGACGATACAGCTTGCTTCATCCTGGGCAATAGTCCAAGAACCTGTATCATGCATTTCCTTCATACCTTTGGCACCATCGTCACCCATTCCAGTCATAATAACACCTACACAGTTTTTGCCTGCATAACGTGAAGCTGATCGGAACAGTACATCTACAGAGGGGCGGTGACGAGAAACTAATGGACCATCCTTTACTTCTACATAATATCGGGCTCCACTTCGTTTGATGAGGGTATGCTTGTTACCTGGAGCAATCAATACTCGCCCACGAACAACTGTGTCATTATCTTCTGCTTCCTTTACTGTTACCTGACAAAGACGATTTAATCGTTCTGCAAAGGATTTTGTAAAATGTTCAGGCATGTGCTGAACTATTACCATTCCAGGGGAGTCAATGGGCATCATTTGCAAGAATGTAGCCAAGGCTTCTGTTCCACCTGTACTTGCTCCTACTGCAACAATTTTTTCTGTTGTTTCTAGTGACATATGGGGAGAAGCCTTATCCAAAATTGCATCTGCAGTCAACTTAGGCTGAATCTCAGAAAGAGGTGTTCGAGAACTTATGAGCTTACGAATCTTGTTCTTACTGCAATAGGCTGACTTAACTGCATCGCAGATACGAATCTGAGATTCTTGCAAGAAGACCTTTGTTCCCATTTTGGGCTTAAGAATAAGCTCTGCTGCACCATATTCCAATGCCTTGAAGGCATTTTCACTACCTGCTTCTACCTTTGAGGAGCAAATAACTACAGGAATTGGCTGAGCGAGGCTATTTATTTTTTTCAGGAAGGACAATCCATCCATACGAGGCATTTCTACGTCCAAGGTGATAACGTCTGGGCGTTCGGCCTGAATTTTTTTGATGGCAAACACGGGATCAGAAGCTGTTCCCATAACTTCGATATCTGGATCAGAGTTCAAAATCTGAGTCATTGTTTCTCGAACAACGGCTGAGTCATCAATAACTAAAACTTTAATTTTCATACAATCCTCCTGTCCGTAAAGACTAAATGCGCTGGAATACTGTTGGTGCTACGGTTCTAAAGGGTAGCGTCATACCGAAAATTGTTTCGGAATGTCCTAAAAACAGGTATCCTCCTGGTTCTAAATAACGCAAGAATTGGTTAATAACCCGTTCTTGGTTTGTTTTGTCAAAATAAATAAGCACGTTTCTACAGAAAATAATCTGCAGGGTGTCTCTAAATCCATAGTCGTCATCCATGAAGTTGAGTCGCATGAAGTTCACTCGATTTCGAATTTCCTGCTTGAGGCGAACAGATGGGTTAGAAGGATTCTTTCCCTTCAAAAAATACTGGTGCATGATTTCCGTGGGAATTCCCCTTACCGCATCCATGGGATAGATGGCAGATGCTGCCTTGTCCAGTACCTTGGTGGAAATGTCTGTGGCAAGCACTGAATAGTCACGGATGGATGAGGTGGGATTTTGTCTGATAAATTCGGACATTACCATGGACAAGGTATAAGGTTCCTGTCCAGTGGAACACCCTGCTGACCAAAGCTTGATTTTTCCCCTTCCCTGAGCGGCATATTCAGGCAATGCTACATTTCGCATGAAGTCAAAATGCTGTGGCTCACGGAAAAACTCCGTAAGGTTTGTGGTCATAGCATCAATCATCATAATGATTTCATGATTGTCTGTGTCCTTGCCTGAGAAAACATAATCAATGTATTGCTTGAAAGAATCCAGCTGTAATGCCTTTAGTCGGGATGTGAGACGAGATTGCATCATAAGACGCTTTTCTGGAGGCATCTTAATACCCACATTCTTCTCAATATAAGAGGCAATTTTTCTGAATTCAGTTTCTGATAAAGTCTTTTGCTGAAATGATAGTGAGTCCATAATCGCTTCTTTATACAGTCATCTCTGTTCTTTTTACCACATTGGACAACTTGAATACATCCAAAATCAATGCAACAGATCCATCTCCCAAAACGGTGGCTCCAGAAAGACCTTCTACGTTCTTGTACAGGTCTCCCAATGGCTTGATTACGGTCTGGTTGTTGCCAATAACCTTGTCTACCACCAATCCCAAGCTGGAATCCTGGTCGTTTACGATAACAACTTGCTGACCTGCTGGCATAGGATCGGTAATCTCAAACCATTCACGCAGGTTAATGTAGGGCAGGAATTCTCCACGAGCGGTAATGTGGGAGCAAACCTTTCCATCGTCTCCATGCTCTGGCTTGAATTCCATACATTCCTGGATGTTAGACAAGGGAATAACGAAGGTGTTTGAACCAATCTGAACAAGCATACCTTCGATGATGGCCAGTGTTAGAGGAATCTTCAGAATAAAGTCTGTTCCTTCTCCTGGGCGGGATTCTATGGAAACGGTTCCATTCAAGGCGGTAATGTCTTTCTTTACGACATCCATACCAACTCCACGACCAGATACAGATGAAACTTTATCTGCTGTGGAAAAGCCTGGAAGGAAAATCATGTTGTAGATTTCGTTGTCTGAGACATCGGTACCTGGTGCAATCAAGCCCTTGTCTACAGCCTTCTTGTAAATCTTGTCTTTGTTCAAGCCGGCACCATCGTCAGAAATGATGATGAGTACAAAAGCACCTGCGTGCTGGGCAATGAGCTTAACGGTTCCCTGGGGATTCTTTCCCTTTGCAATTCGTTCTTCTCGTGTTTCGATTCCGTGGTCTACGGAGTTACGAATCATGTGGATAAGAGGATCATTGAGCTTTTCGATAACAGTTTTGTCCAGCTCTGTTTCTGCACCTTCGGTAACCAACTCGATGTTCTTATGCATATCAGCAGACAAGTCGTGAACCAAGCGACGGAATCGGGTAAAGATGGTGCCGATGGGAAGCATACGCATGTCCATGGCATTGTTTCGCAAGGCAATGATAAGTCGCTCACTTTGCTCGCTGAGCATAAGGAGGGTGGGATTGTTTGCCATTTGTGCATGCTGACCAAGACGAGCGTTGAAGGTTACCAATTCTCCTACCAAGTCAATCAACTGGTCTAGCTTATCAGAGCTAACGCGAATACTCTGCTGTGTTGTAGACTGAGGTGTATTGGATTGAGTATTTTCCTTCTGCTTAGAAACCTTTTTGATGTGCTCCTGCTCTGCCAAAGCTGAATGGAGAGATTCAGAGGAAATAAGGTGCTTGTCTACCAGCTGCTGTCCAATGGGCTTTCGTTCAGAAAGGAAGTCGTCTAGTGCTTCTTGGGAAATATGCTTTCGATTAACAAGGATTTCTCCCAGCTTTTGGGTAACATCATCAGATACATTGATTGCCTCAATCTTGATGATGGATGTTTCATCCAAGAAGATAAATACATCCTGAATTTCCTGCTGGCTCTGGGATGTTGTTAAGATAATATCCCAGGCAAGATAACAGGTTGTGGGCTCTATTTGTGATAGAACAGGAATATTCTTGGTGAATAGGATTACTGTTGCATCTCCCATCTCTGTAAGCTCTTTAATCATTAAAGAGGGGCGAGTTCCATTACAGAGAATTGTAGGAGATGGCGTAAATGAAATTCGCCATGTTGTTAGGGGATTAGTATCCTCCTGTGCCTTTTGAGAAGTAATAGATGTCTTTCGAATAGGTGCAGAATTATTCTGAGATATTTTTGCCTCCCCAGAAACTGTTGTTGAAGGTGCTACATTTGAAGCAGCTTCCTTGCTGGCATTTTTGTAGGGTGCCATCAGCTGCTTGAAATCGTCAATCAAGCGGGCAGATTCATCCTCAGAAATATTGCCACCTAGCATGTCCAAGATGTGGTCTCGGGATTGGAGGGTTAGCTTAATCAACTCTGGAGTAACAGGTGCAACTCCATTGCGAACGGTATCAAAGGCACTTTCAACCTCGTGAGTAAAGCTGGAAATGGCATCAAAGCCAAACATACCAGAAGAACCCTTGATGGTATGCATAATGCGGAAAACTGCGGAGATAATCTCTTTGTCTGAGGGATTTTCTTCTAGGGAAAGGAGATATCCTTCCAATGACTCCAGAAGCTCGTTTGCTTCTTCAAAAAATACTTCATTGATTTGGTCAAGCATCTTCGTCTCCTGTTACAGTCTCGAGAATTTCTGTTGTGAATCCTTCACTAGTGATAAGTTCATCCATAGGTATTCCTATGCGACAAAAAAAGTCAACAAAATTCTGTGGAATTTCTCCCACCAACTTGAATTTCTTCTTTCGCATAAGGGCTTCTTTCTCAGATGCGAGGATAAGCTGTACTGCAGAAATGTCTAGATCCTCCACCTTGGAGATATCCAGAAGAATCACCTCGCTGGAGTTAAAGGCCTTCAGTAATTCCTGCTTCTTCTTTTGAGCATTCTCAATGGAAACGGTGTCGCTCCATACCACTGTTGTTGCGGATTTCTTTGCTTGTTCTGCCATCTGTACCTCCAGTAAACTTATATATATTGAGGGTTTTCTGCTTTACTATCATCGGAAAGATGATGTATAATCATTACCATGGAAAACCAACTTATATCTGACGAACAATACTTTACTTTTATGCTGGCTGGTGGCAAATATGCCATTGAAGTAACGAAGGTTCGGGAAATCCTTGAGTATGAGTCTATTACTAAGGTTCCTAAAGCCCTGCCTTACATGAAGGGGGTTATGAACAATCGAGGTTCTGTCATCACCGTAATTGATTTGAGAATTCTCTTTGGATTTGAGGTTTCCAACGATTTGTCTGATACAGAAATTGTTATTACGGAGATTTCTGAGAACCGTGATCAGGCTATGACGGTTGGTGTTATTGCTGATAGCGTTGATGTGGTGACCAAGCTTGAGCTTGTCCATAGCGACAGCGTTTCCTTTGGTGCAACTCCTGCCCATGCAGACTTTGTTAAGGCTGTTGGAAAGATGGACAATACCTTTGTTCTCATTCTGGACTTGGAAAAGATTTTCCATGCCATTGAAGCGGAAGTTTCTGTATAATCGATTCAACCGATAATAACTACCGGCGGTGTTATTAAAACCATACAATATCGCCGGCATGTTCCTTCTTCTCCTGAACCTTGTGAATATATTCGGATTCCTTCTTCTTGATGTATTCTTGTTCGTGAATTGTCTTGCGAATATACTTGAGCCAAATTTTTGATGATTTTGGGTCGTAAAAAATCTTACGTGGTCTATCTCCACCAGTGTTGGAGGAGATAACAGGTATTTGCTCCTGCTCAAGGTAGTCGAATACGAATTTGATGTTTGCCGCACCCACCAAGGGGGTTTTCTTTGTCTCATCTGCGCCAAGGACATTACTTCCACCAAAAACCTTTGCAGTAAGGTTACGCTTTGAAGCTCCATGCTTGAGCATGGTATTGATGAGAAGCTCCATTGCGTATTCACCAAATCTTCCAGCTAAGGTGTCATTTTCCTTTGAGTTTGTTTGGTCGTAGGCCAGCATAAAGTGGTTTAATCCACCATACTGAATTACTCTGTCATATAAGGCCACACTGATACAGGAACCTAATACAGTGGAAATATATTCCTCGCCCCCGCCGCAGTGATATTCTCCGGGATAGATTGTGACGATGTTTTTGTTGAACTGTGAATCAAAATATCTGTTCATATTGCTCTTCTAAAAAAAGGTAATGTCTCCCGGTGCAGAACCAGATTCGACTTCGAAGCCTCCAATTTTACCAGCAGCCTCCTTGTGGGCTGTAATGGTAAACTTCTTAATCAACTCCTTGAATTTATGATCCATAATCTCGTAGTTATGGAGATTCATTTCATGCATAAAATCAGTTTTCTTGTTAGAAAGTCGCTGAATCTCGTTGGTAATTTGTCCCTGGATTCTGCTGAAGTCCATCTGGAAGGATTGAAGCTGTCCCAACATGGTGTTTACGTGGTCGCATTGCTGCTTGAACTCAGGAGGATAAACGGTAAAGTGCTGCATCAAGGAATAAATTCTATCTTGAATGGCTTGCATGGAGTTAAAGAAGGCAACCTTTTCTGTCCGTACCTCTGACATCTTGGCATTGTCATCAGCCATGGTTTTGGTGAATACGGAAATCATCTCACCGATTTCTGAGATGAAGGTTTCGATGGTAACCTGCATGGTGTCCAAGGAATTGGACGAATCCATAATCAGGTTATCCATGTCGGTAACCAGGTCTTTTACAGCCATAACAGCATCGTTTTTAGATACTTCTATCTGCTGGAGAATACGAACGTGCTGGAGTCTGCTAATAACTGGTCGCAGGCTTCCAAAGACATCGTACATTCCGTGGGCTCTGTCGATGATGTTTCGACAAACGGTAACAACCTTTTTCTGAATGCCCTGGAATTGGGAGAAATACTTTAGAATCTCCTGGAAGCCTTCTGTTGCAGACTCCAGCTGGGCTACGATGGACATTTCTCCTGTGGATGTGGCGCTGTGGGAAAAGTTGTGAACGTAATCGGTACGCCGCTCTTCAGTTTGATTCAGGATGCTTTCCACAATGTCCCATTTTTGGCTGAAAATATCTGAAGCCCGTTTAAGATGGTCACCAATGTCCCTGAGAACGTCTTGGGCAATTTCTGACAAGGAAATATTGAAGGCGATGGTATCAAGCTTTTCCTCGTGGTCGCTTATGGAATCGTCATCTACGAATTGGTCAAAGCACATGATGACGTGATCAAATGCCTGCTTGATGATGTCCTGTAGCTGCAAGCCCTCCATTGCAGCTTGAATTTGGGGATAAACGGATTGGGAAAGCTGCTTCATTTCCTGCAGGGGTGCGGAAGAACGCTCGATGCAGTCGGAAATCTTTTTCATCTCCTTGGAGCTAATAACAGAAATATTGTGCTGGCAAGAAGTGATTTCCTGAAAAAGATCTTTAAGGGTATTTACGTTGTTGATGAGAGAGGATTCCTCGCTGGAAAGCCGTGCAGAAAGGGCAATCATGCTGGATGAAAGTTGCTGGAGGTTTTCCGTAATCTTGGAGAAGGCTCGTCCCTTGTCGCCAGATTTGATGGAAACAACCATGGCGTTCAGGGCAATAAGCTCCATTTCCTCACTGTCGTTCTTGATGTGGGAAATGTCGGTATTGATGAGGCTTAAGTTTTGAATCTTTTCGTTCAATTCCTTGAAAAGACCAGCATATTTTTCCTCATAGTTAGTAAAGTGGGCAGTTTCTGTTCGGCCAGAGAGGTTGTTTTCGTTTCCCAAGGTTTGAAGGGTTTCCAACAGGGCATCCAAGGTTGAACTCTTTTCTGAGCCCAGAAGCTGAGGAAATTCCTTGGAAAAGTTCATGAAAACGTCTTCTATGGTTCTACTTTGATTATGTATTTCTGTTGAAAGGTTCTGCAAATTCATACTGATTCCTATTCTTGTTCTCCAGCGGTGTATTCAGATTTTAGAAGCTCCAAGTCAGCATCATCAATAGAGAGATTATCGTTCAAATCATATTCATGGGCAAGGATTCTGTCTGCTGTTTTGTTGATTGCAGTGGCAAAATTACTTGCTGGCTCCAGAATGCTGGCAGGAGCTCTCCGAGCAACGGCCATGGGAACGATGGGATCTGAGGGAATAAAGCCTATGAAATCCATGGGAATGCTGAGCTTGGAATTAACCAAGGAACGGAGTCGCCGTCCCATTTCCAAGTCCTGGATAGTTGCTCCCATGTTCAGGACAACTTGTGGTCTCAATTTTGCTAATTCCTGACAGGCGGGGATACCTGTTTCTGGGAACTGCTGGCAGAGGGTTTCCATCAGGGCAATGAATGAGCTTTCGGTACCAGTGGCTACTGACTTGATGAAATCATGGATATAAGCCCGTTCTTCACTTTTGTTGGGGAACTGATGGGTAAAAAATCTGAAGATAGCACCTTTCAGGAATGAATAGGCATTCATAATTGAGGTGATTTCAGGAGAGGTAACTAACAATGAATTATAAGTAAGCAGGAAAAAATCCAAGGTGTTGTAGTTGCTGCCACCACCCAAGTCTAGGATAACGTAGTCAGCAGGCAGTGTGGTTAAATCCTTCATGATTTTTTTCTTCATGAAAAAATCCATGTTGGCTGTACCTGGGAAGAGACAGTCTCCAGCAATGAACTGGAGGTTTTCGATTCCAGTTTCCTGTAGTAATGAATCTAGGTCTGCTATTTGGCGATAAATAAAGTTACCCATACCAGCTTGATTGTTTTTTAATCCAAGCAAGGTATGGAGATTTGCGCCTCCAAAGTCGAAGTCGCAGAGTATGACCTTTTTTCCTTTTTGGGCAAGACTGACGGCTACATTAACCGATACAGCACTTTTTCCCACGCCACCCTTTCCGCTGGCAATCGGTAGAATATTAACCATAGTGATTAACTCAGTATAATACGGTTTAGTGAATAAAGCAAGTAAAGGAATTGAATATTCCCAGCTCATTGTTGGAGCCTGAGCTGGGAATGGTCAAGGGAGTATTAGAATTGAGAAATCATGTCTTTTGTAATTTCTGCAATGCTGTGGGCACCGCACATGGCCATGGTGTCTTCAAGCTCTGCCTTGAGTTTATCTACATAAACTTGAACACCTTCGGCTCCTCCTCCGTAAATAACGTTTACAAAGTTGCGGCCAATGAGAACACCATGAGCACCCATTGCTAATGCCTTGAATACGTCGATTCCAGTTCTGATTCCACCGTCCACCAGGATGGTCATTTTATCACCTACAGCCTCTGCAATGGCAGGAAGTACTTCTGCTGTGGCGGGGCAATGGTCTTGAACACGACCGCCGTGGTTTGATACTACGATGGCAGATGCTCCAGCTTCCAATGCCTTTTTTGCACCAGCCACGGTCATGATTCCTTTGAGGATAAAGGGCTTGTCTGAAAGGGCTGCAATCTCCTTGAGCTCCTGTACGGTTTTGCTTCCTGCAGGAGGGGTGAGGTTCTTGAGGAAGGGCAATCCAGCGGCATCAATGTCCATGGCAATGGCGATGGGGTTAGAGGGCTGTACCAGTCCGAACTTCTGCTTGATTACTTCGATATTCCAGGGCTTGATGGTGGGAATACCACAGCCGTTGTTTTTCTTGAGGGCTTCTGCAGCGGCTTCCATAACAGCGGGGTTGGTGCCGTCTCCAGTGAAGGCTGCAATTCCAGCCTGCTCACAGGCTGAAACCAAGGTGTCGTTGTACTGCAAGTCGGTGTATTTGTCTCCATAGTGGAGCTGCATGGCTCCTACTGGAGCAGCCATAACGGGGATAACCAGTTTCTTGCCAAAAAGGGTGGTGCTGGTATCCACAGGCTTGTTCTCGCAGATGGTGTCCATGTTGACGCACCACTCCTGCCACTTCTGGTAGTTGCGGATAAAGCCTGTTCCAGAGCCCTTTGCACCAGGGCCAGGCATGGTATTTTTGCAGACAATACCGTTGCATACGTTGCAGGCCTTGCAGTGGGGTCCCATTTGGGTTCGGGCTGACTCTAGGATTTCTTGATAAGTCATGTTTGCTCCTTGATAGTAGTTTTACACCACAGTTGACTTATAGTTTTTAGATAAATACGATTTTAGAATTATTGAGGCAGATTGGTCAAGGGCGAAATTTGGCAAATGGTTAAGGTGCTTCCTCTGGTATAAAATGCGTAAAATATGTATAATACGGCTTTAGTATGAATACTAAAGCATATATCGTGCTTGCCAACGGGCAGGTTTTTGAGGGCAAAAGCTTCGGTGCCACTGGTTGCGTTACCGGTGAGGTTGTCTTTACCACAGGGATGACAGGGTACTTGGAAACTCTGACTGACCCCAGTAATTATGGACAAATCATTTTACAGACCTTTCCTCTTGCAGGGGATTACGGAGTTATCCGAAAGGATGCGGAAAGCACTAAGGCTCATGCAGTGGGCTTTGTGGTGCGGGAATGGTGTTCTACGCCTTCCAACTTCCGCTGTGAGGAAACCCTTGACCAGTATCTGAAGGAACAGGGGGTAATCGGTGTTTACGATGTGGACACACGAGCCTTAACAAAGATTCTCCGTGACAATGGAACCATGAACGCACGGATTGTTGCTCTCAGTGGTGATGCTGAGAAGGACAAGGAAGTAACCCAAGTACTTAATTCCATCAAACATGATTTAGTATCCAATCCAAGTCTTGGAAATCATGCCGGAAAGATTCGGCTTGTAGAAGAAATCAAAGAATATAAACTAGAAAATCCTGTGGCAAAGGTTTCCCGCAGTGCTACAGGCCTCCAATTGGAGAACAAGGCTGCGTTTGATGCAGCCTTGGAATACGGCGCTGTTCCTGTGGACCGTAGTGGCAATAAGTTTACCTCCTACGAAGAAGCTGCTGCAAAGGCTAGCGGTACCAAGGTGGTGCTGTGGGACTTTGGTGCTAGAGCTAGCCTTACCCAAGAGTTGCAGAAGCGGGGTGTAGAGGTTGTAGTTGTGGATGCTGCTACTACCTGTGAAGAAATCCTAGCTCTGAAGCCCGACGGTGTAGTGCTTTCAACTGGTCCTGGAAATCCTGCTGATTACGAGGCCATTGTGGCAGAAATCAGCCAGCTGTGTGGTCACTTTATTCCTCTGTTGGGAATTGGTTTGGGACACCAGCTTTTGGCACTGTCTCAGGGTGCAAAGACTGAAAAGCTGCCCTACGGACACCGTGGTGAAAACCAGCCAGTAAAAAATATTACCTCAGGAAAGGTGCTGATTACCAGTCAGAATTGTGGCTATACTGTAGTAAAGGATTCACTGCCTGAGACTGCATTCCAAACCTTTGAAAGTGTAAACGATAAGACCTGCGAAGGTATTCAATACCGAGGCTTCCTTGGTACTTCCGTTCAGTTCTATCCCAAAACCTCTGGTGGACATCAGGATACTGCCTTTGTATACGACCAGTTTGTAGACATGGTGGTAATGCGGCATCAGAGCCAGCTGGCAGAAAATCAGGACTAAGGGGAGGAAGAAGAAATGCCATTGAATCAGAATATACGTAAGGTTATGGTAATTGGTTCCGGCCCCATCGTTATTGGTCAGGCCGCTGAATTCGATTATGCAGGAACCCAGGCTTGTAAGGCCTTGAAGGAACAGGGACTAGAGGTTGTTCTGGTAAACTCCAATCCCGCTACCTTGATGACAGACGGCCACATGGCAGATGCCATTTATATTGAGCCACTGAACACAGCCACCATCAAGCGAATTATAGAAAAGGAAAAGCCCGACAGCTTGCTTTCTACCTTGGGTGGTCAGACAGGATTGACCCTTTCCATGCAGCTGGCAAAGGAAGGCTTTTTGGCTCAGCATGGCGTGAAGTTGCTGGGTGCTCGCCCTGAAACCATTGACCGGGCAGAAGACCGCCAGATGTTCAAGGATACCATGGAGTCCATTGGTGAGCCTTGCATTCCCTCTAAGGTTGTAACTGACTTACATTCAGCCTTGGATTTTGCCGGTGAGATTGGCTATCCTGTTATTGTTCGTCCCGCCTTTACCCTTGGTGGAACTGGTGGTGGTATTGCTGCCAATGAAGAGGAACTGCGGGAAATTGGTCAAAACGGATTGCACCGCTCCCCTATTCACCAGATTCTTGTGGAAAAATGTATTTCTGGCTGGAAGGAAATTGAGTTTGAAGTAATTCGTGACAGTGCGGGCAATGCAATTACCGTCTGTTCCATGGAGAACTTTGACCCAGTTGGTGTTCATACTGGAGACAGTATCGTTGTGGCTCCTGCAGTAACCCTTTCCGATAAAGAATATCAGATGCTGCGGACAGCGGCCTTGAACATCGTTTCTGCCCTGGAGGTAGAAGGTGGCTGTAACTGTCAGTTTGCCTTGCATCCCACTAGCTTTGAATATGCAGTAATTGAGGTAAACCCTCGTGTTTCCCGATCCTCTGCTTTGGCTTCTAAGGCTACTGGTTATCCTATTGCTAAGGTTGCTTCTCTCATCGCCATCGGTTATCACCTGGATGAGATTCCTAATGCAGTGACCAAGACAACTATGGCCTGCTTTGAGCCTACCATTGACTATGTGGTTGTAAAATTCCCCAAGTGGCCCTTTGACAAGTTTGTATACGCCAAGCGAACCTTGGGAACTCAGATGAAGGCAACTGGTGAGGTAATGTCCATCGGTATTTCCTTTGAGCAAGCCTTGATGAAGGCGGTGCGGGGTGCAGAGATTTCTGTTAATACCTGTCGATTACCTGCTTTCTTGGAGGAAAGCAACGAGGATATTATTCGCCGTGTAGGTGAATGTACTGACCAGCGGCTCTTTGCTATTTATGAAGCCATGTCTCGTGGCATCCTTTCTCTGGAAAAGATTCACGAAATTACTATGATTGATATGTGGTTCTTGCACAAGCTACAGAATCTGGTGAACGCAGAAAAGGCTATGACCGAGCTTAAGGATAGCGGTGCCGAGCTGACTCCTGAATTCTATGGTGAGTTGAAGGTGCTGGGCTATCCCGACAAGGTTATCCAGAGCATGACTGGTGCTACTATTCCCGGTGCTGGCGGTGTGTTGGCTCAGGCTCAGGAAGCAGAAGACTTGCGAAAAGCAGGAAAGCTGGCTCACCTCCCCGCCTCCTACAAGATGGTAGATACCTGTGCCGGTGAGTTTAAGGCTCAGACTCCCTATTTTTACGGTAGCTACGACAAGGCCAACGAGGCAGAGGAATTCCTTGCTGCCCAGGATTCTCAGAACTGTGTAATGGGACGACAAACCAAGGGACGGATTTTGGTACTTGGTTCTGGGCCAATTAGAATTGGACAGGGAATTGAGTTTGACTACGCCTCCGTTCAGTGTGTGTGGGCATTGAAGAAGCTGGGCTATGAGGTTGCTATTGTAAATAACAACCCAGAAACCGTTTCCACTGACTTTGACACAGCAGACCGCCTGTACTTTGAGCCACTTACTCCAGAAGATGTTATGAGCATCATCCGTACCGAAAAACCCTTGGGAGTTGTGGTGGCCTTTGGTGGACAAACTGCCATTAAGCTGACTAAGTTCCTGCACGACCAGGGTATTCAGATTTTGGGCACAAGTGCTGATTCCATTGACATGGCAGAAGACCGAGAACGGTTTGACGAACTTTTGGAGCGGCTGGACATTAAGCGCCCCAAGGGATTTTCCGTGCTTACCATGGAAGAAGCCCTTAAAGCAGCAGAAAAACTGAATTATCCTGTGCTACTGCGTCCTTCCTACGTGTTAGGTGGCCAGAACATGATTATCGCCTTTACGGAGGATGATATTCGTGAGTACATGAAGATTATTCTTGCTCAGAATATTGAAAACCCTGTATTGATTGATAAATACCTGATGGGAATTGAGCTAGAGGTTGACGCAATTTGTGACGGCCAGGACATCTTGATTCCCGGTATTATGGAGCATATTGAGCGAACTGGTATTCACTCAGGAGACAGTATCGCTGTGTATCCGGCATGGAATGTAAACGACATCATGACGGAAAAGATTATCAATCAGTCTCGTGAGTTGGCACTGGCACTGGGTACCAAGGGCTTGGTAAATATTCAGTATCTTGTATATGACAACGACCTGTATATTATCGAGGTGAACCCCCGTTCTAGCCGAACCATTCCTTATATCAGTAAGGTAACTGGTGTTCCCATGGTAGAGTTGGCAGTGCGAGCTATGCTGGGTGAACGGCTGCAAGATATGGGCTTTGGAGCGGGCTTGTACAAGATTCCACCCTATGTAGCCGTAAAGGTTCCAGTCTTTAGCTTTGAAAAGCTAATTGACGTAGATACCCACTTGGGCCCAGAGATGAAGTCCACTGGTGAGGTTTTGGGCTTGGCTCGCACCTTGGATGAGGCTCTGTACAAGGGCTTGGTGGCAGCAGGTTACCGCATGAAAAAGAATGGTGGCGTGCTGATTACTGTACGAAAAAGTGACCAGTTTGAGATTGTGGATACTGCCCGCAAGTTCTATGATCTAGGCTTTAAGCTCTACGCCACAGAAGGAACTGCTAAGGTAATTAGCGGTTTTGGCATGGACGTAGAGGTGGTGAACAAGATTCACGAAAACCTTGAGGACAATATCTTAACCTTGCTGGACACTGGCAAAATCGATTATGTAATTTCTACCTCTGCCAAGGGACGTATTCCCACCTATGATAGCGTTAAGCTGCGACGAAAAACTGTGGAGCGAGATATTCCTTGTCTTACTTCTATTGATACGGCTAATGCCATTGCCAGCAGCTTGCAGAGCCGCTACTCCATCGAAAGCCTTGAGTTGGTGAACATCAACGACTTGAGCGAGGGAAAAACTCGGCTGCGGTTTGCAAAGATGCAGAGCTCTGGCAACGACTTTGTGGTATTCAATGCCATGTATCAGGAGATTATCAATCCAGCGGGCTTGAGCGTGCGGCTCTGTGACCGACGTACGGGAATTGGTGCCGACTCCTTGGTACTGATTACCAAGTCCGACGTGGCTGATGCTGGAATGCGATTCTTTAATCAGGATGGTTCTGAGGGCATGATGGCAGGAAACGCTATCTGCTGTGTGGCCAAATACCTGTATGATAACAACATCGGTGGCTTGCAGGAGCGCTGTGCTGCTTCTGCTGAACATACTGCAGAAATTACCGTAGAAACAGCTGCCGGAGTAAAGCGACTTTTGGCATATACCCAAAGTGGTGTTGTTTCTTCTGTGCGGGTAGACATGGGCGCTCCTGAGTTTGAAGCAGAAGCTCTGCCTACCCTAGCAGAGGCTGTTTCTGTAACAGGCACACCAGATGGAATGAAGATTATTGGAGGAGAGGGAGAGTTGCCAGATAGTTCTGCCACAGACTGGAATGTGGTAAGCGGACACCTTCCTTGCAAGGCTGTGGTGAACGCCCCCATTACCGTTGATGGTCAAGAATATACTGGAACAATGTTGTCTGTGGGAACACCTCACTGTGTTGTATTCAGTAGCTTTGTGGATAAGATTGACGTAGCAGCCATTGGGCCGTTGTTTGAAAACCATCAGTTGTTCCCCAAGCGCGTGAACACCGAGTTTGTTCGAGTGGTGGGACGAAATTGCCTGAAGATGCGGGTTTGGGAGCGAGGTAACGGCGAAACTCCTGCCTGTGGAACTGGTGCCTGTGCTGCAGCTATTGCCGCCGTGCTGAATGGATTCTGTCCTATTGGTCAGGATATTACGGTAAAGGTGCGGGGCGGAGAGCTTACAGTTCGGTATACGGGAGAAACAGTATACTTAACTGGTGCTGCTCGGCTGGTATACAGCGGTGAAATAGAGATTTAATCTTCTAAATCGATATGAATGAAAAAGCCACGGCAAGTCCGTGGCTTTTTTTGTCCCCTTCCCTCCCCTAGCAAAGTATTGACCCCTTTTGTTGGGAAGTGTAAAATATAGAAAAATGGAGATTTAGTGAGTTTATTTGTGGGGGGCGACTATGAGAAATATATTAAAAGATAGAAGATTTTTTGTTTTTAAGGCAGGGAGTGTAGGCTTTGTTGCTATAGCTCTGGCACTGCTTTGTGTTTTTTCCTGTAATAATTTGCTTGTTCTGGGTGGCGGCAGTTTAGTTATTGCCATGCCAGGAACAAGAGCCGCCACTGCTTCTCGCTTTACCATTGAGCTTACTGGTACCAATGGCACAACCCAAAGTAAAACTCTTGCAGGTGGTACCACCACCGCCCAGTTTGACGACTTAGCTCCTGACACCTACGATATCATAGTAAAAGGAATAGATGAAGCTGGTGCTGTAGTGCTTAGAGGTTCTTCTAGTGCCACTGTTGTAGCTGGAAAAACTGCTTCTACTACGGTGGAGTTCTTGGTGGAAGTTGTAGATAACTTCTATAGTTTACAGCAAGCTATGACTGCTGGTGGCACTGTGTATGTTGTAGATGATATAACTGTAACAGAAAGCTTGATTATAAATCAGGATGTTATCATTCGAGCTCTGAATAAGGAGGTTACATTAAAGTATACAGCTAATTCAGGGAGTTTGTTTACTGTAACAAATTCTGCAACTCTAACCATTGGTGGCGGCGACTACAGGCTTACTTTGGATGGAAATGGACAGACCCGTGAAGTTGCCTTGTTACAGATTAAAGATGGAACGGTAGACTTGTATGGCACTATTACTAATAGTGTTAATAATGTTAGTGCTGGAGGTATTAAAGTTGAGAGGCCTTCTTCTACTTTGAACATGTATGATGGTGCCATTGTGCACAATTGTCGGTGTTCAAATGAGTGGGGAATTGGTGGAGCTATTGGTCTTGATGCAGGTAATATGAATATGTACGGTGGTACTATTACTGGAAACACGGCACAAGATGCTTCTGCTGTTTACGTAAATGATCAGTCAGTTTTTACTATGAGCGGTGGAACTATCAGTGGTAATAGTAATGATATTGCTATAAATATTTCATCATCTACTTTTAAAATTGGTGGTGGTGCTTTGATCAGCTCTGACGATAAAGTATCCTTAAAAAAAAGCCCTGCTATTACCATTATCAGTCCACTTACTGGAGGAAATTCTGTGGCAACTTTAACTCTTAAGGATGGGTTTTCATCTGGCTCCTCTGTGCTAATTGCAGAAAATGGTGTTATCCTTGCCAATGAAGTTGGAAAATTTGTTTTGACAAGTGGAACTATAAAATCAGACGGTACTTTGCAGTAAGTGCAAGAAAGCCAATTAAAAGCCACGGTCTTTCTGTGGCTTTTTTTGTGTACAACAGTTCAAGAGTTTCCAGAGGCACCCTGTCCTACCTCATTATGTTAACAGTACACACGTATTGTTCCAAGTCAGGGTGTTATGTATCACTGGACTTCATTAAACTTAGTATTACGTCCAGTGGGAGGTTTGTTCCTTGAGCTACTTGTTCTGGAGAAAATCCCATGGAAAGAAGGTTTTGAGCTGTTTCCAATGCTTTCTGGTGGGCTCCCTGTTCAATCCCACGTTCAATTCCACGTTCTAGCCCAACTAAAATACCTTCGTTACGACCAATTGCATAAGCTTCTTCTTGTTTTACTGCAATGTCGGTGGCATAGTCATATTCAGTCATTAAGATACTCAAAACCTCTCCTCCTTTTCTTTCTAAATAATCTTTTAAGACATTGTGACGTACAGCCTCTCTAATGGCTCTTGTGAGTGGTTTTACTTGACCATCTGCTTTTGCTTCAGCAATGAGCTTGAGAAACTGCACGTATTGTTCCAAGTCTGAACATTGTGAAACAATTTGATTTGGTTCTTTACCATTAATTCTACACACTTTCACCACTAATTCAAGAGAGATTTCGGAGTTTTGGATGTGGTTCAATTTGAAGGCGTCGGACAGGTGAAGGTAGGTTTCTGGTGGTATGTTTTCCTTTCCGGTGTAAAAGACAATGAACTCAGGCTTGGCTAGTGGAATCAACTGGGTTGAGAATTTTGACTTTGAATCTATCATGTTACCGTAGATTCGAGACACGTATTCCAGCAAGCGTAGCGGCATATTTGGATTGATGGTGGTCTGATGTTCAATCATCATGATGAACTGGTCATTTACCATAACTGCAATATCGTTGTAATAGTCCATATATAAAACTTGTTCCAAATTGACTCTCTCTAGCCGAGTGGTTTCCACTTGTAAGTCGGTACCATGAAGAGCGTTGTACAGGGAAAGAAAATGTTGCTTCCAGTCCCTGTCTTTGGAAAAATAATCTACAAAGAGGGAGTCTTTATGCTTGCGGTTTTCGGTGGTGGGGTGTTCATTATTCATCTTATCTCCAAAAAAAATTCTTACATAATAATTATTCGCTTTAAACTGAAAGAATTTGTCTTTTTTTCAAAAAAAAATCTTTTTTTTATATTTTTCTTGATTATTCACTTTTCCCTGGAATCTAACCAGAAGGGGTCTCAGAATAAGGCTGTTCGTGTAGTTAATTTTTATTTAAAACATCTTTGAAAACTTTACTGTTCTTTGTCGTTACTTCCTTAATTTTGAACTTTTTTGTATAATTGAGATAAATTTTTTTAGGGAGATTGTAAGTGAGTACGATGTTGCGAGATAATAATTTTTTGGGAAGAAAAAGTGCTTTCATTTTGATTCTTGCCTTAATTTTTGTTTTTTTCACATCCTGTAGTAAATTTCAAAATGGTGGCCTAGTGATTGCTGTTCCTGGCAGTCGATCTGCCTCTGAGTCAACAATTTTTACAGTGACTGTTGCTGATGCAGCTGGAAATAAGCAAAATAAAACTGTCGTTGCAGGAGAAAGTGCTCAGTTTGATGATTTAGTACCTGGCCCTTATTCAATCAGTGTTGAAGGAAAAGAATCTGACATTAGCACCATGTACGGAGTTGCAGAAGTTTCTGTTGCTGCAGGAAAAACTGTTACTGCTTCAATAGCTCTTTCTACCGTGGCTCATAGTCTGAAAGCCTTGCAGCAGCTTATAGAAAAGGGCGGTACTGTGTATATCGGAAGCAATATAAGAGTGGATTCTAGTTTATCGATTATAAAAAATGAAGTTCACCTTGTTGCATTGAAGAATGTAGTCTTAACGAATAATGCCGATGCTCCTGGGCTTATCGTTCAAGAAAGTAAAGTGACCCTTGGAGGTGGGGATGAAGATACGAAAGACACAAGCTGGAGATTTGGAGACGGTGCTGGGGATTTATGCTCAAGCACGGGATTTTATGCGGGAAACGGGAAATCCCAGTCAGTGGGGAGATACTTGGCCGCCACAGGATTTGATTCAAGCGGATATTCAGCAGCAAAAAAGCTATGTGTGTGTAAAAGAGACTCAAGAAGCAACTGGGCAGACAGAAGAAATCCTTGCAGTGTTTTTCTTGGAGGTGGCAGAGGATCCCACCTACGCAAAGATTTACCAGGGAAGCTGGCTTGAAGATAAGCGGCCCTACGGTGTGGTGCATCGGATTGCAAGCCGTGGACAGGGAGCTGGGGGCTTTTGCTTAGAATGGGCCTTGGCGGAATGTGGGAATATTAGAATCGATACCCACGAGGCAAACCTACCTATGCGGTCATTGCTCAAAAAATTGGGGTACCAGTATTGTGGCATGATTTACACCCACGACGGTACCCCACGATTGGCGTATCAAAAATACCTTCCTGAAACCACATGTTTTTAGTATAATCAAAAAAATCTTATCAAAATTGGATTTTAAAATGTGGCAGAGAAAGGAGTTTGTATGGAAATGCTGATTCAGCTGGCACTTTTGGTGCTTGGCTTTGTGCTTTTGGTAAAGGGTGCAGATTGGTTTGTAGATGGAGCTGCCAGTATTGCGGCAAAGCTTGGAATTCCCCAACTGGTCATTGGTCTTACCATTGTGGCTATGGGAACAAGTGCCCCAGAGGCTGCGGTAAGCTTAACAGCTGCCTTTCATGGTAATGCAGACATAACCATCGGTAATGTGGTGGGAAGCAATATCATGAACGTGCTGGTTATTCTTGGCTTGGCAGCCATGATTTGTCCCATGGTGGTGGCAAAGCTGACTGCTTTTGTGGATATTCCTGTGACCCTTGTAATGAGCCTTGTGCTTTTTGGTTTGGGGGTTGATGGAAGCATTAGCCGCCTAGATGCAGCTATTTTGCTGGTGGTGTTTATCGGTTATTTGAGCTATTTGTTCCTTATGACTAAAAAAGGCTTGATTTCAGGAGAAAGCGAAGAAGAGGTCGCCAAGATTCAGTCGGTGCCCAAGGCTTTGTTGTTCACCGCCCTTGGTCTTGCTTTGATTATTGTGGGAAGTAGCCTTGCAGTAGATGCTGCTAGTGCTATTGCAAAGATGCTGGGCTTAAGTGAGCGATTTATCGGCCTTACCATTGTGGCACTAGGAACCTCTTTGCCAGAATTGTTCACCTCTGTGGCAGCAGCCATAAAGAAGAACCCCGATATGGCCATCGGTAATATTGTGGGAAGCAACATCTTCAATATCCTGTTTATTGTGGGCTTGTCTGGCATGGTAATTCCTGTTCCCTTTGCCTCCGCCTTCCGCTTTGACACCCTGGTGGCAACCGCCACAATGCTTTTACTGTTCTTACTATCTCTCCCTAAGCGACGACTAGGAAGAGTTGCTGGCTTTATTCTGCTGGCAGGATATATAGCTTATTTCCTTCAGATTTTGTAGAAAAAAAGGCCATCAGTAGACGCTTCCTTATCTACTGGTGGCATTTGTTTTGTAAAGCTTGTTATTTAGGCTGTCTTGGTGGAGCTTCCCTGCTGATGCCAGTTCTACACTTTACTGTATTTTGATCTTGTTTTATACTGAAATTGCACCCGTTGGTAAGGTGGCTGTCTCTCAAACTCAATCAGCAGTGCTGAAATAATTTGATTTGGGAGGCTCTAAGATGACGATGTACGAAATTCTTTCGTTAGCTATTAACATAGCTATTCTGATTCTTGGCTTGCTCTCTTATTTGGATAAGAAAGAGTAAAAAATTGGCCGCCAAGTCTTGCACACTTTAGCGGCCATATCGCACAAGTGGAGACAGACCGTTTGCTGACGGGTGTTTCCTTTTTTACTATATAGATACTTGAAGTTTTTTTCAAGATAAAAAACGCCACCGGTAGACGCTCCCTCTTGTCTGCCAGTGGCGTTATCTGTTTTAGAAAGAAAGGAGGCCTTGTGGTAGTCATCCTTCCCAAACAGTGATTACAATCCCAATAACTTCTTTTTTTGAGCTTGGAACTCTTCCTGAGACAAAATCCCCTTCTCCATCAAAGATGCAAGACGTTCAAGTTGAGAGACCACATCATCAGAAGATGATGTAACTGGATTCTGAGGTGTATTCCCCTGCCCTTTTTTGATGGCTTGTATGGCAGCATTGACTGCATCAGTAAAGGGCTTTACAGTCTTTTTGTCGCAGTTTTCAATCAACATGCGGGCTCCACCGTGCCAGATTTCGATAGCTCCAAAGAGTAATCCCGTTTGGAATGAGATTGAGTTGATGTTTTCCAAGTTCATCTCCGACTGCTTGAAGCCAAAGAGGAATCCATGGTCAAGAAGCAGAATCCGCTTTTGGGTGCAGACAATGAGCCAGGTGGTTCCATCCATCAAGCCTGATGTCAGGTACTTGATGCTTTCGTCGTCGTGGAGGATTTCCGGCAGATGGGTTACCTCCTTTGCTGTCCCGAACAGGTCCACCTCTCCCAGGGCTGCAATTTCTTCCTTAATGCTTTCAAGTGTTCGCATATAGTTCTCCTAGTAGTAGTAGCGCATCATGTACAATGAAGCATAGTTAGACAATTGGTCCATTCGCTCTTCAAGTTCTTCAAGTCGCTTGGCCTGCTCTAAAGTGGGATTTACATCGCCATAGGCTTCGTATTTCTCAAATGAAGCTGCCATATCCATGAGGATTCGTGTTGACTCTTCCTCGTATTCTGCTCCACTAATTTTTCCGTCTTCAAGTCGGACAACGAGTTTTTCCAGTGCGTTTAGAGTGGATTCCATGTCGTCCAGCATCTGGTCGATAGGATCTCCCCCAGTGCACATGGCCAGCAGGAACACCACCGCCACCGCCCCACCGGCAATGGGCAGCAGCTTCTTCTTGTCCAGGCTGATGTTGCCCGGCAGGGGCAGCTTGAATCCGCTGAAAGCCTTTTCCGTCAGGGGCAGCACCCCGGCCTCCGTGAGAATCTGCTGCTGCTCCTGGTCCAGGACCTGGTAGCCCTCCCGCAGCTTCTTCTGGATGTAGTTGAAGAAGTAGTTCCTGTTGTAGATGATGTTGGCGGCAACCACCGCGCCCAGCACCACAACACCCAATGCCACGCTGGACAGAAAGCAGGTGCAGGCAAGGAAGATTGCCAGATAGCCCGCCATGGCAATGCCCACACCCTTCCAGTCTATGGGCTTCACCTGCATGGGGGGCATTCCGTAGCCGATGGTGATGAAGGCCATCATGGGATGCAGCTTGATTTTTGCAGAACACTGCACTGTAATGTCCTTGCAACCGTCTTTCGTGAGCGTGATTTTCACTTCACCTTTCCTCATTCCTCAAACTCCTTTTTGTGAGAATGAAAGCTATTATACGGGATGATCCCTGACATATAATGTCGTGGTGGCGGGATTTGGATACATTTCATCATAAATTCCTCCAACGGCAAGACCAGCTATTGCCAAACCAAGTACCAAGAAAATAGTTCCAATAAGGGCTGTCTTGGTTGTGAAGTGGGGGCCCTGTTTTGCCAAAATCTTTGCAGCAGGAATCATTGAAATTGGAATGACCAGGGTAGCAATGGACATTGCCAATGAAACGGCTCCTCGTTCCCATCCATGGCATCCATGAGGGGATTTACATAGATACTCCAGCTATAAAGCATACCTGACAATATAAGATGATAGGCTTTTGATTTAATTTATTTTTATGGATAATTTTTGTTTCTAAATTGTATTTGCTATATATTTGTAATATATACAAATAATCCTATCGTGCTAACTAGGAGTAAAAAATGAAAAAAAAATTTTATAACATAAAAAATTTTATAACATTTTTTTTATAAAAAGGTTTAAAAGTTACTTGCTCATGATATTGATGCTTACTATATTAGAGATACATTCGGGGGGTTCTATGCAAAATCACGGAAGGGGGAAATTCGTTGTTTTCTTCCTTATGTTAGCAACTATGACTGGTTTGCTGTTTTCCCAAAGTGACCAGAAGAATGATGGGGAAAAGAATGCTATCAGTCTCACTGTGGAGCAGGCGGTATCTTATGCCAATCAAAACAGTAAAACGTTGAAGAGTTCTGCCATTGATTTGGAGATGAAACGCCGTGCGAATAGTTTTAAATGGAATCAACTTTTGCCTTCGGTGAATATTTCTGGAACCGTAAGCCGCAGTAATGAAAAGGTTGATACCACCGCCGCCATGATGGAAGGGATTAGTGCTATGTTAGGACCTACGTTTCCTGCACCTGCTGAAATCACAGAAGCAGACCACTGGATGGTGGTGGGTAACATCGGTATATCTTGGAATTTTTCCTTTGCCTTGTTTGACGGCATGAAGCTGGTGAAAAAGCAGTACGAGGCTGGACTTATTACCTGGGATCAAACGGTACGACAAAATGAGCTACAGATTCGTAAATTGTTCTACGGTTTGCTGCTTCAGCAAGAAAGCTTGAGCCTCCAGAATCAGTCCTTGGAAAATGCTCGTTTAAGAATGGAGCAGGCTCGGGTAAATTATAGAAACGGTTTGATTCCAGAGTTGACATTGCTGCAAGCCCAGGTTGCCTACGAAAATGCTCGTCCCACCATTATGAAGCAGGAACAGGCTATGAATCAGCAACTTGATTTGTTTGGCTTTATGCTGGGGCTGCCTGCTGGAACAAAAATCACCTTGGAGGGAGCAATCAATCCTTCCTTTGTAGACTTGAATCCCGACAAACTGATTTCCCTCTATGCTCAAAATCATCCCGATATTTTGTCCTTGCAAAAGAACCTAGAGATTTTGAATCTGAATCTTTCTTTTCAGAATATGCAGGCTTATACCCCTGCACTGCAGCTTTCTTGGGGCTTTCAGCCTGTTGTGTCAGATATTTCTTCCAACTGGATAGATACCTACATGGATAACGGTGCTTTTTCTGCTACCTTGGCTTGGAATCTTACTAACCTTCTGCCCTTCTCCACCAATCGACAAAGTGCCAAGGATACTAAGGACAATATCCGTAAGCTAGAGCTTTCCTTGGAAACTTTAATAGAAAAGACTGAGCTGGATATTCGTACCCAAGTGGATGCCTTGGTTCAATCTCAGGCCGCAATAGAAGCTTCTGCTGGAAATATTCAGCTGGCCCAGCGTTCCTACGACATGACTTTGGTGGCTTACCGCAACGGAACTGTGGAGCTGCTGGATGTGCGAGATGCAGAAAATCAGCTGAATCAAGCAAAGCTGGGCTTGGCTAACGAAAAATTCAATTATTTGTCTGGGTTGCTGGATTTAGAGTATACCCTCAACACAAAGCTGGTAGATTAAGGGGCAGTGCCCAAAGGATATGATGATGACACAAAGAAGCGTAAAGTTTGTAGCCCTGGTTTTTGCCTTGGGATTTGTTTTTTTTAGCTGTTCAAAAGACGAGGGTACTGCAGTTGTTCCTGTAGAAAGTCAAGAAACAGTTTTTGCGGTAAACACCTATGTTGCTGCAGCAGAAAATCTTGACGAGTACCTTGAATTTGGTGGAGATGTTGTTGCTGCCTCCAGTGTTGATGTTATGCCAGATACCTCTGGAAAAATTGCAAACATTCGCGTGCGAGTAGGAGATTATGTTGAAAAGAATCAGATTCTTGCCTACGTTGACCCTTCTCGTCCTGGTATGACCTATGAAAGTAGCCCTATTCGTGCTCCTGTAGCGGGAACTGTTACCGCCTTCCCTGTGTCTGTGGGAAGCATGGTGGCACCTTCTGTATCCATTGCTAAAATCAGCAACACAAAGAACTTGGAAATCAACATTAGTGTAGCGGAACGATTTGTTTCTCGAATTGCAGTAGGTCAGCCTGCCCTTTTGACCTTTGACTCTTACCCTGGAGAAGTTTTTACCGCAAAGGTGGCAGAGGTAAATCCTGTTTTAGATACCACCTCTCGTTCTATGGGAGTAAAGCTGGTACTAGATCCTCCTGACAACCGCATTAAAATCGGAATGTATTGCCGTGTTAAGCTGATTACTGAATCTAAGGCTGGAGTTGTGGCGATTCCTCGTGAGGCTATTGTGAACCGCTCTGGTCAGGAATCTGTATTTGTAGTGAATGGAAATACTGTGGAAAACTGCCCAATTTCCGTGGGAATTACGGTGGACAATATGGTTGAGGTGGTTTCTGGACTTACCGCTGGAAATGAGGTTGTTGTTTCTGGTCAAACTCTCTTGGATTCTGGTAGCAAGGTAAATGTGATAAACCGTCAGCAGGGAGGTAATTGATGAGCCTGTCTAAACTGGCTGTATCAAAGCCCACCACGGTTTTGATCATCTTTGTTATTCTGGCAGCCTTGGGTATTTACTCCACTACGGAGCTGCCCATTGACCTGTTACCTGACATGGAAATGCCCTACATGGCTATTTCCACTACCTATACCAATGCTGGTCCGGAGGAAGTAGAGCGTGCTGTTACCCGCCCCTTGGAAAGTGCGGTTTCCAGCGTTACTGGCTTGGATACCATGCAGTCTATTTCTTCTTCTGGTTCCAGCTTGATTATTCTGATGCTGAATTTCGGTACGAATCTTGATGTTGCCACCAACGAAATCCGAGACAAGATTGACTTGGTAAAGGGTATGTTACCAGATGGTGCTGGAACTCCTCTGATTATTCGTGCTGATCCCAATATGCTTCCCATTATGACCTATGCCTTGAGTGGAAATAGAACTCCAGAGGAATTGCGTCAGTATGCGGAGGATGTGATTCAGCCTCGATTGGAGCAGGTAGATGGGGTTGCCTCTGCTTCTATCAGTGGTGGGCGGGAAAAGGCTATTATAGTGGATATTCCCCGTGACCGCTTGGAAGCCTATGCTCTTCCCATTTCACAGATTGCTCAGATGATTGCCGCCCAAAACGTGGAAGGAGCTGGTGGAACTATTTCTGAAAATGATACTACCTATTCCATAACCACCTCTGGAGAATACACCTCCTTAGATGATATTCGTAACACCGTTGTTGCCTACAAGGCTTCTGGGGGCTATGGCATGGGAACGGTTCCCACCGTTCACAAGGTTTTATTACGGGATATTGCCGATGTTTATGAAGGCTACAAGCCTGTTTCCAGCTTGGCATATTTGAATGGTATTCCCTGTGTTACCTTGAGCATTCAAAAGCAAAGTGGAAAGAATTCTGTGCAGGCTGCACGAGCCGTCCGTGAGCAGGTAAAGGAGATTCAAGCTCTGTTGCCTGCTGACGTAAAGCTGTCTGAAGAAGCCAATACCACCGATATTATTGAGCTTTCCATTAACAATATTGTTAGCTCTGTTGTTTCTGGTGCGGTACTGGCAATTTTGGTACTGTTGGTGTTCCTGCGAAGCATTAAAAGTACCATCATTATTGGCTTGACCATTCCTATTTCCTTGGTTATTACCTTGGGGATCATGAAGTTTGCAGGCTTTTCCTTGAACCTCATGACCTTGGCTGGACTTTCCTTGGGTGTTGGTATGCTGGTGGATAACTCCATCGTTATTTTGGAAAACATCTATACTTACCGTTCCAAAGGTGCAAAGGCAACGGTGGCGGCAATTCTTGGTTCTCAGGAAATGCTGATGGCTATTGTGGCCAGTACCCTTACCACTATCTGTGTATTCCTTCCTTTGATTATGTACAGCAGTGAGTTGGAAATTGTGGGACAGATTTTCTCTGGTCTTACTTTTACCGTTGTGTTCTCCCTGCTCTGTAGTCTTGTGGTGGCGGTGGTATTGGTACCAGTGCTTTCCTCCAAGTATCTCAAGTTGGAAAACTTGGCTAATCGTCGTTTGACTGGTGTTATGGGAAAGATTGACCGAGGCATTGGACACTTCTTTGAAAAGCTAGATAATGCTTATGCTAATGGGGTTCGTTGGGTTTTACATCACAAGGCTTTAACCATTATCGTTATCCTAGTGCTTTTGGTAGTAAGTCTTGTAATGATTCCCGTGGTAGGATTTATTTACTTGCCAGATCAAGCTTCTAATAGTATCTCTGTTACCTTGGAAATGCCTAAAGGAACACGTCTTGAAACCACCGACGAGGTTATCCGACAGTTGGAAAATCTTGTTATGCAAAATGTAAAGGGACTTAAATCCACTACGGTGTCGGTAGGAGGAGCTTCTATGATGGGCTTAGGTGGCTCTGTTACCAATTCTGCCACCCTGAATATCACCTTGTATCCACAATCTCAGCGAGAGCTTGGTTGGGATACTAACGATGAGGCTATTGCAAAGATTCGTGGTTTGTTTAGCCAATTCCCTGGTGCAGAATTCTCCATGAGTTCTAGTTCCATGATGATGACGGGAAGTGACGTGGATGTTATTATCAAGAGTAATAGCATGGAGCAGCTCCAACAAGCTGCCGCAGATATTGTAAATGCCTTGGAGGAATACAATTCCAATTCCATTACAGAAATTACCAGTAGTCTTGAGGATGGCTTGCCCCAAATTGATATTGTAATCGACAGAAATAAGCTTCAGGAGCTTGGACTGAATATTTATTCTGTAAGTAACGAGATAAAGGCAAACATGAATGGTACTGTTGCCAGCCGTTATCGTGATGGTGGTAATGAGATTGATATTCTGGTACAGCTGAATGAGGATGACCGTTCTCGTGTCCTTGATCTTGAACAGATTTTCGTCGCTAATTCTTCTGGACAGCGGATTCCCTTGGCAAGCTTTGCTTCCTACGAAAATGGAACTTCTCCTGTGTCCATTGTTCGAGAGAACCAGATGAGAACAATCCATGTTACAGCAAAAAAGCTGAACTGGAGGCAGTCATCGGAAGTTGTTCAGCAGGAGGTTGAAAACACCATTCGTAGCCACGTTGTACTTGGGGATGATGTTCGCATTACTTATAGTGGTAGCTACGAGTCCTTGCAAGAAGGCTTGCGGCAGTTTGCAGTTATCATCATCATGGCGGTTATTTTGGTATTTGCAGTTATGGCCAGCCAGTTTGAATCCTTCTTGGATCCTTTTATCGTGCTGTTTACCATTCCGCTGTCTGTGATTGGTATTATGGCTATCTATCTTGTGGTGGGGTCACCTTTAAACATAATTTCAGCAGTTGGAGCCCTGGTACTTGTTGGTATTGTAGTAAACAATGGTATCGTTTTGGTAGACTACACTAATTTGCTGCGAAAGCGAGAGTACAGCTTGGAAGATGCCTGTGTTGAAGCTGCCCGGAGTCGTTTGCGTCCTATCTTGATGACCACCTTAACCACGGTGTTGGGACTTTTGCCCATGGCATTTTTCCCTGGTGAAGGTTCCGAAATGACACAGCCCATTGGTCAGACTGTTCTTGGTGGTTTGACCTTCAGCACCACCATGACCTTGTTCCTGATGCCAGTGTTGTATTACATCTTCAATCACCATCGTGAAAAGCGTGAGGCAAAACGAGCTATTAAACGTCAGAAGCGGGAGGCAAAGAAGGCTGCAAAAATTGCTGCTGAAGAACAGCAATTCGTTTCTCGCCAGAACTCTGTTCTGCAGGACAAAGTCCTGCAGGACAAAGTCCTGCAGGATGAGGATGAGCGGGAAGAGTTTTCTGCACAAAAAAGCTTTGGCATGGAGGATATAGATGAGTAAAAAGGATAAGAGCCAGGACAACGACAAGAAAGAAAAGAAGGTCAAGGAGTCTGAGGTTGAGCAGAAGGCAACGGAGCCAAAGTTGCAACGTCTGGAAATCATCATGAGCCAATCCATTGAGGAAGACTTTGTTACCGCCTTTATGAAAGAGGATACTGGCCGTATGTTTACCAAGCTGCCTGTGGTTATGGGACGTGGTGTAACGGAACCTAAAATGGGAGATGCGGTGTGGCCCCAGCTGAATTGTATGTATATTGTTATTTGCACAAAGGAGCAGGCTGCTGTGGTAAAGTCTATTATAGATAGGCTCCATCAGGAATATCCCAAGGAGGGCTTAGCCTGCTTTAAGAGTAAGGTAAAGCTGCTGTAACGTTTTTCCTTGAAGAAAAATCCATAAAACAAAAAAGCCAGAACTTGTGAAGTGAAGTTTCAAGCTCTGGCTTTTTTTTATAGCTTAACTTTTAGTTTGTAGGATGAAGCCGTTACTGAGCTGATTCTGGCTCCAGGAAAACTAACACGTAATTGTTAGGATCTAGGTATCGCTGAGCCAGCTGCCGCATGGCCTGAGGTGTTACCATGTTAGGAATGGTGTCTGTATCCGCAATGATAGTGGTGGGAAAGTCATGTAATGCGGCTCTGCCTGCCATAGTGACCCAGTAGCTATTTGTCTTCAGGGCTGTTTCCTTGGATCGACGGTATGATTCCTGCAATTTGGTGAGGTAGGACTGATCAACAAGGTTTTTCCTCAGGTTTTCCACCTCGTTAATGACGGCATCGGTAAGTTCCTGTTCCCGACCAGGCTGGCAGCCAAAGAGGATTTCCACCATAAAGCTTCTTTGTGGATACAATTCCATGGAGGCACTTACGTTTACATGGTAGCTACCGCCCTTTTCTTCTCGCACCACCTCTCGCAGCCGTATGTCCAAAAGGTTCTGCAGCATGGAAAGCATTTCCTCATCCTGATAGGCGGTAGCGGCATCTACTGTAGGCAGGCTACCACCAAAGGCAATAAATACCTGGCTTTGTTCCTCCAGCCCCTTCTTTACCACTGCCTTGTGGATTCCCTTGGGGAAGTCTGGTTCCTGCCAAATGGCATTTTCCTGGCTATTTGTGGAAGGCAGGGTGGCAAGATAGGTGGCTGCCAGCTCTAGTATTTCTTCTTGGTCAAAGTCTCCTGTAAAGGTAAAGGTAAAGTCCCCAGCATCAGCAAACCGCTGGGTAAAGACTGTTTCCGCAGTTTGAGGATTTACTTTTTCCACGAAATCCATGGTAAGGGGCTGCTTTCTGATATCATCACCGTACAAGAGTTGAATTATCTTGTCTGAAAAAACATCGTCGGGCTGGGAGCCATGACTTTGAGCCTGCAAGGTGGCGCTATTCATGAGATTTGCCCAAGCGGTGTCTGTAAAATCTGCTGCGGTAAACTGAAGATGAATCAACTGCATCAAGGTTTCCAAATCCTGGGTGGTGGAGGAACCAGAGAGCTGCTCGTTGTAGTCTCCGATGTAGGTGTACAGAGAAACGTTTTTTCCTGCCAGCTTTTTCTGCAAGTCTGTGGGGGTAAAGCCATTGAGACCAGACAGATCGTTGTAGCTTACGGCAAAGGCTCCTGAAGGATACTCTTTGTCAGAAAGCAGGGAAAGTCCACCGTTGCTTACAGCATTGAACAAGATTTCGTTGTGCTTGAAGTCAGTTTGATTCAGTAGCAGTGTTGCACCGTTGGACATTTTGTAGGACTGAATATCTGTTCCTGGTAAGGTTCCCTCATAGCTTACACTACCCTGCTCACTAGGAAGTGCCATCAAATCACCTTCAACCGTACCTTCGGTATAGGGTTCCAGTGGCTTTGTAGGCTTGAAATTCTGCCATTGTGCCAGTAATTCCTCTTGGTTAGGGAAATTGGTGGTATTTTCTGGAATCACGGCAAAGAGGATGGTACCAAGGTTTTTGAACCAGGTAGCTGCAACTTCATTTACCTCTTCCAATGTGATGGTAGGAACAATCTCCTGATACACTTTGTAAAATTCTTCTGTGGAAATTAATGTATCCCCAGTAACGATGGAGTTTACAATGTCTGAGGCAAGCTGACTTGAATTGATTTTGTCCCGATTTTTCCAACTTTGTTCAGCAGAAGCAAGGATATTTTGCTTTGCTCTGTCTAATTCCCCTGGAATAGCACCAAATTTTTTGTACCGAAGGAATTCTTCCAGCAAGGTATTAAACCCTTTGTCAAACTGATTGTTTAAGGGCACCAAGCCCAGGAGATGGAAGGCGGTATTGTGGGTAATAAATTGATTTGCAATGGCTGCATCAATCCAAGGGGAGTCAGCGGTCTGGCTGATTTCAGAAAGCCGCATATTGAAGATGGAGCTGGCTATTTGGGTAATGATGGATTTCTTCATGTCCCCCACAGTGGTGATGGGGTGGCTTTCCACCTGTTCCAGAATCTGAATTAACTGATAGGGCTGCTCTGGATCCCGCATAATTTGTACTACAGGCTTTGTCTGCATGGGAACTGAATAGGTTTCGCTTTGAATGGGCTTTTCAGAAGCGGGAATGTCTCCCATTACGTCCTGAATCAGTGACTGGATTTTCTCTGGTTCCACGTCACCTACTACCACCACAGACATAAGTTCTGGACGATACCATTTTTCATAAAAATCTACCACTCGCTGTCGTGGCACATTCTGAATTACATCCATTTTTCCAATGGGAAGGCGTTCTGCATAACGAGAATCCTTGAACAAAAGAGGAATTTGTGTGTCGTTTATACGGCCACTTAAACCGCGGCGTAGTCGCCATTCTTCCACTACAACTCCTCGTTCCTTGTCCAGTTCCTCCTGGGAAAGGGTAAGGCCACAAGCCCAGTCGTGGAAAACCAACATTCCTGTGTCCAGCATAGTGGGGTCATCGGCAGGTACTTCCAGCATATAAACGGTTTCATCAAAGCTGGTGTAGGCGTTTACGTCGGCTCCAAAGTTCATGCCAATAGATTCAAAATAGTTTACCAGCTCCTGTGGCTCAAAGTTTTCCGAGCCATTAAAAGCCATGTGTTCCAGAAGATGGGCTACGCCTTGCTGGTCGTCTTCTTCCATGTTGGATCCAGCCTGAATAACAAGCCGCAGCATGATTCTGTTGGCAGGCTCCGTGTTCCGCTGAATAAAATAGCTCATACCATTTTCTAGCTTTCCTGAAAGCACTGCTGGATCTGTTGGCAGGCTTCGGCTGTTAGAAACCTTTGTGGACGCACAGCTTACAGAAAAAAGCAATGCTACTAGTAGTGCAATACAAGTTAATGACTGAAAAATCTTTTTCAGTCTGATTTTTGTATGGGGCATAAAATCTCCTTGTAATACATAGAAGGTTGTGAATAAAAAAAAGTTACAATTATATTCTAGCGAAAAAAATCGAGGTGTGCCATAGCACGAGATTCTCAGTTTGTTGAAGTAATACCCCTAGTGTATTTACAGTACAGTGGTTTTATGCTATAGTTGCGTAAATCTGCATGGATTTACACTCATGGAGAGATTC
>JAEDCN010000046.1 GCA_016294105.1 Treponema sp.
GAGCCAACTAAACACATCTTGTTTGTGGCTTTCGCCACAACTGTTAGTTTTGCTACGCAAAACTGAGGCTGCGTTTAGTTAGCGGAGCCAACTAAACACATCCACTCGGCTTCAGCGGCGAGGTTTTCGCCAACGTAGGCCTTACCGCTTTGTTTTACCATCTTGGGGGAAACACGCATATTGGTGATTTCTAGGCGGACGGTGTCGCCGGGGCGAACTTGGTGGCGGAACTTTACCTTGTCTACAGTGGCCAAGAAGAACAATGCGTCGTCGGCAAAGACCTTCTGAAAGCTCAATGCGGCACCACCAGCTTGGGCCATGGTTTCTACCAAAATTACTCCAGGTACAACAGGGTACTGGGGAAAATGGCCCTGAAAGAAGAAATCTTCTTCCGTAAAGGTTCTAGTGGAAACGCTGCCCTTTTCGTCAGCGCTAACAATCTCATCTACAAAGAGAAAGGGCTTGCGATGAGGCAGTAATGCTTCAATATCCTTTGTTACACTCATGGTTAGTCCTTGATTTTCTTAAAGATAACAACACCATTGTGTCCACCAAAGCCCAAAGAACCAGATGCGGCACAATTGATTTCACCTTCTACGCCCTTGTTGGGAACGTAATCCAAGTCACAACCTCCTTCAATATCCTGATTTTCCAAGTTAATGGTGGGAGGGTAGAAACCATCGTTAATGGCCTTGATACAAATCAAAGCTTCTACAGCACCTGCTGCACCGAGGCAGTGACCAGTCATACTCTTGGTGGAAGAAACCTTCATCTTATAAGCATGATCTCCAAAGGCCTTCTTCAGCATGGAGCTTTCTGCAGGGTCGTTGATAGGAGTAGAGGTTCCGTGGGCATTGTAGTACTGAACCTCTTCTGGCGTAACACCAGCATCCTTCAAAGCAGCCACCATGGCAGCAGCTCCACCGTCTCCAGAAGGATCGGGGCTGGTGATGTGGTAGGCATCGGAGGATGCACCGTAACCAGCGAACTCAGCGTAAATCTTTGCACCACGCTTCTTTGCATGCTCATATTCTTCCAGAATCAGCATGGCAGAGCCTTCTCCCATGACAAAGCCTTCACGAGCCTTGTCAAAGGGACGGCTTGCCTTCTGGGGGCAATCGTTAAAAGAACTAGCCAAGGTCTGGAGAATTGCAAAGGAGGCAATTCCAAATCCTGTAATGGTAGCTTCGGTTCCACCAGCAACACAAACGTCAACACGGCCACTGCGAACACTGTCCAAGGCCAATCCTAGGGCATCGGAACCAGAAGCACAGGCGGTGGCAATAGTGGGAGCTGGTCCCTTAATTCCGTAACGCATACAGATGTTTCCAGCTGCCTCGTTGGGAATCAGCATGGGGATGGTAAGGGGAGGAACACGCTTTCCTTCGGAGCTTATATATTTTCCGCAGGACTCTTCAAGAATTTCGAATCCACCGATACCGTTTCCTACGAACACTCCAGTGTTGCTAGGCTCCAAGGCTCCTTCTTCCAAAAGGCCTGCATCCTTCAAAGCCTGACCAGCAGCCACAACGGCAAACTGAGTAAAACGAGCCATCTTGCGGGCTTCCTTCTTGTCTACAAATTCGGAGGTATCCCAGTTCTTTACTTCGGCAGCAACCTTGATGTTGGTGTTTGATGTATCAAAAAGGGTGATGTTTCCAAGTCCGCTTCTTCCAGCCTTGATTCCTTCCCATGTTTCTGCAACATTATTTCCCAAGGGAGTAACTGCTCCCAAACCAGTAACGACTACTCTTCTCATTTTAGTTCTCCTACTCAATGAATAAATAAATAACCCCCGCCAAAACCTGTAAGTTGGCAGGGGTTGGTTTTGATTTATGCTCCCATTCCACCATCTACACCCAAAACCTGGGCAGTGATGTAGGAAGACATATCAGATGCAAGGAACAAAGCTGCGTCAGCTACGTCTTTTACAGTACCAACTCGCTTCAAGGGCACTGAATCAAGCCAAGCCTTGCGAGCTTCTTCACTTATCACCTCTGTCATTTCAGTTTCGATAAAGCCGGGGGCAATGGCATTTACACGAACGCCACGACTACCACATTCCTTGGCAAGACTCTTGGTATAACCGATGAGACCAGCCTTGCTGGCAGCGTAGTTTACCTGTCCACTCTGTCCGTGCAAACCAACGATACTTGTCATGTTGATGATGGAACCCTTTCGCTTACGAATCATATCGGCAGACACAATCTGGCTTACCACAAAGGTTCCTGTTAGGTTTACGGCAAGAACGCTGTTCCAGTCTTCTATGGACATGCGGAAGGAAAGTCCGTCACGGGTGATTCCAGCATTATTTACCAGAACGTCAAAGCCACCAGAGGAGGCCATTACCGTCTTGATGGTTTCGGCCAAAAGTGCTGAATCGGCAATGTCCACGTAAACCTCGTGATATTTAGTTCCTTTTTCCTGTGCCAGTGCCATTAACTCATCACGAGCGGCAGAAGGCTTGGAGCACAAACCCCAAATCTCTGCACCCTCTTCCAAAAAACGGCGGGTAATTTCCTTTCCGATTCCTCGGGAGGAACCTGTAATCAAAGCCTTCTTTCCCTGCAACAACATACTTTCCTCCTAAAATTAAAGACTTGCGATATTTTCAGCGGTATTAACAGGCTGGGGAGCAACCAAGGATGCAAAATCAGTGTCCTTCCACAAGCCGCACAATACCTTTCCAGGTCCTGGCTCAAGAATAGCCCATTCCTCGCCGGCTGCCTGTCCTTCCTGAATCAGCTTACCTAAAACGGCTTCTTCATCAGTCCACAATACGGGGTTGGTCAGGTGGAGGATAGCGTTCTTCTTGATTTCGGCACCGCTAGTAACAGCCTTTCCAGTAACGTTGGACAAGAAGATGGTTTTAGGGTCATTGAACTGAACATCGGCAATTACCTTTTCCAGCTCGTCAGCAGCAGCCTGCATCAAGGGACTGTGGTAGGGGCCTGCAACTGCAAGACGCAGCACACGGCGGGCTCCAGCGGCTTTTCCCAGCTCTTCCAGCTTGGTCAAGGCTTCTGCAGTGCCAGAAACTACAGTCTGCTTTACGCTGTTCATGTTGGCGGCATAAGCTTCACCAGCTTCTTTTGCAATTGCCTTTACCTGATCGGGAGCCAAGCCCATAACGGCAGCCATTCCAGGAGGATTTCCTGCACTGCGAGCTGCAATGTCATCACACACCTTCTGCATGATTTCACCACGGAGCTTTACGATTCTGATGGTATCTTCAAAGGAAAGCACTCCGCTCAAGCACATGGCGGGGAATTCACCCAAGCTAAAGCCTGCACAAACAGCGGGCTCAATTCCCTTTGCCTTGAGAGCAGCAGCAACTGCCAAGGAAGCAGCAGTAATGGAAAGCTGGCTGCGGTCACTGCGAGAAAGCACGGATGCCTCAGTCTCCCACAAAAGCTTGGTAATATCTTCTCCTACGATTTGGGAAATGGAATCAAGACAAGCACGGGCTTCGGGAGAGGCCTCGCAAACATCCTTTATCATGCCAGGTGCCTGGGCTCCCTGACCGGGAAACAAAAATGCATATTTCTTAGACATACTAATGGAATCCTCCGTAAAATGATTATACTTTTTGAAACATGACAAAAATAACTATTTTGTCAGAAACAGAATAACATAAATTTAGAATTTGTCAAGTATAAAAGAAGGAAGTGAAGGAAAGCATTTTTTTTGACAGCTTCTTTCCTCCTATTTTCTCCCCATCCTTGACTTTAGGCCACGGTTTTTATACCATATTACGTATGGAAATTTTACACCTTGGAGAGGACTTGCTGAGACAAAAGTCCTTGCCAGTAGAAGAAGTGAATGATGAGTTGCGTGCCACCTTGGACGCAATGTTTGATACTATGATTGAAAGCAACGGTGTTGGCTTGGCTGCACCTCAGGTGGGAATTTTAAAGCGATTCTTTGTGGTTATGGCTGATGATGATGTGCGCCGTGTATTTATTAATCCTCAGATTGTGTCTACCTCTCAGGAAATGTGCGACTACGAGGAAGGCTGTCTGAGTATTCCCAACGTATACGAAAAAATTACTCGACCAGCAAAGATTACTATTCAGGCTTTGAACGAGCGGGGACGGCCTTTCACCTTGGAGGCTGAAGGCTTTTTAGCTCGGGTAATTCAGCACGAATATGACCATTTGGAAGGTGTTTTGTACATTGACCGAGGGGATCAGGATTTTCGGGAAAAAACCATCCAGCAGTTTGAAAAAAAGGCTGCACGTAAGGCAGAAAAAGAAGCAGCTAAGGCTGCCAAAGCGGCAAAAATTGCTGCAAAAAAAGCAAAGAAGGCAGGTGCCTAGGTGCTACGAATTCTCTATGCCGGAAGTCCAGAGGCTGCGGCAATTCCCTTGATGCATTTGGGAAAGGCTGAAGCTGAAGGAAAGGGCTTTACCATTGTTGGTGTGCTTACCAATCCTCCTTCAGCCCAAGGTCGTAGCAAGGCTTTGATTCCCACACCTGTGGCTCAAGCTGCCCAAAAGCTGGAGACTGAGTTGGGAAGAAGCATTCCTGTACTCACTCCAGAAAAGCTTGATGCAGCAGCACGGGATGCAGTGGCAGAATTACAGCCTGACCTTTTGGTGTGCTTTGCCTACGGAAAGATTTTTGGGCCTAAGTTCTTGTCCCTTTTTCCCATGGGGGGGATAAATCTACATCCTTCTCTGTTGCCCCTGTACCGTGGTTGTGCTCCCATTCCTGCTGCCATTTTGGATCAGCAGGCAGAAACTGGAGTGTCGGTACAAAAGCTTGCCTTGGAAATGGATAGTGGTAATATTCTTTCTCAAATTACCTTGCCCTTGGCGGGAACAGAAACTGCTGATTCCCTCTTGTTGCAGGCGGCGGAAATTGGTGGCAAGCAGCTGGAAGATGTGATTCTTCATGCGGCACAGGCTGGCTCTTTGCCAGAAGGGATTCCACAGGATGGAAGCAAAGCCACCTACTGCCAGATGATGAAAAAGGAAGAGGGGTGCATCTGCTGGAATGATTCTGCCGCCGCCATTGACGCAAAGATTCGAGCCTTTACCCCATGGCCAGGAGCCTTTACTGGTGCTTTGGGTACTACCTTGAAAATCCATCAGGCAAAGGTGTATCAGCAGGAGCTTCCAGCTCATATTCGCTCTGCATATCCTGAAGCTCCCGTACCAGGAACAGTTTTAGGAATGGATAAGGCTCACGGAATCCTTGTGCAGACGGGAGATGGAATTTTGTGTATAACAAATCTTCAGTGGCAGGCAAAAAAGGCCATGAGCTGGAAGGATTTTATGAATGGAAGTCCCAATTTTGCTGGCTGCTGTTGTTCCAGCAATTAAAGGAGTGTCAATAGGAAGATTTTATGAAAGATTTTAAGAAAAAAATCCTGAATCTAGGTTTTTCAGTTCAATCAAATGGAGAAGAGAGTCAGATTTCTGGAAAATCCCTGTTTTTGATTTGTCTTACAGCCATTCTTTTTATGATGGCAGTGACTGTCATTGTGTTTTTTGTGGCAGTAAAGGGATCAGAGGAAGTGCTGGTGCCCAATGTAACTGGATTGCAGTTGGAGGAAGGCTTGCTGGAAATGCAGGTGCGAGAGCTGTATCCCAAGATTCAGCTGCGGTATTCTGATGTGCCTGGTGATGAGGGCATGATTTTGGAGCAAGATCCCGTAGCTGGAACCATCGTAAAGGCTAGTCGTCACATTGACTTAGTGGTGAGCCGTGGTGTTATTGTGAATCAGGTGGAAGATTACACTGGCATGAAGCTAGATGATTTGCGAATCAAGCTTCAGACCTTGTTCTCTGGGAATCGCACTCTTATCACTATTGCTGAGCCTCTGTACAAGGCTGACGATTCAGAGGCAGGCACCATTCTTGGTCAAAATCCACCTCCTGGAACCCAGATTTCCCAGCCAGTGGAATTGGAGCTGGTGGTGAGCCGTGGTCCTAGCTACGAGCAGACTCGTGTTCCCAATTTGATTGGTATGACGGTACAAGAAATGCTTGCCCAAATGAGCCGAACAAAGATTGCCTTTGACTTTACTGCTCGTTCTGCAACAACAGAAGAAGTTGCTGCTGGTAAGGAAGGAACCATTGTTGCACAGGCTCCCTCCAGGGAGTTTGTTCCCAACCACAGTCGCCTTTCAGTAGAGTTTGCCTTCCCCACAAAGCCTGTAAATAGAGATACCTATGGCATCTTTACGGTGCAGCTCCCTGCTTATCCCTACGCTTTGAATATGCAGGTTCAGGCGGTGAAGTCTGATGGAAGCACCAGTACTCTGACCAGCTTCTCTCATCCCGGTGGTCAGTTAACCGTCCCCTATGCTTTGCCTAAGGGAACCCAGCTGATTCTGCTGGTGGAAGGACGGGAAACTGCAAAGGCCCAGGTTCAGTAACGTAATCATGTAAAAAAAGGCTGTTCATGAAGTGCACTTCACTTCACACAAAATGTACTTTATGCACAGCCTTTATTTTTTAAGTTTCATAAAAGAAGTACTTTCAATCAAAAAATCCTTTCACCGTGTATCGTCTACAGCATTTCCATAAATCGTTGTGCAGCCTTGGAGATAGTGTTTTTATCGTAGGCGAGGCTGATGGAGCGGGTATCTAGCTTTTCCTTTAAATCAATGATTTTAAGCTCCTTGTTTTCCAGTTCCTTTTTGATGTACTGTCGTGAAACACAAATAATGCCCATATTTTTTTTTGCAAATTCGATAAGCAAGTCCAAGGAGGCTAACTCGAATTTAGGCTGTAGCTGGATATTGTAACGAAGGAGATTTGCATCAAGGAATTTTCTGGAGTGGCTTGATTTTTCCAAAAGCAAGGTGCGATATCTAGTGAGATCTGACAGGGACTTGATTTTGGAGCAGTCAAAATCATAGCTGCAAACAAAAAAATCTTCCAAGGTAAGGCAGGGCTGAAAGGTAAATTGCTTATGGGATACGGGAAAGTGAACAAAGGCAATGTCTACATCATTGTTTTTAAGGAGATTCAAGGATTCGGCAGTGGTACAGTTAGTAACTCGATAGCGGATTTTTGGAAAGGCCTGTTCAAAAACCTTGAGCTTGTCAATCAAATAGTATTTGCAAATGGTATCAGAAGCACCAATTCGCAGGGTTCCACTGTCCAAAGAAGAAATGTTTTGTAAGGTGTGATTGATTGATTCCACGGAGGTAAAAATTGCCTTGCAATAGCTATAAATTTCTTGTGCATCGTTGGTGAGCTTCACTCCTTTTTTGGAACGGAAAAAAAGTTTGAATTGCACTTGGTTTTCTAAGGTTTTGATTTGCTGGCTAATTGCAGGTTGTGAAACATTTAAAAGCTCTGCAGCCTTTGATATTTGTCCTGTTTTTGCCACATAGTAAAAAACACGCAGCAGATTCAAATCTTCAATCATAATTTTGTTCCTCTCACCTTAAAACATAACATACAATTATACTTAATATAATAATTATATATTTTACTTATACCAAGAAAATGTAGTAGAATACAAGAGGAAACTCTCTACAAGAAAGCTTTAAAATTTTTTTTTGCTTTCCAAATTAAACTACCAGTGTTAAAAATCTTTTAATGCTGAACTTGAGGTGAATAATGAAATACAGCGGAACAATTTCAAGAGGAATTAGAACTCCCATTATTAAAAAGGGAGATGATTTGGCTTCTATCGTTGTGGATTCTGTAGGAAGATGCATCGAAGAAGCAAATATCCAGCTTCAGGATAAGGATGTCATTGCAATTACTGAGGCTGTTGTGGGTATTTCTCAGGGAAATTATGCAACTGCTGACCAAATTGCAAAGGATGTTTCTGCCAAATTCGGAGACGAAACCGTTGGTTTGATTTTCCCCATCATGAGTCGCAATCGTTTTTCCATGCTGCTGAAGGGAATTTCACGGGGATGCAAAAAGCTGGTAATTCAGCTGTCCTATCCTGGAGATGAAGTAGGAAATCACCTGATTTCTGAAGATGCACTTTTTGATTCTGGGGTTAATCCCTATTCAGATGTGTTTACTGTAGATGAATTCCGTAAAATTTTCCCCGATACAATTCACCAATTCACTGGAGTGGACTACATTCAGTTTTACAAGGAAACCTGTGAATGTCCCTGCGAAATCATTTTAGCCAATGACCCAAAAGCTATTTTGAAATATGCAGACAATGTGATTGTTGCTTCCATTCACAAGCGAAATCGAGATAAGAAAATCCTGCAGCAGGCTGGAGTAAAAAAGGTTTTCTGTTTAGATGAAATTTTAACTGCTCCTGTTGATGGTTCTGGATATAACGAAAAATTTGGTTTGCTTGGTTCAAATCTGGCGACTGAAAATTCTGTAAAGCTCTTCCCTCGTAATTGTCAGGCTTTGGTGGACGATGTTCAAAGTCGTCTGAAGGCAAAATACGGCAAAAACGTAGAAGTTATGGTGTATGGTGACGGTGCCTTTAAGGATCCTCAGGGACAGATTTGGGAATTGGCTGATCCTGTTGTTTCTCCTGCTTATACCGGTGGTTTGGAAGGAACTCCCAATGAGCTGAAGTTGAAGTATCTTTCTGACAACGAATTCAAAGACTTATCTGGAGAAGAGCTTCAGGAAGCCATGATTAAACGAATCAAAGAAAAGGATGAGGATTTGAAGGGGCGCATGGAAACCCAGGGAACAACACCTCGTCAGCTGACAGATTTGCTGGGTTCCTTGGCGGACTTGACTTCTGGTTCTGGCGACAAGGGAACTCCCGTTATTTTGATTCAAAATTATTTTACAAACTACGCACATCAGTAAGTGATTTGTAAAGTGTAAATGTCATAATTACCACCAGTTTTCAAATGGGTAAAACTGGTGGGTTTTTTATGCTCGTAGTAGTTGTTGCTGGTGATAAAAGCCTGTTACTGAAGATTTTGTATCACATCGAGGGGAAGTTCTGAATTTGAGGGGTGGTTCTTGGATGGGGCTTTGGGGAAGGCATCCGACAGGTGCAGGTAGCTTTCTGGGGCGCCACTACTATCCCTAGCGTGTCTTCTTGCAATGGGCTTTAATCTTCTTGATTGCCCATTCATAGTGGCTTGAACAGGTACTTACAAAATAGGCACCTAAATCCGTAGTTCCCGTCCAGTTGTAAT
>JAEDCN010000024.1 GCA_016294105.1 Treponema sp.
CGTATGCGCTTGCCCTTCCCCGCTGTTTATGCTAATCTTTGTCCATGACTCAGTGTTTCATTTCCAACACCAATGACCCACACCTCAACCTTTCTTCTCTTATTGTTTATAATTCACAGAAATACTCTGTTGTACTTTCTTTCTTATTCTGATATGCTAGAACCATGTTAAAGAGATTAGAAGAATTATCACATCGATATGTAGTTGTGGAGGAAATGGTTCAGGAACCAGACCTTGTTAAGGATCCTAAAAAATACAAAGAAGTTATGCGCGAGCACTCATATTTGAGTGAACTGATGTCTGCTTATCAAGAATACAAAAAATTATTGCAGGATATTAATGGTAATCAAGAAATTATTGCCGAAGAAGATGATCCTGATATGAAGGAAATGGCTCGTGAAGAGTTGAAAGAACTTGAAGCAAAGCAGCCTGAGATGGAATCTAAGTTGAAGATGATGCTTATTCCACCTGATCCACTGGAAGAAAAGAATATTATTATGGAAATCCGAGGTGGTACTGGTGGTGATGAAGCTTCTTTGTTTGCTGCAGACTTGTTTAGAATGTATACACGATATGCTGAATCAAAGGGTTGGAAATATGAAATTATGGATGCCAGCGAAACTGAAGTTGGCGGATATAAAGAAATTTCCCTTTCAATCAGTGGTAAGTTTGTATACGGAAGTCTTCGATGGGAAGCTGGCGTACACCGAGTTCAGCGGGTGCCAGAAACAGAAGCTCAAGGAAGAATTCATACTAGTGCAGTGACTGTGGCCGTGTTGCCAGAGGCTGAGGAAACTGAAATCGAGATTCGTCAGGAAGATTTGCGTATTGATGTAATGCGTGCTGGTGGCTGTGGTGGTCAGTGTGTTAATACTACCGACTCTGCTGTTCGTTTGACTCATATTCCCACAGGTTTGGTTGTTATTCAGCAGGATGAAAAGAGCCAGTTACGAAACAAGGAAAAGGCTTTGCGTGTTTTACGTGCTCGCTTGTTTGATTTGGAGGAATCTAAGAAACATGCGGAGCGTTCTGCTGCACGAAAGAGCATGGTTGGTTCTGGTGATCGTTCTGAGCGTATCCGAACATATAACTTTCCTCAGAATCGTGTAACTGACCACAGAATCAACTTGACTTTGTACAAGCTTGATCAGTTTATGCAGGGTTCTATCGAAGAAATGGTGGAAGCACTGAATATTTCTGCAAAGGAAGCGGCTTTGAAGGGTACCGCTGTTGTAACTGAATAGTTTGGAGGTGCTACATCACTGTAGCCGAAGTTCGTAAGCTCGCTATCGAAAAATTCAACAAGGCGAATCAAGAAAAGGCTTGGATTGAAGATGATTTTTCTACAAAACTCATTTCAACTCCAAGTCTTGATTGTGATTGTATTCTTTCTCAGGTCTTGGGGATTTCCCGTAGTGTAATTTTTTCTCATCCAGAACGACTTCTTTCAGAGCAGGAAGCAGAGGATTTTATTAAAAAAGTTCATTTGCGTTGTACAGGTTTTCCTGTGGCATACATTACAGAAACGAAAGAGTTTTATGGAAGGGATTTTTTCGTGAATCCTTCGGTGCTGATTCCCAAGCCTGATACTGAGATTCTTGTTCAGCGTGCAGTTGAGCTTATTTCAAAAAAAATCCAGTTAAATTCACCGGTAAAATTGGTGGATCTTTGTACAGGAAGTGGTTGCGTGGGTATTTCTATGTGGAAGGAATTAGAAGCTTCCTTTGATTTACGCAAGATGCAGTTTTTTTCAACAGATATTTCTTCAGATGCCTTGGCTGTGGCAAAAAAAAATTGCTCTTTTTATCAATGTGATATACAATTTTTATTGTGTGATTTGCTTCAAGCAAAAGAGTTAGTGGATTTGGATGGTATCATTTCAAATCCTCCTTATGTACCTGAAAAAATTGCTACAAAGCTTTTGGAGGATGGGCGTTCAGAGCCTATGTTAGCCTTAAACGGTGATTGCAATGGTAGTGTGGATGGCACGGGACTCATTGCACGGCTTTTACCCCAAGGATTTGCAGCATTAAAGCCAGGTGGATTTATTGTGCTGGAAACTGGTGAGTATAATGCTGATTCAACAGCCCAGTTGATGGAACAAAATGGCTTTATGGACATACGTATTCACTCTGATTTAAGCGGAATGCTTCGAGTGGTGGAGGGATGGAAGCCCCATGAACTATGACAGTATTATTAAGGATGCTGGAAATAAAGATTGCAATGAACTGCTGGATTCCTTTTTGACTCACTTTAATCACTTTACTAATGAAGAGGTGGAGTCCATTCGTTCGGCATGGCTATATCTGTGTCAGGTGTCTAAAGATAAATTTGATTCTCAAAATCTTCCCTATTATATTCATGCTTTGCGGGTGGCCTGTATTCTTGCAGATCGTGATTTGGACTGCCAATGTATTGTGGCGGGCTTTTTACATAATGTGCTTTCCTTTGAAAGGGTGAATGAGGACGAGATTCGGGAAAAGTTTGGGCCAGCTATTTTGAAGTTGATAGGTGGAACCACTCGCATTACCAATTTGAAGATTAAGAATAAGACCCAGCAGGAGGCAGATTCTGTACGGAAGATGCTTTTTGCCATGGTGGAAGATATTCGGGTGATTTTGGTGATGCTGGCGGACCGACTGGACAGAATTAGAAATCTTTCCCACGAGACAAAATTGGTTCAAAAGCAGGTTGCTCAGGAAGCCATTGATATTTGGGCTCCTTTGGCAAACAGGCTGGGTATGTCATCGGTGAAGTCAGAGTTGGAAGATTTGAGCTTGAAGTATTCAAATCCTGATGCCTACGGACAAATCAAGAAAGTGGTGGCAGCAAAAAAGCAGGAGCGTGCTGATTATTTAAGCAAGGCTCAGCAAGAAATTTACAAGGCTGCAAACAGAGCAGGACTTGAGGTAATGATTACCAGCCGTGCAAAGCATTTTTATTCGATTTACCAGAAAATGCGAAAACGAAATAAAGCGGTGGATGAGCTTTTTGACCTGCTGGCTCTGCGTATTCTCTGTGAAACCAGCGGAGATTGCTACGTTTTGGTGGGACTTGTTCACGGCTTGTGGAAGCCACTGGAAGGCAGGTTCAAGGATTATATCGCCATGCCTAAGGCTAACGGATATCAGAGCCTTCATACAACGGTTATGTGCGAGGGAAGACCGCTGGAGATTCAAATTCGTACCAAGGAAATGCATTCCGTGGCAGAATACGGTGTGGCAAGTCATCTTTTGTACAAGCAGCAGCTGGGTGGCCCTGACAAGGTGGGGCTGGAAAACCTTTCTATTATCAATCAGTTGAAAAAACTGAAGGGTGAGCAGCTGGCAGATGAAAACCTGTTTAACGAGATTAAAGAGGAGCTTTTAGGTGATTCAATCTTTGTGTTTACCCCCAAGGGAGATGTGATTGAGCTTCCTGCAGGAGCCACGGCGGTGGATTTTGCTTATCACATTCACTCGGCGGTGGGAGAAAAGATTATTGGAGCAAAGGCTGACGGTCACATTATTCCTCTATCCAAACCCTTGAAAAATACCCAGATTGTGGATATCCTCACTTCCCAGCAGGCTCACCCCACTCAGAATCAGCTTCAGTTTGTTCGTACCGCCAAGGCTCGCAGTAAAATCCGCAGCTGGTTAACACAGCATGATCCCACCTTTGACAATCCCTTTGCCAAGGTTGGGGGCGAAGGATTGCAAGGTGGAAAGTCTAATGGTGAAGCTAATGCCTGTAATATTGGTGGTGCTCCTCGTGGGCATAAAAAAGGCCAGGGAAATCCTCATGCTGGAGCAATGGAAATTGCTTCTGGAAGTGGCAAAATCAGGATTGGAGACACCACTAACTTCTTAATTTCACGGGCTCACTGCTGTAATCCTCAGTATGGAGATGAAATTGTGGGGTACGTGTCCAGAGGACGGGGAATTATTATTCATCGAATGGACTGTCACGTTTTTAACCTGACTCCAAACCGCCAGGAACGAACCTTGGAGGTGGAGTGGGATAGAAGTAAGGAGTGTCGGTAAATAAACTTTTATTTGAATGATTTTGTGATTGATATAGAAAAAAGCTGAGGCCTGTTTGAAGTGCACCCCTAAAGTTGGACAAATAAAGTTCAATTTTAGGAGGTGCTTTTTTTTATACGCGGTTTCGTACTAACATGCCCTTTGCCAGTGGCAGGTGGGTGTAGATGAGACAGGGATGGCCATGGCAAACCCATTCCATACGCTCACCTGTAGCAGGATTTACCAGCTGGTAGTCCGCCCCTGTTGCGGTGAGGGCAACAGTATCTGGAGCGATGAATTGCAACTCTGTTGCATCCTCAGCTTTGTCAGTAGACTTTGAAGTGGAAATCTTGTTCATGGAGTCATATACAAAGAAATTCCAGCCTTCCTTGGACTGAACCACAGGAGGGCATTTTTCTGGATGAGCGGCATAGTCAGCCTCTCGTGCAGCCCGTGCTGCTGGGTGCATAGCTTCCAGCTCTTGTTCTCGAAGGTTTTGAGTTTGTGTAGCCTGTTGCAGGATTTGATCTGTGTCCACCTGTTCTCCCACAGCGGCGCAGAGGTCGTAGGGGCTGGTGGTGGCTCCACTGGTGGTTTCATTGGCATCGTCAGGGCCGTAGTAAAAGCCGGTTCCAAAAGCTCGGTGGCTGGTATTGTACAACTCCTGCACAAAGGGTGCAGCTGCTTCTTGGCTGATTCGTCCTTCCAGCGCATCAATGGCCTTGCGATAGGCTCGTGTTACTAGTGCCACGTAATAAACGCTTTTCATGCGGCCTTCTACCTTGAGGGAATCAACTCCAGCGGCCTTCATGTCCTCCAAATGGTCAATCATGCACAGATCCTTAGAGGAAAGGATGGCGGTAAAGTCGTCACCTTCAAACACTGGGAAAAATTCTCCCGGACGCTTTTTTTCTTCCAGAACGAGGTTTCCTGACTGAGCCAGCTCCTTGTCCACCACAGGACCACCGAGAAAATTTACTGCTGGTTCTGTTTCCTGCTTTTTGCCTGCTGCGTGAACAAAGTCACTTTTTGAGGTCAGCAAGTTGTAATCCCAGCGACAGGAATGAGAGCAGGCTCCACCATTGGCACTGCGGCCCGTCATGTAGGAGCTTAAAAGACAGCGGCCTGAGTAGGCGATACACATGGCACCGTGACCAAAGGCTTCTAGTTCCATGTCTGGCACTGCATCCTTAATTTCTTTGATTTCAGCCAGTGAAGCTTCCCGTCCCAGAACAACCCGCTTGAATCCCAGCTGACGATAGAGCTTTACTGCCTCACGATTGATGCAGTTTGCCTGGGTGCTCAGATGGAGATTTGCCTGGGAAAAGTGCTTTTGAATAAGGTTTACCATACCAATGTCCTGGATGATGAAGGAGTCAATGGGATAGCTTCTGAAATAGTCAAGCTCGCTTAAAAACTTGTCTATGTCACGATTGTGAAAGGTGATGTTCAAGGCACAAAAGAGCTTTTTTTGCGGATACTGCTCCTTGAGCTTGATAATCTTTTCGTATTCCTGTTGATGAAAGTTGTCAGCCTTTACTCGAAGTGAAAAATTCTTCAGTCCAATGTAGGCTGCATCCGCTCCGTAAGTATAGGTGTAGTACAGTTTGTCGTAGTTACCGGCTGGTGCCACAAGTTCCATTATTCTGTTTCCTGATCAAGAGTTTTGTTGAGTTTTTGAATATATTGACCAATCCTGTGGATGGCAAAATGGGCCTGAGGAAGATATTCGTGAGCCATCTGGAACATGAACATCATTTCTGACCAAAGGTCTAGGGTGCAGGGAATACCATTTGCTTCCAGTTTTTGCTGAAAGGCCTGGTTTCCTTCCAAGGTTATTTCCTCATCACCACACTGGATGTACACTGGCGGAAAGCTTTTTAAGTTGAATTGCTCCACATACAGGGGCGAAATCAAGGGTTTTGCAAGATTTTCTTCTTCGGTGTAATATTTTCCGCATCGCAGCAAGGTTTCTGCAGAAAGCACTCCATCAAAGTTCTTTTTGTGAACAAGATATTCCGACTGAGGATTCATGTCCAACCAGGGAGATATGAGGATAACTGAGGTGATTCTCTGCCGTAATTCTTCTGTTAGTGTTTGAATAAGGGCTAAAGCCAAGGAGGCTCCAGAACCGTCTGCTGCCAGAATTACTTTGGTTTCGTTATTGTGGGGACGAACCTTTCGTTCAAGGATTTCACGGAAAACAATCTGGATATCGTCCAAGGCGGCAGGGTAGGGATGCTGAGGGGCAAGCCGATATTCAGGGAGAATCAGCTGGGTAGAGGCCTCTGCTGCAAAGGATGAACAAAAGCTTCTCCAAGAGGATCGGGAACCTGCAATAAATCCACCGCCGTGAATGTAGAGGATAAGTCTATTGGATGCCATCACTTCTGGAGAAAGTACATCACAAACAACCCCTCCGAAGGATTTTTCCCGGCAATCAACACCGGCGGGAGTACGAGGGGAGGTCAGCAATTGTTCTAGTTTCTCGTTGAATGGTTCTACTTCCATCTTAGGTGATAAAACCAAGGACTTCAATTTTTTTATTGCTTTTCGCTTGTAGACTTTACCTGCTCCTCCACCACTTTCCGCACTATAGGTAGAGAATCTCATAGATGAAGTATAGCAAATTTCCAGATTCTATGCTATACTCAGCGAACTATGCCTATTAAGATACAGTCCGACTTGCCAGCCTGTTCTGTGCTGGAACAAGAAAATATATTTGTCATGACAGAGCAGCGTGCTGCTCAGCAGGATATTCGTCCCTTGAAGATTGCCATCGTCAATCTCATGCCTACCAAGATTGCCACAGAAACTCAGTTGTTGCGGCTTTTGGGAAACACTCCCCTGCAGGTGGAAATATCCTTGGTGCACATGGAAGCTCATCAGGCTCGCCATGTTGGAAGCGACCATCTTGATCGATTCTATATTCCTTCAAAGGAAGTGCTGAAATCACGGTATGACGGAATGATTATTACCGGGGCTCCCGTAGAACAGATTCCCTTTGAACAGGTGGACTACTGGAGCGAGCTATGCGACATTATGGACTTTGCCAAGGAAAATGTGTTCAGTACCCTCTACATTTGCTGGGGAGCCCAGGCTGGCTTGTACCATCATTACGGAGTGAACAAGTATCCCTTGGATGAAAAACTTTTTGGTATTTTTCCCCATCATCGCACCACTCCTGCAGAGCCTTTGTTGCGGGGATTTGACGATGTGTTCCCTGTTCCTCAGTCTCGCCATACGACTGTGCGCAAGGAAGATATTCTTCAAAAACCCCAGCTGATTATTTTGGCTGAATCTGATGAGTCTGGCGTACTGCTGGTAAAATCACAGTCAAATCGTGAAATCTTTATGACAGGTCATTTGGAATACGACACTGGTACCTTGGCCCAAGAATATTTCCGGGATTTGGATAAAGGTCTGCCCATCCAGCTGCCTGCAAACTACTTCCCTGGGAACAATAGCAAGAATGAGCCTGTTTCCACCTGGAGAAGTACCGCCCATCTATTCTATTCAAATTGGCTGAACTATTACGTCTACCAGGAGACTCCATTTAACTTAACCGATATTCACTAAATTTTGTGCCACTAGGGCTTGTTCTTAGTGGCAGTGAATCCAGGTAAGCTCGTGCTTGTTGTAGTGCAGGTGAAAAATTCGGCTATTGGGAATGGCTTCAAATTCTTGAATCAATTTCCAGTCAATCTCTCCCTGCATCTTGATGGTGCAAACCATGTTTTTACACAATCTGCTATCTAGCCAGCGGTGAATCCACTCCAAAAGTCGCTCAGGATAGCAAATCACATCAGAACAAATCCAATCAAACTCTCCCAATTCCTCTGGCAACAGGGTAAAGGCATCGTGCTTGTGGAATTCCACCAGCTGGTTGTCCATGAGCCGCTGATCCAAGGGGCTTCTATCTACCGCATATACCTTACAGCCCTGTTGTACCAGCACCCAGGTCCAGCCACCAGGACAGGCTCCTGCATCAAAGCAACGCTGACCTGCTTGGGGCATGGTGCCAAAGGTAGCTTGGCATTGAGTTAAGGCTTCCTGAAGCTTCAGATATGCTCGGCTAGGAGGATTTTCATGATCCTCCACAAACTGAATAAGGCCAGCAGGAAAGGTGCTGGTGGTTTTTCCTGAGGCTAGCAGTGTGTTTTGGTCAAGGAGGGTATACACTCCCGCTGTGGAAGCTGGCACCGTAAAAGGAAATTGTCGTGGTTTAAGGTTCATGTAGGGGAGCTTTTCTTGAATCAGCTGTCCTCGACGAAATGCAGTGATAAAATAGGGCGCCCAGTTCCGTTGGATTGCCTTCAAAGCATTGGCGGCCTCTCCAATGGAGGTAAAGCGGATGAGTTGTGGCTCAAGCAAAACGGTACTGCACCAATAGGGTGTGGCCTGTGGTTCGGGACCACGAAGAACTTCTGGCAAATCCTGGTTTTCAAAAATAAAGAGATTTTCATAGCGGTGGGCTTTTTCCAGTAGCTCTTTTGTCAGATTGAATCGGTTTTCCAGCTCGGAAAGTAAAAATTCTGTCTGATTGGGAAAGGCCAAATAGCCCATGGAGCCTACCGGCAATCTGTCTGGAATTGAAAAACTTCGTTCTTGGAATTTTTCTGCTGGCTTATCATGAGAAAATTCTGCCATCTTCTTGAAAGAAATCTGATTTTTCTTTGCAAATTTGCTGGAATGAAAGTCTTTTCGGTGTGCCATAAGTTACCGTACTATAAATTGATTGTTGGGTAAAGTCAAGGTAACGGCAATTTTGGAGTTTTGAATCCTATTGACATGAAATATGAGTTCTGTTATGTTGTAACCATAAGTTAGTTTAATTCAATATTTTTTGTATTATTTCCTGATGCATAAATCTAATCATTTACACATGGAGAGTTTTTAATGGCACCGATTCAAAGACGTCGTTTTGTAGACACGTCAGAAAATCCGCCTCAGAGTGACCAGCCAGAGTTAGAGTTTGAGTCATCTGTAGCAGATTCCCACCTATCACCTGAACAAGAAACATTTGAAAGTAAGGCAGAAAATACATCGGCTGCCATTCCAACAGAAAACCATCCTACCAGTGAACCAGTAATTTCAGAAGATAATCCAGATGTGTCATCAGCAACAGAGTCAACTACAAGCCCCAGAGAGCGTGTGGTGGTTCGGCGTGCAGTAAAAAAGCCTGCTGCCAGAAGCTATGGTGAGGGGGACCATGGTCCTCGTAGTCGTGGTAATGGTGAATTTTCTCCCAATCCTCGGGGACGCAGCTTCTTTGGTGGCGATTCAGAATACACTCCTCGTGGCAGGGGACGAACCAATACAGGATATAGGCCCGCCTATAATCGTAGTGCTCCCACCAACGGCTACGACAAGGTCATGCAGCTGAATGCAGAAATGGAAGAAGCTCGAGCCTCAGCAATGGCAGAGGATTCCAGCAACGACTCAAAGCCACGACTTTTAATTAACGACTTAACCTGCATGGGAATGCAGGGCTTGCGTGATATGGCAAGCCAGTACGGATTTTCCAACGAAGATCTGGCTCCCATGAAAAAGCAGGAGCTGATTTTTGTTATCCTGAAGGCTCACACAGAGCATGGAGGAATTATTTTTGCCAGCGGAGCCCTGGAAATCCTTCCTGATGGCTACGGCTTCCTTCGTTCTCCCCAAAACAGCTATTTGCCTGGCCCAGATGATATTTATATTTCTCCCAGCCAGATTCGTCTGTTTAACCTTAAGACAGGAGATACTATTTACGGACAGATTCGATCCCCCAAGGAAGGTGAGCGGTTCTTTGCCTTGCTTCGTATTGAAACTGTAAACTTTGATGAAACACGGGTTGCCCAAACTCGTATTCCCTTTGAAAACCTTACCCCCCTGTATCCCAACGAAAAGCTAAATCTGGAAACCGTTACCGACGAGATTTCCACCAGAGTTATGGACTTGTTCAGCCCCATTGGTAAAGGACAGCGTTCCTTGATTGTGGCTCCTCCCAAGGCTGGTAAAACCATTCTGATGCAAAAGATTGCCAACGCCATCACCGCAAATCACCCAGAGGTATACCTCATTGTGCTGCTGATTGACGAGCGCCCAGAGGAAGTTACTGAAATGGAACGATCCATCAAGGCAGAGGTTATTTCTTCTACCTTTGACGAGCAGGCAACACGCCACGTGCAGGTTGCAGAAATGGTTCTGGAAAAGGCAAAGCGATTGGTGGAGCATAAGCGGGATGTAGTTATCTTCTTGGATTCCATTACCCGTTTGGCTCGTGCTTACAACCAGACTGTTCCCACCTCTGGAAAGGTGCTTTCTGGTGGTGTGGACTCCAATGCCCTCCACAAACCCAAGCGGTTCTTTGGTGCCGCCCGTAACGTGGAGGAGGGTGGAAGCCTTACTATCATTTCTACCGCCTTGATTGAAACTGGTAGCCGCATGGATGAGGTTATCTTTGAAGAATTCAAGGGAACCGGTAACATGGAAATCAACCTGGATCGCAAATTGGCCGACCGTCGCCTCTTTCCTGCCATCAACATCAAGAAATCTGGTACCCGAAAGGAAGAATTACTGCTAACAGAAGAAGAGCTTCAGAAGGTTTGGGTATTGAGGAAGGTGATAAACCCCATGGATGATGGAGAAATAATCGAACTTCTGCTTGACAAAATGAAGAAAACAAAGAATAATGAAGCGTTCTTGAAGTCCATGAATAGTATGGGTGGAGAGTAACAAATTTATTTTTGAGACTTGTCATCTTGTGGGTGCAGAAGATTAATGTCCCTGCATCAGGGCAAGGTGATTATCATAATGATTTATGGAGGATAGAATGAAAGAGGGAATTCACCCTAACTACCAGTTGACAAAGATTACCTGTGCTTGCGGTAACGTAATCGAGACACGTTCAACAGTTAAGGACATTAACGTTGAAATTTGCTCTGCTTGCCACCCATTCTTCACCGGTAAGCAGAAGTTGGTTGACACAGCTGGTCGTATCGAACGTTTCAACAAGCGCTTCAAGATTAACCAGAACTAGTTGGTATGAGGCCAGACAAAAGTCTGGCCCTTTTTTTATGGTTCTACAATTTTTGGAGAATCGTAAAAAGGCGAGTCAAGGGGTTAAGCAAAGCGTCCCTTGACCGACCGTATTTCTAAACCTCTGAAATGTAATCAGGAATTTCAATAATACTTTTTAGTTCATTCAGCTTTGACGATAACTTGATGGTTTTCTGAGTTTGTCGCAAAAGACGCTGAGCCAAAAGCTTTGACAAGAAGATTCCGTAGTGGGGATTCTTTCTGATAAGATTCAAAAAGGCACTTTTAGGAATTCGCAAAAGCTTGCCGTTTTCAACAGCCAAAATGGTGGCGCTCCGTCGGTCGTTTAGCAGGAATGCCATTTCTCCAATGAACATATCGTTTGGGGTAAGCACTGACACCAGTTTTTTTTCTGCATATACCGCATAACGACCAGACACAATAAAGTACAGGCCGTACTGGGCTCATTTTGGCGGCACACAACCTGCTTGTCGGTAAAATGAACCATTTCAAAGGTTTCCATGATGCCTGGAATGGTATTGGAATGGAGCTGGGGTTCATCCTCCTCGCGGGACATCTGGTAGTGCCAGTCAAAGCCCTTTCCCTCATCCTTAATCTTGAAATATGAGTTTTCGTTGATGATAAGGTAGGAAATATGGAGTCGCTTTGCAGCAATTTTTGGCTCCTTGTTCTTTTCCATGATGAGGTCGATCATTTCCTTGCCGGAAAAAAATAAGCTGTCTTTTCAGTAAAAGAAATATTGCAGTTGCCATGCTCCAGGGCATTTGTCAAAAGTTCCATCAATGCTGTTTGCAGGGCAAAGCGGTCATCGTAGGTAACTCAGTTGGTGTTATAAAGATAATTTACCAAAAAGGAGGCGTACACGCGAATGTCCCGTGGGTCGTTTTCGCAGATAAAGGAACCTGATTCCCGTCCCCGAAGCTGCTCCTGCATCCCACGGTTAAACAGGAATTGCTGGTTATTCCACAAAAGCTGCAGGATTCTACTAAAATCGTTGCAGAAGGCAGCCATGGTTTGAACAATCAAGATGTTGGGGTCTTTTTTCATTTCGATGGTCTGCACTTCTGACTGGCGGCCTACAATGGCTATAATACCACCGTTATGGAGCTAAGGGTCTGCTGAAATGGTGGACAAGATTTGATGGCAATCCACTCCTTCGCTGGTAAAGTCCAGCACCTTGATTTCTGGCAAGCCGTAGCTGATGAAGCTGATGGCTTCCTGGGTGTCTGAATAGAAGTCTGCATCGAAATGGGTTGCATATTAGTTACAGGTTTCTCGAATGGTTGAAATTACCTTTTTGTTTGTGGTGATAGCTATAATTTTTTTCATGTCAAATCCTATTAGTACAGTGTGATTTAGATTATATCACAAATGGTGGTAAATACAAGTAAAATTATCAGGCCAATTTTGTTACATTTATCCACTGGACAAAGGATGAATGTGCTTCTAGCTCTGGAATGGTAAGCTGGATGGCACTGTTGCTGCTGCCACAGGCTGGAAAAACCGTCTCAAATCGTTTTAGTGATTCATCAAGGTAGACGGTTACCCCCTCGTTTATGCCAAAGGGACAAACGCCACCAACGGCGTGCCCCACTAGCTGCTCTACTTCCTCTGGAGAAAGCATTTTTGCCTTTGTGCTGAACTGGGCCTTGTACTTGGCATTGTCAATCTTTGCGTCTCCTGCTGCTACAATCAAAATGGGAGCATTCTGCACCATAAAAGACAATGTTTTTGCAATGCGGCAGGGCTCACAGTTTAGGGCTTGAGCTGCTAACTCCACGGTGGCACTGGAAACTTCAAACTCTAGAATTTTATCCTCCATGCCCCGTTCTTTAAAAAATGCACGTACTCGTTCTATTGCCATAATTTTCTCCTAGGTTAACCTTTTGTAAATCAGTAAAAAAAGAAAAACCTTCCGACGAAAAAATCATCGGAAGGTTTTTACTACAAAGCTAGAACTTATTTCTTCAAGTTAGCTTCAAGCTTGTCCAATTCTGCGGCCAATTCCTTGGGCAGGTGGGCACCAAACTTTGGATAGTGGTTGTTGCGGATATCGTCGATTTCCTTGAGCCAGCCTTCCTTGTCTACGGAAGTAATGGCAGGAATGTTCTCCTTGTAAATATCCTCGAGACCTTCCAGGTTCAAGGCACCTTCCTTAGGCATATAACCGATGGCTGTATCTACGCAGTTGTCCTTGCCGTCGCAGCGGTCAAAGATCCATGCCAATACACGGCTGTTTTCGCCGTAACCAGGCCACATAAATCCACCAGGCAGCTTGTCGTTGGACTCGTCCTTGCGGAACCAGTTAACGTAGAAGATCTTGGGCAGCTTGTCTGCATCGGACTTCTTCCCGATGTTGATCCAGTGCTGGAAGTAGTCTCCCATGTTGTATCCACAGAAGGGCAACATAGCGAAGGGGTCACGGCGAACCTGTCCAACCTGATCAGAAATAACGGCTGCTGTAACTTCGGATCCAACGATGGAGCCCAAGAATACACCGTGGTTCCAGTCACGGCTCTGGTGTACCAGAGGCACAGTTGTAGCACGGCGTCCACCAAAGAGGAAGGCGCTGATAGGTACACCCTTTGGATCTTCCCATTCAGAAGCAATACAGGGACACTGGTTTGCAGGAGCGGTAAAGCGAGCGTTGGGGTGAGCGATTTCCTCTCCCTTGGGGCTCTTGTCCTTTGCAGGTGCAGGCTTCTTGTTTCCGTGCCAGTCCACCAATTCTCCAGAAGCAGGATATCCAATTCCTTCCCACCAAATGTCGCCGTCTTCGGTAAGACCGCAGTTGGTGAAGATGGTGTTTTCCTTGATGGATTCCATTGCGTTCTTGTTGGAGCTGTCGCTGGTTCCAGGAGCAACACCAAAGAATCCGTTTTCGGGGTTGATGGCGTAGAGACGTCCGTCCTCACCGAACTTCATCCAAGCAATGTCGTCACCAATGGTCTCAACCTTCCATCCGGGGATGGTGGGGATAAGCATGGCCAGGTTTGTCTTTCCACAAGCTGAGGGGAAGGCACCAGTTACATACTTTACCTTTCCTTCGGGGTTGGTGAGCTTCAAGATGAGCATGTGTTCAGCAAGCCATCCCTCGTCACGAGCCAATACAGATGCGATGCGCAATGCAAAGCACTTCTTTCCCAACAGTGCGTTTCCACCGTAACCTGAACCATAGGACCAGATGGTGCGCTCTTCGGGGAAGTGGGAGATGTACTTGTTTTCCATGTCTGCACAGGGCCATTCGCCATTGTCGCTTTCACCAGCAGCCAAGGGCTTTCCAACAGAGTGGAGACAGGGAACAAATTCACCATCGGTACCCAGAACGTCAAGAACCTTTGTTCCAACGCGGGTCATGATATCCATGTTACATACAACGTATGCAGAGTCGGTGATTTCAATACCGTTCTTGGCAATGTTTGAACCAACGGGACCCATGGAGAAGGGGATTACATACATAGTGCGTCCCTTCATACAACCAGTATAAAGACCAGTCATGGTAGCCTTCAATTCTTTGGGGTCAATCCAGTGGTTTGTAGGACCAGCATCATCTTCTTTTACGCTGGCAATGTAGGTGCGTCCCTCAACACGAGCAACATCTGAAGGCTGTGAGCGGAACAGAACGCTGTTGGGGCGCTTCTTCAGAGGAGTTGCAAGTCCTGACTTGATCATGTCCTGCATCAAGCGGTCGTATTCTTCTTTTGAACCGTCACAAACATATACATCATCAGGCTGGCACATCTTTGCGACTTCTTCAACCCAAGCTTTGATTTTGGGATGTTTGATGTCATTGATTGTCATAAAAACTCCTTATTTAGGGCAGGTCTCTATTTACCAGTGGGGCCTGCCCATGACTAGTCTGCAAAAAATATACCCCTTTTCTGTCTTTTATTCAACCAGAAAAGGGGTTTTGAATGGGTTATTACAAGAAAAAATTATCGGATTGGATACTTTTTGATTTTTCTCTCACTAGTTACATGGCTACACTGAACAAGGCTCCTGTTTGTGCCGGTATTGTGGGAACAGCAAAGATTGTTGACTCGGCGGCGGAAACTGCTGTTTGAACCTGCTCGGAAAAATTCTTGATGAGTGCGTCAAGCTGCTTTTGATCAGTGATGTTGTCCACCGATGATGGTGTGGGATTCTGCTTTGCCGAGGTAAGGCGGTCAATCAAGGTGTTGAGAATCTGAATTTTGGTGATGTTGATTCCTGGTTGGTTGGGTTTTGCCGCCACTCCAGAGATATGTTCCAGCTGTGAATATACAACAAATCCTGGTTGAACAGGAACTTTTACCTTGCCATTAGCTCCGGCGACAGAAGAGTATGAAAAAATATTGATGTTGCTAATATTGGATACCATATCGCCTCCTAAATTCCTTATCGGACAAGAAAAAAATCTGTTTAGAAAAAAATGGAATGGGGGCGAAATATTCTTGTTTAATGGTATTGCTTTGACCAAGTGGACAAAAGCTGGTTGAGACTTGTGGTGGAGTTTATGTCGTCAACGGCAACTGCTTGGGAAAGCCAGGGAACAATCACACGGGATTTGAGGCTTTCCCACCGTGGCAGTAGGGCTGTGGGAGGAGTGATATATTGGGCTGCAGGAAGATTATCCAGCAGTGTTTTATAATACAAGGGGAAAACTTGTTCCGTAACGCTTTGAATGGCAGAAAAACCACCTGCAATGCCAAAGGGATTTACGTTCAAATCCATGATGGAGGATCGCTCTAAAAGCTGGTGCTGGGTAGCTTCCGTCATGAACCAAGAGATAAAGGCTTCCGCTCCATCTTCATTTCGGGATTTTTTGTAGATTCCCATAAAAACCATGTCGTCTTTGACGGGAATCATGTTGTCCTGATGAATCCAGCGGAAGCCGATTTCCTGCAGCAGGTTCTGGGGCGTGGAAAAAAGATTGTCGCTGGGCAGATAGGCAAACAAGCAGGAATCAGACAGCACGTGGCGTGCTTCCGGAGTATATAGATATTTGAAGGAAAAATCCTGTTCCTCTTGGATGGAGGTGTTAACAGTCTGAGTCCAATGGTGGAAATAATCCATGGTAGATTCCAGCTGCTCCTGGTTCCATTCCAAGGTACCGTTGGCTCCCCTGAAATTGACGCCCCGCAGCTGGGATACGATATAGAGAAATTCGGAACTCCAGCTAGGAGCATAACCCATGGCGGTATGGATGTTTGATTTATTCTTCTTATTGAATTGGGCTGCCATGTCCCGTATTTGGTCAGGAGTCAAAAGATGGCTTTCTGTAACCAGCTGGCTGTTCTTTGTGGCAAAAATCATAGCGGGGAGGTTAAAGCTTACTGGCAGAAGATATTGCTTATTCTGTACTTTGCCGTATTCCAAAAGCTGGGGATAAAAGACAAAGGGATCGATTTTGTGCTTGGAAAAAAGATAGTTCAAGGGACGGAATTGCTTGATGGTGGTGTCGTTTCTCAACCAAGACCCGATAACCAAGTCTGGAGGCAACTCGTCCTTTGCTGGTGGCAGGGAGGTAACAGGATTTTCCTTGTATACCACCACCACCTTCATGTCCTCCTGCACCACATTGAACAACTCTGCATAGGAAGCGAATTCCTGTCGGTCTGTCCAAATGACCACAGGATCCTTTGCATTGTTGGTGCAGGAAAAAAGGGAAACTAGGAGAAGAACTGCTAGGTGTCCTCTCCTAAGTGTATGCTTAATGTTTTGCCAGTTCATCAGCTGTGGAATAAATAGCTTCATAAACCTGGTTGATCAATTCAACATCAATGCTGGAGAAGGCCACACGAAGGGTCTTCTCGTCAATGGAAACGGTTCCAATGCCCTTTTCCTTCAGCAGGTGCTGGCGCAATTCCTCTGCGTTGACACCATTGCAGTGAAGGCTCATGAAATAGCCTGAATTGAAGGGCATGGGCTGAAGCACAGGATGCTCCCGTTTTGTCTCCAGGAAGGCACGAACCTTGTGGTATCGTTCTTCCAGCATGTCACGATAGGCCTTTTTCTCTGCCTCCAGTGTCGGCTCCTTGAAGGCTCGCAGCAGGATGGACTGGGGAGGTGTGGAACAGCAGGACACAGAAGAACGGATATCTCCCATGAGCTTTGTTACCAATGCATCGTAGTGCTGGTTGGTGAGGCCCTTTCCTGCGAAGGTGATAAAGCCACAGCGAAAGCCCCATACAAAGTCTTCCTTGGTGGGACCGTCAATCTTTGCTACAAAGACGTTTTCGTGGATGTCCGCAAGGTAGGCAAACAAAGATTCCTGCTCGATGTTTTCCTCGTAATCCAGACCGAAGTAGGCATCGTCACACCAAACCATAATCTTACAGCCCTTTTCGGCTACTTCTTTGATTGTCTGACAGATACTTGCAGCCTCTTCCTTGGTGGGAGAGTAGCCGGATGGATTCTGGGGGAAATTCAACAGCAGGCAGATTCTTCCGTTTGCTGCATAGGTATCCAATGCTGCACGTAAATTAGCTACACTAAAGCCATGGTCCAGACCCATTCCAGTAAACAGGTTAAACTGATGATAGCTAGCCTGGCGGCGCTGGGTCATGAGTACGTAATTGTCCCAAGAGGGATCTCCTGCCAAAAGCACCTGATCCGTATCCAGGAAAAGGTCGCACAAGTAGGATAAGCCTGCGGTAAGTCCAGGAACTACTACGGGTAAGGAAAAATTCTTTCCTTTGAGGCTGGGATTCTTTTGAATCAGCTTTTCCTTCCACAGATTGCGCAGATCAGGATTTCCTGCGGTGGGTGCATAGGCTACCAACTCCTGGGGAGTCAAGTCTGGGGTCTGTTTCTGAATGCAGGGAAGTACCACAGGCTTTCCCTCGTGGACTGTCATGCCAATAGTGGCATTTGCAACCTTTCCCAACTGCTTTGCCTCATTGCTCTGGGCAATGATTCCCTTGGGAAAATACATTCTACGACCAAAATCTGACATCAACTGGCCTGGGGTGGTACCCTCCAGAGCCTGATTCAATTCTTGTGCTAAACAGTGTAACATGGTAAAGTGTATTATCCTGAAAGCTGGTTTTTGTGTCAATGCTCACTTTTCAAAAGTTATGCCGACGCTGGTATTGGCTGTTACGCAGGCTTTAGGAATTCTATTGAAAGAAAAATAAAGGAGCAGTATATGTCTCAAGAAAATACTCTGTCCCCTGAGTTTCAAAAGGTGATGGGCTTGCTGAATGCCTGTAAGGAAGAGGTGTCCAAGCGTGTAGTGGGACAAGGTGATGTGGTGGAAGGCATTCTGGTGTCCCTGCTGGTGGGAGGGCATGTGTTGCTGGAGGGTGTGCCGGGATTGGCGAAAACCCTTTTGGTAAAGACTATCTCCGATATTTCTGGCTTGAGCTTCAAGCGGATTCAGTTTACCCCCGACCTTTTGCCTGCCGACGTTACGGGAACTTTGGTGTATCAGCAGGGAACAGGCAGTTTTTCCGTGCGGAAGGGCCCTGTCTTTGCTAATCTGGTGCTAGCGGACGAAATTAACCGTGCCCCCGCCAAGGTGCAGTCTGCCTTGCTGGAGGCCATGGCTGAAGGTCAGGTAACCATCGGTGAGGAAACCTACAAGCTGCCTGCTCCCTTCTTTGTGCTGGCAACCCAGAACCCTATTGAGCAGGAGGGAACCTACAATCTTCCCGAAGCTGAGCTTGACCGCTTTTTGATGAAACTTTTAGTATCCTATCCTTCCGTGCAGGAGGAGGTGCGGATTATTCAGGGCGGTGGTAAGCAGGGGGACACTCCGGTATCTGAGCTTTTGACTGCGGATCGTCTTGCCTATTGCCGCCAGCTTTTGAATCAGGTGGCCTGTGACGAAAAGATTGTGGAGTATATCGTGTCCATTGTGGCAGCCACTCGTCCTGCAGGAAGTCCTGCAGGAAATCATGGTGGCTCTGCCTCTGGAAAGGGTGGAGTAGGAAGAGCTGGTGCGAGAGCTGGAAAGGAAGAAGCCCTGCATCGGTATATTTCCTTTGGTGCTTCTCCCAGAGCAGGTATTGCCTTGTTCCATTGTGCCAAGGCTCATGCCCTCCTTTCTGGCCGTGATTTTGTGCTTCCAGAGGATGTAAAGTCCATGGCAATTCCTGTTTTGCGTCACCGTCTGGTGCTGTCCTACGAGGCTGCTGCAGAGGGCGTTACCACCGACGATTTGATTGCCCGCATTTTGTCCCTGCTGCCACTTCCGTGAGTTAGGTTATTATGGAAAGAAATATCCTTGAGGGCAGAGGATTACACAGCCAGTCTCTGGTAAAGCGGGCCAGCAGCCTCCAGGTAACCTCTCGAACCTTGTTTGAAAGCCTCCGTTCTGGCTCCTTTAAATCAATTTACAAGGGGCGGGGCATTGAATTCAGCGGAGTACGAGAGTATTTTCTGGGGGATGACGTGCGTTCCATTGACTGGAACGTAACGGCCCGCATGGGACGCCCCTTTGTGAAGCAGTTTGAGGAGGACCGGGAGCTGGTGCTGTTTTTGGTGGTGGATGCATCCTTGTCCATGGCTACTGGTGGCGGAAAGCTGGCTCGAAACAGGCTCAGCACTGGCTGCGAGGTGGCTGCATTGATGGCTTTGGCTGCAAGCCTTGGTGGTGGTTCTGTTGGTGGTGTTATCTTTGACGGTGATATCCGCTATTCCCACAAGCCCAGGGCTGGCAACAATCAAGCCCTTATGTTCTTGAACCAGTTGGAGGCGGTGCTGGATGCCAGCGGAGAAACAGGTTTTTCTTTTGAGGATGACTCTGAAAATGTGCAAAGCCAGCTGTCCCTTGCTTCTACCGGTTCCAATCTCCACAAGGCATTGCGGGGGGCCGCCTCCCTGCTGAAAAAGCGTTCTTTGGTGCTGGTGGTGTCTGACTTTCGTACCGCTGGCTATCAGCAGGACTTGGCAGTTTTGGCTTCTCGCCACGATGTGATTGCGGTACGGATTGCCGACCCTGTGGACTGCCAGCTGGAGGGTATGGGAAGCTTGCCCTTTGTGGACCCAGAGTCTGGCTATCGGCGGATTTTGCCCACCTCAAGCTCCAGTTTTCAGCAGGCCTGGAAAGAATCTGATAAAAAGCGGGTGGAGCGGTGGAAGTCTGACTGTTATCGCCGTGGAGCCTGGCCACTGACAATTTCCACCCAGGAGGAGGTGGCGGTGGCCCTACAACGCTTCTTTTCTGGGAGGGAAGGCTAATGGCTGGTGGCTCAAAAAAAGGTGTTTTCTGTTTTCTTTTGATTTTTCTTTTGGGAAGTTCCTTTCTTCCTGTTCTTGTTGCCCAAAATACACGACCAAACCAAAGGGTGGGATTTATTTCCCCCAAGGAATGGGCTCTGCTGCCCAAAGAAGCATACGTGGGAGACCAGGTGGAGCTGCGGCTTACCATTGCTCCCAGTGTTGAGCTGTTGCCTAGCAGCGTGGACTTTGTTTCCAAGGAGTATGAAGCTGATGAGGTGTGGGGAAGCAGTGATTTTGCCTTTCGATACAAGTTCCTTGCCCAACAGGAAGCTGCTGATGTAAGTTTGCATCGTGTTTCCTTGCAGCGGGTGGAGGGGGGCTATTCTTTGAGCCTAGTGCTGACTCCTTGGTTGCCGCAAAAAATTGAGCTGGGCTACTTTAATCTTCTTTCGCTACCTGAGGTACAGGACTTTGTGGCAGGTACTTCTTCCAAGTTTTTGCTGGTGCAGTTGCCACAAATAGAAATCGCTTCCTTGTCAGAAAAGGTTGGGGCAGTGCAGCTTCGACCTGTGGCTCCTCCGGTGCTGGTGCCAGGCTCCATTTACGTGGTGTATGGGCTTGCCATTGGTGCACTGCTGCTTTTGATTGCCCTGATTGTGGTACTGGCACGATTCCAGCAGGTGCGGTTGTTTTTCAAGTCTTTGGCGGCAGGAATCCGACTTTCCCGCAACTACAAGTGGGTGCAGCGTCAGCTACGGAAGCTTGCCAGTCAGCAGCTGGAGGGAAAGGACTTGGCTGCAGGACTTGAGTTCATTGCCAGAACCTATTTGGAGGGGCGATTCGGACGTTCCTTTCAGGCCGCCGCCACCTCGGAGATTATGTTTTTGCTAGATGAGATTTTCGTAGGAATGCTTTCAGATGAACAGCTGGAAGTGGTGGAAGGTCTTTGTAACCTGCTTCATCGCTGCGACTACCTGCGATATGCACCTGCTGCCACCTTGGAGTCTGGGGAACAGGCTTCCTTGATTCAGCGTTTGGGGGAATACATCGATTTTATGGAGGGAAAGCAATGAGATACAGCCAAATCCACTGGCAGGGGAGACCGTGATGCCTGTTTTTCAGCAACCCTGGGCCTTTTTGCTACTGCTTTGCATTCCTGTGCTTTATCTTTTTCGAAAGCTGGGGATTTTTTCTGCTCCTTCCTTTCCGCTGATTCTTAAGGATTGGCAGGGAGAGGCCTTTGAGTGGAAATCTCCAGTACGAAAATTTGCCAGCATCCTTTCCACCGTGATTTTTACCCTGGGCTTTTTGTGCCTGGTGGTGGTGCTGGCAGCTCCCGTTCGCCTTCAGCAGGAAAAAATCTATACTTCTCGTGGTACTGACATTGTGTTTGTGCTGGATACCAGTCCTTCTATGATGGCCCGAGATATTGCAGGTATGAGCCGCCTTGATGCTGCTCGTCAGGCTATTGTTTCCTTGGTGCCCCAAACTGAGGGAACTGGCTATGGACTGGTGGCCATGGCTTCCGAGGCGGCCTTGGTGGTACCGCCGACCATGGATCGGAATGAGTTTTTCGTTCGTCTTGCTACTCTGGAAAGTGGGGGCTTGGGGGATGGCACGGCCTTGGGCTCTGGCTTGAGTACGGCGGTATATCATCTTAGTGGGGCTGCGGCTCCCAAAAAATGTATTGTCCTCATTACCGACGGAGAAAATAACAGCGGTGCCATTCACCCTGAAACAGCGGCTCAACTGGCAAAGGACAACAATATCACTCTCTATGTTTTGGGCTTGGGAACTAGGGGCACGGTTCCGCTGGAATACGTAGATCCCGTTACGGGCAAGGTGTATTCTGGCTACATTGATTCCCAGTTTGACTCCCAATCTTTGGAGCAGATTGCAGCCATTGGAGGCGGGAGATATTTCGGCGTAGAATCCAGTGGTACCTTGGCTGAGGCTCTGGCTACTATTGCCAGTGGGGAGCAGACGGTAATGAGCTTTTATCTCAAAACAAAAGAAGATGCACTGTACCATTACTTTTTGCTGATCAGTGCCGCAAGCTTTATTCTGGCTTGGATGATTCGCCGCTGGTATTTGGGGGTATTCCTATGATCTTGACCTGTGAGCGACCTTGGGTGTTTTGGGGAATCCTCTTGTTGATTCCCAGTTTGTTGCTATTTTTCCTGTGGTATCGGCGGATTCTGAAAGCAAATCTTGGCTCAGTTGGCTTGCTGTCTCGCCTGAAGCTGGCATTACCAGTGCGGGGTAGCTGCTGGGCTTTGGCCTGGATCTTGTTGCTGGTGGCTCTGAGTGGGCTTTCTTGGGGAAGTCAGCTGGTGCCTGTACAGCAAACGGGAAGCTCCCTTTCCTTGGTCTTTGACATTTCCTGGAGCATGATGGCCCAGGACGTGCGATACGAAAAGAATCGTTCCCTTAGTCGATTGGAAGCCGCCGCCAGCTACGGTGAGGCTTTGTTGGAGCATCTTGATTCCACCGATGTTTCCGTGGTGCTTGCAAAGGGCGAGGGTGTGGTGGCAATTCCCCTCACAAGGGATTTTAATTCGGTTCGTGCCTTGTTTCCCGCCCTGTCTCCCCGACTGATAACCACCACTGGCTCCAGCTTGGGAAGCGGATTACAAAAGGCGGCCTCTTCATTTCCCGTGCTGTCGGTGGCAAAAAAGACGGTGGTGGTGCTTACTGATGGAGAGGAAACTGACGGTACGCTGGAGGCTGAGACACGTCGCTTGGCCGCCGCTGGTATTGATGTAATCTTTCTTGGCTTTGGTTCCGTTGCAGGTACAGATATTATGGCTGGAGACGGCAGGACGATGGTTCATTCCGCCTTGCAGGAGGAGAGCTTGCAGACCTTGGTGGATTCTGTGGAACAGGCGTTGGCGACAGAGGGCAGGAGAAGCAGCGGAAAGGTGCTGTATATTCCCGCCCAAAGCCTTGGTTCTGCCCACAAGGTTCTGACAACAGTTACTGGCAGTGGGCTAGTGGCAAGAGAAAAGAATGTTGCTGGTGGTGAAGAATCGACCCAGTGGACTGGGACTGCCTATCAGCTGGAACAAAAGCCCAGGTGGCAGATTTTTGCCAATTTAGCCATGGTGTTTCTTTTGGCAGGCTTTGTGGTGGGGGAGTTGAACAGAGCCTTCTTCAAAAAACTGCTCCGTCATCTTTCTGGTGGCGGGCGGAATCTGGTGCTGGTGCTGCTGGTAGCAGGAAGCCTTTTGCTGCAAGGCTGTAGTGACCAGTGGCAGGGAGCGGCTGGAGTGCTGGAAGGAGCCTTTTTCTGGCATCAGGGAAAGTACCAAAAGGCTATTTCTGGTTTTATGGAGGCTATGGATACGGCTTCTGCCACCTCCCAAGAGGAATTACTGCAATATAGCACCTACGGCTTGGCCACCACCTATATCATGCAGGGAGAGACAGAGGCTGCCTTAACCCGCCTGCAGGAACTTGCTCCAGACGCACCTAGTAGCCTCACCTTTTCTGCCCTGTACAATACTGGGGTCATTTCCTACAATCAGGGAAAATATAAGGAGGCTGCCACCTTGTTCAGAAAGGCCTTGGAAATCGATTCCTCCAATCTGGATGCAAAGATAAATCTGGAGCTGTCTCTTGGACAAAATACCCGTCAAAGTGCTGCCTCCTCCCAGGAATTGATTCCTGTGCAGGAAAAATCTGCTGACGACATTGCAGAATCTACCCTTTTTTCATTGATTCGGGAGCAGGAGCAAAACCGCTGGAAAAACCAGCAGGATCAAGACCAAACTCCCTCTGGAGATGATTATTGATGAAGGAAATTATTCGTATAAATATCAAGCTGGCAGGAGTTTTTCTTCTTGCCACACTTTTTTTTCTGTCTCCTGTAATGGCTCAGGGGGAGGGGGATGGAAGCCTGGTTTCTCCCCTTGCAGGAACAGAATTGCAGTTTGTTAGCACCAGCTCCTGGTGTCTCACGGACACGGAGTGCAGCTTTACGGTGGTGCTGCCAGAAATTGTGCCTTCTCAGGTGGGGATGGGAACTCCCAGTTTGAGCGCTGGGGTGACCTTTGTGTCGGCTTCCAAGAATCTGTGGGTGGAAGGGAGAGCTTCTGGCACCATCCTTGAGCTTGTTTTCAACTTTTCCCAAAGTGGCAGTATCCAGCTTCCTCCTTTGGAGGTGATGGTGGACGGTCAGCTCCATTCCATTCCCTTTGCTCCGGTGGATGTCTTTCAAAATCCTAAAAGCCTTAAGCCTCAGCTGGAGCTTTCCTTTCATGACCAGCTGGGAAGGGAGCTGGTGCTCCAAGCCCATGATGCGGTACAGGGAAAAAGGGCCCTGCAACTGGAGGCAGGAAAACCTGTTTTTATAACGGTACAGCTTCGTTATGCAGCTGCTTTGGAAGGTCTTATTTGGGATTTAACGCCCCAAGGTCTGTTCCAGCAGGAGGTAAGCTATGAGGAAAGCTTTAATCCGGGGGCCCAGGAGCTTTCCCACCAGCTGCAGCCCGTGGCGGAATTCAGCTTTATTCCCTTAAAGACGGGAGAGCTTCAGCTTCCTGCCATTCGCCTTGAGGTGCGGGGCTATGACGAAAACCACCACACCTTGTCTACGGGAGCCATTTCTGTGGTTTCAGTGCAGGCCCCAGAAGCAGCACCTTCCCGTGACGATGTAGCTGCATCAGCCTTTGCTTCGGCCTTCACGCCCCCAGCGGTAACAGAGGAGGAGCCAGTACCAGAAGTGGTTCCAGAATCGGCACAAAAACTGGCATCGCTTCGCTGGAAGGAACGCTCAAGCCTACCTTGGAGTTCTGCTAGTCAGCAACGTCAGCAGTTTGAGCAGGAGCTGGCTCTGACTCCAGGCAAGGGGGAGCCATCATTACCACTTGGCTGGCTGGGACTGGGACTTTCTCTTGGGGCACTGATAGCAACCATCGTCACCATTTGTAAACGGAAGGTGTTTTTAAGCGTCATTTTAGGTTTCTTATGTATCCTTGCTTTTATTGCCAGCATAGTATATCTTAAGCCCACATTCCAGCCAACGGGTATTCTTGCAGCCAACAATCTCAGCAGGATTCCAGAGCCGGATGCAACCCATCTTTTCCCTGTTCCTCCCTATTCTGTGGTGGGGATTCAGAATGAGGTTTTAGGCTGGTATTATGTTGAGGCTGCTGGATTGGAAGGATGGATTCCCACAGAAATGGTAATTGCCATCCACGGACAGGCAGATTCAGCCACTGTTAAACCCTGACGAGAAAAAATTAAGTAGGAGAACAGATATCATGGACTTTGGAGATATATTGAATCAGTGGGACCAGCTGTGTAGCAAGGAAGAAGCTCAACGAAAGGAAAAGGCTCGCGGTACAAACAAACCCCGTCCCCGTTTACCTAATGCCCCCCGACTGGAGAAAACTGACGATTCCAAGACATTGGTGATTGAAAGTCAGTGGGCTGATTCAGAGCCAGAAGAGGAAGCAGAGCTACCACGGGTAAATCCCATGGATCTGTGGCTCCGTCGTTACGGTGTAGTGGACAAGGATTCCCTTGCCAAAGAGGTGGCGGAACGGGAGCGTGGTCAAAATCGAGAATATTTAAAGAAGCTTCCCTGTGGTGCCAAAATTGACCTTCACGGTCTGACTCGGGATGAAGCCTGGGAGCGGCTTGATACCTTTATTGGAGATTGCTCCCGCCGTGGCATTCAAAAGGTGCTGATTGTTCATGGTAAGGGGCACCATTCCAAGGAGCAATCCGATGTTTCAATACTTTCCTCCATGGTACGCACCTTTGTGGAGCTGGACCGTCGGCTGGGAGCCTCTGGTCATCCAGACAAAAAGCTGGGGGGCAATGGCGCCACCTGGGTAATTATCAAAAAAAAATAAGTAAAACCTTGTAACACAAAAGAAAATTGATTATTTTATATCAGAGAGGTTGGAGCAATGGACGATTTGTACGCTGTTCTGGGAGTTTCCAAAACAGCCACTGCCGATGAAATAAAGAAGGCGTATAGAGATGCGGCTTTTCGCTATCATCCCGACAGAAACGGTGGTGATGCAGCTGCAGAAGAAAAATTCAAGCAGATAAATGCTGCCTATGCAGTTTTGGGTGATGCTTCAAAACGAAGGGAATACGATCTCTATGGCTCCACTAGTCAGCAAGCTCGTCCAACAAACCAGCAGTATGGTCAATGGAACCAAGGCACAGAGAGCTATGATCCTTTCTGGGAGATGTTTGGAAACGGAAGAGCCTATAATCAGCAGGCTAATCAGAAACAATATACTTATACGTGGTCAACCCAGCAGAAACGAGAACCAACTCGTGGAGAAGCTTTTTCTTCCCTGTTGGGAGGTGCCGTCACCTGTTTCTTGGGCTTAACCTTCTTTAAAATCTCTTTGATATTTTTCCCTATAGGACCAATTCTGTCCCTGTGGGCAATTGTCAGCGGTGCTTCTAAGGCTTTGGGATCAATCAAATATATCTTTAAGCCAGGCTCAAAAATAGGAGGTGGGAAGGAGTAAAACATGGAGGGCTGGGCCGCACCATGTTTTATCGTTTTACCGTTCGCGGAAAATGATACGGCCTCGGTTCAAGTCGTAGGGAGAAAGGGCAACCTTTACACTGTCACCAGGTACAATTCTGATGTAGTGCTTGCGCATCTTTCCTGACAAGTGGGCAAGAATGATGTGCTTGTTCTGCAACTCAACCCTGAACATTGTATTTGGCAATGCTTCCCGAACAATTCCTTCGACTTCAATAGCTTCTTCTTTAGCCACAGTTCCTCCAGATAAGAAAAGAAAAAAGCAAAAAAAGTTGTTTTTTTTGCAATTCACACTTATAATTTTATGAGTAATTCATAGACATGTCAACATAGAGGAGTAATAATGAATCAGGATTTTATTGATGGAATGAAAGAAAAATTGATTGCAGAGCGGAATATGGTGTTAGCCTCCATTGCCGAGCATAATGCAGATTTCAAGCGGATTTTGGAAGAAACCACCGGAAAGGATAGCGTTGACGAGGCTGCAGATGTTGTTGACTTGAAGATGTTGGAATCCATGGAAAAAAAAGAAATGGAACAGCTGGAGCTCATTGATGCAGCCATCAAGAGAATTGACACTGGAAAGTATGGATATTGCATGAAGTGCGGTACTGAAATTCCCGAAGGCCGATTGGAAGCAATTCCCACTGCTGTGCTTTGCGTGGATTGTAAAAGTGCTATGGAGCGACGTGGTCGGTAACGATGTGGTCGTTACCGACCACATCGTTAAATCTTATTCTCACTGGTAGACAAGAGCTTCTGTGGTGAATCCTCACTGCAGAAGCCTTTTGTTTTATAATCTTAACGAGAGCTCCAAGGCGGTGGTTTTTCTAATGAGCTTTCCGTCAACCTTTGTTAAATAGGTTGCCTCTCGGTAGCCTGCATCCCAGGCTGCTTTTCTGGCTTCTGCAAAGGCGTAATCTAGGTAGCCTGCGTTATGCACATCGGAATTGATGGTAATGGGCACATCTGCCTTTGCCAGCAGGGACAAAAAATAGGGTGACGGGTAGGGGGTGGTGGTGTTTTTTCGAGCCATACCCCCAGTGTTGATTTCCACAATTACATTTGACTGGGCAATAACCCGTGCTGTTTCCTGCACCTCATCCTTGTACCATTGGGCTTCCTCGTCAAAGAATTTAAGCTCCCCGTTTCGTCGTCGGATAACGTCGGCATGGCCCAGAATGTCAAAGCCTCCTTTAACAATCATTTCCCGCTGGGCTGCAAAGTAGGCTTGCACTGCCTTCTTCCCGTCTCCTTTAAAATGGCTTTCAATGCCGGTGGCCACGTTTTTTGCAGAATCATCCACGGTAAAGCAGCCAGTACTGGTAATCAGGTAGTGGGTAGAGCCAATCAAATAGTCTGCTCCTAGGTCTTGGTAGGAACCCTGGGGTGGGCTAGAAAGTGGAGGCAAATAGTCAGCCTCAAAGCCGCATAAAATCTCAATCTGTTCCTTGTATTTTTCCTTGAGCCTGTTGATTTCAGCCACGTAGTCAGCCAGCTGTGCCACGGGAATATGCCAGTCGGAGGCAAAGGGATACACTGTGTGTCCAGAAAAACCCAGCACGGAAAAGCCCTTAGAAATGGCCTCTTGAACTAGGGTTTCTGGCAGTTCTGTTCCGTCACAAAAATTGGTGTGGGTATGGTAATTAGTGAGAATCATGGAGTCTCCTTGGGGTATTTTTGGTAGGGTTTTATCTTAGAAATTTATTGTGGGCCCTGCCACAGGCCATCGGTACCGCTTTGAGGTAACTTTTGCCATTTTGCTAGAATATCTGCCAGCTGCTGCTTTTTGAAGGGCTTGGCAAAATAATCGTTAATTCCAGCCTTGATGTATTCCTGGATAATGTCTGGAGTGGAATTGGCTGAACAGGCCACAATGATTCCTTTGTAGCCATTTTCCCGAAGCTTGGCACTTGTTTCAAATCCATTCATAAAGGGCATTTCAATATCCATAAAGATGATTTTTGTGTCTGGATACTGCTGGGCTAGAGCAATGGCTTTTTCTCCGCTGGTGGCTCCGTGGGCCTCCACTCCAAAGGATGACAGGAAGGTGGTCAAAATCTTGAGGTTTACCGGATGGTCGTCCACTGCAATAATGGGGCTGGGGAAGTCTTGTTCTGGCAGGATTGCTGCCGAAGCTACCTGTGCCTGGGAGCCCTGTGCAGGTTCCTGGGCTGTAGGTGCGATTTTTTCCCGTACCAGCTTTTGGAAGGAGGGGGTTTTAGACCGTGCAGTTATTTGTGCCAGCTCTTCAGCCTCGGCCTGTTCTACCGTAGGCAGCTCCAAGGGCTGGGTAAAGGCGTGTACCAGCAAGTCTAGTAATTTCTTTCGCTGCACTGGCTTGTATAAATAACCATTGAACCAAGACAAAAGCTTCATCTTGGCTTCTCCTCCCAGCTGCCCCTCTGGAATCATCAAATAGAGCTTTGCTCCGTTTATGGCTGGATCCTTGTTGATTTCTGCTGCCAGACGCCAACCGTCCATGGAGGGCATTCCCATATCCATAAGCACAAGGGAGAATTCCTGGTGCTGTTTTGCCGCTTCTCGAATCATTTGAAGGGCCATGGTACCAGAGGAGGCTGTGGCTACCGTCAGATTGGTCATGGTGGAAATAGTACGAGAAATATTTTCCAGATACAGGGGACTGTCATCCACCACCAAAACCTTGGCACCAGCTGCAATAGCTATCTTCTGTTCTTTATCAGTCTCCGTAGCGCTTTCTTCCAGGGGAATGGAAAAATAAAAGATGGAGCCGCCTTCAGGATTATCCTCTACCCCAGAATTTCCCTTCATCAGGGAAACTAGCTGGGAGCAAATATTCAGTCCCAATCCAGATCCACCGTATTGGCGGGTGGTACTGGTGGAAGCCTGAATGAAGGGTTGGAAAATGGTGGCCTTCTTGTCTTCCGGCACGCCAACTCCAGAGTCGATTATCTTGAATAAAAAGGTATGCTCCCCATCCCGCTGTGCCTCCACCCGCACATAGCCATTGGGTGTGAATTTCACCGCGTTCTTTACCATGTTCAAAAGGATTTGCTGGATTCTCAGAGGGTCGCCTATGAGTTTCTGGGGAACCTGCTGGTGAACGTAGGACAAAAGCTCAATTCCCTTGTTGTAGGCTTCTATGCTCACAAGATTCAACACCTGCTCGATGATGTCGGAGGGATTAAATGCAATATGCTCCAAGGTCAGGTTTCCCGTTCGTAGCTTTTCAAAATCAAGGATGTCGTTGGCTAGGGTGTGGATAACATCTGCACTGAAGGCAATCTGCCGCACGTATTCCTGCTGCTCCGGGTCTAGGTTGGTGGACTTTAACAACTCCGCCGTCCCAAGAATGGTCTGGATGGGAGTTCTAATTTCATGGAGGGTAGAAGCCAGTGCGGCGATATTGGGAGGTGTCATAGCCTTATGCTTCGCTGATTTCTTGCTTTCGAGCTTCCACGTCGAAATTGAAGATCATGTCGGTGCAGCAGGGAATGGTGTTCTTGTCTATGCTCAGCAGTTTGTTTTCCACCAATTCACTCAAAGAGCAAGAAACGGTACTTTCCACAAAGGAATTCAACATGGTGATAAGGTTGTCTTCCACCTGTATGCCGGTATATTCAGAGTGTCCCTCGATAAATTGCTTTACAAAGGGATCTGCTGTCAGCACCTTCACTTCTTTTTTTATCACTCGTGGTGCGTAGACAATGCTATCGAAGAATTTTTCTAGATTAAGTCCATCTACAAAGCCCAAGTTTAAATTAGACATAATCAGCAGAATCTTTGGTGTGGAAATTCCATGGTTTGCAATTAAGTCAGCAAGATGGAATTTCAGCATGGTAATCTTGTCAAGATTCAAGCCTACTGCTACTTCCACCACAATAATATTCTTGTTTTTGTGGGCTTCAATGATGCAGGGAGTGGTGTCCATGGTCATGGGGGTGGTAAGAAAAACTCCCAGGGTTTTGATGAGGACATCCATCATAAAGGGTCGGGCAAAATATTTTATAACACCTAATCGAATGAGACCAATAATTTCTTCTGAGCCAATGGCTGGCCCAACAATAATTACAGGCAAGGAGGCGGTATTGGGATTTTGTCGCTTTTTCTCTAAGAATTCAATGGTGCTGGAGAAATCTTGTTCAACATCGATTATAACCACGTCAGGTATAATCGACAGCAGCCTAGTAAACGCGTCGCGCCGTCCTTGAACAAAATCTACGGATACTTTTACTGAGGCCAACTTTTCTTTAACAAAATCTCTAAAAATCGGCGAGGGATCCAACAATAATACCTGCTTCATATCCATTTATGATACAAGTAAAATTGAAATTTGACAAGATACGGACTTGCTTTTTTCTAAAATAAAGGGATATGCTATGGGGAAGAACAAACGATTTTAACAAGGCTTAATGGGGGATAATATGATTATCTATGTTTTGCTGGCAGAAGGATTTGAGGAGATTGAAGCACTGACTCCCGTTGATTATTTGCGTCGTGTTGGGGTTGAGGTGTATACCCTTTCTTGTGGTGATTCCTTGACAGTGCGAGGCTCCCACAACATACCCGTGGTGGCAGATATGATGGTGGCCGAAGCTTTAGCCGAGGAGACTGTAGGGGATGGTATTGTGGTGCCGGGAGGAATGCCTGGGGCTGCCAATGTGGCTCAATGTCCAGAGGCGGGAAAATTGATTTCTAAAATGATGGATTCTGGTAAGGTGGTGGCAGCCCTTTGTGCCGCTCCCGTGGTGGCCCTTGCAGGACTTGGAGTACTGAAGGCAAAAAGATTCACCTGTTATCCTTCTATGGAAAGTCAGCTGGAAAAATGGGGTGGCCCCCAGTGGCAAAAGCTTACAGAAGGATGCCATTATACGGGAAGCCGTGTGGAGGTGGACGGTAATCTCTTTACCGCAGCAGGCCCTGGCACCGCAGAGGAATTCGCCTTGATTTTGGCCCATGAGTTTGCAGATCAGGAGGCTGCTGCCAAGCTTGCTTCCAGTGCCTTGTTCCGCTAACTGTTGAATTTTAATCTTTTACCAAAGCCCCTGTCTGGTGTAGCTGTGCCAGCTGGCACAGGGGTACTTGTATGATTTTACTGGCTGTCTTGGAAGCAGATTCCATGGCAGCCATAATTTTTTCTGTGGTCAACTGGTCTGATATAAGCTGTTCTGCCAGCTGGCTTAAAAAGGCCCCTGCAAACACATCGCCTGCTCCAGTGGCGTCTACAATTTGTTCTGGTGCTACTTCTATGGCTGGAACAAAAATCCGCTCTCCGTGGAAATAGCAGCTGCTACCACCACATCCGTGGGTAATCACAAAGAGGATATGGTATTTGCTGCTCCATTCTGCAAAATCAATGGTGGTAGCCTCCAAAATCCGTGCTTCAAGATCATTTGCCAGAACCAGTTTTACCGGGCAGGGTTTTTTCTGCATGGCGTGCTCCTGCAGGAGCTCATCCTGCAGGAAGCGGGCCGTCATCTTTGCTCCAAAGGGAGTGCCACAGGCCAGCACCAAAGGAAGCTGGGCAGAACAAAGCTGGTGGCAGAACCACTGCTTTTCGAGCTCCATGCCTTCTACCAAAACCAAGGCATCTGGAGAACTTTGGCTATGGGCTACGGCTACTGTCTGAAGAAAAGCTTGTACTTGGTCTGGGGTAAAATCTGGTGCCACCGAGGGGCTTGCCAATGCTAGCCAACCTTGTTTCTCTCCTGCCAAAACAAGGCAGTGACCGGTATTTCCTGGTACAACACGGAGCTGGTGGTGGATACCAAGGCTTTCCATTTGGTGGCAAAAAAAGGTGCCATCTTCATCTGCTTGTGGTGGGAGACTGTGTGGAATGTTACCTACCGTGCCAGAAAAATGGAGTCTAAACTGAGGATGTATGGTGGCTATAGTTTTAAGGATGTTGACGCAGGTGCCACCAGTTTCTTTTATAAGATTGTAGCCATCAAGGGTACTGATTTGACTCAGTACAAAAGAGAAGACCGCCCCCTCAACATGAATGGGACGGCCTGTAGGGGAAGGAAGGCTGTCTTTTGAAAGCTGACCAAAGGCCCGCTCCATAAAACGTTTATCGATCCTTCCTTCCACAAAGTAATCTACGATGGCTCTACCAATGCCGTAGATTGTCATGGGCAAAAATTTTACCCAAAGATTAGCGAACCACAGGTTTAGCGATAATCTTTGCCAAGTCAGGATTCTTTGCCAAGTCCTTCTGCAATCCAGCCTCACGAGCCTTGTTTACGTAGTCGGGGCTCTGGAAGGAGTAGGTGAAGTTGGTGTGAACATCGTAGGTTCCAGCCATCAATGCATAGGCATCCTCGGTCATTACCAATTCCTCGTCGGTGGGGATTACGAAAATCTTAATCTTGGAGTCATCGGCACTGATGCACAGTTCAGTGTTGCGAGTGCGAGCCATCTTGTTCTTGGCGGGGTCAATCTTGATTCCCAGGTGCTCCAGCTGAGCACAAACTTGTCCACGGATTACATCAGAGAACTCACCAACACCAGCAGTAAATACGATGGCATCAATGGGGCCAACAGCTGCCATATAGGCACCAAAGTACTTGGCCATGCGGTAGCATTCCATGTCCTGGGCCAGCTTTGCCTTTGCATCACCCTTGTCTGCAGCGGCCTGAACGTCACGGCGGTCAATCAAGCTACCAGTAATACCCAGCAAACCAGACTTCTTGTTCAATGCAGCATCCATTTCAGCAGCAGACATGCCTGTCTTCTTCATCACGTAGAAGGGCAGTGCAGGATCACAGTCACCAGCACGTGTTCCCATTACCAAGCCTTCCAGAGGAGAAAGACCCATGGAAGTATCAAATCCCTTTCCGTTCTTTACGGCACACATAGAGGCACCGTTACCAACGTGGGCAATGATGATGTTGGTGTCTTCGGGCTTCTTTCCCAAAAGTACACTGGCACGCTTTGCAGTGTACAGGAAGGAGGTTCCGTGGAAACCGTAGCGGCGGGCAGAATACTTTTCGTACCACTCGTGGGGAACGGCATACATGAAGGAGGTGTCGGGCATGGTCTGGTGCCAGGCGGTGTCCATGATGGCACAGTGAGGAACGTCGGGAAGCACCTTCTGGGCAGCCTCGATACCCATGATGTTGGCAGGATTGTGGAGAGGAGCCAAATCCTGAATCTCACGGAACTGCTCGATAACCTCTGGAGTTACGATTACAGACTTGGTGAATTTGTCTCCACCGTGAACCACACGATGTCCTACGGCCTTGATAACAGACATGTCGGAGATAACACCAGTGGTGGCATCGGTAATGGTGTCGATAATCAGTTCAATGGCTTCCTTGTGGGTAGGACAGGGCTGTTCCTTTACAAATTCATCCTTTCCCTTTGCCTTATGGGAAATTACAGAACCATCCTGAGTTACTCGCTCAACAACACCAGAAGCCAAAACGTCCTTTTCGCTCCAATCATATACCTGATATTTGGCAGAGGAGCTACCACAGTTCAATGTTAAAATAATCATTTCAATCCTCGAAAAAAAATAATAGTTTTATATTTCATTATAGAACCATTTTGCGGAATTGGGAAGGGTATCTGGTGATTTTTATAGCTATTTTGTTGTATTTTACTATTATATTGCCATGATTTTTCTGTGTAAAAAAAAGATTTTCGATTATAAAAATTGTCATGATGAGATGTCAAAGTAAGGAAGAGCTTTTGTTCCAATTGTTCTCCTCGGAGTTGGATGCGGAGGATGGTAAAAGAATCCTGGAGATATTGCAGTTTAAGGGTGTGCTGCCTCAAAAAGAGGTGGGTAAGGCGGTGACACTGGTGGATTTTCTAGAAGAATTCTGGGATTGGGAGCGGTCTGCCTACATTCGGGAGCGATTACTCCAGTCCCACAGAATTCACCGTCGGTATGTGTATCGCTGTGCTGGTGCGGTGCGCCGTTACTGGCTTCCCTGGTTTGGCTCTAGGGTACTGCTACAGGAGATCAGTCGCCAGAGCCTACAGGATTTTATCCTATCGTTTATGAACAATGACAGTTTGAAGTCAGCCTGTGGTCGTAACGATGTGATAAAGGCTGGTACCATAGCCCTGCGGTGGGCCTTTTCCCATGGGCTCATTCCAGAAGACATTACTCGTGGGTTGCGACTGTACCGTGGCACTCCTTCTGAAATCCTGATTCTCACCAGCCAGATGGCAGAACTGTTGTTTTCTCGTCCCTGGCAGCATCCCAAGGCAATGCTAGCAAACAAGCTAGCCATGCTCACTGGAATGCGGGCGGGGGAGATTCAAGCCCTTCGTCGCTGGGATATTGGCGAGGATTTTATTCAAGTGAACCATGGCTGGAATTCCATGGACGGCTTGAAGGTGCCCAAGAACGGCTGTCAACGGCGGGTATATCTTCCCTTTCCTAGTTTTTTGGCGGAGCTGAAGAGCCTTGCCAGCAGTGATGATGGCTTTGTTTTTAGCCAGCGGAATAGAAACCAGCCTATGGATGCAAAATGCTGGCTACGGGAGCTGCGGCGGGAGCTGATGCTTTTGGGCTTTGATCCGACTTTGGTACAAGCACTTCGGTTCCACAGCTGGCGTCATTATTACACAACCCATTTAAGAGCCTCTGGACAGCTTCCTCCCCACCTGATTCAGCGGCTTACTGGCCACACGTCTACTGCTATGCTGAACCATTACAGTAATCATGGCCTGGATCAAGATGCGGAAGAAATGAAGATGGCAGTGTCAGGTGTGTTTGGCCGTCTGATGGAGGAGTAAAAAAAAGACTGTCAGTGAAGGCTGACAGTCTTTTTGTGTGTTGTAATAATGATTATTTTACAGAAGCAACTAGTTTGTTGAATGTTGCTTCATCAACAAAGGTGATTTCTCCGTTTTCACCATTGTTAATTCCATACAGATTTCCGTCGGGAGCAAGTTCTTCTAGTTTTGCCTGATCTTCTCCAGTAATCTGTGGGTCAACAAGAACTGTTCCTTCAAAGATGTATCCCCAATATCTGTTTGTAAAACGCTTTTTTGTAATGTGAGCAAGTTTTGCATCAACGAGAGCAACGCCTCCTGGAATTCCGTTGATGACATTATCCAAGGCATTTTCCAACTGGTAATTTTCTGATACTTTTCTGTAATTTCAGAACATGAATTTTGCATTCAACTGCTTGTTACTTGTCTGTGAGATTCTTTCTCGTGTATCTCCCAATAATGGGTTGTGGGTTGCCTTTCGCATTTCACTCAGACGAGATAAATCAATGTTTTTAGAAGAAATGATAGTAAATCGTCCTAAATCTTCTCGTGTAGTAGCACATCCCACCAATACCATCACCACGGCAACCAATCCTGCCAAAAATCCTGCATTTCTTTTCATTCTCTTTCCTCCATCATATAAATGAAAATTATTTTCTATTATACCCCCCCCCCCATTTTTTTATGGGGGGGGGTGTCAAGAGTTTTTTTATTTTTTATGAAAAAAAGTACAGTTTACAAGGGACTACACAGGGTAACGGTCTGACGGGAGGATTACCG
>JAEDCN010000025.1 GCA_016294105.1 Treponema sp.
AGACTCGCTAAAATCGCTCAATATATCGCGATTTTCCGGCTAAAGCCGTCGCTCCCTATCTACCGAGGATACTCCCATACCGAGCCGTCTGCCTTGGTAAACTGATAGCATTCTTCCAACCGCTCCACCTGGGTGGGATTCAAGGTGGAATCTAGCTCTAGCAAATTGAACTTACCACCACCTCCCGGTAAATCCACTCCATAGACAGGGCAAGAAAGGCCAGAAAGCTCTTGTCGCAGCTGATGATACAGCCTTATTCCCTCTTCCACTGGTAAGCGCAGGTGGGAAGTTCCTGCCACCATGTCACACTGAAACAGATAGCCAGGCTTTACGCCCAGAACTGTCAGCTGATGAAAAAGCTGGCTCAAGGTAGCCACAGTGTCGTTTACCCCTCGCAGCAGCACCGTCTGACTTTGCACAGGAATCCCTGCATCCACTAGACGACAGAGTGCCTGCCGTGATTCAGGGGCATAGTTTTCACTAATTTCTACCGGATGATTAATGTGGGGAATGATCCACAGGGGACGCAAAGCACGAAGTCCTTCCACCAGCTGGGGGGTAAAGAGCTTGGGATGAAATACCGTTGAACGGGTACAAAGCCGAATCAGCACCCCTGGCCGAGCTTTACGAAAGGCCTGTATCATTTCCTCCAGCCGCTCCAAGGGGGCAGTCATGGGGTCTCCACCAGAAAGCAAGATTTCTTGTACTTCTGGGTGAGCTGCCAAGTACTGGCACATTTTTTCCAGCTCCTGGGAATTAGGCCAACCGTAAAGCCCACCACAGGAAGCTGGTTCAAGACAATGCTTTTTGTCAGCATACGACTGAGCAATTAAATTCTTTCTAAAGCAGTAGCGACAATGAGCAAAGCAACGGCTAGTAGTCAGCACCAACACACGATTTTTGTACTGATGCACCATTCGCTCCGTAGCCTGATGATGGCCCGCCCCTAAGGGGTCCGCAAGCTCACAAGGCAAAATCAGCTCTTCTTCCTGACTAGGCAAAAGCTGCCGAGCCAAGGCCCTATGCCACTCTTGAGCCTGCTTCCCTTCAGCTGCTTCAAGGCGAGCCAGCACCTTTTTCATGTAGGCAGAAACTAAAGGGGGAAAATCTACAGAAAGACTAGAATCCATGCTGTTCCAGGGCCTGTTGCCAGTCCTTTTTCCCTTGCTCCAAGCCAGTCCACACAAAGCCATTGATGCCCAGCTTGCAAGCAGCTTCAATATTTACCGCCATATCGTCAAAGAATACCGCTTCTTCAGGTTTTACTCCAAGTCCTTGTAATACATCAAGATAAATATCTTTTTCAGGCTTAATCAACTTAACTCTACAGGAAAAGCAAGCATAGTGGGCCGCCGTAAAAAGTTCAATTTCATCTTCATAATACTGCAAAAATTCTGTGGGCATGTTAGAAAGGATTCCCAGTTTAAATCCCTGCTCCTTTAAGGCAAGTCCCCAGGCTGTTACATCCTCCCTTACAGGACGCCAGCTTTCCATGTCAAGGCGAGCGATTTTTTCCATTAACTCCTTGTTGGCAGAAAGCTCATGATAGCCTTCTGCTTCCAAAAGCTGACTATACATTTGAGCCCCAGTAATCGTACCACGGTCAAATTCGAATCGGAAGCGATCATAGACACTCCGAAAAATTTCAGCAGGAACCCCAGTCATAGATTGCATTTGCTCAGCACAATCCCCAGTTTGAGTTTGGGAAATCACATTTCCATAGTCAAAAATAACAGCCTTAATCATATCGTCTCCTTTAACTTACCAGCATTTCAAGTTTTTCCCGAATGAACTCGCTTTTTTCCTTTAAGCCGATTTTTCCTGTTTCCAAAAGCAGCACGTTTGGTCGCTTTGCATCCAGCTTTACTCGGCCACCGCCTTCTTTCATAAGGCGTAGCACCTTGTCCACAGAAACATCAGAAACACGAGCAAATTCCACCGTCACCATGCCCCCTCGCTCCCGTAAGGTAGCAATGCTGAGACGTCGGCAAATAATCCTGATTTCTGCCAAGGACAAGAGACTGTACACCTCCTCGGGAATGGGGCCAAAGCGATCTTCTAGCTCCCCGTACATTCGCTCCAAGGTTTCCTTCTCCGAGATAGAAGCAATTTTTTTGTACACCTCCATCTTGGTTTGGGGATTGGTGATGTAGCTTTCTGGGATAAAGCCACTGTATTCCAGTTCCAACAATACCTCGTTTTGAGCCTGAAAATTCTCGTCGGTAAGTCGCTGCACCGCCTCTTCCAAAAGCTTCAAGTACAGGTCAAATCCTACTGCAAAAATCTCTCCTGATTGGTCTTTACCTAAAAGATTTCCTGCTCCACGAATTTCCATGTCCTTCATGGCGATTTTAAAGCCAGAGCCCAGCTCCGTAAAATCACTAATAACCTGCAATCGCTTCATGGCCACTTCTGACAACACCTTATTTTCAGGATACAGTAAATAAGCATAGGCCTTGCGATCACTACGCCCTACCCGTCCCCGTAGCTGGTATAGCTGGGACACACCGTACATGTCGGCTCGGTCAATAATAATAGTATTTACGTTGGGAATATCGATACCGTTTTCAATGATGGTGGTGGACACCAAAATCTGAAAGCCTCCCAGCTTAAAGCGACGGAAAATATCGTCCAGCTCTGTAGCAGTCATTTGACCGTGGGCAGTTTCCACCATCATTTCTGGCACTAGGTTTTGGAGGCGGAACCGCACCTCTTCCAAGCTTTCCACCCGATTATGAAGATAGAACACCTGTCCCCCACGCTCCGCCTCCCGACGAATAGCCATGGCAACACGGTCGTCATTGTAGGCATCAATCACCGTTTCTATAGGTTGACGATTATGAGGAGGAGTTGTTAACAAACTCATGTCACGGATTTTCAGCAGGCTCATGTGGAGGGTTCGGGGAATAGGGGTGGCACTCATGGCAAGGCTATCGATATTGTTTTTCATCACCTTGAGACGCTCCTTGTCTTTTACGCCAAACCGCTGTTCCTCATCAATAATCATGAGACCCAAATCTTTAAATATCACATCCTTTTGAATAATGCGATGAGTTCCCACCAAAATATCAACGGCTCCTGTGGACAAGCCCTCCAAAATCTTTTTTTGCTCCTGTCTGCTGACAAAACGAGACATGTGAGCAATACGAACGGGAAAGCCTTCAAAACGTTCCACACAATTTTCGTAGTGCTGCTCTGCAAGAATAGTGGTGGGAGCAAGAAAGGCTACCTGCTTTCCACCCATTACTGCCTTAAAGGCCGCTCTCATGGCAATTTCTGTTTTTCCATAACCTACATCACCACAAACCAAGCGATCCATGGGTTCAGGCTTTTCCATGTCAGCCTTAATCTCCGCCGTTACCGTCAGCTGGTCCTCAGTTTCCGTGTAGGGAAAGGCTGCTTCAAAGGCAGTTTGCCACTCTGCATCCTTGGGAAAGGGAAAGCCACGAGAAGCCTTTCTGCGGGAATACAAGTCAATGAGCTTTTGTGCAATATCCTCTGCTGCCTTCTTTGCCTTGTTTTTACGATTTTCCCAGCTTTTTGAACCGATTCTATCAAGTCGTGGAGCAACTCCTTCGTTTCCGATATATCGCTGCACCAGATTCACCTGTTCAATGGGAATAAACAGTGTTTCTTCTTCCGCATATTCTAGCTTGATGTAGTCACGCTCATTTCCCATGGCCTTTACTCGCTCAATTCCTTTGAACAAGCCAATACCATAGTTCACGTGAACAACGAAGTCTCCTGGATTCAGCTCCACAAAGGTATCGATTACAGCACTTTTTACCTGCTTTACCGACTTAGGCACCCGCTTACGCCGACCAAAAATCTCGTTTTCCTGCACCACCAGTACCTTCAGCTGGGGAATACCAAAGCCAGCGGAAATTGACTGGGACAAAACATGGAGCTTCTCTTGATTCAAATCCTTCAAAAGCTCACTAATACGCTGTGCTTGATTTTCACTATCTCCGTAAATAAAAATCTGCCAGTTATCTTCTATTAGACTAGTAAAACTTTCCTTCAGATACTGAATGTTCCCAAAAAAGCTCCGTGGAGGATCCATTTCTAGTTTTATAGAAATAATATCAGCAGCCTCACTAGAAAGCTGGGTGTGGAGGGTTCTAAACAAGACTCTCCGTGGATGTAGCTCCACCAAGCGATGAAAGGTAAAAAGAATATGATCTGGAGGTGGAACTGGTTGAAGAGAACGTACCTTACGATACATCCCCATATATTCACGATCAAAGCTTTCTTGAGCATTGGTTAAACGGTCATGGTCAAGATAGAACAAGGGGGTAGAAGCATCAAGATAATCCATTACAGAATAAGGGCGGTCAAAAACCTCCTGATAAAAAAGCTCCTCTCCCTCACTTTCCTTCTGATTTCTCAGCTCATCTAAAAGCTTATCTTTTCCCCGCTGGAATTCCTCCTGAGAAGAAATACCAAAATCTCCCGTGTCATTGGACAAGGCATTGGAAGCAGCCCCCTTGGGAAGCTGAAAATCTGCTTCTTCCAGCCGAGCTTCCAGCTGATGAATCAATTCCTCTGTCCAAATAACCTCCTTCATGGGATAGACCACCAAGGATTCCACTTCCTCCAAAGAATTCTGACTTTCTGGATCAAAGGTCTTGATATGTTCGATTTGGTCAAAGTCAAAGACAATTCGGTGAGCCACCTCGTCTCCCGGCAAGAAGATGTCCAGCACCTCTCCCCGCAGGGTAAACTCACCTCGCACCGTTACTCGTGGTACCCGCAAATAACCTTGCTCCACCAATCGGGCAGCCAAGGCCGTTGGATCAAAGCTATCCTTCACCTTTAAGGAAAACAGCAGGGAACGAATATACTCTGGTGGAGGAACGGGAGTTTGCAGGGCTCGCTGGGTCACCACAAACACTGGAGGCAAACCACTTCCAGTCGATTGCCACTGACCTATAGTTGCCAAGGCTGCCAAGGCAGAAGCCCGCTGCCCAAAAACAGGAGCTGCCAAGGGCACCGTTCGGTAGGGCACTGTTCCCCACCAAGGCAGGGACCACACCTCAATGAGCTCATTAGCAGCCTTTAAGTCTAGGGCAAAATCCTGAGCCTCTCGTTCACCACTTACCACCACCACACAAGGGCGGGCCTTTTTGCTGGCTAAATATTCAGCCAACAAAAAGGCGGTCATACTTCCCTGCACTCCTTCCAATTGGATTGGTTGGAACGCTTCACTTTGATGCAATTTCTCAAGTGTTCCCTGAAACTGAGTCCACAAAGGAAATAATTTATGTATGGGATTTGCAGTAAATCCCAGTAAATCTTTAGAAGATGAATTTGTGTATAAGGTATTCATGTCTTTTATCCGATACTATAGTAACCTACGCCGAGAGAACTGGCTTGCAAGGCTTGTTTTCCCGGAACCAATTCTGATTCTGGAGTACTGAATTGAAACGCATACTGGCAGTCATTATAGCGGGTTTCGCCCTTTTTGCACAGTCCTACGCACAGGACATCGAAGTAACCGCCCAATTTTACAACAAAACAATGTATTATCCTGGTTCTGCTGAGGATAACCCTGTTTACGTTCACGTAACCGTAGCCAACAAAGGCCCTGAAACCCTTCGGTTCAAGCTAGCCGACGATAGAATGTTCAGCATGGACTTTAAGGTTCTCACCGTCAAAAACAAGGAGTTGCCTGCCACCGACAAGCTTATCCGCAAGCGCACCATGCAGCAGACAATCTATTTTAGAGAAATCTCCCTGGAAACTGGAGAAGAATATTCCTTTACCGAAAACCTGAAGGACTTTGTACAGATTGACGATCCAGCCGTATACTATATGGAAGTTACCTTCTATCCAGAGCTGTATAAATCACGTCTTTCTAATGCCATCACCTCCAACAGAATGACTCTGGAAGTACGCCCCTCACCAAATGCTGCTGCCTCCTCAATTATTCCAGTAGCACCAATTTTCACAGAAATACTCCAGCCAGAAGCAATTTCACCAGACAAGGTAGTTGAGCAAACCATTATCGCCCGCCAGAGAAGCCTGTGGGATCAGTACTTCCTGTACATGGATTTGGAAGAAATGCTTATGCGTGATCCTGTACGCAACAGAAAGTACCGCAGTGCCAGTGCTATTGAACGAGATAAAATGAGAGACAACTACAAGGCTGACTTACAGCAGTCTCGAATTGATGGAGATATTGTAGCAATTCCAGAGCGCTTTACCATCGACAAGACCGTGTACACCCAAACTGAAGGAACAGTAACCTCCACCCAGTGGTTCAAGTACGACAACTTCTATGAAAAGAAGCGATATACCTATCACGTTCGCCAGCGGGATGGTGTTTGGAAAATCTTTGACTATACTGTAGAAAACTTGGGGACAGAATGAAAGCTCTTATCGTATCTGACGCACAGCAAGAAAGCCTGAACATCCAGACAGCTTTGGAACAGATGGGCTATGACACCATCTGCTACCGCTGGCTGCTGAAGGCACTGGATAATGTGGAGGAAATTCAGCCCCATGTTATTATTATCAATGCAGTTGACTATCCCCGCCACTGGAAGGTACTGGTTCAGCACAGTAAATGCAGCTTGAAAAACCAGCCCAAGGTGGTTCTTCTTACCTCTCCCGACTTTGAAGATGAGGAAGCTGAAAAGGCTGACCTTCTGGGTGTGTGCGGATGCATCACAGGAATCGGACAAAAACACATGGATAAATTGCAGCAGCTGTTAGAGGAAAGAAAGGACTGCCAGCCTACCACCTCCACCAACGAGGCAAAAATTCTTTTTATCCATCCTGAAGACGGAACCTTGTACAGCGGTCATCTCATTCAGCAGCACCATGATCAGTACAGCATGATTCCCGACAGACCTGTAGACCTTAAGGCTGGAGACATCATCAACGATGGTTCCATTAAGTCAGAACAGGGCATCAGAAATATCCATGCCAAGGTTCTGGAAACTGAACCAAAGCTCCTTCTGAGCCTGACTTAAGCTTTTCAGCTTGTACAAATAAAAAGGCTATCAACGGATTGCAGTGTACTTCACACCTTTCCAGTTGATAGCCTTATTTTTTGCATCGTGGTTACCACTTATTGTTTACCAATGTAAAAGAAAACTCCCACCACAGCAACCACCAATACCACAAAGGTAAGAGCATAGAGCCAAATAGGTAATGGTTCCTCTCGCTGCCCTCCAGCCTTTGCTTTGTTTTTCTGCTTATGCTTCTTGTGTCCGCCCCCAGTAATACCAAAACCAGACAAGTCCATGGCATACCCGCACTGGGGACATCCTGACCTAAACTGGGAAGGATCCCCCAGCATACCGCAATGGGGACAACGAACAGAAGCAAAGAAATGGCCACAGCGGGAACAAACCTTGTCGTCCCGCCCCACCTCTGAATTACAGTTCTCGCAAAAGAAACGTGCTGTTTGCTTTTTCATAACAACTCCCTATCCCTTGCAGGAGGAACAAGAACCTCCACATTTATGGGAAGATGAGGAAGCGTCATTTACGTAGAATCCAGACCCTTGAAAAGAGATTCCAATTCCACCGCTTAATACACGATGGATTGATTGACCACATTCAGGACAGATTTTCAATGGCTCATCCATCATTTTTTGCACTGCTTCAAAACGATGGCTGCAAGCATCACATTCATACTCATACGTTGGCATATTCACCCCAAATTTTTAAACAAAATCAAAACGAATCAATTCCTATATTCGGTTATAATAGATGTTTACGGGGTTTTTGTCTACTATGAAAATTGCAAACCTCCCTGTTCATTATCCACCGCAGAAACGTGAATACAGCTGCCTTCTGGGAACTTACCTGCTAAAAGCTCCTTTGCCAAGGGATTTTCCAGATAGGTCTGAATGGCACGCTTTACTGGGCGAGCACCAAAAAGTGGATCATAGCCCACTTCTGACAAGAAGCTAATGGCTTCGTCAGATACCTCAAGATGGAGGCGACGATCTTCTAGACGGTGAGCCACACGCTTCAGCTGTCCACGAACAATGCCCTGGATGCAGTCCTTGTCTAGGCGACGGAACATAACCATCTCGTCGATGCGATTCAAAAACTCCGGACGGAAGGTGGATTTTAGAAGCACATCAATTCGGCCACGGATTCCATCCAGTTTTTCCTCTGTATCAGCCTCAAGAATCAAGTCTGAACCTAAATTACTGGTCATGATGATGATGGTGTTCTTAAAGTCCACAATTCTGCCCTGCCCGTCAGTAAGGCGGCCGTCGTCCAGCACCTGCAACAGCACATTGAATACATCAGGATGAGCCTTTTCCACCTCGTCAAAGAGCACCACGCTGTAGGGCCGCCGTCGCACTGCTTCTGTCAGCTGGCCTCCCTCGTCATAGCCCACGTAGCCAGGAGGAGCACCGATAAGGCGAGTTACGCTGAATTTTTCCATGTATTCGCTCATGTCAATGCGGGTCAAAGAACGCTCGTCGTTGAACAAGAAGTCAGCCAAGGTTTTAGCCAGCTCAGTCTTTCCCACACCAGTAGGCCCGATAAAAAGGAAGCTTCCTAAGGGGCGATTTTCGTCGGAAAGTCCAGCCCGATTGCGGCGAATTGCATCTGCCACTACCGACACTGCCTCATTCTGTCCAACCACTCGCTGGTGCAGCACATCCTCTAGCTCAAGATATTTTTGCCGCTCCCCTGCCATCATCTTGCTGACAGGAATGCCAGTCCAGGTGGAAACTACCCGAGCAATATCTTCCTCAGAAACCTCCTGACGCAAAAGGCTAGTGCCACTAACTCCAGCCTTCTGGGATTCCTCCCGCCGAGACACTGCAGCTTCCAGCTCCTTTTCAATCTGGGGAATACGTCCATATTTGATTTCCGCAGCCTTATCGTAATTTCCTTCACGAGTATAACGAGTCTCTTCAATCCGAAGTTGCTCCAGCTCTTCTTTTAAGCGGCGGGTTTCGTCAATTTCTTTTTTCTCGTTTTCCCACTGCAGCTTCATGGCATCCCGCTTGGAAGAAAGCTCAGCCAAATCCTTTTCCAGCTTGGCCAAACGTTCCTTGGAGGCTGTGTCACTTTCCTTGGATAGAGCCTGTTTTTCGATGGAAAGCTGCAACACCTTTCGCTCCACCTGATCAAGCTCCGTAGGCTGACTTTCAATTTCCATTTTTAGGCGACTGGCAGCCTCATCCACCAAGTCAATGGCCTTGTCTGGCAAAAAGCGATTGGTAATGTAGCGATTGGAAAGCACCGCAGCTGCCACCAAGGCATCATCACGAATACGCACTCCGTGATGTACCTCGTACTTTTCTTGAAGGCCACGGAGAATGGCGATGGAGTCCTCCACGGTGGGCTCGGCACAATAAACCTGTTGGAAGCGCCGCTCCAGAGCTGCATCCTTTTCGATATACTTACGGTATTCGTCCAAGGTGGTGGCACCAATAGACCGCAGCTCCCCTCGAGCCAAGGCGGGCTTCAAGAGATTTGAGGCATCCATGGAGCCTTCCGAAGCACCAGCTCCCACCAAGGTATGAAGCTCATCAATAAACAGGATAATGCGACCTTCTGATTTTTGCACCTCGTTGATAACAGCCTTCAGCCGCTCTTCAAATTCACCACGGAATTTTGCACCAGCCACCAAGGCTCCTAAGTCCAAAGACAAAAGCCGCTTGTGAGCAAGACTTTCTGGCACGTCACCAGACACGATGCGGCGAGCAAGGCCTTCTACAATGGCGGTTTTACCAACACCAGGCTCACCAATGAGTACGGGATTATTCTTTGTGCGGCGGGAAAGCACCTGCATTACTCGGCGAATTTCCTCATCACGACCAATCACAGGATCAATCTTTTCCTGACGAGCCAGGGCAGTTAAATCACGGCAATATTTTTCCAAGGATTGCATGGTAGCCTCTGGGTCTTGGTTTGTAATCCGCTGGTTGCCCCGCACTGCCTTGAGTGCTGTCATGATGCTGTCTTTTGTAATGCCATTTTCCTTCAGCATACGGCCACAACCACCGTCTGACTCTGCAATGGCAATAAAAATATGCTCTGTGGAAAGATACTGATCTTTCAGGGAGTCTGCCACCTTGGCAGCCTTGGCAAGAATTTTTGCCGCCTCCCCAGACATGGCAATTTGAGCTGCTCCACTAATGCGAGGAAAAGCATCCAAAAGTTTTTGGGTTTCGTCAATCAAGTGGCGGACAGAGCCACCGATCCGCTCAACAAGGGGTGGCACCATTCCATCGTCTTGCTGAAGCAAGGCATACAAAAGGTGCGCTGTTCCCACTTCACTGTGGTCGTTCTGCTGTGCAATAAGACTTGCATCCTGCAGGGCATTTTGTGCCTTTACGGTATATTGATCGTAGTTCATCATACTTTAAAAGTAAAAACGAAGCGTCAAAAAAACAAGGAGAATTTTAATAAAATTAAAAAATAAAATGAAAATTACAGGTTTTCAGACTGATGTCGGCCACCGTACTCACAGCGGACATCCTGCAAGATGGCATGCTCAATCAATTCAAGCCGCTTTTTCTTGATTTTTCGGTAAAGCCGAAGCTCACCTGTTCCTGTAGAACCACCTAACACCTGCAATTCCTCCCGTGGATTGGAAGGACAGCTGTAGGCACGCACCGACATTTCATCCGTAGGACAGAAAATGTCAATGTCGATAAGGTGATGATGGAAAGGAACACTGACAGTCCAATGAACCTTGTTATCCATCACAACACAGCCGAAATTGGACTTGTTCTTAACACGGGGACGACAAAGCTTGATGGTATCGATTTCTGTAAAGAGAGCAAAGGAATCACGATATACACCCTGCACTGCAAAAGCTCCATTCACCAAAGGCTTTCCAGTAATGATACTGCTGATATGGGAACAGGAAAGATGAAAGAAGGGATAGGGATAATCCTTTCCCCATAATTTATCCACATAACCAAAGGAGGTTCCTGGTTCCACAAGATAGGTTTCACCACAAAGCTGTAGATCCCCTGAAATAAAGCAACGAACAGCAGGCACTCCCCAGTACATATCCTTTTGCATTTTTCCTGGGGCAAATTGGCAGAGCTTTTCTATCTTTAGCTGCCAGGAGGCGTATTTTTCTTCATCCTCCGCCATTCCCGACAGAAACTCATTTTCCAGATGGAAGGCACCACGAGCCACATCCAGCAGACTCTTTGAAAGACAAAGGGAGCTGGCTGGAAAGAAGCTTTGTACCACTTCTCCCCCAAGGCCGTACCGTCCCACTCGAATTGCCACATAGGAATGGGGAGAAAGGGCCTCTTCTGGCATATAAAGTTGACTTTCATCTTTAAAATGGGGAACTTCATGGGGGTCAGACCAAATGACCTCATTGGGAGACAGGTTTGGATTAATAAGATATAGCTCAATGAACAAAGATGCCTTTTCGCCACTAAAACTGTTCCGTGCATTGAACAGGTAGCGCCATCTGGCAAAGCCAGTCTTTTTCAATGAATTGCTTAATGGACTTAATTCTAACTTATTGTTTATACGCAAGGTCGACATACTCCCCATATCCCCTATCGAATCCTAGAGATAATTTCTCTAATAGAGTATCGGTAGATTGCACCAACAAGTTTAATCAAACCGTGAGTCTACCCACGGTTTGAGTCTATTCTCCGAGAGAATCTGCTTATGACATGAGTCCCCTCACAGATAACTCATGTCTTTGGTGCAATCGCCGTGTATGAAGAGACCGTAGTCCTCTGCTTAAAAGATTCCTTCCAGAGACTGAGAAATTTCGTCAGGCTCCTGGGGAAAATTTTCATTCAGAAATACAAAGCAGTCCATGGCTGCACGCTGAATATGCTCAAACCAAATTGTGTACAATTCATTTTCGATTGCACTGGGATAGGGTGCTCCCTGTACATCTGATACAAGAGCTCTCAGCTTACCAATACATTCCTCTAGCTTGCTATCCATCGTCTATGCCACTCCTTACCGCATATTTTCACTAATTATACTCAGTTGTTGTATATTTTTCCAGTCTTTCAGCTCATCAGCCTTCAATTCGTTGCCATTAACAATAGCAGCCTGCCGTTGATAACGCTCCAAGGAAGCCAAAACCTCTTGTGCAGCCTGACGGATATGCTCAGGCTTTGCCTGTACCAGCATTTCCAGCTTCTTTTTCTTTGCTTCCTGGGTGTAGCCGTACAAATACCGAAGGAATCCCACACTACCACGACTGGAAGGACTTTTAGGCTGCACCTCCTTGCTGTAACATCCCGTAATCACTCCATCCAGCTCCTCTTGGTCAAGGCAAGCTTCTGCAGCCTGGGCAATGACTTGCTGAAACACCTGCAATGAACGAAGGGGCTTGGGATCACGATAGGTGGCAAAGCCAAAGATTCTTTCTGAGGTATCAGGCCAGGCAAAGGCACCATAGGCTCCACCCACCGTTCTGATTTGCTCCCATAAGGCTGTGTTGCTTATCCAGTGAGCAAGGAGACCGTCATACACGTACCCAGGATTATCGTAGCCCTTACCCCCACAAGTTACAGCGGCAAATCCCACCTGGAAGTTGCTAGGTAACAGCTCCAACAAGGCATCTTTCTGCTTTCCATCAGAGGCTTCTACCATTCCCTCCAGAGGAGAGCTGGGAAGCTGGGTCAACTCATAAAAACGCTGGGTATTGTCGGCTACCCGTGGCTTTGGAGGAAGAAGCTTACAGTCTGCAATAGTCTTTTCCAAAAGTGGCAAGGCAACTTCCAGGCTCTCTTCATCTGCAATAATCTGGGCAATGGCACCATGCTCCTTGATTCGGGTAAAAAGAGCGGAAAGCTTTTGTCCCAGCTGCTGGATATCCATGTCCATCATGGACTTGATATTGGCAAGCTGAGTCAAGCCGTTCCACAGCTCGTCAATGGCCTTGTTACGGCTCAAGGTACAGCTGGTGCGAGATGCAGCATATTCGTTGCCATTGGGAGCAAGAGAAGCTACAAAGTCGTTTCTAAATTCCTTCAGCAAGGTGGCAAGACGCTGGGAATCAGAAAAATCCACAGTCAAGAGATTTTCCTTCAGCAGGGCAAGGGCCTTTTCAGACTGCTCTGTCAGCATTTTCACCTTAAAGAAAAGCCAATCCCGACCAAAAACAGGATCCTGCACTACTTCCCCATGCTCATTGCAGGCCATAAGGTTATCCAAGCCATTCATCATAGCAGAGGTAAAGAGGTTTCCTCCCATACCACCAGTTTCCAAGGCACTGCGACGAGAGGCTTCCACCCAGCTGGTGTCACCAAAGCCCACACTGGAAAGGCTTCCTGCCAAGAAGGGCAGAAAAAGATAGTCCTCTGGCTCTAGCAAATCTACTGGAAAGCAGAGCTGGGCATACACAATACCGTTGGTAGCCTCCTGACTAACAAACACAGGCACCTGATTTGGCCCCTCTTGCCTCTTGATGGTGATTTCATCCACATCAGTAGGCAGCTCCTGGGGAGAAAGATGGGGCAAAATGGAGGCATCCTCCTTTTCGCTTCCTTCTTGCTGGAATTCCACCAGCTTTTGATGGTTTGCCTGCACTTCTTCCACAGAAGTGCCTTCCATAAGGCGAGCAACAAGGGCTTCCTCCGCCGCTTTCCGCTGCTGGCTATAATCAGCATGGGGATACACCGTCACTCTGGAGCGATGCTTATTCTCCAACAACAGCTGAGAAATGAGATTTTGTACATAGTGGGGATCTTGGGCAATGTGCTCCTTGATTTTTGCAAAACACTCTCGTGTCAAAAGGGTTTCCGAGGGACTGCGACCATAGAGCCAGCCCCGCAGACAGCGCCGCATCAAAACCAGAGAATAAGGACCGTAAACACGGCGCACCTCTCGCTGGGAAAAATCCACCGCCAAAACAGCAGCGTCAATATCTTCTTGAGGAATGCCTTCGGTACACAATCGCTCCAACACAGACAGGATTACAGACTCCACCTTCTGGGCATCCTGACGGTTACAGCCCCGTAAGCCTGCAGTAAACAAGACCCAGTGCATTTCGCTGTCAAGGCCGTTGTTGGGAGCCAAATCCTCTCCTAAACCAGATTCCAGCAAGGCCTGGCATAAGGGAGAGCCGTCGTGACCCATAAGGATTTCTGCCACCAAAATGCTTTCCATGTGGCGCACAGGGTCCGATGAATCTCCCAAAAACCAAGTGAGGGTCACATTGGCACCAGTATTCTCAGAGTGCTCTCCATCCTCATCCTCGTTGGCAGTGGGCCCAATCTTTTCCAGCACCACTGGCTCTGCAAAGGCTTCAGGTGGTGTGTCCAAGGGCAAAAGCTTCCTGCCTGCACTAGCCTGTGCAAAAGTATGCTCCCCTTCAGTCTGCTGAACAGCAAGGCTTTCCATGGTTTGCTCATAGGTATCTAAAAAACGCTGGCAAAGAAAATCAATCTGATCCTGGGTGGGAATGTTTCCAGCCAAAAACAGGCGACAATTGCCGGGATTATAGTGATTTCGGTGAAAGGCCACAAAATCCTGATAGCTCAGCAGGGGAATTTCCACTGGGTCCCCGCCGGAATCCAGATCATAAATGGTGTTGGGCAACACACTACGAACAGCCCAGTCTCCAGCAATATTTTCAAAACTGGAATAGTTTCCCTTCATCTCGTTGTACACCACTCCCTGAATGGTGGGCTTTCCCTGAGAATCCAACTCCAAACGGTGAGCCTCCTGGGCAAAGGTCCACTTTTCCAGCAGAGGGAAAAATACTGCATCTCCATACACACCCATGAGATTGAAGTAATCCGCACGAGAAATTGATGAGGCTGGATACACCGTCTTGTCGGAAAAGGTCATGGCGTTGAGGAAGGTCTTGACGCTCTGGTTCACCAAACGAATGAAGGGATCCTTCAACGGATAGTTTTTGGAACCGCAGAGAACGGAATGCTCCAAAATGTGGGCAACACCGGTGGAATCTTTTGGCGGGGTCTTAAAGGCAAAGGCAAAAAGGTTTTCCTCATCTTGATTCAGGATATGGTAGATTTCCATTCCCAAAGTTTTATGCCGCAACCAAATCCCCTGTGCAGAAAGCTCTGTCAGAGGTTCCACAGCCAACACTTCAAAATTCTTGTATACATCGCCTGTAACTAAGGCTTTTTTTTCAGATACCATTTTCTATTTATAGACTAAGTTACACATTTTTTCAAGAATGTAATCCTCAAGAAATATCAGGTGGGACTCAAACTTCAAGTTAAGTTTTCCACCACAACTATACATTAAATCTCAGTATATTTTTTTTAACAATACTTCATTTTCTCCACCACTTCCATTGACAAAGACCATGGTGATTTGTATAATTCCCCCATGACTTATTCAGTATTTTGCCTACTACTAGCAGATTCTCTCTCTGTTTTGCCTTAAAGGTAAGGTGCTGTATAGGTATTGCCTATGAATTACCGGCCCGTTGCCACAAGGCAACGGGCCTTTTTTTTATGTCTTCAACCATCAGGAGGAAAAAATGAAGAACGCAGGAAAATACAAGCCCTTTGGAAAGATTCCAATTGTAAACCGCCAGTGGCCAGATAAGGAGATTACCCAGCCACCCATTTGGTGTTCCGTGGATTTGCGAGACGGAAACCAGGCATTGGCCGTTCCCATGGGAATCGAGCAGAAGCTGGCCTATTTTGACTTGCTGGTAAAGCTGGGCTTTAAGGAAATTGAGGTGGGCTTCCCCAGTGCATCCCAAACTGAATACGACTTCTTGCGTCGCCTCATCGAAGAAAACCGCATCCCAGATGATGTTACTATCCAGGTATTGTGCCAAGCCCGTGAGGAGCTGGTAAAACGAACCTTTGAGTGCCTGAAAGGTGCCAAGACAGCCATTTTCCACATCTACAACTCCACTTCCCCTGCCCAGAGAAAGTATACTTTCAACATGAGCAAGGAAGAGATTATTCAGGTGGCATTAGATGGAATCCGCTGCGTAAAAAAATGCCTTCCTCTGGCTGAAGGAACCAACATCAGACTCCAGTATTCCCCAGAAAGCTTTTCCAACACGGAAATTGAGTTTGCCGTGGAGATTTGTGAGGCAGTGAAAAAGGAATGGGGCCCCACTCCTGAAAACAAGATGATCATGAACCTGCCCACCACGGTGGAATGCTCCTCCTGCAACAAGCATGCAGACCAAATTGAATATTTTTGTACCCACATTACCGACAGAGACTCCATCATTGTGAGCCTCCACAACCACAACGACCGAGGAGAAGGTGTTGCCAGCTGCCAGTTGGCCCTTCAGGCTGGAGCCGACCGTGTGGAAGGCACCTTGTTTGGTAACGGCGAGCGTACCGGAAACCTGGACATTGTAACGGTAGCCTTGAACATGTTTACCCAGGGCGTGGATCCCGGACTTGATTTTTCAGACATTAGCTCCGTAGCAGAAACCTACATGAAACTCACTGGAATGCCCATCCACCCTCGCCATCCCTACGCCGGAGAATTGGTGTTCACCGCTTTCTCTGGCTCCCATCAGGATGCCATCCGCAAGGGAATGGCTGCTAGAGCCACCATGGCCGAGGATGATATTTGGGATGTACCTTATATTCCCATTGATCCACATGATATTGGCCGCGAATATGAAGAGATTATCCGCATCAATAGCCAAAGTGGTAAGGGTGGTTCAGCTTGGATTCTGGAGCAGGATTACGGTATCTTCTTGCCCAAGGCAATGCACCCCGATGTGGGACAGGTAATTACAGCCACTGCCGATACCTTGCAGCGGGAAGTTACCCCAGAAGAAATCTACAACATTTTCAAAAAGCAGTGGCTGGAAAAGAAGTCTCCCCTCAAGATTGTGGACTTGGCAGAAACCCACTTGGACAGTTCTTCAGGTTCTACTAATGGAGCCCATAACGCACGAGTTATGTGTATGGCTTCCGTAGAATGGCAGGGACAGGTAATTTCCATGGGAGCAAAGGGAAATGGACCACTAGATGCCTTTGTGGCAGCCCTAGCCTCCACTCCTGTGCCAAAGTTTTCCATCAGTGCCTTCCACGAGCACAGCATTGGTACTGGTTCCGACACCGATGCTATGGCCTACATCCAGATTACCTTGGAGGATGGCAAGAAGCTGTGGGGCTGCGGAAGAAGCTCCAACATTGGGCGAGCTGGTATTAAGGCAGTAGTAAGCGCCATTAACCAGATTGCATAGACAGACAACAAAGCCATAAATCAAAGCCTGAAGGATATGGTGCCATTACATCAGTGGACACTGGGCCTTCAGGCTTTTTTATTGCATGTCCTCTGTGTTTTTTCTCAGGAAGAATCACGTAAAAAAACACCTATTTTTGCTAAAAAAAAAATTTACTTTTTTTTAAAAAAAAGTTTTATTTCTGTTGACACAAAATATGGTTTGTGATATTATCATTCTTGTCAGACGCATGGTGCCTGTAGTTCAGGGGTAGAGCACCAGATTGTGGATCTGGTTGTCGTGGGTTCGAAACCCACCAGGCACCCCTACAGGTATGGTTGCAAGACACGCGTTCGTAGCTCAGCTGGATAGAGCAACGGACTTCGAATCCGTAGGTCGCACGTTCGAACCGTGTCGGACGCAAACCTGCCAAAAAAAATTGGGCCATTAGCTCAGCTGGTAGAGCAACAGACTCTTAATCTGTGGGTCAAAGGTTCGATCCCTTTATGGCTCAAAAGGAGATACAAGAAATTGTATCTCCTTTTTTTTATTCAACAAAGAAGGAAAAAGCCATGAGTCGCCATACACAGGAACAAGCCCTGGTCCTTACTTCCCGACTGGTGGGTGAGGATAATAGAATCATTACCTTGTTGGGGCCAGAACGAGGGATTTTTGAGGCCATGCTCTATGGCGGCAGAAAGAGTAAGCTCCGCTCACTGGTGTCTCCCTGGCATTCTGGTACCATCTGGTTATATCATGATAAGTTAAAACATAGTATAAAAATAAGTGACTTTGATCCCACTGCCTTTCGTCCTAGTTTGCGAGAAAACATCTACAAGAACATGGCAGCTTCCTTGGCTACAGAATTGGTAATAAAGACCCATGCCGCTGACGAATCTCAGGATTGTTGGGTTTTATTCTGTGGCTTGCTGGACGGTATGGAACTTTCTGACGAAAATCGCTGTAAATCAGGCTTGCTGAGATTTTTGTGGCGATACTTAGGGATTTTGGGATTGCAGGCAGACTGCCTTCACTGTGTTCACTGTGGGGAGCTTCTAGTACAGGTGGGAGCGAGAGCCATCCACTACTCCACTCTGGAGGCAGGCTTTTTGTGTCCCAGCTGCCATCAGCAGGGGGAAAATCCCCACCAGCCAGCGGAGGGATTTCTTCTTTCACAGGAGGCGGTTCACTATTTGCAGCTGACTACCACCTCCATGCAGCAGGCTCGATCCATGGTTTTATCTAGCGAGGCCTACCACCAGCTGCGTCAGCTTTTGTTTTATCTTGCAAGCTTTGCAGTGGGCAGCAGGCTGAAAACGCTAGATACGGGGCTGGGGATTTTGTGAGGAAATAAAAGCAGGGCCAAGAGTATTTCTCTTGAACCTGCTTTTCACTGTATCTTTTTTTTATCTTTTTACTCTATCAAAAAATACCTTCACCAGCTGCACCACAAGGGTGGGCAGGAAGGCAAGGCCAACAATGGTGAGAAGCTGGCTGGAAGAAAGGGCGGTAACGGCAAAGAGCTTGCCCAAGACTGGTACTAGCAGCACCAGTGCCAGCAAAAGGACACCGGCTAGGAAGGCACCAATGCTCCACTTGTTGCTGAAAAGCTTAATGGCAAAAATTGACTTGTGGCTGCGGCAGTTAAAGCCGTGGAAAAGCCGTGCTAGAGTAAGGGTGGCAAAGGCACAGGTGCTGGCATAACCAGCTGAAATCTCATAGCCCAGATAAAAGGCCACTAGGGTGACAATGGCAATGGGCAGGGCATAGGCTAAAAGCAAAAGGCCAAAGCCCTTGGTAAAGAAGCCTGCTTTGGGATTGCGGGGCTTGTTTTTCAAGAGGCTTCTGTCTGAAGGTTCCATACCAATGGCTAAGGCTGGCAATGAGTCTGTCAGCAGGTTGATAAATAGCAGGTGCACTGGTTCAAAGGGTGTGGGCAGGGCTGCAAAGGAGCAAAATAGTACCACCAAGATTGCTGCCAAGTTGCCTGAAAGCAGAAATTGGATGGCATTCAAGATGTTTCGGTACACGTTGCGGCCGTTTAACACCGCCTTCATGATGGTGGCAAAGTTGTCGTCCACCAAAATCATAGCTGCGGCATCCTTAGACACCTCGGTACCGGTAATTCCCATGGCCACACCGATATCAGCCTTTTTCAGGGCTGGAGCATCGTTCACCCCATCTCCCGTCATGGAAACAATTCGACCCTTTTTCTGCCAAACATCTACAATACGAATTTTATTTTCAGGAGAAACGCGAGCATAGACACTGACCCGCTCCAGCACTTCAGCCAGCTCCTGGTCGCTCAGCTTGTCCAGCTCCTGTCCTGTGAGGGCCATGTCTCCCTCCTGAAAGATGCCAATCTGGCGAGCAATGGCGGTGGCCGTAACCTTGTGGTCCCCAGTAATCATTACGGTTCTGATTCCTGCCTGCTTTGCATCTGCCACCGCTGCAATGGATTCTGGCCGAGGAGGATCCACCATGGACACCAAACCCACAAAGGTGTAGCCCTGCTCCCCTACTTCAGATAGAGTTTGATTTGGCTCCAGCTCCCTGTAGGCAAAGGCCAGCACTCGCAAGCCATTTTCAGAAAAGACCTTGTTCTGCTCAAGAATGCGATGGCGGTGGGCTTCTGTCATGGGAACAACTGTATCTTCCAGCAAAATATTCACAGAGCGATGAAGAAGCACGTCTAGGGCCCCCTTGGTAAAAACCGTGGAAACTCCATCCACCAGGTATCTGGTACTCATGAGTTTTCTGTCTGAGTCAAAGGGAATTTCTTCCAGTCGCTCCATGGTACTTCTAAAATAATTTTCGTCACGGGAATTTTCACCAAGCTTTGCCTGACGAGCCATGGAAAGAAGGCAGTACTCTGTAGGGTCTCCAATTCCCTTGCCGTCCTTGATGGATGAATCATTGTTCAGCATGGCGTTGTACAACAGGGAGCTATGAGTTTTTTTACTCATATCAAGGTTTTGAGCCTGCAAACACACACCATCCACATAAATCTCTTGAACCGTCATCTTGTTCTGGGTGAGGGTACCAGTTTTGTCGGAACAGATAACGGAAACGGAGCCCAGGGATTCCACCGCCTTTAGCTCCTTGATAATGGCATTTTCTGTAGCCATTTTTCTGGTACCCATGGCTTGGACTATGGTTACGATGGAACTCAGGGCCTCTGGAATGGCAGCCACCGCCAAAGCCACTGCAAACATCAAGGAGTCAAGGATGGGCTGTCCCTGCCACAACCGCAGGCCAAAAACAATCCCACTGATAATCATGATGATAATGGCTAATTTTTTGCCAAAATCATCCAAGCTTTTTTGCAGTGGTGTCTTTTTCTGGCTCGTGTCGTTCATGAGCTGGGCAATCTTTCCCATTTCCGTTTTCATACCTGTAGCAGTTACCAGCACTGTGGCTCGGCCATAGGTTACCAGGCTTCCAGAATACACCATGTTCACTCGGTCTCCTAGAGGCAGATCTTTTGAAATCTCCACATCTTTCTTGTCCACATTGGTGGATTCCCCTGTAAGGGAACTTTCGTTTACCTGCAGGGAAAAGTTTTGAACAATTCTTCCGTCAGCTACAATCATATCCCCCGCTTCCAGCAGTACAAGGTCTCCTGGAACCACATCCTTAGAGGCAATTTCCTGCTTTATTCCGTCCCGCAACACCTTTACATGGGGGGAAGACAGGGCCTTGAGGGATGCCAGGGATTTTTCTGCCTTTACGTACTGGGCTGTACCCAGCACCGCATTCAGGATGATGACAGCAAAAATAACGATGGTGCTTTCCAAGTTGCCAGATACCATAGAAATGATAGCTGCCACCATGAGAATGATTACCAACAAATCTGCAAACTGACTAGCAAACACCGCCAGTACGCTTTTTTTCTTGGATTCCTGCAGCACATTCTCTCCTTCCCGCTGAAGGATTTCTGCAGCCTGCTGACTGCTCAAACCTTTTCCCAAATCCACACTGGCTAAAAGCTCTTCCTTGCCAGTTTGATACACCTCTTTTACCATCTCATTTACCTCCGTCTACCGCTCCAGGAACACAAGTTCATGGCTTAAAAATAAAAAAAGACCTTTTGCATACCGTCCATACATAATGGTACCGTATGCAAAAGGTCTTGTTCAAACCTGCCCAATATCCGGTTCCCGAAACGAGAACGTGATGACGAACATTGGGACACACAAATCGTGTGCAACTACTCCCCTTTTGGTTCTGTACTTACTGTTAGGTAGAAGCTATCACTTTTGAGGGACTTTGTAAAGAGGGTGGAGGAATTCCGTAGATGCCGCTATCTGAAAATTACTTGTACCGTATAAGCATTTCCCAATGCCCCTTTTCTTCTTCTGGTTTTTCTGCCTGTACATTCCAATCAAACACTTCATACTCAGTTATAGAAAAACCGATTCTTGAATTTTCAAGAAGGCCAGAGTGAGCTAGTAAGTCCCTGTGCCTGTCTTTATTGTAATGATGCTTATACCAAACAGGAAAATTTCCCTTTTTACCACCACGAACAAAATCGTAGCGGAGTAAGTCATACATTAGGCTTTTATCCAGCGCCTTGTCCAAAGCTGTATTATTTTCTAGCAGTATAAAATCACAAAGGAGTTCAAACCAATAGGATTCCCTTCGTGCCTGTAAAAAAGCTCTCACAGACCTCCCATATTCTACCAGGCCACAGAAAAAGCTCCAGGGACTGGTTACCCTAACAATATAATTCATTGTGGAGGCAAAACTCCCCTTGTTCCAGTAGGCATCTGTTACCGTTTCTATAATCTTCAAAAAGGCCATATCAGCAAAACTCAAATATGGTGTAGACAAAGTTTCATACACTGGGGTTTCCATCCACTTCCAGCCATTTTCCTGGGCATAGCTTTCCATAAACGTTCCCCGTAGGATTTTTAAAAAGCCCAACTGCAGGGCATCAGGTTTTAATGCCATAACAAAATCATAGCTTTGACCAAAACTTTCTAAATCCTCATGGGGAAGACCTGCAATTAAATCTAAATGCTGATGAATGGTGGCAGGAAGCTGCCGTATTTTTCTTGCCAGTTCTTCTACATTTGTTGAACGATGTATGGCAGCCAGCGTTTTTTTATTTGCAGACTGAATTCCCATTTCAAACTGCATAACCCCTTCTGGAACCCTTTGCAAAAAATCAAGGGCTTTTTGGGAAAGATGTTCTGCTTCAATTTCAAAATGAAACATTGTCTTTCCATTATGATGACTGAGAATAAATTCCCAAATTTTCAAGTAATGCGCTTCCTTTAGGTTATAGGTTCTATCCACAAACTTTACGAGTTTTACCTTGCGGTCTAAAAATATCTGAAGTTCCTCACAGGTTCGCTCAAAACTTTTAAATCTCACCCGTTTATCCACAGAAGAAAGACAATAGGAACAGCAAAAAGGACAACCACGACTAGATTCGTAATAATAGATTTTGTGGTCTGGGTCAGCACTGCCAGCAACAATTTCAGGATAGGGAAAAGGAATTTCATCTAGATTTTCAATACACTCCCTGTCTCCAGTATATTGAATATTCCCTTCTCGATAATAAATGCCTCTTATTCCTTTTATTTGAGATTTAAACTTTTCAAAACTAACAAAATCTGTCTCGGAGGAAAAATCCAGAGCCTTTTCAACTAATTCTGTAAAAGTAAGCTCCCCTTCTCCAAAAATAATGACATCCAAAGATGGAAATTTTTCTAAATATTCTTTTCCCCCATAGCCAAATTCAGGACCGCCAGCACCAAGCACACAATCGGGAAGCAACTTTTTTATTTCTGGCAAAATCTTACAAACATATTCTGCATTCCAGATATAGGTTGAAAACAAAATCCAATCTGCACCAGTAAAGGCAATCTCCCGTAAAACCTCTGTCACCGGCTGATTAATTGTAAATTCAGCCAGTTCAATTTGAGGCCTATCCGTTTTCTTTTCAAAATGCCTATCCCCATAATTTTTCAAATCACGGATAGCAAGATTAGTATGCATATAAGAAGCATTGAGGGAAACAAGAAGAATCTTCATGTTTTTAGTATATCACATTGTGAAAAAAAATTTAGGATGAGGGGAAGTCTCACCTCCCACTATTGTAATCGCTCCAACAATTTTACTTCTTGTTCCCTCATTTTAGCTTTAAAGTGACTATACTCCTTTGCTTCAGGGATGGGGATACCATACAGCTGGAACGTTCCACCGTAACCTGCAAGCTTATAACACTGGTATTGCAATTCCTCTGTCTCTCCCGCCCACTGATATGGGTATAAAAAGCCTCCACAAGAAATTTTCATAGTATGCATGTAGGAAATAATCTGATACAGGTCATCTCGAACAAGCCCCTGTTCTAGCCCTTTGTATTTTGCATCCAAAATCATTCCATTCTGCAAGCCACAGACAACATTTTCACGATAAAAATCAGGATAAATACGGCGGTAACATTTTGAAAAAGAGATTTTCTCGTTATCATCTTTTGAGTTGTTAAAAAGTGCAATTCCCCCCTTTCTATTCTTGTTTGTTGGATGGATGAATTGTTTTTCACCAAGTTTTGCATCACACAAAATCGTGGCCAAATATTCCTCCCAAAGCCACGCTCCATCAAAAAGAAGACCGTACAGGGAATTTCTACTTTCTTCATATCTTATAGCAGAATGATTCAAAATCATCAGGCAAAGTTTTTGCAAATTCCTGTACTGGGTGTAATAGGGATGGTGCACTGGCCGAATATTTTCCTGCAGCACCTTCTGTCGTTTTTGCAGTGAATAAGTTTCGTTAGTGGCCATTTCTATTTGCTTTATCCCTTGGCGTATCTCCTCATCTAGAGATAAAATTCTTGGCCCTATTTCTTTCCTTCGAATACACTCAATGGTGTGACGAATCAACTGGGTCATGGAATTATCGTAGGAATATTCTCGACTACGGTAGGCCACGGTACCCTTGAACGGAAGATTTTGCCGAAGGTGGCGGGGAATGTTGACAGCTCCGCGGACAGCACTATCATTTTTTTCAAAGGTTTGATAGGAACGGAACACTCCCTGCCCCAAGGCTTTTTTCAGAAAATAGGGAAATAGCAGGTACAGGAAATCAAGTCCAGGAGATTGATTAAAGGAATAATCCAAGTTAAAAAGATTAATCTTAAAAACACGCTCCAAAAGATAATGCAGAAAAAAATCTTCTTTGGAATTATCCGTAAAACGAGATCGAATCTCTAGCTGAGTTCCCCAGCTCCCCTTTCCAGAAAATCCTAGAAAGCCCATCACGTTTCCAGTCTTGATTTTAACCTCATTTACATGAAGGAGGGAGTTCTCTTGATCATAGCAGGGGCTTCCCACCAGCTCACAAACTGAAAGCTCCCGAAGCCCATCATCATGGACTCCTAGACAGTGGGGAAAAACAAGGAGGTTCTCGCTTTCTTTACATAGCTCTCCAAGGGATTTCCCAGATACCTGCTGCAGATCTTGAAAGACATGGATAGCCTGCTCAGGAGGCGTGTCAGATTTCAATACAGCGGGAATTGGAGGCGGATTTGCAATGCTATTGTCGGTAAGGGTGATGTGAGCCATAGAGAGTGGTTATTGCTCCTGATTTGAATGAAAATATACTTTGTCCAGTCTCTCCCCCTCCCCAAAATAAGCCTTTTCTAGAATCTCCATTCCAGTCGCTTCATTTCCTGAGCCACGAAGATATTCACGTAACAAACCCTTCAAGTGGTATTCCCATAATTTCTCAAAGTCCCCGCCATATTCTTTTAACTTCAAAAAATAGCTTGCACCGATGTGATAGGCTTCATTCAGCCCACTAATTTTGCTGATAGCCTCGTTCAATCGATTCATCCGTTTCTTTGCCTCTTGGGCAAGGCCATCAGGAAGTCCCCGTGTCTGTCCCTTCTCATCTAGTTTTTCATCCAGCATATCCTGAGTGTCTTTGGCCTCCACCTCTGCCCAGGCAAAGCGGCGGCGGAAGGCAAAGTCCATGGACTCCACGCTGCGGTCGATGTCGTTCATGGTGCCGATGATGTACACGTTCTCCGGCACGAAGAAATGGCCATAGTCGTTTTCATCAATAATATTCAATGCGTTATCAAACGCATTACCATCAGCTTCAAGATTGGCATACTGCGTGCGAATTGCAGTGATTGTCTTTTGTCCCGATTTTATCTCCTCAATATCTTTTGCTGTTACTCTATAGCCTGGATCTACCGAATAAAACAGCTCTCCAAAGATCTTTGCTACCTCACCACGGTTTATTTCATCGATGATAAAAACAAAAGATTTTATTTTATTATTTGAGAGATTTTTATTTGGATTATATTCACTTAAACCAAACTTTTTCATATAATCAGCAACTTCCTTCATATATTTTTGAAAATAACCAGAAGGTCTTGCTTTTATTCCCCTCCAAGCGTCAAATACATTTTGTTTAGTAATAGTAAATGTATACTTTGACTGTGTATCCTTAGATGAATATTTTAGAGAACCAGTTGATGATAAACTATATTCCCAAATTCCGATTTTTGTTAATTTTCCATCGGCAATATTTTCTCTAACCTCATTTGTCAAACAATTCCACGCTGTGTCAAAGGAATTGATATCAGTATCAATCATTGTTTGGTTTTCCAAGTTCTGCAATGCCCTCCCGCAAAATTCCTTGAAAACGCCATCTTTCCGCTCAAATCCAATCTGTCCGCTGCCACTTTCATCTTGTACAGGCCGCAAGCCTTCCACAAAGTCGGTGTAGTCGTAGCTGGGATGGAACTGGACAAAGCCGATTTCATCTGGAGTGCAGCCCATGGCTTCTGCAATCTGCTTTGCAAGGTAGGTCTTTCCCGTTCCCGGCGCACCGGTGAGGATGAGGTTGTGAGTATTTTTCAAAAGTTTTGTGTACTTGTCCAACAACGTGTTGTCTTGAGTCATTGTGGGGTCTCCTGTAGAAATTGCATCTTTTTTCCACGCATTGAAGGAAATTTCAGGAAATGATTTTTCTTTTATCTCATTATTTTCAATTTTTGATTTTATCTTTTTGATAAGGTTTAAATAATTTTCAGCAGTGAGATTTTTTTCGTCAAAAACTTCAATGCCAATTTTTGCCAAATATTCACGACTATTTGTATCAAGCGGAATAAAATCATGAGGACGAATCCAGAATAATGCCATTGTAAGGTTCCATTTTATTCCTCGTTGTTTTATTACCGTATCAAATGAATGAGCAAAGTCATTACTCTGTTCTTCTGACAAAATAGAAGAGAATAAATTCCAAATAGGTTGAATTCCAGTCTGAATATCTTCTCTCCAAACAAAAACAGACATTTTTGGATTCATTAATGGAATGCTATCGAAGTCATCAGGAGTTCTTGCTGTTAATTTGAGTTTTTCTCTAAAATATTTACAGATTTCTTTTCTTCGTTCTTCTGTAGAGGTTCTATTAAAAATAGAAAATACAGAGAATGGATCTATATCAGGATAATCATTTCCACCATTATCCTTGATATAATTAATAAATTGTCTATCCATTCCATAAACTATTTTTATTAATTCATCTCTATTGTCTTTATATTCCAGCAATTTTTCTGCCATTTCCATGTAAAATGGGATCCAGGTAAATGAGTGATTTCCCTCAAAATCATGTGGATTTGTCATGTGTAATTCCCTCCATTGCTTGCACTAATTCCTCCCCTCCATTTTACCCCATTCCCTGTCCCATAGAATGACACAGGGAATGAAGCTTTACCTACAGCTCAAAATCCAAGCAGGCTCGGCTGGCGGTAAAGGGGCGCACCCTGCTGTCCGCCACCGCCACGTGCTCCGGGTGGCTGGCATAACCTGAGAGTGCCTCTGGAGAGTCAAAGGTGGAGTCTAGCATCAAGTCCGCAGTGGAAGTTTCCAGTCGTCCGCCAGCATGAACTTTAATATCCACCAAACCAGGAATCTTGCCCTGCAAGCCCTCCAATCCCTCCTTAATGCCAGCTTTTACCCTTTCCTTTTCTTCTTGGCTCATGTCTTTCAAGGTCCACAAAATAATGTGCTTTACCATAAATCCTCCAAAATCAATATCTTATTCTACCACATTTTTTCACTTTTATTTGACATCCCATTGTGGATGTGTTATATTTTCATTGTCCGAGTTCTGGTTTTCCAGCCTGGGGCAACGGAAGGGCACTGATTCGTCGGTGCCTTATTTATTTTAAATCAATCATTTTCCAACAATACATTTTTTTTCATGCGTTAAATAACAGTACACAAGTCCTGCATTCTCTTTTTGCAGAAGAACACCTCGTAAAATTTGTCTAATTCTTTTAACTGTAATTTCAGAATCTATTTTCAGATAAACATTGACTCCTTGTCTGAGAGCTTCACGAAATCTATGGGACAAAGCATTTTCTCCTCCAGAAATATTTTTAAATTCTGTCAAAAAACCATCCATTACTGAATCTGGATTCTTTTTTTTAATTTTTTTTTCAGGTAAAAGAAAGACAACGTGGGAATTATCACTTGCAATTTTAGCCATCAAAAGTTCTTTTTTAAATACCTTTTCCTGTTCCCTATTTATGGGATTTCTTCCGTGAGCAATATAAACATTTTTATAAACTTCAATCCATATTTCATCAGGAAACAGTTCTTCAGCCACTTGTTTACTTATATCCAATAGATTCAAAGAAAACTCCTCCCTTAAAATCAATATCTCATTCTACCATATTTTTTTCACTTTTATTTGATGAAATAAGACAAATTCTTTTCTTTCAACCCTATAATAATAAGGGGAAGAAAAGTCCCCTTCTTTACGGTTACAGGAATTTGGGGTATACTGAACTAGTATAATCTTATTTGGGAGGAAGCTATGGCTTTGCGTGCTGTTGACATAATCATGAAAAAGCGGGGAAATCCCTTGGAGAGTCAGGGGCAGGAACTGAACCAGCAGGAGCTGGAATTTCTTATCAAGGGCTATGTAGAAGGAAGCATTCCCGACTACCAGATTTCCGCTTGGCTTATGGCCGTGTACTTTAACGGTATGAGCTTTGCAGAAACAGCCAACCTCACCAGTATCATGCTTCATTCTGGCCAGGTAATGAACCACCACAACACAGGGATTCCTAATCTTGTAGGTCCCTTTGTAGACAAGCACTCCACTGGCGGCGTGGGAGACAAGCTTTCCCTTCCCCTAGCCCCCATCGTAGCAGCCTGCGGACAGCTAGACTCCCGTTTTCAAGTGCAGGTTCCCATGATGAGCGGTCGTGCCCTCGGTCACACTGGCGGCACCCTAGACAAGCTTGAATCCATCGAAGGCTACCGAGTCGGCTTACAGGTGGAAGAATTCCAAAAGCTTATTGCCCGCACAGGCTTTGCCATGACTGGCCAGACAAAGGATGTGGTTCCTGCTGACCGCCTCCTTTATGCCCTGCGAGATGTTACTGCCACTGTGGAATCCATTCCCCTCATTACCGCCAGCATCCTTTCCAAGAAGGTGGCAGAGGGCTCCGATGGCCTCGTGTTCGACGTAAAATATGGCTCTGGGGCCTTCATGAAAACAAAGGAAGATGCCCAATCCCTGGCAGAAAGCCTTGTGGGCACTGCAAAGGCCATGGGCAAGAAGGCCACAGCCCTTATTACCAACATGGAATCCCCCTTGGGCAAGAAAATTGGTAATTTCTTGGAAATTGAAGAAACCATCGAATGTCTCCAAGGTACCGGTCCTGCCGATGTTATGGACTTGACCTATGCCTTGGCGGTGGAAATGCTCATACTAGCACAGGAACTGAACCCGTCAGTTACCAATCCAGCCACCAAAGAAGAAGCTCTGGCAGCCTGTAAGGCAGTTGTTGCCTCTGGCAAAGCCCTTCAGGTGTTCCTGCAAAATGTACAGGATCAAGGTGGCAACCCAGAAAAACTTATGGAGCAGGTGGGAAAACGACGGAGCCCCTTCTCCACCCAAGTTTATGCCACTCAGGAAGGCTACCTAAATCTCCATGCTTTTAAGCTAGGCTTGGCAGGAGTTCATCTCGGAGTTGGTCGCAACAAAACAGAGGATGACGTTTGCCCCGATGCTGGCATGATTCTTCACAAGGTTCAGGGAGAAAAGGTGGCTGCTGGAGACCTGATTATGGAAGTATTTGGTAAAGACCAAGAGTCCTTAGAGCCAGCCCTTGCCTTGATTCACCAGGCAATTACCTATTCGGCCAGCCCTACTACCAGCCAACCATTAATTTATAAGGAAATTCATTAAAATGATTTGCACAAAAAAAGAAATTGCTCCAGAAATGGTGAGGGAAATCTGCACAAGATTTTCCTGTGATGCCCTCACCGCTTCTATCTTCGCTCGCAGGAACGTCACCACAGGGCCCGACATCCAGTATTTCTTGGAGGATGATTTACGGTATCTCCACAGTCCCTTTCTTCTTTCAGGAATGGAAGATGCAGTAGATAGAATCCTTGCTGCCCGAGAAGAGGGAGAGCGAGTGCTGATTTTTGGAGACCGAGATGTAGACGGCATTACCAGTACCACCGTCCTGTACCGCTGTCTCAAGGACATGGGCATTGAAGTTAGCTGGCGTATTCCCAGTGGAGAGGACACCTATGGACTTTCCCTCAAGGCGGTGGAAGAATTTGCTGCCAACTATGGTTCCCTGATTATCACCGTGGACTGTGGAATTTCCAATAATGTGGAAATTGACCGAGCGGTGGAGCTAGGTATCGATGTAATTATTACAGACCACCACAATCCCCCAGAAAATCTTCCCAACGCCACCATCATCATTGATCCCAAGTTGCCAGAAGATGAGTATCCCTTTCCCTTCATTTCTGGCTGTGCGGTGGCCTTTAAGCTAGCCTCAGCATTGCGCTTTGCCCAAAACGAGCTGTACAAGCAGGAGCTTTGTCTTTTAGATGTGCGACCAGTAAACGAGGCTTACATCATCGACTGCATCAAGATGGTAAACATGACAGAACGGGCACGACTTTCAGAAATCATCACTCCTGGCATGGTTCGTATTGAAGATACCCGCCTCATGCAGTTCCTTCGTGGTCAGCAAATTCTCGTGTGGGATGCTGATTTGCAAAAAAAACAGCTGGCAAAAATCTTTGGTAATGGAATTGAGTTCAACATGATGGACTTACGGCCAGAAATCGCAACGGAAATCCCTTCTGTTCGTACCGCCAGTCTCCTTCGCATAAAGGAAAGTTCAAAGCTGCTTCGCTATCGGGAGGGAAATCAGTCTGAGATGGATGGATTTTTCAACATCTTCATCACCTACATCCAGAAAAAGACAGCCACCCCAGACAACCAAAAAAAGACCCAGGCCGACTTGCAGCTGGTGATGCTGGCCGCCTTGGCAGATATTATGCCCCTCCACAATGAAAACCGAATCTTGGTGCGGCAGGGGCTGGCAGCCTTAAACGGCGGCGAGGTTATTCCCGGCCTACGGGAGCTTTTAGCCAGACTGAACATGCTGGGAAAACGAATCACCAGCACGGATATTTCCTGGAACGTGGTTCCCGTGTTGAATGCCGCTGGTCGTCTTGGTCGTTCTGAATTGGCGGTGGAGCTTTTCCTTTCAGAAACAAGTCAGCAGCGGGACACCATTGCAGAGCAAATCATCCAGCTGAACAAGGATCGCCGCCAGCTGGGAACAGATGCCTGGGGCTACGTGGAAAAGCAGGCCTACGAAAGCTTTGAAAACTACAATAAGAAGCTGGTGGTGGTGGTGGAACCTCGTATCCATCGGGGGATTTCTGGTATTTTGGCCGCCCAGCTGGTAAAGGTGTTTGAAGTGCCCTCCATTGCCATCACCATTTTGGAGGATGGAACTGCGGTGGGTTCAGTGCGTTCCACCAGAGGCTTTGACGTAACACCCATGCTGGACAGCTGCGGAGAGCTTTTCCTTAATCACGGCGGCCACAACTATGCCGCTGGCTTCAGCCTGAACAAAGAGAACCTTGATGCCCTGTTGCAGCATTTCCTTGAATACACCGCCGTCATTGAGCTGGAAGACAATCAGGATTCCACCCTCCAAACCGATGCGGAGATTCCCCACGACTATCTCACCCCCAACCTGCTAAAAACCATCGACTTGTTCGAGCCCTATGGCGAGGGAAATCCCCAGCTATTGTTCTTTAGCCGCAAACTGAAGATTGTGGGAGCAGACATTATCGGCAAGGGAGAAAAGAAGCACCTGAAGCTGGTGCTGGCAGGAGGAAAACACAAGTGGCCCGCCCTGTTCTGGAATGAAGCTGAACGGTTAGGCAGGGATTTTGCTTTAGGAGACACCATCGATGTGGTGTATCGCTTGGAACGGAACCTGTTCAACGGCATGGAAACAGCCCAAATGATTGTTCAGGAAGTGGAAAGGTCAAAATAATTCGTGGCACTGGATCTTGGCTCCAGTGCCAATCCACACTGAAGATAAAACTACAACAAGTTTTTCGTTTCTGAATTCTTCGTTTAAAACAAAATAACCACCTAGGCAGGTGGTTATTTTTTTGGAGGTGGGGGGAATTGAACCCCCGTCCGAATGTGCGGGCCAGGAGCCTCTACAGGTTTAGCGATGCGAGGTAGTTGTCGGGATCCGGTAGCAGCATCGCAAGCGTCGGTTCCGTATTCCGATAAAAGTCCCGTGAACGTATCGGACACCATCCACAGCAAGCCCTGATTAGCGACAGAAACTTGGCCCGTTCAGAGCGGCACAGTCCAGTTTCCGTGTTCTCGTGCTTACGCAGCGAGAGCAAACTGACGATTATCTTCGGCAGTTATAGTTTTTGTCTGTTCAGAGGACAGGCGACCTCACCTGCAGCTCAAGTCCACGTCCACACCCGTCGAAACCGGTGCACCCCCGATATATATCAGGGAAGGACGTCAACCTTTACTTAAAATATATGCAAAGCATCTATAAAAGTCAAGAAAAATGGTCCTAAAGTACCAATTATTTTCACCAGAACCAACTAATTATACTCTAAATTTCTCAAGCTCGTTGCTTATATCCATGATGGAACGACGTGTTTCATTGGACAGAGAGGACAGAGCCGTAGTAATAGATCGTACTCGGGTTGTATTTTCCTTCATCATGTCCATGTTTCCCTTCATGGAAATGGCAGATTCCTCCAAGGCCTTGATTTCCCGCTGGATAGCAGCATTTTCCATGGCCATAGCATCGGAGGTAAGCTTTGTCTTTGAGGTGGCCTCCATCACCGCTCCCACAACAGCCCGCATTTGGTTAGAACCAGCAGACTGCTCCTCCATGGCACAGGAAATTTCCTGCACCATGATATTGGTGTTTTTGATTCCATCGGATACAATTCCAAAGGCAGCCTTCAAGTCCTCAGAAAGCTCGGTAATTCCTGCCATGGAGTCCAGAATCGTCTTTAGCTGAATACCAATGGTGCGGGACTGCTTAGAGGCATTTTCGCTAAGCTTTCTGATTTCATCAGCAACAACGCTAAAGCCCTGACCAGCCTCACCAGCATGGGCCGCTTCAATGGCTGCATTCATGGCCAACAAATTGGTTTGGCTTGCAATGGATGAAATCACGCGGTTTGCTTCCTGAAGCATTTGTGACTCGGCATAAATCTCGCTGATACGCAGTGTTACATTCTTCTGAACGCTAACACCACGCTCCGCACTTTCTTCCAGCTGACCAAAGGATGCCACCAACTGGCTTACCGCACTGTACACATCCTGGATATTTCTCAGCAATTCCTCAATTACAGTGGCAGCCTGCTGTCCACCCTCACTCTGAATGGATACCATCTTGTTCAGTTCGGAAATCCCACTAATAATATTGTTAACAGAGCGGACTGTATCGTTTACATTAGTCATCTGCTCACCAATGCTATTGTCCACAATCTCCATGTAATCATAGCTATCATCCACGGAGGAAACTACATCCATGATACAGTCAGCAGTACGACCACCAGACTCTACCAAGTTCATATTAGCCTTCTTTACATTGGTGATGGCACTCTGCAAATTTTCAATGAACTGGTTGAAGCCAGCAATGGAATTACCGAACAAGTCAAGAAGTGAACCTTTAGCAGCCCGCAACCGCTTCTTCAGATTTGCTTCCTCTGCATTCAGCTCCTTTACAGCACTTTCCAGCTCCCGTAAAGGAAGAATAAGGGCCTTGATACAGGCATAAAGCCAAATGGCAAGGTTCACTAGGAAGAATGCAATAATACCTTTCAAAGAATAACGGACAAAATCACCCCAAGTAAAGTTCATGTGGAACACTGCAACCCAGTCAACCTCTGGGTAGGGAACAAACATGTAGGCACCGTGGAAGGTATTCACAAAGGTTGTTTCCTTAACGAAAAGATTAGTGGCTTCCAACCTACCAAAATGGGGAAGAAACATCTTTGAAGTTGTTTCTTTAACAAAAATATTAGCAGCTTCCAACTCTGGCAAAACGGAGGTAATGGAAATCTTGTCAGCAAGATTCTCGTCTTCATTGCTACCCGTCAATTCAAGTAAATTGTTGAAAAAATACAAATCCACATTTTTATCCAATGTGCTGTACATGATGTTAATGAAGTCGCTGAAAGGGATTCCTGTTCCCACCATACCAACAACAGCCTTACGTTCGTTGCGGACAGGCACATTCAACCACAGCATGGTCTTGTCTAGTATGGCATTGTAGTTTACGTTGAAATTATAAGTCTCTGTTTCATAGATGGTAAGATTGTACCAGTAGTCATCAGGATTGTTGGGATCCACGTGATAGGAAAACTGCATGTCAGAGTAAAAATCCTTCTCCACCACAGAAAGCCAGAAAATGTTTTTTCCCAAGAAGGAATCCTTAAAGGTAGCAAATTCTGCCCATGCCAAATCTTTCAGTTCCTGATTTGAAGGGTCTTCAAAATGCTTTATTACTACAGGAGACTTAGCAAGCTGCAAGGCCATGGCCACCTCGGAATCGAAGCCAGCCTTAAATTCCAACTTCTTCAAGTCACCGATATTTTTCAATTGTTCATTTGCTGCTTTATGAAACTCACTGCTGGCATGCATGGCGATAAATGTAAAGGAAGCCACCATAAATACCACAAAGACAATCTTAATTTTTGTCGCTTTTTTCATACTTTTCCTCTCCCGTGGAATCACTGTACGAGTCATCCAGCAACAGCTGGACCTCAGTTTTAATAGTCAATCCACTTATACCATTATAACCAATAATTACCGTTTGTCATAGTATTATTAAAAGAAAAATGTCAAAAATTGATAATTTTTCCTTAAAGTCACCTTTGTAAATGACAAAAAAAAAAAAGCATGGTACTATGTATGCTCAGGAATATTTTACAATATGTAAGGGGGATATACCAATGGCTACAATCACCATGGAACAAATAGACGAGATTACCATTATTCCAACCAGCAAGGTTGCCAAAATTAGCAGTAAAGACAACGAGGGAGCTTTTATCGAAGGAAGAACAGTTAGTCTTACCTCATTCCAGATGTGTCGTAATCTGGTAACTCAAGAGCTTTTTGAAGAAGTTATGGGATACAATCCCGGTAGTTCCAACTGGTCGTCAACATCCCAAGAAAACCAAAGATTGTTTCCCGTAAACAACGTAAGCTGGTACGAGGCCATTGTTTTTTGCAACAAATTAAGTACAATCATGGGCTTCCGTCCCTGCTACAAAATCAGCGATACTACAGATACAGTCACCTGGGGCGAAATTCCTACCACCGACAATGTGCTGTGGAATTCCGTGGTGTGGGATACCGATGCTGATGGTTTTCGGCTTCCCACAGAGGCTGAATGGGAATTTACTGCCAGAGGAGGAGATTCCGACGCCTCCACTTGGAAATTTCCCTATGCAGGAAGTGTTTCCATTGATGAGGTGGGATGGTACAAGGACAATGGCAACAGCAACATCCATCAGGTGGGATTGAAAAAATCCACAGTATCTGGAGTCAACGACATGAGTGGCAACGTCTACGAATGGTGCTGGGACTGGTTTGCCCGCATTACACCTGGTGAATATATTAATCCTATTGGGCCTGCCACTGGAACAAACCGTGTGCGCCGAGGTGGCAGCTGGTTAAACTATGCCAGAAGCTGTACCGTAACCTATCGTAACTGCGATTCCCCAGAAACAGTCTACGGAAACATTGGATTCCGCTTGGCTCGTTCTTCTGTTTAATTTTTGGAGATATTTGATGAATAAGAGTATTTTTGAAACAGAGTATTACAAGGTTTTATACCGTCCCTGCGGAGACTTGCAAACAAATTGCTATATCATCATTAGCAAGAAAACAGGGGATTCACTGGTGGTGGATGCCGGCATGGAGGCAGCTGATTGGGTTACATCCCAGGTACAGCAGCCTTTGGCCATCCTCAACACCCACGGCCACTTTGACCACGTGTGGAGCAATGCAGAGCTAAAGAAAGCATGGCCCCAGACTCCCATTGTCTGCCCCTACGAGGATGTATTCCTGGCAACCCAAGACAGGTTCATGCAGGGACAGCCAACCTGTACGGTGGACATTATGGTGGGAGCACCAGATGGAGCTGAAGTTCAAGTTTTTCAGTCCACCACCAGCAATCTTGGCAGAAAAAATCTTTTCCAGTGGAATGACTTGGTAACAGAGTTCATCTGCTATCCTGGCCACACTCCAGGAAACAGCGTCATCATCTTGTGGCATCAGGATGAGCCAGAAAAAAAGGTTATGTTCAGTGGAGACTTTATCTTTTATCGTTCCATTGGTCGCAGTGACTTTAAGTTTTCATCCCATAGCGTCATGAAGGCTAGCCTCCAGCAGGTGATGAAGCTGGAGGGAGATATGCCAGTGTTCCCTGGCCATGATGCCTTTACCCGCCTGAGTGATGAACGGCTTTTTATCCCGCGTTGGATAGAAACTATGTAAGTACGACCAACGGCGTTGGATAGAAACTATGTAAGTACGACCAACGGCGTTGGATAGAAACTATGTAAGTACAACCAACGGCGTTGGATAGAAA
>JAEDCN010000006.1 GCA_016294105.1 Treponema sp.
GCTCTGCAGTCCTGAATACAAGGACTTGAATCCCAATGAAATCTATAATTATCTACTGGATAAAGGGATATATCTTGCAAGTTCACGGACATTTTACAGAATCCTAAAAGAATTCAACGCTATTTACCACAGAACTGAAGACCGCAAAGGAAATTCAAAAAAGAAACCGGATGAACTGAAAGCCACGGCTCCGAATCAGGTTTGGATGTGGGATATTACATGGGTCAAAACTGATGTACGTGGAATTTACTATTACGCCTATGTCATCGAAGATTTGTATGACAGATCAATTGTCGGATGGATGATATTTGACAGCGAGTCAGATGTTCATGCTGCAGAACTGTTTGAGGCAACCTGCAGAAAGGAAAACTGTCATCCTGATTTTGTTCATTCTGATAACGGAGAGCCGATGAAAGGTATCACACTATGCGCATTTTATTATCAACTGGGAATTATTCCTAGCTTTTCACGGCCAAGAGTCAGTGATGACAATCCGTATATTGAATCATTCTTCAAAACAACAAAATATCATGCTGGCTACCCGAAATGTTTTCATTCGCTCAAAGAATCCCGTGAATGGTTTTCAAACTTCATTCATTGGTATAATTATGAGCATAAGCATTCAAGTTTGCAATATGTGACACCAATGGAGAAACGAAAAGGAAAACATATTGGAATTTTCGAGAACAGAAATTCTGTTTTAGAAAAAGCAAAGTTAAATCATCCAGAACGATGGGGTTCAAGAAATACAAAACGGTATGAAGTAAGAAACGTGGAAGTTCTGAATCCAGATGAGCGAAAAAGTGCTTAATAAATTTTATTTTTATGCGACAACTTTATTGACATATTCCGCTCCCATTGTCTTTGTCATAAAATATCCTCCAAAAAAAATTGCCAACTAAGGCTACGCTTTATCCTACAAGGAAAATGTCTGGAGAAACAACCGACCGGCAGTTTGATGGGATAAACCATCAGTTTAGTTGGAAATTTCAGGGGGATGGAACTGTGCAGGATACAATGCTATGTTTGCCATGGTTGCTCTCCTCTTATTGCCACAGGGATTACTTCGAGAATCTCAGTAACCGTAAAAACTATTCTTCTGATTGAATCAATTTTATCAAATCTTCTTTATTTGGTAAAACTGTCTGATATTTACTTGCGAAAATCTGATTATTATTTTCTGGTAAAGTGATTTCAACCAATGAATCTGATTTTTTCTTGCATAGAATTATTCCGATGGTTTTGTTCTCATGGTCGAGTTTCACAAATCTGTCGTAATAATTAACGTACATTTGCATTTGTCCCAAATCTTGATGAGTTATTTCGCCAATTTTCAAGTCGATTAAAACAAAACATTGCAAAAATCTATTGTAGAAAACTAAATCCACAAAAAAGTGTTTTTCATCAAACGTTAATCTAACTTGACGACCTACAAAAGTATATCCTTTCCCTAGTTCCAATAAAAAAATTTCAAGTTTTTCGATAAGTCTACGTTCCAACTCTGATTCAGAATAGTAAGATTTTTCCGGTAAACCTAAAAACTCCAATACATAAGGGTCTTTTACAATATCACTGGGATTTTCAACAACTTGTCCTTGTTGTGCTAACAATTTCACTTTTTCTTTATCTTTACTCAATGAAAGTCTTTCATAAAGATCCGAATCAAACTGCCGTTTTAGTTCTCGTAGACTCCAGTTTGAAGACGTTGCTTCAATTTCATAAAACTTTCGTTCATCGGGATTATCAATTCGCATAAGAAAAAGATAATGGGAGTAACTTAAGGTGAATTTCGCAGAAGGTGTCTGCGGAATTTGAGTTGAATATGTTAAATAGAATTGTCTCATCTGCTCTAAATTACGTTGAGAAAATCCTTTTCCATAATTTGTGGTAAGTTTTTCCGAAAGTTTTTTTAGAGTTTCTTTGCCGTATTCCGCCCTGATATTTCCGTGTTGCTCTTCTTCTACAATGAGCCTGCCAATTTCAAAATAAGTTTGAACCATGGCAGTATTTACTGTACTTGCAACAAACTTTCTGCTTTCTTCAAGGATTGAAGCTATTTTATTGTAAAGAGAAGTTTTTGTATTTGAACTTGGTTCATTTGCCATGGTTTTTTGTCTCCTTTTATTGCCACATGGGATTGAGGTTTTATAATTTATATGAAACCTCAACAAAGTTGAGTCAAGGCTTTAAGTCGAGCACTGCGAGCGTGCCTTGACCAACTGTATTGGAAATGCCTACGGCATTTCTGGTTTGTAATTTATTATTTCTCACTTCATATTAATTATTTAACTAGTTCCAATGTTACTTGGATTATTAAAAAATTTAAAACCTAAAAGAATAATTAATACAATAAAGATGATAATTAGAATCCAACATACAATTCTTATTCCTAAAATCCGACTATTGATTACTTTTATATCAGGTTTGACTTTCGCTAATAAGATAGGAGAATTATTTGTGTAAGACAGTAATACATTATCAAAATTTCTACTCAATGAAAAAGTATCCCAAAATTCATAAAACAAAAATCCACATGAAAAAATTGTATAAAAACACATTGCAACATAAATTAATGGAGTAAAAGTGTTGTCCTCTAGTTTATCAAAAGTCAATATTGCTCCTGCATAAGTCAAAGGTAATGTAAAAATATTTGAGAACATCTTCTCTATGATATTTCTTGCTTGAGAAATAAATTCAGATAAACGCTCATTATATTTTTGAATATAAGAATCAAAATCTATTTTTTCGACAAAAATTGCAAAATCAGTTTCAACTTTATTGCAAATCTCATCAAGTTCAAAAATAAGATTTTCTAAAGTCGATTTTCCTGTTTTTGATAAGCGTTCTACACAACGATTCTTCAAAAGCATGGGATAAAGTTTCGTTAACTCTATAACTGAAAGAAAATGATTATACGTATTCTGTAAATCAATATTATTAAAACTAATACTATAACTTGAGTACTCAAAGAAACATTTTCCTTTTTCAAAAGAATTAATAAAGAAAGATCTATCCGAATCAGAACCATCGCTAACATTGTTACATAATAAATCAAATATTTTTTTCCAATAAACAATATTTGATAAAGAATATTCAATACTATTCCCTAGATTTTTTTCATCAGAAAAATAAAACGAACAAGGAATATTATCTGTATTAAAGATCAGAATAACCAATCTTTTTTCTTCTTCCGAATAATAACAATAAGTCTTATGATTTTGAAAATTCATAGAAACAGAAGCTATAGCACGTTCAAAATTCGAAAAAATGGTAATGTTGTCATTTTCTATCTTAAACTCATTTGAAGCACTTGCTGTATCAAAAAGAATACCATTCTTTTCTGCATCATTTTTTAATAAATCAGGGATATCTCTATCTTTAAATACAAATGTTCCATCAAAATTTATATTTTCAGCATTCATAGCTGCGGCATTCATTATTTCTAAATACTTGTAATCAATCATTGCTCTTTCCTCAATTTATCAGCAAAAGATTTTGATTTAATAATTACTGTGTCCTCATTATGTGGATCTAAATAAACTTTATCACCAATATACTCTGGAGGGAAATCAAGTTTTATTCTATCACTAAAAATTGAATATTTATTCATCTTGTTTAATTCTTTTTCATCAGCTGTAAATTCATCATTGATAACAATATTGTTTTGAGATGCATAATTTGAAATATAATCTGGATCTTTCCAAACTTCTTCACTTATTGTTCTAAGATTTATATTTTTTGAATAAGTACTTGAACACAATTTATATATTTTTTCTCTGAATTGTTCTCTTGTAATAGAATTACCATTTTCATCTAGTGGAATATCAACAGTATTGATGATTTGTCGTAAATTCTTTGTATCTTCTTGGCTTTTGCTCTGAGCTCTTGCACCTATCCAATTTTGAAAATACTTAGATGTTTCATCTTGTGTTGTACTTAAAAATGATAAATATCTATCTTTCTTTTCTTGATATGACCGTATATTTATTCTACATGCCATAGCAAGTTTAGTAGTATCTATGTGAATAACTTCGTTTATTTGCATTGTTTTATCTTTATACGAAAATTGTTTTCCAGTTTTATCTCGAACTACAAAAACGACAAAAAAAGTTTCACTTTGATTACTTATTTCCGCAAAAATCACATATCCTCCCTTTGATTGAGATATTGAATCCATTCTCGTTTTTAAATCAGGAAGAGTGCTTTTTGTAAATTCAATAAAATTATTGTTTTCATCTAATAAATATTCATCGAATTTATCATGAAACATTGTATGATTATCTGAAGAAAAAATTCCATACTTTATGCTCTTTGAAAAAAAGGAATATAATTCATCCAATAAAGATTGTGATTTTATATCAGCCAAATTTAAAGAAGTTGTTGAATAATCTATTTCAGCAAGTCCTTTTATTTCTTTTTTTATATTATGAATTATTGCATTTTTTATTACCATCCCCTTCATCCCTCCCTAAACGCATCTTTCATTGTACTTTGCAACATTTGTTTTGTCAATGTTTCTCGTTCTGTGATTTGGTTTTCTAGTTCTGTTACATTTGTCAAAAGTTTTTCTACACGAGAAACAATTTCTTTTTGTTCGGCAAGTGGTGGGAGCGGGGCAACAAAATTTTTTAGTTTTTCTGCATTTATATTAGATTGTCCCAAGGCATCCGTTTTCACTTCATTACACCATTCTCGATGAGTTTTAGAATTTAATACGATGTTCACAAAATACGGATTTGAATTTATTGGTCTAAACTTTACGAGATATCCTGCATAAATAGTTTTTTGCGTTGACTCAAAAATGGCCGTTTTTCCAACCATTTCACGACTATTAGTTCTGTTGAAAAGTAAATCGTACTGTTTAAGCAAATACTTTTCGATTTCTTCATCATTATTTGTATAAACAAGTTTTTCCCAATCAATTTTCCCGTTTTGAATGTTTCCCATTCGCAGAACCGGACATTTTCCAGAAGGAAGTGATTTTGCACTTGTTCCATACATAAACCCTTCGCAAATCTCCCCCAATCTCACCCATTTCCAACCTTCTGGAATTTCAAAAGGCTGTTCATTTTCCAAAATCGGCTCAAACACTTTCTTCTTGGAATTACGTAGTAATTCCGAATCCGTGTGGCGTTTTTCCTCCTGAATCCTTTCAAACAATGCTTCTGCATCAAAATCAGGATTTCCTTTTACAACAGGATTTTCTTTTCTCCATTCTTCTGTGAGTTTTCCTTCTATTGCTTCTTGCAAAATGTTTTGACGAAGTTGTTTGACGTAGGATTTTTGAGATTCTATTTCTGATTTGATAAATTCAACTTTTTCAATTTTTTTAGAAAGAACTTTTACTATTTCTTTTTGAGTAGATAAATCAGGTAAAGAAATTTCTAGGGGAAGTAAATGCTTTGGTTTTATTTCTGTTTTAATTCCACCTTTCACCTGTTGCTTTAAAACATCCAAAAATGCAGGACTTTTCACGAAATATTTGAAATATTCTAAATCAATTTTTTTATCATCAAAAATATATGAAGAATAATGAATTGTTGCACAAATAGGCTCTGCACCTTGATAAACTGCGACCGCACCTTTTGCAACATTGATTCCAGAAATAACTAAGTCTCCTGGCTGTACAAGAATCATATCTGTTTTTGATGGTTTATCCGAAATATGAATATTTCCAGAAAAATCTATTTTATCAAGTCTCTGATATTGAGAAATTATTTTATCATCAGGTTTATACCGTCCCGTCCTTTCTGTGAGAAAATCCCCTATCTTCACCTTCTTCCAGTCACTCATTTTTCTTCCTCATTCCCCAAATATTCTGCCAGTGTTTTTGGAATAACACCTTGTCTTATTTTGGGAGCGCAGAACTCTTTGTATAAGGATTTCAACACTTTTCTTTTTTCTTGATTTCCGCCTACTTTATATGCAATTCCAACAAGGCTTTCAAATCCAATTATCGTTACATCTTTTAAATCTTCTATTTCATTGCAAACATCACAAGCATCAGAATCTCTTGATGAAAAATATGGAATTCCATAGTAACAAGCATAAGCAAGGGAATGTATTTCTCCTTGATTTTTTGTCTTTGAAAAGGGTGCATACATCAATTCATGGGTACAAATTTCATCATAAATACGCATAAATTCAGGATCTAAATTAAACAAATCCTTATCACTTACTATTTCTACATTTTTGCCTACATACTCATCAATCACTTTTTTTGTGTCAGAATCAAGTTCTTTGTATACAACTTCATGTAAAAGAATTTTTTCAAAATAAGAAAGAATATCGTCTATCCAAATTTCCCTCATCCTTTTAAGTGAATAGTTCGAATCTTTGTGACGCTTTTCAATTCCCACCATAAAAATGCAGGTATCAATTATTATAGGAGCGTCTTTTCTTATTTCAAAGAATTTATTCATCAGTTATCAGACCATCCTTTATTTTGGTTTCTGATAAATCGAATTTTTTAATGATTTCGTTTACCGTAGAATCATCTAACCGTCCTTTGTTATATAAAAGAGGAACTAAATCATAAAGATCCTCTTTGATGTATATATTTTTATTTGAATATAATTCATTAACACGTCTGTCTTCTGCTGCAATTTCTAAAAGAATATTCTTTACATTTTCATAATGTTCTAGAAGAAAATCTGTATCTGAGATTTCTTCTTCTTTAAGTCGATACAACACAGCTTTCAAAGGAAGACTATATTTAATGACCAAAGAAAAACAAAAAAATATTTGTTTGGTAAGACTTATCTCTGAAAAACTTGAATCTACATACAACAAAAAAGAATCTAATTCATCCTTTAATGCCGCTTCTGGTAAAAGAAATTCTGCTGCAAATCTATTTGCTTTTATTTCTTCTTTTTCATTTTTACTAAAAGAACAAACAATTGAATCCTGTGAATTTTCTATAAAATTATATGAGTAGTGATATAATTCATGGGCTGCCGCAAAAACTTGATTTATAAGGGGATTTTCACTGTTTATAATTATATATTTTTTTGTTGATTTTGCTGAATATTTTATAATCATCGCATCTAAATCGGAGTTTTTAAAATTCTGTAATTGAAAAACTACATCTCCTTTTTGCTCAATAAATGAAAAAATATTTGTCCCGATTGGAGTATTTAATCCATATAGCCCTCTAGCATCTTTTGCTTGTTTTTTTATATGTTTTATTTCTTCTTTTGAGAGAATATTTGCATCAAAACTATAATTTGTTTTTGATAAATTGTTGATTATTGAATTTATATTACTTTGTACATCATTGTTCATTTGCTTACCCTATTGTAAAGTGCAAAAAGATATTCTCTCATACCAATTTTTTCGAGAACATCTAACAGATTTTTTTCATCTGTTTCTGAAATTTTTCCCATCAAAAAAGCCATAGGTTTATTATCATTTGTTGCTTCCCAATATTCTTCAGAACGATGTCCTGTAATACGACAATAATTAGCAAAAACTTCCTTTGAAGGAGCTCTTTTGCCTTGTTCGTATAGAGAAACTAGAGTGTGATTATCCAATTCTAGATTACTTGCAAAAGCTTTTTGTGTTAGATTCTGGGATATTCGATACTCTTTAATATCAATTGAAAATTTCTGTAAATTAAAATTCATATTGTTTCCTTCCCACATATATAATAACATAAAAATGTTACATTTTGTAACATTTTTATATCTTTTTTTCAATCTATACATATGCTTTATATATTTATTATCAAAAATATCCTTATTTCCCCTTACAAGCCTACGCTACCTTATAAATCTCATTTTCCAGCTCTTTTAATGCGGCAAGATATTGGGATTTTCCCCCAAATATTTTTACGATTTCTGCAGGAGTTCCCATATCTTTCAATGGTTCAACAGTGAGAATTTTCATGTCTTCAATATTCTCTATTCCCCACTCGGCATATTTGTCCAAAAGAGCATTTAAAACATGACGAGCCTGCTCCCCATACTTTGTCCAGTAATTTCGTTTTCGTACATTGTCACAGGATCTACTTGTTCCTCACCAGCTTCTCCATCCAATATTTCTTCTGTCAGCACTTCATACTGCTGAACATTTTTAACCTTTACAGGCTCACCATCAAAATCACTGTCTGCAAATTTATCTGTTACACTTCTAAAATCGATTATTGTAAAATAGTGCTTTCCATAATCCTCGTTGATTCTTGTTCCACGGCCAATTATTTGCTTGAATTCTGTCATGGAACCGATATTTGCATCCAATACAATTACCTTACAGGTTTGGGCATCAGTTCCTGTACTCATCAATTTTGAGGTTGTGGCCACCACTGGGAATTTTTCCTCTGGATTTATAAATGACTCAAGGTAGCCCTTTGCCACAGGATCGTCACCAGTAATCCGAACAATGTATTTATCTGTTTTACCAGTAATTTCTTGTGGAGTAAAAAGTAAGAGAGCCTGACGCATCCGTTCTGCGTGTTCAATATCTACACAAAATACAATGGTCTTGTCATAGGGATTTGAATTTACCAAGAATTCCATAACTTTTTTTGCCACCAACATTGTTCGCTCATCAATTACGAGATTACGGTCAAAATCCTTTCGGTTATAAAGCCTGTCCTCCACAAGATTCCCATGAATATCTGTCTTGCCTTTATCTGGTCTATATCCTTCTAAATCCACATTCATACCCACTTTCAGTACCTTGTAGGGAGCAAGAAAACCGTCGTCAATGCCCTGCTTGAGGGAATAGGTATAAACAGGTTCACCAAAATACTCGATATTTGACAAAGATTTTGTTTCCTTTGGAGTTGCAGTCATTCCGATTTGAGTTGCACTGCTAAAATAGGTCAAAATCTTATGCCAGGCCTTATCTTCATCAACAGAGCCACGATGACACTCATCTACAATAATCAAATCAAAGAAATCGGGAGAAAACTCCTGATACACGTCATTTTCTTCATCGTAATTTGTAAGTCCTTGATACAACGCAAGATATATTTCATAAGACTTATCTATTTTCTTTTGTTTGATAATTGTCAGTTTATCTTTAAAATGTTTGAAATCACCCTTCTTTGTCTGGATAATCAAGTTGTTTCTGTCTGCAAGATATAAAATCCTTTTTTTATTGCCGCTTTTCCATAAGCGATAAATAATCTGAAAGGCAGTATAGGTTTTGCCAGTACCAGTTGCCATCACCAAGAGAATTCTAGTTTGTCCACGAGCAATGGCTTCAACCGTCCTGTTGATTGCAATTCTTTGATAGTATCGAGGAGACCTTCCTTCTTCATCAAAGAAATAAGACGAAAGGGCCGTTTGTTCAGCCTGCTCTGTTTCAATACCATTGTATTTTTTATAGCATGCCCACAGTTCTTGAGGTGAAGGAAACTGACGTAGCGCTCTATTTTCTAGTACAGTGGGATTTCCATCTATCCCCAAGTAGCTAGTATAACATGAATTTGAGAGACTATAAACTAATTTGTAATTTCAAATCACGGGAGAGGAGCACCTCCCCTCCCGCTAGCGATTCTAGAACACCAGCTCCAGCACCTCCTCCATGCGGGAAACCGGGTGGAAGGAGATGCCCTTCTTCACAATCTCTGGGATGTCGTCCAAATCCCGCAGGTTGGCCTTGGGGATGATGATGTGCTTGATCTTGTTCCGCTTGGCGGCCACCGTCTTTTCCCGCAGCCCGCCGATGGGCAGCACCCGGCCGGTGAGGGAAAGCTCCCCTGTCATGGCGGTGGCTGCCTTCATGGGCTTGCCGGTGAGCAAGGATACCAAAGCTGTGGTCATGGTGATACCAGCAGAAGGTCCATCCTTGGGGGTAGCTCCCTCTGGCACGTGAATGTGGATGGTGTTTGAATCAAACCAGCCGCTATCCTTAATGCCCTTTTCCAAGGCGTGGGAACGAACCCAGCTCATGGCGATGGCGGCGGACTCCTTCATTACGTCTCCCAACTGACCAGTTAAGCTAAAGCCCTCCTTACCGGGAATGGCCGCAGTTTCAATCAAAAGGGTGTCGCCCCCCATGCTGGTCCAGGCCAGGCCGATGGCAGTTCCAGCCACAGAAGCAGTTTTAATATCCTCCTCATCAAAGAGAGGAGTTCCAAGATATTTCTTTGCAGCTTCCTGGTCTACGGTGTAGCTCTTTGACAAAACTGCCTTCAATTCCTTTTGGGCATTGGTCAATTCTTGCTGAAGTTCCTTCTGATTAGGCTGTTCAAAAAGATCAAGCTGTTCTTGATGATCATCATGATCCTTCAGCTTCACATCCTGCTGTTCTGTTACCCCCTTTTCTCCTTCAGCAAGAGCCGCAAGTTTGGCTTCCAAGTCATGAATCCGTGCTTCCAGTTCCACTGCCTCTGGTTGAGAAATTAAATCCATGGCGATTTTCCGGGCGATCTTGTCCAGACACTTCTCGAAATGGCGCACCCCGGACTCCCTGGCATAGGACTGGGCAATGAGATTCAAGGCAGTCTTATCAAACTTTACTTGAGTCTTTTTCAAGCCATTTTTAGAAAGGGTCTTGGGAATCAGGTATTTTTTTGCAATCTCCATTTTCTCCTGGTCAATATAGCCAGACAAGGTGATAATTTCAGCCCTGTCTAAAAGAGGCTCTGGAATGGTGTCCAGGGTATTGGCAGTGAGGATGAAGAAGATGTCGGACACGTCAAAGGGCAGGTCCAAGTAGTTGTCTCGGAAGGAGACATTCTGCTCTGGATCCAACACCTCCAACAGGGCGCTGGCTGGGTCTCCCTGGTGGCTCATGCCCATTTTGTCCACCTCGTCAATCAGGAACACGGGACTTCTACTTTTCACTATCTTCAATCCCTGTATAATCTTGCCTGGCATGGCTCCCACGTAGGTTCTACGGTGTCCCTTGATTTCAGCCTCATCTCGCATTCCACCTACAGAAAAACGAAAGAAGGGCTTGTTCATGGCACGGGCAATAGAATGGCCTACGCTGGTTTTACCCACACCTGGAGGTCCCACCAAAATAATGATGGAGCCTTTATTGTCTTGTTTGAGTTTTCGTACTGCAAGATATTCCAAGATGCGTTTTTTTACATCTTCTAGCCCATAATGATCCTGTTGAAGGACCTTTTGTGCCTCTTCCATGTCATAGGAAACTGCTGGAGCATCTTTTTTATCTCCCTGGGGCCAAGGTAAGGCAGCAATAGTTTCCAAATAATTGCGCACTACGTTATATTCTGAAGAACCACTTTCCATCAGCTGGAACTTCTCCAGCTCGTTTTCCACCGCCTCCTTAATCTCACCTTCAAAGGCAAAGGCATCTAGCTTTTCCTTGAGCTTTTGGTAGTCGGAGTTGTGGGCGTCGGTGGTGATGCCCAGCTCCTCCTTGATGGCCTTCAGCTCCTCCCTCAGGAAGTATTCCCGCTGCTGGGTTTCGATGCGGTCGTTGATCTCCGTCTGGATCTTCTTCTGAATCCGCAGCAGCTCCTGCTCCTTCTTGATGAACACCAGCACCTGCTCCATTCGCTCCCGCACGTTGAGGGTCTCCAGCACCTGCTGCTGCTGGTTGCGGTCAATGTTCAAGATGGAGGTGATGAAGTCGGCGATTTTTCCTGGATGGTCAATGTTCACCATGTTCAGCCGCATTTCCTCGGAGAACAAGGGATTGTTGTCGGAAATCTCCTTCATTTCGCTGATGAGGGCACGGGTTAGGGCCTTTACCTCAAAGGTGTCGTCCTCCTGGTCCTCCAGATACTCCACCACCGCCACCATGGGCTCCCGCTGGCTCAGCACCTTCCTGATGCGGAACCGCTTGATGGTGGAGATGAAGATGTTCACCCCGCCATCGGGAAGGTTTATCTTCTTGATGATGCGGGCCACGGTACCCACCTGATGGAGGTCGCTGGCAGTGGGAGAGTCGCTATCATTTTTAAGCATGACAATACCGATGAGGCCGTCTCCACTATATGCTTCCTCTGCCACACGGGCATCGTCATTGGCGGTAATCATCAGCGGGGTGAAGATGCCGGGGAAAATGGGACGGCCGGAAACGGGAATCAGATACAGCTTATTGGAAAGGCTTTGCTCTGCAGGCACCATGGGATTCTCCTTTGACCTGCCAGCACTACCAGTTCCAGAAGCCTTTTCGCTGACAACGGATTTTTCTGCCTCTGCTACAGCTTCATCTGAGGCTTCAATTTCTTCAGTCACAGGTTTTTCAGCTTCATCTTGAACTTTTAAATCCTCAACAGCAGGAATTTCAACCTCACAGACAGCTTCCCCCACCTGGGAAGAAACAGCCTCACTGCCAGCGTCATCTAATTGTGAAATTTCAGTTGCAGAAGAAGAGTCCTCCTGCAACTCAGTATTTGTAATAGTATCTATAACGATGGAATCATCCTGATATTTATCTTCTTGTGACATGGTAATACCTCATACTTAAATATGCGAATATTTTTCACAAAAAGCAACTGTTTTTTGTGATTTCCCTAGTCTTTCTGCATTTCCACCGTCAAAAAAAGCTCATCCTGATACCAGTCCACCCGCAGAGAAAAGGTTTCGTCCATGTAATCTGGAGACTGAGCCATAAACTTCCACACAGTCCCTGTTTTGAAAATCCGTTTGTCAAAGGTTTCCAAGGGAATCCACTTTCCATTGTGCAGGACAGAAAAACTGGTACGTCCAGTTATATTTTTTCCTGTTTCCTTGTCGGTGGCTGAATAATGAACGGTAATGTTTCTGGAAGCATAGGGCGTTAAATCCAAGTGGGCTGTGGCAGCCTCCTTTTCCATCACCAAGGATTTCCACCACACATAAGGGCCTGCCGCCACCTTTATGCGATAGGCTCCCGGTCTCAGGTATAAATCTTTTGCCCGATACACCACTCCCTGGTCACTTTTTTCAGCTTGCTCCAAACTGCGGCTCGAACCAGGAATTTCTGGAATTTGCTCCCGGTCATTTCTGAAATAAAACACCCGCACTGGCAGGTCTGCTTGGGATGAAGCGGTGGCGGGCAAGGTAACAGAAACGCTGAGAGGCTTGTAAAAGGGACTTAAAATCGACTTATGAAACACATTTTCCTGCCACAAAGCAACAAAACCACCCACAACCAAGGCACCAGCACAAATCCCTAAGGCCACATTTCGGGCTGTGTGCTTTTTTGCCTCAATCTGAGGTGCCACCAAAGCCTTGTCTCCTGCCAACACCATTCGTGCTAGAATCGTGCGAATTTCGTAATTGTCATATTGCTTCAAGTACCGCTTCACCAGCTTTATCACTGGCTTCATGGATTGGAAGCGCCTTTCGGGACGAGTCTGCATCATCTTCCAGATTAAAAAACGAGGAATGGAAGAAATGGTTTTGTCGATTTTTTTCGGAGCAATGTACCGCCCCTTCTGAATCAAAGCCTTGGTATCATCCATGGTGGCACCTTTAAAGGGCTTTGCTCCCGTGAGCATTTCGTAAAGCATCACTCCCATGGCATAGATGTCAGCCCGCTTGTCCACAGAGCCACTGTCCTGAAATTGCTCTGGTGGCATGTAGGAGGGTGTTCCCACCGTTACTCCCGTTTCATCCACAGCCTCGTCCAGTTCCTTGTCGCTGGTGGCAATACCAAAGTCCGCCAGCTTTACCGCAGCCTTTTTGGAAATCAAAATATTTCCAGGCTTTATGTCCCGATGCACAATGCCCTTGCTGTGAGCATACTGCAAGCCCAAGCAGGCACTATAAAAAATCACCATGGCAACCTGTTCCGGCAGCACCACCTGTTTTTGGATCAGCTTATCCAAGGACATGCCATCCACATATTCCAAAGCAATAAAATGGTGGCTTCCTTCGGTAAAATAGTCGTGCATGTGGACAATGCTTTGGTGCTGCAAATCCAGCAGAATTCGTGCCTCCTGCTTGAACCGGTCTCTGGCAGTGGAATTTCCCCGAATCGTAAGCCGCTTCAAAATAATTTCTCGTTTGAGTCCAGGATGCAATACCTTGTATACCGTTCCCATGCCACCCTTGGCAATAACAGAAATCACCTTGTATTTTCCAATGGTTTGTGGAAGGGCTGTTTTTTCCTTTGCTGGAGCCGAAGCCACCTTTTTTTGTGGACCTTTACTGATTATGGTTTCTGGAATGTCACTCATACAGACTCCCTATATCTGGATAAAATCTTTTTCAAAATCAAAGTCACGATGCACTGGCACAAGAACCACCTGATGCCTTCTAGGATTGTGAAATTGTACAAAAAGGCCATTTTGTCTCAGCTGGTAGGTTTCAGAAATTGTTCTGTGGCCCCCAAAATACATGGAAGTGCAAGCTTCACTTCCTTCTTCACACCACTGAGGCAAAAATTCCTGTAGCATAGAAGCCACTGCACCTTCTTGACTTTCATCATTTCTTGTCCAAGTAAGACCATATACCACTTCCCCAGCAGAATCTGTCAGGGCGTTTATCACTTCCTGACGAGAAAAATGACGGGCTGGTTCGCTATGGCTTACAAGACAATAGGGAGCCTGTACCAGCAGGGGCAAAAGCTGTTCAAAATGACTATACAGATAGAGAATGTCATCTCCGTAATACTGTTGGATAAAGTCCCTGCTCATATCCCCTTCCCTGGCAAATTTTTTAAAAGGACGATCTCCCTTGCCCCAGCGGTTCATGATATTCTCGTGATTTCCCTTTAAAAAGTGAAAATGCCTTGGAAAAGCCAACTTACACCTCATCACCAAGGTCATCAGTGCAAGCCCCTCAGTCATTTCCTCTGTCAAAGCTTCACCCAGTAGATTTCCTGCCTCATATTCCTCCAAAGCCAAAAGCCATCGTTCTCGGTGGAGCTCTGAATGAAGTCCATCTCCCACACACACAAGATTAATAGCCCCTGCTTCTAGCAACTCCAGTACCGAAAGGCTTTTTGATTCAGCCAACGGTGGAAAATATTCACAAAGGTTTAGTTTAAACTCTAAGATTTTCTGTAAAAAATCTCCCCTGCCATGTAAATCAGGTACAATCATGGTGGGAACAGCAGGATATCTTTCAACTAAATCCACCAAACCTCCTGGTGTACCAGCTACACTGGTGGGTCTATAAGAAGGATCTTCATGTTCTAAAACTGAAATAACCTGATGCAACAAATGGGAAAAATCCTCATGAGATGGTAACTGTCTAGAGGAATAGCCCTCTGGGAAATCATTTCTGAAGGAATTTTTCCCACAGAAATTGGAGTAGAGATCATTTATATCTGTCATGACCATTTTCAAAAAAAATTAGGAAATAACCAGATTATCGTTACCGATGGTAATTTTATCTCCAGGATTCAACTTTACGTATTTTTCAGGTGGAATTCGCTGACCGTTCAAAAAGGTTCCATTGGTACTTTTTTCATCCTTGATGAAATAGGCATCCTTAATCTTCTGAATAACAGCGTGATGGCGGCTAGTAAGCTTATTGTCCACCACAATATTGTTATCTGGAGAGCGACCAATGGTAATCTTTGCCACCAACTGGATCTTGCTATCCTTAAAAAAGATTTGAGACACAATATTCATGTCATTCAAGCGTTCCAGACGCTGACCGATTTTACTACTGGTTACAATGGTTTCATCTTTCATACCTTCTCTATCGGCCATTCCCAAAACTGAATTTAGATTTTGTCTCATATCCCTACCTAGAAAATCCTTTATTGCCGCTAGCAGCGTATTTGCGGAAAATTATCATCAAAGAAAGAGCGTGACACAACAAGGTAATGGCCCAAGTCACTGGATAGGAATAAAACAGTACCTCAAAGGTATGGAATCGTGGTACCTGAAAAATGGTAACAATCCACAAAACTCGCATTCCGCACACACCAGCAATGCTGATTATCATAGGTAAAAGGGAATGTCCTAAGCCACGCACAATATTAGCGGTTGTTTCCATCATACCGCACAGAGCATACAACAGACAGATTATAGTAATACGACTTGAACCAGTTGCAATTACGGCAGGATTGTCGGAATACAACCCCAGGAAAAAATACCGGAACAAGAACACAATTCCCCCCAGCACTAAACCTGTCACCATAACCGAAAGCTCAGACACCATCACTGCCCGCTTCACTCTATCTAGGCGCCCTGCCCCAAGATTTTGAGAAGAAAAAGTTAAGGCTCCCTGAGCAAAGCCATTCATGGCAGTATAAATGAATCCTTCTATATTACCTGCAGCAGCACTTCCTGCCACCACCTGGGCGCCAAAGGTATTGATTGCAGACTGAATCACAATGTTTGAAATAGAAAACATCATTCCCTGAAAACCAGCGGGCACCCCAATCTTTATTACCTGAAGCAAAATCCCTCGCTCAATCCGAAGTCGCCGCAAATCAAGATGGAATTCACCTTCCTCCTTCATCAAGGCCCGAATCACCAGTACCGCAGCAACACATTGGGACAACATGGTAGCCAAGGCCACACCTGCCACATCCATCTTGAACACAATCACAAAGAATAAATTCAATATTACATTGATAATGCCAGCAAACAGCAGGTAGTACATGGGACGGCGAGTATCACCCTTTGCCCGCAGCAAGGCACTTCCAAAGTTGTATACCATAGAAGCGGTAATTCCACCAAAATACACCTTGAGATACAGGCTGGCCAAATTAAACACCTCAACAGGCACCTGCATAAATTGGAGAATAAAGCGTGTTCCGATTATTCCTACCACAGTGAGAATGATTCCACTATATAAGCTTACCAAAACCGCTGTATGAACGGACTGCTCCACCTCGGATTTTCTGCCAGCTCCAAAGAAATGGGCTGTCACCACGTTTGTTCCCACGGAAAGCCCCACAAACAGGTTTACCATAAGGTTTATCAAAGCACCAGTGGAACCAACTGCTGCCAAGGAATTCTCCCCGGCAAATCGCCCCAATACAATCACATCGGCCGCATTAAATAAAAGCTGCAATGCACTGGAAAAAATCAAAGGAATGGAAAAGCCCAACAACTTAACCAAAATTGGTCCACTGGTCATGTCAATCTGATGAGATTTTGATACGGAACTCATATACGCTAGTAATAGCACTAAAACAAAATACATTCAACATAAAATAAAAAAATAAAAAATCGAAAAAAAAACAAATAAGTTGTTGACAAAAAATTATGACTATGCTATAGTCATTCATGTCGAGAGGTTAAACACCGATACCCGATACGGGCGAGAGTGGTGAAATTGGCAGACACGCCAGACTTAGGATCTGGTGCCCTAGGCGTAAGGGTTCAAGTCCCTTCTCTCGCATACCTAACAGGTAGCGGTACAGGGATAAGTGCTTTAGCCCAACGAATTTTGCGGGAATAGCTCAGTGGTAGAGCGCGACCTTGCCAAGGTCGATGTCGCGGGTCCGACTCCCGTTTCCCGCTCTAAGGCGATTCGGAGTAATCTGAATCGCCTTTTTTTTATTCAGCTTCTTGCAAGTCGTGTGTGGGCTTGTATGAACATAGGCAGCCAGCGGTGATTGTTGAGACTGCCAAATTTTTTTTACAAGGAATCAGCCATGAAAGTAACCAAGGAAATTACTAAACTGGAAAATTCAGCAGTTAAATTGACCGTAACCATCGCAAAGAAGGATGTTGCTGCCGAATATAATGAGTCAATTGCAAAGTATGCAAAAAACATTCAGATCCCTGGATTCCGTAAGGGTAAGGTACCTGTTTCTGTTTTGGAAAGAAAATACGGAGAAATGCTTAAGGCTGATGCAGCTGCAGAGCTGATTGAAAAGGCTTTGGGAGAAGTATTCGAGTCCATCGATGAGAAGCCACTGCCCTACGCTCAGCCTACCATGGATGAAGCTCCTGTTTTGGACGTAACAAAGGATTTGACCTTCACCGTTACCTACGATGTATTCCCCACTGTTAAGGTTGAAAGCCTTGAGGGAATTTCCATCAAAGAACCTGTAGTAGAGATTGGTGAAGAAGAATTGAACACCGAGCTCCAGCAGATTCGTGAGCGCAATGCCATGGTTGTAGACAAGAAGGATGATGAAGTTGCAGCAAAGGACGACATTGCAACAGTAAATTATTGCGAACTGGCCGAAGATGGTTCCGAATTGGAAGGAACACAGCGCCAGGACTTTGTATTCACCATTGGTAGCGGACAGAACATCTTCAAGTTTGACGACGACGTTGTTGGCATGAAGAAGAACGAAACAAAGGAAATCACCAAAACCTACGATGCTGACTTTGAAGACAAGGATTTGGCTGGTACCACCAAGAAGATTAAGGTTACTGTTACCGCTCTCAAGGTTCGCAATCTCCCCGACTTGGACGACGAGCTGGCACAGGACGTAAACGAAAAGTACAACACCCTTGAGGACATGAAGACCGACATCAAGCGGAACATGGAAGCCATCAAGGAAAGAAGAGTAAACGAAATCAAGTCCAACGAATTGTTGGAGCAGCTGGTAGAAAAGTACCAGTTTGACTTGCCTAAGTCCATGGTACAGGCTGAATTGGATCACCGCTGGAGAATGATGGCCCAGCAGTTCGGCACAACTACAGAGCAGTTGGACAAGTTGGTTGCTTCTTCTGGCCAGAGCAAGGAAACCATGCTCACCGAGTGGACTGGAGATGCAGAAAAGATGCTCAAGAGCCGCATTGTAGTGGAATCCCTGTTGAAGGATAGAAATATCACCGTAACTCCTGAAGAAATTGAAAAGGAAATGGAAAGCATTGCAGAAAAATCAGGAGTTTCTGTAGAAGAAGTGAAAAAACACTATGCGGATCCCCGTTCGAAAGAGTATCTTATAGATGATACCAAGGAACAAAAATTGTACAGCCAGTTGTTTGCAGAGGTAAAGGTTACCAAGGGTGACAAGATTGCCTTCGCAGACCTGTTCAAAAGATAATCTGCCTTGGTATTAAGGACAAATGATGATTGAACGAATGAATACGATGGTGCCCATTGTTGTTGAACAAACTGGTGGGCATGAGCGCTCCTATGACATATATTCGCGTCTTCTTAAGGATAGAATTATCTTTATTGATGGTGAGATTCATGATATGAGTGCCGATTTGATAGTAGCACAGATTCTTTTCTTGGATTCCCAGAATTCAGATAAAGATATTAGTCTCTATATCAATTCCCCCGGTGGTTCTGTAACAGCTGGGTTGGCCATTTATGACACAATTCAGTCAATTAAATGCGATACCCAAACCATTTGTCTTGGACAAGCTGCCAGTATGGCTGCCATTCTTTTGGCCAGCGGAACACCAGGAAAGCGTTTTGCCCTGCCCTCTTCCCGAGTAATGATTCATCAGCCTTGGGGTGGAGTTCAGGGACAGGCTTCTGATATTTCCATCCAAGCAAAGGAAATCAAGCGGCTGAAGCGGCTCACCATCGATTATTTTGCATTTCATACCGGTAAGGCTGCCGATGTGGTGGAGGCAGATATGGAGCGTGACTTCTATATGTCAGCCCAAGATGCACTGGAATACGGAATTGTAGACCAGATTCTTCCACGGAGGGAACATGGCACGAAGAAATAACGGACAATTCTGTTCTTTTTGCGGAAAACCTGCTGAACAGAGCCGTCGTATGGTGTCTGGTCCCAACGATATTTATATCTGTAATCAATGTGTAGCTGTTTGCCAGAGTATTCTTGAAGATGAAGAAATGGACTTAGAGCCCATTGAGTTGGGTGATGTTCCTACACCAAAGCAATTCAAGGAGTATCTTGACCAGTATGTTATTGGACAGGACTATGCCAAGAAGGCTTTGGCAGTGGCAGTATACAATCACTACAAGCGAATGGCTATGCCTAAGTCTGCCGATTCTGACGTGCAGCTGGAAAAATCAAATATTTTGTTGATTGGTCCTACTGGTTCTGGAAAAACCTTGTTAGCAAAGACCCTTGCACAGCGCCTGAAGGTTCCCTTTGCAATTGCCGATGCAACCACCTTGACAGAAGCTGGTTACGTTGGTGAGGATGTTGAGAACGTATTGTTAAAGCTCATTAATGCAGCTGACGGCAATGTAGCAGCAGCCCAGCGAGGAATCATCTTCATTGATGAAATCGACAAGATTGCTCGTAAGTCGGAAAACACCTCCATCACACGAGATGTTTCTGGTGAGGGAGTTCAGCAGGCTTTGTTGAAGATTATCGAAGGAACGAAGGCTAGCGTTCCCCCTCAGGGTGGAAGAAAGCATCCCAATCAAGAAATGATTGAGATTGATACTACTAATATCCTGTTTATTTGCGGTGGAGCCTTTGTGGGCTTGGACAGTATTATCGAAACACGTGTTGCTGAACGAACCATGGGCTTTGGAAGCAGTTCCAAGGATATGAATGAGGATGCTAAGGCTGAGCTTTTGAACAAGGTTATCCCCGATGACTTGGTAAAATTCGGTTTGATTCCAGAAATCATTGGTCGTATGCCAATTTCTGTAGCTTTGAAAGAGTTGACTAAGGATGACCTTAAGATGATTCTGACCGAGCCAAAGAATGCCATTACAAAGCAGTATCAGACTTCTTTTGCCATAGATAATGTGGAGTTGGAGTTTACTGATGGTGCTATTGATGCCATTGCAGAAACTGCTATTCGCCACAAAACTGGTGCCCGAGGATTACGTGCTATTGTAGAAAAAATGCTCTTGGACGTAATGTTTGAGATACCTTCTATTCCTGGAAATAGAAAGCTCACCATTACAAAGGAAATGGTGGAAAACAATAAGGTTGAAGCAACATTGTTGCTGGAAGACCAAAAAACTGCCTAAAAATACAGGCAAAAGAAAAGGCCATGAAAAAGCAAGGATTCAAATGAACCAGGCTTTTCATGGCTTTTTTTATTTGTTCACAATTCAGATCTATCGGAATAGCTCTATCAGGAGTTTTTTGTAGCAGAAAGAATCATCTCCACGGTTCTGGTAGCAGTTCGTTCCCAAGAAAAACGACGAGTCCAATCCAAGCCACCTTCTACCAACTTACTTCTGAGCTCCTTGTCAGTAACGATTCTCTCAAGGGCAGTAGCTGATTCTTCCACATTGTCAGGATCAAAGTACAGAGCATGGGAACCAGCAATCTCTGGCAAGGCACCTTCCTTGGAACAGGCCACAGGAATTCCACAGGCCATGGCTTCTAGAACCGGCAAGCCTACCCCCTCATTGACCGAAGGAACAATACAGGCATCCGCATTGGAATAAAGCTGGGGAAGATGCTCGTGGGGAAAATAGCCAGTAAGGAAAATATCCGAAGCATAAGGTGATGCAGCCGATGCCTCATGAACCTGCTGAGAATAGGAATCAGCACTACCAGCAAGCACCAGACGATGGGGTAAACCCGTTTTCTCCTTGAACAGGGAAAAAGCCTGAATCAACTCAATATGCTTTTTCAGGTGGTTTTGCAAGCGGGAAGCGTAAATCAAATAAGGCTTTTTAATGGCAAAGGGCTTTATGTCGATGATGTCCCCTTCAAAATCGGCTTGGGGATAGAACAGGCTGTGGTTGATTCCGTTGTGTACCACATGAATCTTGTCTCCAGAAATTCCCAGATGAACCATGTCCTTTTTAATAAATTGACTAGCAGCAATGATTTTGGTGCATTTATTCAAGGCAGTTTTAATCTGAAGTCCCTGCAAGGCATTTTTAAGCTCAGGTAACTCAGACACTACATCATTTACCATTATAATTCCAGGCTTTTTATAGCTGGTGGGGGCAAAACGGGGGCCTCCTGCGTAAAAGGTAACGTCATAGCCCTGTTTAGTAACAAAGCTGGCACAACGGGAAGAATGCCACAAAAACTCTGCCACCGCACTATCGGGAATAGAAACGGTAGTATAGGAAAAATTTCCTGTTTTTGAGATATATGTATATTTGTCGATTTTAGAACCAAAAAGATGGAAGTGTAAATTATCGTCTTTGGGGAAATTTGCAATCAGGGACATGAGATAAAGCCCCACTCCTGATTGACCATGGCCACAGCCAAAGGTGTCTATACCTATCTTCATGTATATAATTGTAGCACATCAAATAAAAATATGCTATAGTAGCGTCATGAATGAAACCACCAACACAGCAGCCCAATTTCAAGACTTGGGAATTCAAGAACAGCTACTTGAAAAGCTTAATGCATTAGCTATCACCACCCCCACCAAGGTACAAGCCCAAACCATTCCTGCCTTAAATCAAGGAAAATCTCTTATCTTTCAGTCTGAAACTGGTACTGGTAAAACCTTTGCCTATTTGTTGCCCCTATTGCAGAAAATCGATGAAAATATAAGTCAAACTCAGCTCGTGATTGTGGCTCCCACCCACGAGCTGGCTTCCCAAATCAAGTCCCAGATTCAGCTGGTGACAGACATTCCAGCGGTGTTGCTGATTGGTGGAGCTCCCATCAAGCGGCAGGTGGAAATGCTGAAGAAAAAGCCCCTGATTGTAGTGGGTGGTCCAGCCCGATTGATGGAGTTGGTGTATCTGAAAAAATTAAAGGTACATCAGGTAAAGGCCATTGTACTGGACGAGGTGGATAGGCTTTTGTCACCAGAGCTACGGGATGAAACTTCCGCCTTTTGTCAGTCCCTTCCCACCAACGTGCAGCTAGTGGCTTGTTCTGCCACAATTACTCCAAAAACAGAAAAGTTGGTACAATCATTAGTACAAAGTGAGAACACAGAAGCCTCTACAACAGATTCTGTGGAAAAAATGATTCTGCCACCAGAGGATGTACTACAGCAAAAAATCACCCATATAGCTATTTATAGCGAAAGTCGAGACAAGGTGGATACTCTACGAAAGTTACTGGTGGCAGAACAAGAGGCTGCTAAAACTTCCAGTTCACAAGCACCAGCCTTACCCATGAAGGCCATTATCTTTACCGCTCGACCTGCCGACGTGGAAATCTTGCAATCAAAGCTCAGCTATAAAAAGATACAGTGTAGCTGTCTTCATGCAAAGCAAGACAAGGTAAAGCGTAAGCAGGCACTGGATCAATTTCGAAGGGGAAGTTGTCCCATTCTCATTACCAGCGACTTGGCTGCCCGTGGTTTGGATATTCCTAACGTGACCCACATTATCCAGATGGATATGCCTTCCAACATAGATTTCTTTGTTCACCGTTCTGGACGAACAGGACGAAACGGCAGGTCTGGAAAAAATATAGTTATTGGTGACGGCTACGAAATGCGTCAGCTGGCACAGGCAGAAAAAAAGCTCCATATTGTGGTGTATCCCAAGGTCTTGTACAAGGGAAAGCTGGTGGCACCACAAGTCGAAGACTAAGCTATAAAACTTGAAGTATGGGCTATATCTTTAAAATGTAATAAAATAAGTTATAGCCTGTACCTTTACGTAACATAGAATAAAGTACAACCATACACCTCCTCTACCCCAGCCTCACGTAAAGCACGGGCACAGGTTTCAAGGGTAACACCAGTGGTGAGAATGTCATCTATCAAAATGACTTTTTTAGGAAGCTGAATCTCCTTTTTTACAGATTCCTTGGTAAACTTCTTTGCCAAGGAATAGGATTTACCAAGATTTTCCAAGCGGCCCTGTCTATCTAGCTTTTTCTGCTGTTCCACCGTCTTCCGCTCCAGCAAGGGAAATACTTGAAATCCGTGGTAGTTTTTCAAATACTGACACAATTCCTGCACCTGATCCCAGCCTCGCTGCCGTATCTTTCCCTTCCGTGGAGGAACTGGCACTAAAGGAATCCCTTTCAAATCCTCCCATTCATTTTGCAAAAAGGAGGCCATAAGCTGGGCAAGTACAGGTGAAAGCTGCCGCATTCCTGCAGTCTTCCAGGAAAAAAGAAGATCTTTTTTCCACAGGCGGTAGCTATGAATGGGAAGCACCTGTGTAGTGTGGGTCAAAAGCCGCTGATTTCGGCACAGAGTACAAACCTCAATTTCTGAAATTAATTCCTTGCCACAACAAATACAACGCTGAGATTTTGGTGTCCATCTAAAAAGCTTTTCCCGCTGACACTCTGGGCACAAGGGAGACCAGAGGGAAAGATTGCCACAACAAAGACATTCCTGCCCACCAGTTAAAAGGGAAAGGCAGGAAGCAAAAAAATGAGAAAGCATCTGAAACAACTTCATATAAATATTATAGAGTTGCAGATGGTAAAATTTGACAAAAAAAAGAAAAACTTTTGAAAAAATTATTTTCCAGACAACGCCTTTTTCCAGCGGGCAATCCGTAGCAGAGCTTCTATGGGAGCTAGGTTGTCTGTGTCTGTGGAAAGGATTTCATCTAGAATCAATTCCTCGTCGGAGAATAGGCCTGGAGATTGAAATCCACCAGATTGGAACACTGGCTGAGTCTTTTGGCTTTCCTGAACCACTGAAGACTCCACTGGTGCAACAGCTTCAACAATGGACTCAGGAATTGCCAAACTCCCCTTTACCTTTTGGGTAATTTCCTGCAAAAGTACCTCTGCCCGCTGAATCACCGCTTGGGGAACACCTGCCAGCTGGGCCACATGGATTCCGTAGGAATTAGCCACAGAGCCTTCCTTGATTTTTTTCAGGAAAGTAATTTCACCTTCCTGCTCTAAAACCTCCAAACAGAGGGGAAGAAGGGCGGGATGTACCAAACGAGTGAGCTCGTGGTAATGGGTGGCAAAGAGGGTGATACAGCGAATATTGTTCAGCAAATACTCAGAAACTGCCCAAGCAATGGAAAGGCCATCCTCCGTGGAGGTTCCTCGCCCTACCTCGTCCATAATCACCAAGCTTTTTTCCGTGGCGGAGCGAAGGATGTGGGCCGTTTCTGTCATTTCCACCAAAAAGGTGGACTCACCGCGGGCAAGGTTGTCGGAAGCACCAACCCGACAAAAAATCTTGTCTACCAAGGGAATCCGTGCAGAATGGGCGGGAACAAAGGAACCAGTTTGAGCCAGTAAGGTTATTAAGGCTGTCTGCCGCAGGTAGGTACTTTTTCCTGCCATGTTGGGGCCAGTAATAAGGGCAAAATATTTATCCTGAGAAAAATATCCGTCGTTAGGTACGAATTCCCCAGAGGGAAGATGCTGTTCCACCACAGGGTGACGGCCAGCCACAATCTCCAGAGGGCCTTCCTCTGAAATTTCTGGAGGAACCCACTGGTTGGTTACTGCAGCCTGTGCTAGGGAGGCAATACAATCGGTGTAGGCAATTTCCTTGGCAACCTGAAAAAGATAGCCAGTAAACGCTTTGACCTTATCCCGCACCTCCAAAAAGAGGCTGCGTTCCAGCTCCATAATCCCTGTGTCTGCAGAATTTAACTCCTGCTCCAACCCCTGCAATCTGGCAGTGGTATACCGATTGCCATTGACCATGGAACGACGGAGAATAAAGTGGGCAGGCACCGTATCGATTTTACCGATTGAAACTTCGATATAATAACCTGAAACACGATTATATCGCACCTTCAGGTTAGAAATACCTGAATTACGCCGCTCTTCTTCCACATATTCATCAAGAATCTGACCAAAGTTGTCTCGAACAGACTTAAGGTGGTCAAGTTCCTGTGACCAGCCTGATTTAATGAGATTTCCCTCCGTTAAAACGATTGCAGGATCATCAACAATGCTGGCGTGAATCAAATCAGCAACTCTTTTTGCATCTGTAATGTCGGTACCTGTACAGTTTAGGTGTTGGATAAGCTTATGCACGTGAAGCCAAGCGTAAAGGCTAGCCTTTAGTGCCTGAAGATTTTTTCCATGAGCTCGATCCATAGCTACACGACCAGTGAGACGCTCCAAGTCCAAAATGGAGCTTAAGCCTTCCCGCACCTCCTTCAGCAAGCTTCTTTGTGCCACAAGCTCTGCCACAAGATTTTGTCGTGCCATGATTTTACTATAATCACGCAAGGGAGAAAGGAGCCAGCTACGAATGAGCCGCTTTCCCATGGCTGTAACACCAAAATTCAAGGTTTCTAGCAAAGTACTATGGACTGTGCCATCACGGAGGTTTGCCACCAACTCTAGATTCCGCCGAGAAAAATCATCGATGACAACAAAGTCACTATCCTTATACAGCTGAATCCCTGAAATATGGGGCAAGTTTGAGTTAAAATTCTTTGATAAATAATCAAGCAAAAAGCCTGCTGGTGGCACCTCTGGAGAGGTTTCTGTCAAGGAAAAGGATCGAAGATTTGCCGTTCTAAATTGCTCTGTAAGCCGTTTGTAGGCTAAATCCGCAGCAAAATGCCAGTCGGGATAGTAGGAAATGGAAATAGCAGGATGGCTCGCTAACACCTCCTGTACCACCTTCTGCTCCTTCAAAGACAGGGGCAACACCATTTCCCGGGGGCTACAGCGTCCCAATTCCTTGGAAAATTCCTGGGCCATGTCACTGAGATTCCAGCTAGTAGCAGAAAAAACTCCTGTACTGATATCGATAAAGGCAAAGCCAGCCTTTCCTCGGCTACAGGACAGGGATGCAAGATAATTATGGCTTGTTTGCTCCAGATACTCCTCTTCCACCGCAGTTCCAGGAGTGATAATTTCCACCACCTTTCGTTCCGCCAAGGTACGGGCATTTTGTGGCATAGAAACCTGCTCGCAGATTGCAATCTTCTTGCCAAGACGCAACAACCGGGCAATATAAATTTTTGATGCATGGAAGGGAATGCCACACATAGGCTGACCAGCCCTGTGGGTAAGGGTAAGATTCAGAAGACGGGAAACTTCCACTGCGTCAGTGTCGAACATTTCATAGAAGTCTCCCAGTCTGAAAAATAGAACCTCATCAGGATGTTGTTCTTTGAGCCCCCGGTACTGGAGCATCATGGGGGTCAATTCAGCCATGACTACAATCCTAGGGCGCTGATAACCTCATCGGTAACATCAACGGAGGGACTGTACCATAAGATGGAATTGGAATCCTGCAAACTCAAAATCATGCTGTAACCACCGTCTTCTGCAATCCGCTCCAAAGTACTGTAGAGCTTCTTGTAAAAGCTGTCGGAGGACTGTAAGGAACGGCGCAAGGTTTCCAACTCCATGTTCTTGGCATTGGTATATTCGGTGATATACTGGGTCTTTTTAGCAATCTCTGCATCGGTACGAACTACAGCGGCATCGTTCTTGTTCTTCTGGTATTCAGCCCGCTTTGTCTGGAGGTCACGCAATTCCTGTGTAAGGCTGTCAACCTCCTTCTGAAAGGCAGCCTTCTTTGACTCATAATTTCTGATGGGACCAGTATCCCGGAAAAAGGACTCGTAGACACGAGAGGTATCAACCACGCCAAACTTGGTAATCTGCTGGGCATTCACCACAGCACTTAAAGATACAATACATAGGACGGTGACAATAAATTTCTTGCTCATTGTAAAAGACTCCTTATCTGTTGGTAATATTGAATGAAAGAACAAACTGCCATTCAGGCCCCCTTCCATTCTGCCATGCAACCTTGCCATCCAGAATCTGGAATGTATTGGCCAACATCATCCGCAAGGGGAATTGAGGCAGTGAGAAACGGAAACCAGGACCAAAGCTAAAGTATACGTCGCTCATATTCAAGTTGGTAAAGAAACTCTGTGGTGAGTCCTTGATAACTGCCGCATCAAAGAAGAAGTCCAAGGAGAATATAGCTGGTGCAATAGGCATACGCAGCTCAATAGAATTGTTCCATAGGGCAAGTCCACGATGGGTATTGTAGAGGGAGCTCCATCCACGACCAGTAAACATACCGTCGATGTAGAGCTTGTTGGAATCACTAAGCTTGGAATTTGGGGTTGGCTCAATAAAGGAAAGACTTGTTAAACCAGCCAACGTAAATTTCAAGTTCCAGGTTTCGAATACAGGCAAGTCAAGCAAGGTTACGTAAAGCTCTCCTTTGGTCTCAGAACTAAAGAAGAACTGTTTTTCCAAGCCAGGAATAAGACCTGTCCAAGAGAACTGCTGCTTGGCAAACCAACCCTGGGAAGGATCATAGTTCAAGTCTCTGTCATCTATAGACAAAGCAACCCAAATACTATTTTGCATACCCCAGTGCTTCTGATTGTCTGCAATGAGAGAATCAACGGGAGTATAGATGGATGCATCATAGAAGTTACGTAAAATTCTGCCAGACAAACCACCTGTAACAGAAAAAATAGCAAATTGTGGTGACCAGCGTCGACCCAAAGAGGCTGCAAAATTGATGGAAAGGTTGTTGTAGTTCATGTAATACTCTTTATTATTTACAGAACCATCAGGCAGCACTACGGAACGCAGGGCATTGGACAGAGTATGAGAAATTCCTGCACTAGCACTAAAACTTACTGGCAAACCCATAAACCATGAGTCGCCATAACTAAAAGCAATGGACTGGCTATCGGTAGAAAGGGTGGTATTTGCAGAAATCAGCCTACCAGTACCAAAAAGGTTTGCATCCTGCCACTTAAAGAACAAAGACACAGGAAAGGCATCAGGGTCTGCAATTCCAGAGAAGGTAACACCAAATTCAATGGAGGTGGTGGACTGCTCCTCAAGATTCAACACCAAGTCAACAAGATTATTCTCTGAACCAGGAACAATTTCAGGAACAATTGCAGAGAAAAACTGGAGGTTATAGAGATTTCTCAAACCATTGGTAACCTTTGTCTTGGAGAAAATATCACCTGATTCAATAGGAAGTTCTCGGAGAATAACGTAATCCTTTGTTTTTGTATTTCCCTTAATAAAGATATTCTCAATATGACTTCTGGGATTTTCCATAATCATAAAGTTTACGTCAATCTGGTGAGTTTCTACATTCTTGTTTTCTAAAGGATTAAAGTAGTTGGAGGTATAACCGTTTTCATAATATAAATCGGTTATAGCCACCAATCCTTCCTGGAATTTACCTAAGTTAAATACTTCCCCATCATGCAACTTAACCAATTCTCGTAGCTTTGCTGTGGAGAAAATAGTGTTTCCAGTAAAAGTGATTCCTGCAAAGGTATATTGGGAGCCTTCTTGAATAACATACTGAATATACAGCTCGTCACAATTATCTTCTTCGTTGTAGGTTACTGTACGTACCACATCAAGCAAGGACACATCAATGTATCCTCTGTTTTGGTAGTAGGCTAGAATTGACTGCTTGTCCAGCTCTAGCTGGCTTTCCTGGAAGGCTCCCTTGTTAAAGACACCAACAGTCTTCATGGATAGTATTCCCTTTAGTGTTTTGGAGGAAACTACCGTGTTTCCCATAAAACTGATATCCTTTACTACTGTGGAACGTCCCTCTGAAATGTTAAAGGTAACAACGATGCCCTTTCCCGTTGCCTCTGTGGTGGAGGACACAAGAACATTGGTGTAGCCTTTCTTGAGATATAAGTCACGGATGGCTCGTTCATCAAGCAGAATCTTACTGGGATTGTAGATGTTCTTTGCCTTGGTGGAAATAGCTTGCTTAAGTTCCGAGGCTCTGATATGACGATTTCCAGAGAATTTCAACTGGGATACAAATGGCTTTTCCACTACAGTAAATTCAATTACTACAGATGAGCCCTTGGCATCTCCCGGCAAAGCGATGGGAGACACATCTTCAAAAAGATCCAAGGCGTACACCTTGTTCAGCAGGTCAAGGTACAACTCGTCAGTAAATTCCTTGCCAATGAAGGGAGCAGTTATACCGTCCAGTTCTATGGAATTGACGTTTTCCAATCCCTTGAAATCGATGTTTCTAATTTTCTTGCCGTAATACCAACTGTCATCAGTTTGGGCAAACATCAAAGTGGAAAGCAACAAAACCACAAAGAAAACGAGAGCCCTACGAACAAAATCCCTGCAATTCATCATATAATATCCTTATAAAGAAAATTTCCATGAAAGACTGATGGATGTTGATGGCACCCAAAGATGCTGGGCATTTTCCAAATCAGGAGCCATACTCCAACGAATGGCACCAAATGGAGAATCCATCTCCAAACCAATTTCTGGCTGAAATCTTAGTCCAGAACCAGTTCCATCCTCCAGAGCCTTCTTTTCGTCGTAGGCAAAATGGAGCATGGCATCAGCATAAATGGAACTTCCGAAATACTTACCTATGTAAACAGTGGTATTATCAAAAAAGTTACCGATTGTAAGCTTTTTATTTCCTTCTCCAGTATTAAGCCACTGTTTGAGACTGTTTTGCAATCCCATGGTTCTCAAGGAGAATATATCAAAATTAAGGAAATCACGCAATGCATTTTCAATCTTGCGTAATACCAAGAGATTAAAGCCATAATCTACACCAGAAAGGATTACATCTAATCCACTTTGTGCATCTGCCGTAAGGGCCTGTCCCAAAATAGTCATAAGCTCTATCTCAGATTTTGGTGGCGATGAGCTGTAGGTTGGATTAAAGGCACTGAGACGTTGGTTCTCTGCAGACAGTGTGATTCGTACTGGCTCACCGTTTTGGTCATGCTCACGGATTTCTGCACGCACCGTAATGATGGGATCTAAGGAATTAGATTCTGTAAATACCACTCGACCCTCACGCAAGTAGAAATTCCGGTTGAGATAGGTAATCTCTCCACCACGCAACACAATGTCACTATTTATAGAATAAGATTCGGTACTGGAATCATATCGGAAGGAGCCCTTTGTGTTAGGAGCAATGAGTCCACGGAGTACAGGATCAAAAAAGAGCTCTACATGCTGACCTGTAGTAATACTGATGTCCAAGGTTGTAGTGAAATCTCCCCTTGACTCGGTATACATAATCCCTTCCTGGCGGGTATTCACTCCTCGGATGCCACCAGAAATAATATCGATATCCACGTTGTCCACAAAGAAACTGCCCTTAATGTCCACACCAGTCATAGTAACTTCTATATCAAGGTTGCAGGTGGAATTTCCTTCGATGAGAATTGAAGGTGCAGTGGAAACCTTGGCAGGAATATTAATTCGAGCAGGAACCATTACATTGGCGGGCGTGTTAATATCCAAGGTAAGCACATCCAGCATCAATCGGTCCATAACTAAACGGAGATCAAGATAGGCACAGCCATCGGCAATATCAAAATACACATGATCCATCAACAACTCATTGTCTTGGAAGGTAATGACCGCCTCTGGTGCAATCATCAACTCAGGAACATAGTCGGGACAATTGATGGTAAGCTTGGTGGCCAAAAGCTGTCCAGTAAATTGTGGATCTGCCAGAATACCTCCAATGTGCAGGTTTCCTGTCAAATGACCACCATGGAGCATAATGTAGGGAAAGGAAACCAAGCTAGTGAATTTTGACAGGTCTGAGGAAATATTTCGCAGCTGAATATCCAACAATTCCTCTGAGAATCTTCCCTGCACCACAGCATGAAGGGGCATCCGTCCAGAAAGGGTCATGTTGATGAAGCCGTCTTCTGTAATGGAGCCAGAAATGCCCAAGTCGTTTTTGGAGTCCACCAAGATGAAGCCTGGAATCCGCATAAGATTTAGCTCCACTGTCTCCGGATTTTTAAAGAAGTTACCACCTAATTCAGCACGGGCATCTACAGAAATCATTTCTGGCAAACCACGGGCCAAGGTAGTGACAATGCCCACAAAGCCGCCATTATCATCAGAGTCAACGCTAGTGTAGCCAGTATCCAGCATATTTGCTTCAGACAAGGAGCTGGTGACATTTACATCCACAGGAACTTGGATTGAATAGATATCTCCTAAATTTGTATCGTATTCTGCATGAAGAAAACCAGAAAAATCAGAAAGGGAGAAATTGGCAAATATATTACGAATGTATTGATTGCCGAACTGCACTTTCCCTCCGTCCAAAAACAGCTCTCCATCCTCCAGACGAGAATGAGCTACCACCGTAAAGGGCACACCACCAAAGGAAATGGAAGAAGGAGCTACATCCACAGAAATATAGGGATTTTCAATAGTTCCCATGGCATTGATTGATGCCGTTACCTGATTTCCCTGATTTTGCATGGTACGGAAACGAGCCATGGGCAAGTTGTTCACATCGATTGTGGCAGAAAAATAAACATCGTTAAGGAAATTCAGCTGGGAAAATTCCTTTTGATCTGGATTTGAAAAGCTCATTCCAATGTTGTAGGACTCGGTGGAAAGGGCGTTGGCAAGAGTCAAGTTCAAACCAGCAGTATCGATTCTACCCTGAGAAAAATTCCACATGATGCCGCCAGATCCATCAAGGGTTGAAACATCATCCTGAAACAAGAAATTTTCCAGCAAAAATCCATAGCTTAAAATTTGGCCAGACATGGAAAGTTCTGGATTGGTGAACATCAAATTGGAAACTTCCGACAGGCTGAAATTGGTTACATCCACCCTGAATCCCGCCAAATTATTTCGGGGAACAAAGCCACTTGTTTCAAGGGAACACAAAACCATTGCAGGACCAAGGGAAATGGGCAATTCGTTCATTTGGAGCTGACCTTCCAGCAGATTCTCAGCTCCATCAAGAACCACGGAGGCAACCAAACCGTAGCTTCCAGTAAGGTTCAACCAGGAACCAAAGGTATAAGAGCCCGCCAAAGAATAGGGCACCGCATTTACAGAAATATCTGCATTGAACAGGGCCTGGGTATAGCCCTCGTCAAAGTCAACTCCCGCCGTTAGCTGCACCTCTTGACCTGCGAAAAGCAAGTCAAACTGGGAAAGATTTACCGTGGTTTCATTTCCCGTAAAGGAAAAGATAAGCAGGTTATCGTCGTTGGTTGCATCTGCTAAAATCCAATAATCCACGTTGTAACTGATGGAAGAAAGATCTGTAGCAAGATACAGCTCGTTGGTGGTAACGTAAGCAGAAAGGGTTTTTGCCAAGGAATCCAATGATTCCCGCTGCTCCTGGCCCACAAAGAAGGAGGCCACGTTTACGGCGGAATCAAGGAAGAAGTCATTTATCCCTAGATTCGCTTGAACATAGGGCTTGTCCTCCTTCAAAATGCTTCCCGAAAGCCGTATCAAGCCCGGTACACCAAAATCAATGTGGGAATAGTCCGAGGCCTCAAACTCAAAGTCCAAGGATTGTGCTTCCTCATCGGGAATCATGGTAAGCTGGAGGGCGGTAAAGCTACGATCTCCGTAATACAGCTGGGGAATAAAGCAGGTAAAGCCACGGTCAAGAGCATCTATATACAATTCTGCAGAAATATCCCCACTACCTGGAACCGTCAAACGCTCCAAAAAGGCAAAGCCCGATGCCTGCAGGTTTGGAATATTTACCGCACCTTCCAGAGAAAAATCCAGGTTCCTATTGCTGACCTGCAGATTATTTACATTCACATCAGTGGAATTTCCAGAAATATCATAGTCCAGTTCCAATCCACCTTTCAACAAGTCCACCGACAACAATTGCTCTGGAAGGAAAATTCCACCAACAGCCTCATAATCAAAGGCCAGAGACTTGGTATCCAGCTGGAACTCGTAGTTTCCAGAAATGGTGGTACCACGAATCTTTTCCAGCAGGGGAATTTCTCTTCTCATCCGCAGCAAGGAAAAAGGATCGAACCCATCCATCTGGGCATGTACCTGTAGCTGGCTTGCCTCCAAATTCATTTCAGCCATGAGCCACAGAGGAATATTTCCCTGCATGGTGGACACCGTTACATGCCCTTGATTGTATTCTCCAAAGAAGCTGGTTCTGGCCAGAAAAAAGTCTGTGGTAGACACAGAAGCCAGAGTAAAGCCTGCAGTACTTCCGTCTAGCTGGGGCAAGATGGAAGCCTCAAAGGAAAAGATGATTGAAATGTCTTTAACAGATTTTTGCAGTTCCAGTGGCAGGGATGCAAGAACAGCCTCCTGCAAGATAACACGGCTTAAGCCATTGCCCTGGGCAGACAAAAAGCCCAGGGAAGCAGTATCTGATACTGCAATATCATTAAAGGATACGAGCACATCCATCAGATTATCACGATAATGAAGATTCACATCCCGAATATCTATGGCAAAGGGCAAGGAAATACTTGCAGGAGCCTTATCTTCAGCAGTTTTTTCTGTAGAGCTTGTTTCCAAGGAATTTTCCCCTGAGCTAGAAAGCAAGGTCATGAGCTTTTCCACCACTCGACTGCTTTTCATTGCATCGTATTCTAGGGTAATGCCAGAAATGGTGAGCTTAGAAAAGGCTCCCTGAATGTCTCCAGAAAGCAATCGTAGAAGGTTATAGGAAAGGTTAGCCTTGCGGATTGAAAGCACGGGAATTTTTGTTTCCCCGTCGCAAACCTCTATACCTTTAATGCGAAAAACTGATAGAATGGCTGGAGAAAGCGAATCATAGGATACCACCAAGCCTGTCTTTGATTCCACCATAGCCAAAAATTCTGTGCGATATGCCTCCAGCTGCTGGGAAAACCCACGGATTGCAGGTCGCACCAGTGCTAGAGTTACGAGAATCATAGAGAAAAAGAGAATGCTGCTGACGCCGATTTTGACGACTTTAGACTTCATGTGGCTAAGATATCCTATTCTACACTATAGTAAATTTCGGAAAAAAATGGTAGGTCTATCGTGATATTAAAGAATTTCATTGTTTTTGAAGGCATTGACGGAGCTGGTACCACCACCCAACAAAAGCTTTTGCAAAAAAAATTGCAATCTGAATTTCCTCAGGTACAATGCCATTGCACAGCAGAGCCCACCACAGGGGTCACAGGAAAATTTCTTCGCAGCCTCCTAAAGGGTGATTTTCAAGCTACAGCCCAAACTGCAGCCTATCTCTTTGCTGCCGACCGACAAGAGCATCTTGCAGCCCCTGGTGGCATAGAGGAATTGTGCCACAATGGAACCCTCGTCATCAGTGATCGCTACCTTTTTTCTAGCCTTGCCTACCAAAGTGCCACCTGTGGTCCAGATCTTCCTCGTCTTCTCAACAGTCAATTTCCCCTGCCAGAATATCTTTTCTACTTTGACATAGAGCCTAGCCAATCATTAAAACGCATTACACGACGTGGTGTTACGGAAATCTATGAAAACCAGCGTTTTTTGGAGTCCACCTTAAGGGAATACCGCAAAGTAATTCAAGAATATGAAGAAATGGACACCGGCATGAAGATTATCAGAATCGATGCCGCTCAAAGCCTAGAAAAAGTGGAGGAAAATATCTGGAGTGCATTGAAAAATATGCCGATACTACAGGGGTGAAGTACCCACAACAGCCTTTTGCAAAAAAAAGATTTTTCTCTTCCACCAGAAAGCTTTGTGTAGCTGTGGCACTCTTTTTATGCCTTGCCATCAGCTCAGGCTTTTCCTACTATGTGGTGTACAAGGAGCAATTCTATCGTCTTTTTCACGTGCACTACCAGCAGTATCCCGATGATGTAATCGAAAATATCTATTGGCTGGAAAAGGCAGTAAAGGCAGATTTCTGTAATCCTCGTAATGCCCTTGCAAAAATTACTGACGAAAAAGATTGGGAAAAATATCGCTATCTTTTTATGATGCATATAAATCTCAAGCTCATCGAGCAGCACATGCGACTGGCCTCCACCTTTGACAAAGAGGTTGCCTATTTTTATGAGGCTCCTTGGAAGGAACAATATCTGCGGGATTTGGAAAAGGCCGAGCAATGCTTCCAAACCGGACTTGTATATTGGGAAGAAGCAAAATTGTGGGCAGAAAAGGCCAGCACGGGAAATTTCCAGTTTTTGTACCTTACAGACATCCAGAACTGGGAGGATGAGCGGTACCGTATTACCAACGGGGAGCTAAATTACGAAAAAATCCTCACCAGAGAGCTGAATCGCCTGACAAAAGTTCGTGAAACCTTTCTTGCAATGGATGAAGAAACCTATTAAAATAGGTTCATGACACAGGACATTTTCACCATTCAATATCCACAAATCTCTGTGGGAACAGAAAAAACTGACATTATTTTCTACACTTCCCAGGAGCTTGATTCCTTGATGCGCTTTCTTTCCCCCAATGACGGGCTAAACAGAATCTTTGTAACTGATTCCACCATCATTTCCCTGCCTTCCCTAAAGCCTCTAGCAAAGGAATTTTTAATCTCCTCAGAGTCCCTTTCTGTAGGAATTGCTTCCCGCTCAGTTTTTAGAAAAGGTAACAACACTCTGTTAATTCTTGGTGCAGGAGAAAGCCACAAAACCATAGAAAACGTATTGTTCATCATACAAACCGCATTGGAATCAGGTTTGCAACGTTCCAGCGTCTTTGTGGGCATTGGCGGTGGCGTTATTTGCGACATGACAGCCTTTGCTTCCTCAATCTTTAAGCGGGGAGCAAAGCTGGAATTGGTGCCCACCACCCTTTTGGCCATGGTAGACGCTGCAGTAGGCGGAAAGACTGGCTGCGATTTTGACAACTTCAAAAACATGATTGGAACCTTTTATCCTGCCAAGCGGCTCCATGTTTTCAGCGACTTTCTACAAACCCTACCTCCAGAGGAATATCGCTCTGGTCTTGCAGAAACCTTAAAGACAGCCCTGCTCTACGCCCCCAAGTTGTTCCACATTATGCAAAATCAAAAGGATGAGGTGCTGGCTCGTGAAACCGAATTAGTACGTCAGATTATTCGTCGTTGCGTCATTGCTAAGGCTAGCATTGTAGAAAAAGACTTGACGGAAACAGGCTTGAGAATGCAGCTGAATCTTGGCCACACCTTTGCCCACGCCCTAGAAACTACTGCAGGCTTGGGAGCTATTCCCCACGGAGATGCGCTGGCTTGGGGAATTGGTCGTGCATTGGAATTGTCCGTGAACCTAGGACTGTGCGAGGAGGAATACCGGCAAGAGGTTGATCAAGTTTTAGAAAGCTATGGTTGGTGTAGAACAGCCTACCATCCAGTGCTGGAGGGGAAGGTTTCTCCAGAAGAAGCTGGAACTGTCTTGCTGTCTGCCATGAAAAAGGACAAGAAAAACAGCAGTACTGCCGTTCGCTTTATCCTGCAACGAGAAATCAACAGCACCGTCATTCAAGAAGTACCCGAAGATAAGATTCTTGCAGTATTGGAAGCCAAAGCATGACAGATTCAGCACTGACTTTACAACAAGACGGTGGAACTACGGCATGTCCCTTGTACTTTGACTGGGCTGCCACCGCCTTGCTGGAAGAAGATATTATCCGTGAGGCAGCAGAAATTGCCATCAAGCATTTTGGAAATCCTTCCAGTCTCCATTTTCTTGGCAGTGACGCAAAAAACACCTTGGCACAAATCCGCAGTGATTGTGCAAAAATCCTCCAAGTAAAAAGTGACAACCTCTTTTTTACCAGCGGAGGTACCGAGGCAAATCATCTTCCTCTGCTCTCCCTTTTACAGCGTCCAGCTTCAGGTACCATCATCGTCAGCGCCATTGAGCATCCTGCCATTCGGGAACAGGCTGAAATGCTCAAGCATTGTGGCTGGAAGGTGCTCCACGCCTCCCCAGATGCAACCGGTATTGTACCAGTGGCCGCCATAGAAAAGCTTCTTACTAGCGATACAGTAATGGTGTGCCTCATGGCAGTGAACAACGAAACGGGAGCCATTCAGCCAGTGTACCAGGTGGCAGACCTGCTGAACAAGTTTGCCAAGGAAACAGGAAAACGGCGGCCCAAGCTTCACGTTGACTGTGTACAGGCAGCAGGAAAGATTCCTTTGAACCTGTCTTATCCTGGCATTGACAGTGCTGCCTTTAGTGCCCATAAAATCGGTGGACCTCGTGGCATTGGTATTTTGTATCTGGCACAAAGGCTTGAAAGCTTTGTTCGTGGCGGCGGTCAGGAGCAGGGAATTCGCTCTGGAACAGAAAACATTGCAGGAGCCTGGGCCTTTGGTAAATGTCTTGAACGTCATTATTTGTCTGAAAAAAAACCTGATGGAGCTGCCTACCAACGGTTTTTGCAACAAAAGACCATGACAAGCAATTTTATAGCACAATTACAGGAAATCAAGGGATGTAGTCTTATTCCTGCAGCTCGTGGAACAGAGCCCTTGGAAGAAATTTTTTCTCCTTGGATTGTGCAAGCCGCCTTTGAAGGGATTCCTGGAGAGGTGCTTGTTCGTGCCTTATCAGAAAAATCCATTGCTATTTCCACTGGATCTGCCTGCTCCAGCCGTAAGCTCAGCAGACCAGTTCTAGAAGCCATGGGTGTTTCCAAGGAATTGGCCACCAATGGAGTGCGTTTTTCCTTTGGCCCCAAAACCCAACAGCAGGATTTAGACAAGCTCCTAGAAGCCCTTAAAGAAATCCGCCAATTCTTTTAAAAAAACAGGGAGTGGCTCCCCACTCCCTCTTTCAATACTACTGCTTTTTGCTGAAAATTCGGTAATTCATCCACGGGAACAGAGGATGCTCCTGCTCCAGCTTGGTGAGCCATTCAGTGCTGATAGAATTGGCTCCCAGTGAATCATACACGGTAATAAAAGACTGAACATTTTTCTTGAACTGGTCTTCGGCATACTCTGGGAACAGCCCCTCGCTAAGCATCTTGGGCCAATCTAAGGACTGAGCCAAAAGCACCTCACGAGCAGCCATGTTCAAGGCACGAGCCTTTAATCCAGTGTCTTCTGGGAAACGATCTGCCAGCTGATTCATTCGTTGGCAGGCCTTACGAGCATACTGCAGCATCCAGTCATTCTTGGTGTCAAGGAAATTTTCTCCGTAGCCAGTACCAGTGGCAGCTGACATAAAGGGCTGTACCTGCTGCAAATCCTTCTTGGAATCCAAAAAGTTACAGCACTGGCTCAACTCAATCTCCTGACTTTCTGCCACTAACCGAATAACCTGCTGCAACCACTCCATTCCCTCATGCCACAGCTGACCAAAATCCCGTGCATAAAAGGCACAGAGAATAGAAACATCATCAGACTCCAGAGCTTGGCTTGCCTTTTCCAGCTTTTCCTCGTACTTTCTTACAAAGGCTTCTGCGTCCTCCTTTACCTGAAGAAGGGCAGCTGCCTTATCATACAGTCGCTCATCATCGCCACGAGTCCAATATTTGTAGCCAGAAGGCAGGCGAACACCATTTCCCGTCAAAAAGCCTTCCAGCTGCTCATCGGTAGCCTCAAAGGCAAAGTCACGGTTTTGATTGCGATACACATCACGGTGCATAAAGCCACCAGTACCAATGATGGCTTCCTCGGCAGTACGATCTTGACCAAAAACCCACAAGCCATTGGTACAAACAGCTGGAGCAAAAATACCGTTTCTAGGCATGGGATCACCAAAAAGCAATCCATGGGAATCAAGGATAGTATAGGTGTAGCCATAGCTCTTGATAATTTCCTCCAAACCAGGAGCATAGCCCATGGCAGGAAGCCAAAAGCCATCAGGAACCAAGCCAAAGAACTGGCGATGAGAATGAAGTCCCGCCTCAATCTGGGCATTGATAGCCTCTGGCAGGTCTACGTAATGGGGTAAAAATGCTGCAGTAGCGGCAGTCGCCAAAAGCTCCAGACTTCCACGGTCAGCATAATAGCGGAAGGCTGCCAGAAGGTCACTTTTGTAGACGTTGATAAAGTCGTCCTTACATTTTTTTACCCGATTCAACTCCGCCTCCACCAACGGATAGGTGGCATCAGTTTTTTCCAAGGAATTGATTTGATTTTCACCCAGCAAAATCAGCTTGTCCAGCCAATTCACGTACATTTCCTGTACCGTGTAGTCGGAAAGCAAGGTACAGAGGGTGGGTGTCATAACGATGGACAGCTGAAAGGGAACATGCTCCAAGTCCAAGGTTTCAAACATATTCAGCAGAGGAATATAGGTGTCAGAAATTCCTGTAAAAAGAAGTTCAATTTCTGGATGAGACAATTCCTGAATACTTGTAGGACAAAAATAGCCTTGGTGTGCCACAATTGTGATAACAATTTTCTTTTTAGACATGAATTTGAACTCCTAGAAAAAAGACTGACGATGATTCATATAATGGGTTCGCAGCAACTCAGGCAAACCAGAAAGCTTGAGAACAGGAGAAAGAGGAGCTTCTGGCAAAGGATTAGCAATTCGCTGGGAAACATAGGGCAAGGTAATCAAGCCAGTACTAGACCACACCTCGTAACCGTCATTTTCCAGATTTATTACCAAGTCCACACGAACAGCACCAAATCCAGCAGGCAGCAATACGTATCGGTTTCTATCTTCAATGGAAATAGGCACATCAAAGAAATCAGCAACAACGGTAGAATCGTCACGGTGAAACATATTTACTCGCAGACTCAAGGATTGCACCTTGTCAGACTTACGAATCTGGGTAATGTGATCTTTCTTTACATCCCAGTACACAAAAAGCCAAACAGGATTTCGCAAAACAGCAGAAATAACAGTTTCATTATATGTTTCTGGCAAGTCTGCGGTGGTAATTTCAGAGGATTCTTCCAAATCATCATCTGAATCATCCATATCTTCAGCTGCTTCCAACAATTCACCAATAATAAATCGTCTATTTAGATTCTCTGGAATGTCTATGCCAAAATCGTCAGCCAAGGCAATCAAGTCTGCCGATGGCAATGTCTCCAAATAAGCCCTGCTTAGCTTTGTATCACTCATACGTCTACCTATGATGAATAAAAATATAACTTCTGTCAATACGGAGCATAATCCCCACAGAAAGCCTTATTTCGGGAATCTACTGTTCCTTTTCAGTAATACCTGGTACACCAAAACGGTTTACCGGCCAAAAACGCAACACTGTTGTACCTAAAATATCCTGTGCCCCTACAGCCTGGGGTGCCATCCGTGAAAAATAGAGTAAGGAATAAGGATCATACTCTGTAATGGCCACTATCTTCTTGTCATAGGAATGGCGCATATCCAAAGAATTGAAACGATTGTCTCCCATCATAAAAAAGGAGTTATGGGGAATGTAGTTTGGCTGTCCGGACGCACTGTTTGCAGGGAACACGGGCATATTACGAGAGTCCATCAGGGCAAAATACACGTACAATAAATCCATTTGCTCCAGAGCTGCATTACGTACAGCATCGGTTCGCCAGCTAGCCACAGGCTTTCCCTGGGCGGTAAGCCGAGCATTTTGCACCACCAGTCGTCCAAAGGCTAGCTTTGACAGCAAATTCAGCCTAAAGTTGGAGTCCTGATACAAATCGCCACCTACAAGTACTCCTTCATCGGTAAAGCACTCTTGGGGAATCTGATGCATCCAGCTGGTCATGTAGTCGCTGAACCACTTGGTGCCCCCCTGCACCGTCAGCAATCTACGGGAAAGAGTATCGCATTGTGCAAAGAAGGTTTCCTCTAACAAGTCGGACATGGGCAGAATATTTGCACCAGAACCAGTGTCGGCACCAGACAGGCTTCTGCGTATGGCAGAAAATTCCTCCACCAGCTGAAGAATTTCTTCCTTGGCGCTGGCATAACTCAAGGAATTTTTCATCTGTTCACATTGAATCATGCCCCGATAGATGGACTCTGGAAAGGGAATTTCCTGCACCTTCTCTAAAATCTTGTTAGGCAAGGCAGCCACATTCCATTCAGCCCACTTTGCATCCTCCTGCACCACGGTGAATTCAGGAGAATTTGCGGTTCGAGAATACAATACACCATCCACCATCATCAGCTGCTCTCCCGGTAAGCCTGTCACTCGTTTTACTAAGGGATCTGCCTTCAGGTTGCCGTCCTCGTCCACATTCAGGTTTACTGTAGTAAAGGTAAGGGTATACACCAGCTGAGACACAAAGGTTCTCACCTCGGACTGGCGATCACGGCTGTAATGGGGATTGCGGAACACCACAATGTCACCACGATCATAGGAACGCATCTGGGGAATTCCCACGTTAGACAGGGGAAAACGTGGTCCAGAAGCAGTTTTGAACACCACCACCCTATCCCGCACCAAAAACTCTGGTACCATGGATTCCGAGGGAATCTCGTAAAGCTGGATGATAAAGATGTTCAACAAGGCCACGGTAAAGGCAGCCTGCACAAAGGCATCCACCCACTCAAGGATTTCCCGCACCAACCGCTTTATTCCATGGGGCTTATCCTGACCACGAGCCTCCTGGAATTCATTCCAGTGGGGAAAGATATTTCCAATCTGCTTGTTTGACAGCAGCACCTGCATACCGATGGAAAGGACAGCGGCTCCCAGCCACAGCAAAACAGAAGCAATGTCGAATCCATGGCTTGTTCCCACCGCTCCTGCACGACGGAACACAAAGGCAACCAACAGGATAAAGGGAAGATATTGATACAGCTTTTTAACGATGGCAACCATCTTCAAATTACGCTGTCGATACAGCTGGAACCATGAACAATATACCACGGCGGCAGTAAACAACAGGGAAAGGGGAAAGGCTGCCACTGAAATATCCGTTGCAAAGACAATGTTCAAGAAGGAAAAAACAAGGCTCACGCCAAGACTTCCATACAGGAAGATAGTTAATAAGTTCATGCCTTAAATATAGCAAAAAAACGATAAATATACTATAATCTTTCTCATGGAAAATAGTACAAGTGAACTGATTAACCTCCAGGAAGCTTTGGAGCGACTGGACAATGACATGGATCTCTACATGATTTTGGTGGATGCATTTCTACAGGACACGGTATTTCAGGCAGACAGGATGCGGGAATTGGAAAAAGACTTCCGTAATTCCCCCAGCGGAGAATGTCTGGAGGCCGCCCAGTATATTCACCGAGTCAAGGGTGCAGCCCGCCAGCTGGGAGCAAACCATCTGGCAACAGAGGCCCAGAAGTTGGAGGATATTTTTAGGAGAAAGGAAAAGGGTCACCTTCACGATGGTGTAGACGGAGTAGATACCACAGCCTTGGTAGAAGAGGTGCTGGAGCTATATGTCAAAACCATAGAAGAGCTGAAACGACTTTCCAACTAGAAATTGTTCTTTTTTCCTGTGAAAATCCTTTGGAAGTTTTTTTCCAGAGGATTTTTTATTTCATCTTCGTGAACACCACGAAGCATTGCAAATTCCTGGTACACCAGCTTAATATCTTGGGGTAACGTAGCCTCCTGATTCCGCAGGGGTTGGTAAGGAGCATCAGTTTCTGCCAAAAGCCGCTCCAAAGGAAGCTCCTGCACACAGCGAATACTGTTTTTTCTGCCCCGCAGCAGCTCCTTGCCAAAGGAAAAATAGCCTTCAACTCCCCGCCGCAACAGATTCTCCGCTTCCTGACGAGAACCAGGAAAGGCATGAAATACCACCGCTGGAAGCTTTTTCAAATCCTTACAATACAAGAAAATCTTATCCATAGCCCTGCGACAATGAATAACAAGGGGCAGCTGATGCCTTTGTGCCAGCTCCAGCTGCAACTGCCACACCTCCCGCTGCTTGTCCCAGGTGGCAGCCAATTCTGGGGTAAAAAAATCAAAGCCAGCCTCCCCCACCGCTACGATCCTTTGCTCTTGAGCCAGTTTTTCCAGCAGTGGGAAAAGCCGTATGTCAGGATTTTGGGGATGAATACCAAAGCATGCCACCACCTTTTGAGGAAACTCTTTTACCAAGGATTCCACCAGCAAAAACTCCTGCTCCGTATGGCAGGAGGAACAATGCACCACATCTGGCAATAGCTTAAAATCTATACAATCTCCAATATGAATATGGGCATCAATATAGTTCACGTTCTACCCCATAAAATAACTAATATCATCTATTTGTCAAACCGAAAATAATAAAAGCATGACTTTAAACTTTTCAGTCATGCTACAAAGTATTATCCAAAATTGGGAGGATATCAAATGGATTTTTACAGACTCAAAAGTTCCAACCCCACAGATTATATGACAATTCTGAGGGAGATGGAAGACGGATTTGTGGTGAAGATTGTCCGTGACCGAGATGGCTACGAAGAAGAAACCACCGACTTTCTGAGTAAAAGTCTTTTTGAAAGCTGCCTGAGAACAGGCTATATTGAAAAAATTCCTACAAAGAACAAGCTGGCTGCCAACGCGTGATTCAAACCTGATTCCAAACAGAAGAAATCATTTCTAATGCTTCAGAAAGCCGCTCTTTTTGGCTACCTGGAGCAAGCCAGTGAATTTTTATTCCCTTTCGCTCCATTCCACGGAACCAGGTTTCCTGTCGCTTTGCAAACTGACCGATGGCAATGTTCAGCTGGGAAAAAAGCTCTCCCTCGGAAGGGATTATTCCCTGCAAAAACTGGGACACAAACTTGTATTCCAAGCCCAATCGTTCCAGTCGCCGCCATTCAATACCTGAATCGTGAATGGACTGAACCTCTTGAATCATCCCCTCTTTCAGCCGTTGTCGAAGCCGCTCCTTGATGTTTCGTCGTAGTTGATCCCTAGGAAAGGTGGTACCAAAAATTATGGGATTAAATGGTGGTCGCTGTGGCATGGCGGCACTGGCCGATTCACCACCATTTTTCTGGAACTCAGCAATTTCGATAGCCCGAAGCAAACGGTGACGTTCATCTAAATCAGTGTGATTGTGCAAAGCTCCCCGAATCTCCAGCAAACGCTGGGTTAATTCCTCCATGGATTTTCCCGCCAGCTCTTCCCGAAGCTTTTCGTTGGTGGGCACAGGAAGCAAATCATAGCCACGCACTAGGGCATCTAGGTACATACCTGTTCCCCCCACCACCACAGGAAGCTTTTCTCGCTGTCTGATATCAGCAATGGCATTGTAGGCATCCTTCTGGTAGTCATAGACACTGTATTCGTAGGGAAGCTCCGTCACGTCAATCAGATGGTAGGGCATCTGAAGCTGAGTCCCGTCTTCCTGCAGCAAAGTATAATCTGCTAAATCCTTTCCACTTCCAATATCAAGATAGCGATACACCTGACGAGAATCTGCTGAAACAATCTCCCCATTGAGGGCAGCGGCAATTCCCACCCCCAAGGAGGTCTTTCCACAGGCAGTAGGGCCTAAAATTACAATGGCATCATACATTACAACACTCGCAGCACAGCACATTTCAGATATTCACCCTTGTCATAACCCATAAGCTGGGGATGGTCTGGGGCTGCACCCCGTCGTTCCACAATCTGCACCTTTCTATGGGCATCCTTGGCTGCATGAGCTAGCATATCGTAGAAGGTAGCAGAATCAAAGAAGTGAGAACAGGAGCAGGTAATAAGGATTCCACCTTTTACCAGCAAGCCCATGGCTCGCAAATTAATTTCCTTGTAACCACCGTAAGCCTTTTCCACCTTGCCAGCACTTTTTGCAAAAGCTGGTGGGTCAAGAATAATCATGTCAAACTGGCGTTTTTCTTCTTCATAGCTCCGCAAAAGATCGAATACATCACTACACACAGCAGTAATCCTGCTTCCATCCTTGCAAAGCTGCTTATTCAACTGGATATTTTCCTCCACTGTAGCCACGGCTTCAGGTGAAATATCCACGGAAATCACCGACTTTGCACCACCAGCAAGGGCATTCAATCCAAAGGCTCCCGTGTGGGTAAAGGTATCCAGCACTCGCCTTTCCTTGGCAAGGCTTGCCACCAATCGCCGGTTTTCCTTTTGGTCCAAAAAGTAACCTGTCTTTTGTCCCATTTCCAAGTTCACGATTAAAAGCACCCCGTTTTCCTTAATAGTAATGCGGGGATTTCGCTCTGCACCAATCCAGCCCTTTTTCTGCTCCAAGCCTTCAAGCTCACGAACATGGACATCACTACGTTCATAAATTCCAAAGGGATGACACAGATTTTCCAATGCACCGAGAATTTCCTGTCGGAAAATTTCAGTGGCTAGGCTTAAAAACTGAATCGAAAGGAAAACACGACCTTCCACATCATAATAACGGTCCACCACTAAGCCCGGAATTCCATCGGATTCACCAAAAATTAGGCGATAGGAATCGGCCTTGTTAAAGAATAAATACCGTAGCTCCAGAGCCTGCTTTATTTTTTGTAAGAAAAATTCCTTGGTATAGTGATTGTGAATGGAAGCAAGGGAAATGGGCGCCTTAGGGTTTTCTTCCAGAGGTCCAAACACAACTTCTGGCTTTTCATGAGTTAAAAAACGAATGGCAATCTTTGAATTGGGGTTAAAAATTCCTGTTCCCAAAAAAAGGCCAGATTTGGAATATACCTCAACAGCACTCCCCGCTTCTACTGCCTTCAATTTTTTGCAGCTGCCAGCACCCTCTAAGGAAGTCTGCTGAATAACACCTGCTTTCATGTACTTTACAAAAAGAATTTCGTTATCATACACCCAAGGAGAACCTAAAAGAATCTCTGTCTCTTCTTTTGCTTTCAGAAAAAAACGTGGAAAAATCATGGCATCATAGTACCGTAAAATTGATGAAAGCTCAACAGAAGGGAAACTGACGGACGTTAAGAGACCTCAGGACAGGAAAATCAAACTGTTACTAAAAACTTCTTGTAAGCACCATTTTTACGAGTTAAAAAAAAATAGCCTTGGAACTCCGTCAAAAGGCGAAATCCCAAGGCATATTGTCACAAAATCACCCTAGCAGCGTTCCAGCCGAATGGTCTTTGTGGTCAAGTCGCATACCTCGGAAGGACCGTAGTACTGGATGGCTCCGGGGAAGAGGTAGCTGGTAGTTACAGCCCACTGGTCACGATGAGCGGCAAACTCCTTAAAGGGCTTTCCATCCAGCTCAACAAGGGCCTTGCGGATAACAGGCTTCTTGGAACCGTGGCGCTGCTCCATATTCATCATCATGGTCAGAGGAATACCACCTGCAGTCCACTGTGCAGCAGGAGCGGTCAAGTTGCGAACGGAGGAAAGGTATCCTGTTACACCGCTGGCAATCAGCATGAAGGCTGTGTAACCAAGGGCATAGCAGTAGTCAGCATCAAAGTTGGAGGGGAATGCACAGCGTCCCTCATAACCAAAGAAGTGGGTGTAGGAGCTGAACTTACCATTGTATGTTCCTTCCTTCTTCATGGCAGCCAAACGCTCTTCCACCATGGAAGCCAGCAGTTTTTCTGTCTCAATGCGGGAAACCTGTACGTTTCCGTGGGGGTCACGGTCTGCCAAGAACTGGGCTGCAATGGCTTCAGGCAAGGAAGCAAAGGTTTCGTAGGAAGTTGCAGTCAGGTGGGACTTAAGCCAATCCTTGCGAGCTGCAAAGTTAGCCAATCCGTTGAATTCATCCTGGTGACCAGCCATAGTGTCGTTCAACTCGGCGATCAGGCTCTTCATTTCGGGAATGAATTCTACCAATCCTTCTGGAATCAAAACGATTCCGAAGTTTTCCTTGTTCTCTGCACGCTTGGCGATTACCTTGCAAATATCATCAGTAATGGCGCGCAAGGTCATCTTCTTTGCTTCAACTTCCTCAGAAATCAAGCAAATATTTGGCTGAGTCTGCAGGGCACACTCCAAAGCGATGTGGCTGGCGGAGCGTCCCATGAGCTTGATGAAGTGCCAGTACTTCTTGGCACTGTTAGCATCACGGCCAATATTTCCAATGAGCTCGGAATAGGTTTTACAAGCAGTGTCAAATCCAAAGCTTGTTTCAATCTGCTGGTTCTTCAAGTCACCGTCGATAGTCTTGGGAACACCGATAACACGGGTCTTCTTTCCCAGCTCCAAGAAACGCTCTGCCAACAAAGCGGCATTTGTGTTGGAGTCATCCCCACCGATGATTACGATGGCGTCCAGGTCAAGCTTCTCTGCAGTGGCAACGCTGGCTGCATACTGCTCAGGAGTCTCAATCTTGGTGCGTCCAGAACCGATCATGTCAAATCCACCAGTGTTGCGGTACTCATCCATGAAGGCATCGGTAATCTCTACGTATTCACCATCAATAAGACCAGAGGGACCGCCTGTAAAACCGATAACTACAGAATCCTTGTTTCCCTTCTTGATTCCGTCATACAGACCGGCAATAACATTGTGTCCACCGGGAGCCTGTCCACCAGAAAGAATGATTCCAACACGGATTTTCTTCAGGGCATCGGGATTGTCACCCTTCTTGAACAAAGCCTCTGGCTTTCCGTAGGTATTCTTGAACAGGTTCTCCAATTCAGCCTGATCAGCAATGGCGCTGGTGGGCTTTCCAAAATCGATTACAATGTTCTCAGGCTTGTTGTCTGCCAGAACAGCAGGCAGCTTTGGCTGATACTCATAGCGGGACTTCTGCAATGCAGATACAGTTTTCATGGCTTCTCCTCGAATTTACGGCTACTGATAAAAACGTCACATTCCAGACGCCTCCCAAAGGGACATAATCCTCACCGCATTTAATTGGATATATTTTACACTATTTCTAGGGTATTATTCAAGGCAACCGAAAAAAATAAAAAACTTGAAAAATCTATTGACTAAATCAAGTTTGTCTGATATAGTAGCCTTCGTTACGGCGACATAGCTCAGTAGGTAGAGCAAACGGCTCATATCCGTTCGGTCATAGGTTCGATCCCTATTGTCGCTAGATTTGGAAGGTAATTTGTTAAAAGCAAATTACCTTTTTTTATTTCTACCCAATTCACAGCGGAGGAACCCATGTTACCAGAAATTTTCAAAGCTCCATTCAAAGGAAGGTCATTGCTGAACTGGATCGACTACACTCCCCAGGAAATCCTTCAGATTCTTGACCTGTCATCCCAGGTAAAGGCCGAGTCCCGTCGAGGCGAGATTCACCAGAGATTCAGAGGCAAGACTATCGCCCTCATTTTTGAAAAGCGTTCCACCAGAACCCGCTGTTCCTTTGAGACTGCCTTTGGAGAGGAAGGTGGCCATCCTGTGTTCCTTTCTTCCCAGGACATTCAGCTGGGAGCAAAGGAGTCCATCGAGGACACCGCCCGTGTTTTGGGAAGAATGTTCTCCGCCATTGAATTCCGTGGTTTTTCTCAAAAGCACGTGGAGCTTTTGGCCCAGCATTCCGGCGTGCCTGTCATCAACGGCCTTACCGACGACTTCCACCCCACCCAGGTTTTGGCAGACGTGCTTACCATGAAGGAGCATTTTGGTCGCATTGCTGGCTTGAATCTTGCCTTCTGTGGAGACGGAAGAAACAACGTGGCTCGTTCCCTGATGCTGATTTGTGCCAAGCTGGGAATCAATTTCACCATCCTTAGTCCCGAAGAGCTCTTCCCCGATCCAGAGATTCAAGAAATCTGCAAGCCCTTTGCAGAAAAATCTGGGGCTAAAATCACCATTTCCAAAGATATTTCCCTTGTAAAAGATGCTGATTGCGTTTATACTGATGTATGGACTTCTATGGGAGAGGAAGCTCTCAAAGAAAGCCGAACCGCTCTTTTAACACCTTACCAAGTCAACCAGGATTTGATGAAGGCCACCGGCAAGGAGGAAACAATCTTCCTTCACTGTTTGCCTGCCGTCAAAGGAGAAGAGGTTACTGAAGAGGTATTTGAAGGGGCAAACAGCTTAGTTTGGGAACAGGCAGAAAACAGAAAGCATACCATCAAGGCTATCATGCTGTCCCTGCTGTAGTTTCTGGACTAAAAAAAGTCTCCTATGTACATAGGAATAAAAGGAGTTGCAGAATGAAGAAAAGCTTGCTTGCACTGTTGCTGGTGTTTGGTCTCACTGTAGCTGGAGTTTTTGCTCAGGAGCAGGATGCCCAGACAAACGAGTACGATGGAAACTTGACCTACCGCAACGTTGTTGTTTACAAGGTTTTTGATCACAAGGATGTGGTTATCGTTATGTACGCCAAGCATGGCAAGGACATGGGACAGGTGATGATTCCCAAGTCTTGGCTTCACGAAAATCCACGAAAATTGACATACAGGGAATTGCCTGTTGGACTTAATCCCTATATGACTGTTCTTGAGAAGGATGGGGAATTCTACAAGGTAATCCTCAGTCTTCCTCCAGTGAGAAGTCCTGACCACGTTTGGACAGTAGCACATCCTTATATCGATATTGGTGATGCTGCCAGTGCAGAAACATTGGAGTTAGATTTCTAAACACATGACTTGTCTTGAAAAAATACAAGTTGTCTCACAACAAGAGTCAGCCGTTTCAACTTTGGACGGCTGGCTTTTTACTGATTTTGCAGGCAGAGACAATCTTACAAAAGACCTGCTTCAATTACCCTTAGATGGAATGACCACCCGACGGTGGATTTACATTGTACCTCCCACGGGAGAACCAGTAAAGATTCTTCATAAAATTGAACCCCACGCTCTTGACTCCCTTCCAGGAGAGTACAAGATTTTCTATTCCTCCCAGCAGGAATTGAAGGCAGCCCTGTCCCAGTATAAGGACAAGACCCTAGCCCTTCTGTGGGATCCCGATTTGCCAGTTATCTCCACCGTTGATGGTGGATTTATCACCCTTCTCCAAAAGGAAGGAATTACAATTACTAGTGCCGCAAAGCTTTTGCAGCGATACAAGGGAATTCTTTCTGCAGTAAGCATTCAAAGCCAGGAACGTGCCGCCGCATTGCTTTATAAAATCATTTATGATACCTGGGGTTTTATCTGCCAGCATTATCGTTCCAAGGAGCCTTTGAATGAACGGGCAGTACAAATCTTTATCTTGGAACAATTCTACAAGTATAAACTCACAACGAACCATAGTCCCGTTGTTGCCTTTGGAGCTCATACTGGAGACCCCCACTACGAAGTTCCAGAAGACGGCGGAAAGATAGCCGAAGAAGGTGACATTATCCAGCTGGATATTTGGGCCAAGGAGCGTCTGGCAGATGACGGTCAGGGTGGTGTTTCTGCCACAGTTCCCGCCTACGCAGATATTTCCTGGGTGGGTGTTTTTGGTGAGGTGGTGCCACAGGAAGCTGAAAAGCGGTTTTCCGTTTTGTGCCAGGCCAGAGATTCCGTTGCTACCACCATTACAGAGGCGGTAACAAAAGGAATCCGTCTCACCGGTGCAGAATTGGATCTTCAGGTTCGTTCCATCATTGAAAAAGCTGGATATGGTAGTTTCATCAAGCACCGAACGGGACATGGCATTGACACAGAGGTTCACGGAAGTGGTACCAACCTAGATGGAAGCGAGTTCCCAGATTACCGGCAGCTTCTACCTGGAAGCAGTTTTTCTGTGGAGCCAGGAATCTACGGTCAGGATTTTGGCATGAGAACTGAAATCGACATTTATATCGATGAAGCTGGTATGCCTATTGTGTCCGGCAAGAAATTCAACCAAGGAAAGCTGGGCCAGTACTCCATTCCGCAGCAAAGACTTCTTACAACCAAGGATATACTATGAAGATTATAACTGATGAGCAGGCACAGCAATTTAAGGACTTTGTGCAAGCATACGACAGCTTCATTGTTGTGGGACACAAGGAACCTGATGGAGACTGTATTGCCTCATCCTTGGGGGTTGCCGCAATTCTGAAAAAACTAGGCAAGCCCTACCAGCTGATTTCGGCAGGTCCCTTCAAGCGTACCGAAATCAAGGATTACGAAAAGCTTTTTGGACGGCAGGCAACACTCCTGCAAACAGGAAAAAAAATAGCTCTGATTATTGTTGATTGTGGTGAGTTCAAGCGTATTGGAGAAATCTTTTCTCAGGATACCCTTATTACAGACATGTCTACCCTTCCCACATTTTTTATAGACCACCACAAAACCTCATTTCCAGAATCTCAAACCTATATTATTGAGCCCACCTCACCTGCTACCTCCTATTTGGTTCAGCAGCTATACGAAAAATTGGTTGGTCCTTTGGACAAGGATACTGCCCAGATTCTTTTCTTTGGCTTGTGCACCGATACAGGTTATTTCCGTTTTCTGGAAGAAAATTCCAGCGACATCTTTATGGCAGCAGCCCGTATGGTGGAGGCAGGGGTAAGCCCACGTACCACCTATGATACCATGACAAGCGGCAAACCCTTTTCCACCAGAAAGCTGCTGGGAGTGTTATTGGAGCGGTCTACCCAGTATTACGACGGTAAACTCATCATCACCTACGAAACCCAGGATGATACCCGACGATATGGAGGCGAGGGGCGGGATTCTGACAGCCTTTATCAGCTACTCCTGTCTTGTGTGGGAGTAGAAGTGGTGGTATTTATCCGTCAGGAAACGGAGCAGTCCTGTACCATGGGGCTTCGTTCCAAGGACCAGGTGGATGTAAGTACCGTTGCAGCAAGCTTTGGTGGTGGAGGACATAAAAACGCCTCTGGATGCAGTACCCCCGGTACCATCGACGAATTGATTCCAAAGCTCCTTGCAGAGCTTGAGCCAGCACTAAAATAAGTTCTAAGACAAAGATTCAAAGGTTTTCCTTTGAATCTTTTTTTTCTTTTAAAAGTTCCAAAAATATTCTATAAAATTTATTTTTTCCTATTTTACAAATTTTTTTAAATTTTTTAGAATAAAAATAAAGAAAAATAAATTTTTTTAAATAAAAATCCTTGAAAATTCCCTACAAATATATCAAATACTTCTATTATTCCATATAATTTTAAGTTGGCACGATTCTTGCAGTAAATACAGTAGTATTAAGGAGGCATAAATATGCTAGCAGTCAACAAAATTTATGTGCGTTACAAAAATCGGGAAATTTCAAAGGAAAAGGCAGTATCATGTCTTTTAGCTGAAATTTTCAAATCCCCATGGTACTATTGCATGGAGCAATTACCGGAAGATGAGATAAGCAGCTTTCTCATCTGGATTCATAACCACATTCCAAAGATGCTGGAAAACTATGATGATTTCAGCACCACCTTTCTCACCTACTTCACTACCAGTGTACGGTTCAGGTACAAAAGTTGGAGAAGGACAAATGTAAAGCAAAAATGCTTTCAAGACATACTGGATACCCAACAGTATTTAGATTACACTGCACCCAACGAAAATGAATCCCAAGTGTGCGAAACACCACCAGATTACGAGCCAGAACCTGAAAATAACTTCAATTTGAAGGAGCCACTGACAAAAAAACAGTCAACTACCCTTCTGGTTTTGTCATTAAAGTCATATTATCTGCTTTCAAATAGGGTTATAGCAACAATTCCTACCCTTACAGGAATTAGTCATCAGGAATTCAGCCAGTACCTAAAATCGATTGAGGATAAGATGCAGGATAAGCTAGAAATCCGCAAGCACTTGGAAAATCGGGTGAACATGTCATATATCATGTGCCAGCAATATGCCATGGAGTTGTCAAATATGACAATGGATAGCTGTCAGTATCAGATTGTCTTAAAAAAATATGAAAACCAGAAGAAAAAGCTGGAATGTTTGAGATACCGACATAAAACATTTAATCTAAAGCCTTCCAACAGAATGGTGGAGGATGTGTTAAAGCTCTCAGAAGGAAGCGTACGCAGAATTCTGGCTGCTGCAGGAAAATCCATCGATCAAATTCGAGCACTTCTTGACCTTAAAAAGGAGTAAATGATAGGATAAACTATGAAAATTTACTTTGCATCAGGAAATTTGCACAAAAAACAGGAAATGCAAGCCTTGTTCCCAGAATTTGATCTTGTCATTCCATCAGAGGAAGGAATCCACTTTGATCCAGAAGAAAATGGTTCAAGCTTTTTGGAGAACAGCCTCATAAAGGCCCAAGCTTTGTGGAACATGGTCCATCACCCAGTGTTGGCAGATGATTCTGGTATCTGTGTAGACATCCTCAAGGGAATTCCAGGAATTTATTCTGCCCGCTACGGTGGAAAGGATTTCCCCAAAGGCAGGCCAGATGGAACAAAGCCAACTCAGGAGGAACAAAATCAATTCCTCATCCAGGAAACAGATTGTGCCCTCCAAGAGCTCGCTTCCCAGGGTAAGGCATTGCCTGAAAATCCACGGAGTTGCCGGTATGTTTGTGCTATGGTCTTGTATCTTGGACCAGATAGATTTTATTCTGCCCAGGAAACCATGGAGGGTAGCCTCATCCAGAGCCTTGATCTATCCCGAGGCACTGGAGGCTTTGGCTATGACCCCATAGTCATTCTTGCAGGAACGGACAAAACCATTGCCCAGCTTTCTGCACAGGAAAAAAATGGTCTTTCTCACCGTGGAAAGGCTGCCCGGGGATTGCACCAGATTCTGATGTCTCTGGTTCCACCCGCTAACAATTAACCTTTGAAGGGGGCATCTTCTTGCTTCTTGAACAAAAAGATTCGAGAAGATGCCTTTCCAAGGTATTCCAAGCCACAAGTCTTTCCGCAGGCTTCTATAGCCCTCTCCGTATAAAACGACACGTGGGTTCTATCGTCCTTATACCACCACTTCTTAAAATCCTCTGTTGTTACCATTTCATCAGGAATAGGTAAGGTACCCACCGCAACAAAGCCTCCTGTACAACAACAGTCAGCCAAACCTGCAAAACCTTCCCAGGGCTGCTCAAAATGCTCTGCCACCTCAAGGCATAAAACCAAGGGTACCAGCCCCTTTTTGCCATCGGGAGCAAAAAAAGGATCCCAGCCCCCAATGAAAGCCTTCTCTGGCAAGACAGGAAGCATCTGAGCCAAGTATTCCACGCAAGATTCCAAACTTTGAATTTCCTGCCACAGCACAGATTTTTCTACTGTTTTTTCCTGTCTTTGCCTTTTAGAAACCGACTCCAATAGCTGTATCAGTGCAGGATTTGGCCCGCTTCCATAATCTAAAATTCCAGAAAGCTGAAAGGGTGGCAAAGCGGCAAAAGTGTTAAGCAAGAACTCCCCGAGACATTTTGCGTAACCTAAATCCTCTAAGGTATTATTATGGTGACTATATCGCTGTAGCTGCTGGGATCTAGATAAAAAATCTTTGTCCGACAAAGAAATAGCATTACAAAAGCTACAACGAAAATATTCACAGCTTCTTTTTCTGGTTACAATCAAAAACGAGGAAATATCTTCACGACCGCAAAATTTACATCTGGAAAAAAGCATACAAAACTATAATTTATCCTCAAGAAAAAAGCAATTCAACCGATATTCTTTATGAAGAGTTGTATGGAAGGACAGCTTCGTTGAAGGATCCGACCATACATTTTCACCGTAAGTTATCACTAATGTAGCCTTGTAGTGTAAACTTGCAACGGACAGCAGGGAAGTTGTCCGAAAACAATTCCATGGAGGAAAAATATGGTTATCAACCACAACATGTCAGCTATGTATTCCAACCGCCAGCTTGGTGTAACAAACGTAAGCTTGCAGAAGGACATGGAAAAGCTCTCATCCGGAATGAAGATCAACCGTGCCGGCGACGACGCTTCAGGACTTGCAGTATCTGAGAAGATGCGTGCACAGATTCGTGGCTTGAACCAGGCTTCTCGAAATGCATCCAATGGTATCAGCTTCATCCAGGCAACCGAAGGTTACCTGCAGGAAACAACTGATATCATGCAGCGCATCCGCGAGCTTGCTGTTCAGTCTGCCAACGGAATCTACACCGACGAAGATCGTATGCAGATTCAGGTTGAAATCTCTCAGCTGGTTGCAGAAGTAGACCGCATTGCTAGTTCAGCACAGTTCAACGGCTTGAACATGCTTACTGGACGCTATGCAAAGCAAACAGGTGAAAACTCTGTAACAGGTTCTATGTGGTTCCATATCGGCGCCAACATGGACCAGCGCATGGAAGTTTACATCGGTACAATGACCGCTGTAGCTCTGGGCGTTCGCGAACTGGGCGACGAGACAATCATTAGTTTGGCATCACCGGCTGAAGCCAACCGCGCAATCGGTACTATCGACGAAGCATTGAAGAAGATCAACAAGCAGCGTGCTGACTTGGGTGGATACCAGAATCGTCTTGAGCATGCAGTTAAGGGCATCGACATTGCCGCTGAAAACCTGCAGGCTGCTGAGTCACGCATCCGTGACACAGATATGGCAGCTCAGATGGTTGAGTTCACCAAGAACCAGGTACTGGCACAGGCTGGAACTGCAATGCTGGCTCAGGCCAACACTCAGTCTCAGAATGTAATGACTCTCCTGAGATAGTAGTCATAGTATTAACCGGAAGTAGTGTAGTTCACACTGCACTACTTCCGGATTTGCGTTATTTTAAAAAAGTTTCTCTTTTTCTCTTTACAACTCTTTCAATAAGCGATATACTAACAATGATTTAGGTATGATTTTAGACATACTACATGATCTTTGAAATCTACCTTCCATTTTGTCTGTGACAGCATGAATGGACATTGCCCAAAACAGTGTCTTTTTATGCTGAAGGCTCTAAAACCATACAGGATGGCGCAACTCCGTATCGGGCCCCATAGGCATAAGGCTAGGACAGGGACTGTCTTGGAAAACAACATGGAGGGTAACTATGATTATTAATCACAACATGAGTTCTATGTATGCTAACCGTACATTGGGTGTATCAAACGCACAGATTCAGGGCAACATAGAGAAACTCAGTTCTGGTCAGCGCATAAATAGAGCTGGCGACGATGCATCCGGATTGGCCGTATCTGAAAAGATGCGTTCCCAGATTCGTGGTCTGAATCAGGCTAACAGAAACATTCAGAATGGTGTTTCTTTTATCCAGACAACTGAAGGATATCTTCAGGAGACCACCGATATTCTGCAGCGTATCCGTGAGCTTGCCGTTCAGTCAGCCAACGGAATCTACACCGACGAAGATCGTATGCAGATTCAGGTTGAAGTATCACAGTTGGTAGCTGAGGTAGACCGCATTGCAAGTCAGGCTCAGTTCAACGGGATGAATATGCTTACTGGTGCTTTCGCCACCGATTCCGCAGTTGGTCGTGTAATGCAGCTTCAGGTTGGAGCAAACATGGACCAGAACGCACGTGTGTACATTGGTACCATGACAGCTCAGGCTCTTGGTCTGGTTGGTGCACAGGGATCTGACGAGAAGATTTCCATCAGTACTCCTGAAGAAGCCAACGTAGCCATTGGTTCTGTAGATGCCGCTCTTAAGGCCGTTTCAAGACAGCGTGCCGACTTGGGTGCATATCAGAATCGCTTTGAGATGGCCTCAAACGGAGTTGCTATTGCAGCAGAAAACTTGCAGGCTGCTGAGTCTCGTATCCGCGATACAGACATGGCATCTGAAATGGTAGAGTACACAAGAAACCAGATCCTGACACAGGCAGGAACTGCAATGTTGGCTCAGGCTAACGTTCAGTCACAGAACGTATTGGCATTGTTGAGCTAATTTGACCTTTCATCAAAGAGATATCTGGATGTCATCTTTTTGGTGAGCGCAAACCAAGAGAGGTGCGCCCCTCTCTTGGTTTTATTTTAGGAGGAGCCCATGAGTGCAATTCAATCACTTGGGCGGAATTTGGCAATGGATGGCCGCCTTTACAACACCTCACCCTCTACTTCATCGGTAGCATCAAAAACACTTGCCATATCTGTTCCTGATGCAGCCGAAGTGGCACAAACCCTTGCTGATAATCTAGCAAAAGACAAAACCTATGTCCAAGAACTGCAACGAGTTGCCAATTCTCTGGACAAAAAAGTTAAATTCAACGTAAATCAGGAATTAGGACAAGTTGTCGTCAAGATTGTGGACCCATCTACCGATAAGATAATAAGGGAAATCCCTTCTGTAGATTTGCAAGAGCTACGAGTCACAATGAGACGAACCATCGGCTTGATAATTGACGAGAGCGTATAGGATTTAATATCTACAGACATAGGTGAAGGATGTCTGGAATCAGTATACCCGGTGTGGGAGACAAGTACAAAACAAACGAACTCGTAGAAGCACTTATCAATCAGGAGAAAGTTCCGTTAGAGAGGGAACAAAAAACTCTTGATGGATACAAGGTACAAAAGGATGCCTTGCGAAGTGTTAATCAAAATATGTCTTCATTGCGAGAAAGTGCAAGAAATCTCTATTCATTTGACAATCCTTTTAATAACAAAATGGGTATATCTTCCGACGAAGATGCAATTTCTGCAGATCCAGGAAGAAATGCTTCCTTTGAATCATTCAAAATAGATGTTCTCCAACCAGCTACAACCGATAGATTCCTTTCAAAGGAAATTGAAACAGGCTTTCGCGTTGATGCAGGAAAATATATCTTCAAGTCCGGAGACAAGGACGTAACCGTTAATTGGAAGGGCGGCACCTTAAAGGAGTTTGTTACCGCAGTAAACAAGCGTAGCAAGGATATTGTAAAGGCAACCTTAGTAGGTGTATCTCCTGGAAAGCAAGCCCTTTTGTTGGAGTCTTTGAAAACAGGCGAGGAAAATCGGCTTGTCTTTGAAGGGGATGCCTTGGAATTTGCCAAGACCATTGGAATGATCCAGAAAGTGCAGAGTAAGGGCACTCCCCTTTCCTCCTCCAACGCTATTAAAGAAGCACCAGTAAACACCTATTCCATTTCTACCAGCCAGGAACAGGTTGGTATGCCAAGCCTGTCTTCTAAAGAAGTTACCGTCAAAGATGGAGTTATTACGGTGCCACCGAGAGGAAGCTTTTCCATCGATGTACCTTCTAATATTGCCAACGATCCAAACCAGCGGATTGTATTTTCCATTGACCAAGCAGATGTTGCAGATATTACCACTGCCTTAAATGATGTGGCTCAAGAGCCTGTTTTGCCAGGTCCAGGAGGAATTAATTTTAAGGGAATCAGAATCGACAACATTCAATCTGATACCACATTGCCAAAAACGGCCTCAAATACACTCAAAACACCCCTCAGTCCCATCAGCAATGATCAAGTTGTATCCATTAGGATGCAAGACGGCTCTGAAATCCCCATTGACCATCAGGCAGGAGCTACCAATGAAGACGGAAGCAAGCAGGTTTCCATCGAGGTAGCTGATTATCCTAATATTGACTCCATTGTGGTGCGCAACAGAAATACTGGCAAGGAACTGACCCTGAGCACCATTGAAACCTTTAACAAAAATGCAGACTTAGGCTTTGAGCCAACAAATCCTGCCAGTGTTGCCCAGGATGCAAAAATTAAGTATGAGGGAATCACTATTACTCGACCAACCAACGATATAGATGATGTGGTTCCTGACGTTACCCTACACGTAAAGCAAAAGACGGACAGAACAGCCACCATCGACATAAAGCCAGACACGGAATCAGCAAAGGAAGCTTTAATTACCTTTGTGGGTACCTATAACCAGCTGATGGCAGAAATCAATGTGCTGACCCAGGCTAACGAGGAGATTATTTCCGAGCTGCAATATCTTTCTGATGAAGAATCAGAGCAATATAAGGAGTGGCTGGGACTGTTTCAAAGTGATTTTTCCCTCAAGAATGGAAAGAGTACCATGCAAACAATCATGTCTGCACCCTATGTGGTGGAGGAAAACTCAGAAATCTCCATGCTTTCCCACCTGGGAATATCCACCAGTGCCGACAGCTTTTCTAGCTTTTCTGCCAGCCGCTTGCGTGGATATCTTGAGATAAACGAAAAGGAGCTGGACAAGGCTCTGGAAAACAATCTTTTGGAAATAAAGAATATTTTCGGCTATGACACCGATGGAGATATGGTAATTGACAGTGGAATCGCATACCTTTTGGACACTAGATTACAAAGCTATGTTCAGTCTGGAGGAATCATTCCCACGAAAATCTCTGGAATCGATACACGAATCGCCAGTTCAGAGACACGGATTCAGAAACTTGAGACCCAAATTGAGGCTAAGGAGCAGGAGCTAAAGCAGAAATATAGCCAGATGGAATCTACTTTAAATAGTCTTGATTCACAGTCTCAGTCCATAAACAATACTTTTAACAAATCTAGTGGAAACAACTAGGAGAAGCGGGGGTAAGAAATGAAAATATTTATCAATGGGCAAGAAGCAGATATTACCCTTGATTCAGAAAAGAACCTGGGAGATGTTCTCACCTCCTTTGAATCTGAGTGTGCAAAAAACAAGGCTACTACGGTGAATATTGTGGTAGATGGAGAGGAAGTCAGTGCAGATGCATTCGACACATTTACCCAAAAGCCAGTGGAGGCCATCTCAACCTTGGAGCTAACCACCATCACAGAAGATGATGTGTTACTTTCTTTCAAGGACATTGCCACACGTTTTGGTGAACTTATTGAGGACATGAAGCTGATTTCCCTTCAGTTTCAAAACGGACAGGATAAAAAGGCACTGGTAACAGTAACACAGCTGGCAGACACTGTGGACTATTTCTGCAAGGCAACTGCTCTTTCCACCCTTTTCCCTGAGAAATTTGCTGATATAAATATTGATGGTGTTGCCATCCAAGATTTCTTTGGAGATTTTATGGCAATTCTCACAGATTTTGAGGAAGCTTTTAAAAATTCTGATTCTGTGATGCTGGGAGATCTTGCTGAATACGAGATTACTCCACGGATTGAGTCCATTATTTCTATGATTGATTCAATTTAACTTGTAGTATAGCCCGATTTTGGAGATGTAGGGATGCAGATACTGAAGCTAAACAATGTGAATAAGAATGAGGGTGTAATATACTACCGCAGACACTATACTGCTGAGGCAGAGATTGAGCTGCCAAACTGCGTGGAAAAACTTCCCATCTCATTCACCATAGAAACAGGTCCTCTTGGGGACAAGCAGTTTGACATTGATTTTGACCCACACAGAATCAATTATCCTCTTGTGCCCATCAAGCGGGCATTGAAAGAGTATATTTTGAATATTGACCAACTGGGAGCGCTGCCTCTATGACATTTGTTACTCATTCAGCAGAGGAAACAATCCTTTTGGGAAAAAAGATTGGTTCAAAGCTGCAACCAGGGGCTATCATTGCCATGGAAGGAACCCTTGCAGCGGGCAAAACCACCATTACCAAGGGCATTGCAGAGGCTTTGGGAATAGATGAAACCATTACAAGCCCCACCTTTACCCTTATTTCTGAGTATGAGGGAACCTATCCACTCTACCACATGGACGTGTACCGCCTTGATTCTTCCGAGGATTTTATCAACTTGGGAGTAGAAGACCTTATGTATGGGGATGGAATCAGCATAATCGAGTGGAGCGAGCGAGTAAGAGACGAATTACCCGCCTCTACCATTACCCTACGTCTAGAAATACGTCAGGATGGGGGACGGAATATCCACCTAGAGAATTGGCCCTACGGAGAAATTGAGTCATGAAAGCATTGGCAATAGATAGTGCAGTCACTTGCATTAGTTTGGCGGCTTGCAATCAGCAAAAGAAGGCTTCTGTAACCTTAGACATTGGAATGCGTCAATCAGAAAAGCTCATCCCTGCCATTGAGTATGTACTTGAGCAAGTAGACTTGGAGGCTTCTCAGCTTGATTTCATCGCTTTGAGTGGAGGTCCTGGTTCTTTTACCGGTCTGAGACTCGGTTTTGCCGCCGCCAAGGGCTTACAGCTTTCTACAGGCTGTCCAGTATATTCTATTCCGACGCTGCAGGTTCAGGCTGAACCTTATAGCTCATGGCCTGGGAAAGTTATTTCTGCAATAGATGCTAAAAAGGATCGATTTTACGTACAATTTTTCTTTCAGGGAAAGGAAATAAGCCAGAGCCAGGATATTGGCATAGCAGAAATTGCTCAGCAGATAAAACCGGAGGATCAGATTCTTATTGTGGGGCCTGATAGTGAGGCATTGCTTGAAGGGCTTAAAAAATTTAACCCTTCCTTGAACCTTAGTCGTTTTCCCAGCCTTACTACATCCATTACCGATGCCTTGTTCACCTTAGGAAGCAAGGCAACAAAAAGCCTTGAGCCCTACGAAGGGCCCATTTATTTGCGAAAAAGCGAGGCGGAAGAAAACCAGAAATAAAGTAGCTTGTACAGTTGAAAATAAAATAGGAAAATACCCCTAAGTTATAGCTTAGGGGTATTTTTTTACAAAAACCTGCAAAACGCTTTAACGGATGTCAAAGTAGAATCTGCTCAAATAGGTATACCGATTCTTAGCCCGCTCCCAGAAGGGACTTTGTGGATAAGAATCGATTACGTGTTTATAGGCCTTTTGTGCTTCCTTTACGTTCTTGATGGAAGACTTGGACTCCAGCACCTGCCCTTTTAGATAATATCCAGCATCAAAATCACTAACTGCAATTTCAAAGAATTTATTTAAAGTTTCCAAGGCAGCAGGATAGTCTTCTGCATAGAAATAATCCTGGGCTTGGGCTAAAAGCATTTCTTGAGCCTGCTGCTGGCCAGAATCAGCTTCTTTGGGAGCTTCCTTCAATGCACTGGTACTCATATCTGCTGTTCGTTGGCGTTCCAACTCCTGGCTTACCCAGGGTAAATCCATGTTTTCCATAGACATACCTGTTTCTGGATTGAAATTATCCTGAGAAGAAGTATTGGCAGGCAATTCTGGTTGATAGGTTTCCTGCTGCAGGGTAGAAACCTGGGCAGGGGAATTTCTTGCCGCAGAGCTTTGGGATGAGGTTTGAGGTGGAACAATCACTGTGGCAGCAGGACTTGATTCACGAGGAACAGCAGTTGTGGTTACTGGTCTAGCGGTGGTAGCCGTTTCACCAGTTACAGGTGCTGCTTGGGAAGATGCTCCATTGGCAGTATCTGATGCTTCCCGTACTGCAGGTGCTGAAGTGGTTGATGCTACATTGGAAGATGCCGTTTCTCGAACTGCAGGCACTGTAGTTGTAGGTGCTGTAGTGCTGATAGCAGGTGCACTCTGAGTTACAGGCTTATTTTGTGTAGCTACAGCTTGCTGCTGTGAAGGGACTACTGAGGATGAGGATTCAACAGGAGCATCATTTTGGGAAGTATCCTGAGGAATTTCCTGAGAAATTTTCTGAGGAATTTCCTGAGTAATTTCCGTGGCAAAATCCTGTGGCAGGGGAATAGTATCCTGATAGCCGGGAACAATGGTTTCATAGTTGGGAGCGATTACCCGAAAACCATTTTGCGCCACCTTGTCGGTAATAGTAACTTCCAAAAAATCATCGATAAAAGTGGCAGAAAGCACATCCTGCTTGTAAAAATGGAGGATGGTGGTGCCTGGTTTAGTAGACTTCATGGTAAAGGAGGTATCCTCACTGGTACGACGGCGACCAAAATAGGTGAGACTGGGTGTTCCTATGGAATTTCCGTCCTTAGTTACCTCACCAAGATAAAACCATCCTGTTCCAGGATACCGTATATCAAGATACTGCTCCTTATCCATAACCACTGAACGAGAAGGTACTACAAAATCCTCCAAAACACCCTGGGTTGCATTAATGTCCACTGGTTCACTAGGTACTTGCTCAAGCGCACCGCTCTCCATGGCCAGCGGTTCAGTAGCTACTAGTTCTGGGACAGCTGGTTCAACAACTTCTGTCTCTGGGGTCACAGACTCTGGAGTATCCACTACTGTTGCCATAATGTCCTCTGGATCTGGTTCCGGCAGGACTGGCTCCGCAATTTCCTCTTGAATCAGCTCCACCACTACAGCCTCTTCAGCTGGAACAGCCTCAGCAACGGAAGGCAAAGGAATTTCTTCGTTTACATCAGCAGACAATTCCACCACCACAGCCTTATCTTCTTCCACAATAACAGCCATGTCTTCTTGGTTGTCAGGAGACGGAACATCTTGGTCTTGAAGCAAGTCAATGATTTCAATTTCTTGAAGATAGTCCTGGAAATCCGACTGTGGTACAGTCTCCACATTAGGCTCTAAAGAAAGCGGCTCGTTAGCAATAGGAGTGAAATCATCCAAGGATTCTGATTCTTGGACAAGGGGGAAATCAGCAGAAATTAAAGCTCCATCATCAACCTGCATCAATTCAGGCTCTGGATCAATCTGTGAAGAACTTTGTTCAAGAACCTGCTCTGGAATCACCTCCTCTGGTAGACTTTCTTCTACAGGGGGTGTTGAGGAACAAGAAATCATAAGCCAGCAAAGGCAGAGAATACAAGGAAAAACAAAGGGCTTCAAGGAGCTGCCTCCAACAAGTCGGATATAAGCTCATCGTTGGCATCTCGCAAAGAGTCCAACAATTGCTCATCTGGTGGTGAAAACCATCTGTCAATATCCTGCTCTGTCCAAGTATAATCCTTGGGTCGCACAAGATAGTACTCATCTGGTGTAGACGGAGGCTCTGGTGCCACAAGGGGCTGATGAAGGGTAAAATTTTCATCAAAGCGTAGCTTTTTCTTATTGAATAGATTGCTTTCTCCCACCGTGATAATTATAACAGCAATAAGAAAAAAAACTAGTAGCAAAAGTATACTAATCTTTGCAAATTTTGGTATATCAAGTCGATTCATTCTGATTATCTCCAGAAACTACAGGTTTTATGCGCTTTGGTGGATGAGGTGGAATGTACACATTCTCCTCCAACTCCACATCTTCTTCTTCAAAGGGCTCCACGTCAGGCAGGGTTGATCCACCACCGGCACCTTCGTTTTCAAGCCTGATGGTAATAACCTTACTTACACCAGACTCCTCCATGGTAACACCCAGCATGGTTCCAGCACCAGAAACAGTCTTCTTGTTGTGGGTAATAACGATGTACTGGCTTACATTGGCAAAATCTCGGAGAGTATGGATAAATCGCAATACGTTCTGCTCGTCCAAGGCGGCATCAATCTCATCCAAGAGACAGAAGGGAGAGGGACGAACCATATAGGTGGCAAACAGCAGAGCTACCGCCGTCATGGTTTTTTCTCCACCAGACAAGAGGGCAATGTTTTCCAGCTTTTTTCCAGGAGGCTGAGCAAAGATGTCGATACCGGACTCAAGCACATTCTGGGGATTTACCAGCCGAAGCTCTGCCCTACCACCACCAAAGAGACGGCGGAACATATTATGGAAGTTCTTTTTGATCTTGTTGTAGGTGGCCAAGAAAAGCTCCGTGGATTCAGCTCGAATTTCCTCAGTAATGCGCTGCAGGTCATCCTTTGCCTTTTGTAAATCTGCAATTTGACCAGAAAGGAATTCATAACGTTCCTTTGTTTCTGCAAATTCTTCTGGGGCAGAAAGGTTTACGTTGCCCAAGTCCTTCATGGACTGACGAGCCTTTGCCAGCTTTTCCCGCAATTCGGCAGTGGGAACGGTAATGGTGTACATCCGCTCCTCAAATTCCATTAAGTCACGGGAATGGTTCTCTCGGAAATTTTCCTTTACGTTACGAATATCTGTTTCAATAGTGGCTAAGTCTAGACTGTATTTTTCCACCAAAGCCTGACTTTTTGACAATTCAGCAGCCTTCTTTTGCACCGCTTCCTTCTTACCAGAAACATCACTGTTGCGAGAAGAAATTTCCTTTTCCAAAGACTGCAACTCGGAAGTCATGGCAATTCCCTTTCGCTCGATGGAGGCAATCTCACCTTCCAGCTCCAAAAGCTGCTGGTGAATATCTTCGAACCTGTCCTTTTCTGCAAACAGCTCGTTTTCAACCTCTCGCAGGGCAGCTTCCTCTGAGGCAAGGTTACGACGCAGCAACCTGATTTTATCCTCTGCAGACTGAATGTGGGTCTGCATCTGAGCCTTTTGGATACGAAGCTCCTCCAAGGTGGCTCGATACTCATCGATTTTTCCCACCAAGCTGGCATTCTCGCTTTTAAGCTCAGCAATTTTTTCCCGCAATCCTTCCTGACGCTCCTGAATCTGCACAATTTCTCTGTCGATGGAGCGCTTCTTTGTGATAATTCCTTCTGGAGCAAGAAAATCGTCGATAAACTGAGGCGTGGAGTCAATATATTTGGTTAGGGCTTCCTTCAGTTGTTGTAGCAAGGATTCAATTTCTACAAAGGAATCAAAGCCTGTTTTGCTGAATTTTCCTGCATCAGAGCTAGAGGGATTAGATATAGCGGCAAAATCGCTGAAAATATTTTTACGACCAGTGGCTAAGGCCAACAGCTTGCCTAAAAGGCTATCCACCTGCTCCCGTGCACTGGCACAGGCTGCAGCAGAATAACCTGCATCCTTGAGGCGGGAATCCAATTCTGTAACGATATCTTCTGTAATGGACTCCAAATCCTTCCGGAAATCCACGGCTTGCAGAGCCAGCTCCTGAATGGTTTTTTCGTGTTGGGCCGCCTGACGATCATTTTCTGTAATGCGGCTGCTGGCAAGGTTGATGTTCTCCTCAAAGGAGGAAATGTTCTTACCTACCTCTTCAATACGGCGACGCTGCTGATGAAGACCAGCCTCCTGCTCATCAATATCTTCCTGCAGGGTTTCGATTTGTTCGGTTAAAAATGACTGGCGACCTTCCAGCTGAGTAAGCTTTTGCTTGATTTCACCTTGACGCTGGTTCAACTGCTTGGCCTGCTGGTCCTTGCCGTTTTTTTCGATGGCAAGACCATGGATTTGTTTTTCCAGCTCCACCAAGCGGTTTTCCATGGCATTGACTTCTTCCATGTTTTCCGACAAAGAAGCGTTGATGGCATCAATTTCTTGACTGACTGTTTCTCGCAGCTGGGAAGCCTTTTCCAGTTCCTTTGTTTTATGCTCCTGGTCCACCAAAAAGCCTTTGAGACGCAGTAGCTGGATATCCAGCTCAAAGTTAAAAATGTCATCACGGAGACTACGGCAGGCAATGGCCTTGTCTGACTGCACCTTCAGCACGTCATAGGAGCGCTTTACCTCTCCTAAAATGCCTTCAATTTGGCGCATGTTTTCTTCTGTTCGCTCCAACCGACGCTCAGCCTCCGCCCGCTTTACCTTGAAACGAGTAATACCGGCAGCTTCTTCAAAAAGATAGCGGCGATCCTCAGGCTTGCTGGAAAGGATTTGGTCAATCTTCCCCTGCTCCATTACTGAATAGGCAGCCTTTCCTACACCAGTATCCCAGAAAAGCTCTCGAATATCCTTGAGCTTTACCTGGGCATTGTTGATGTAGTACTCACTTTCACCTGAACGATAAAGACGACGTTTAATAGTAATTTCGCTGATGTCTAGGGGCAAAAGCATCTTTTCGTTGGCAATGGTAAGGGTGACTTCTGCCACGTTCAAGGCCTTGCGGGTTTCTGTACCGTTAAAGATAATGTCTTCCATCTTTTCGGCACGCATATTTTTTGAACTCTGCTCACCTAAAACCCATTTTACAGCGTCTACTACGTTGCTTTTTCCACAACCATTGGGTCCCACCAAGGCAGTAATTCCATCGGAAAATTCTATTCTAGTACGATCAACAAATGATTTAAAGCCAAAAATCTCGAGACTTTTTAGAAACACATGAACCTCTAAGAAAAAAATCGGGCCAAAAAAATTAGCCAAAACCAGTCTATCTATTTTTGTGTGAACTAATTACACGAAGGTAATTTTCACACATAGAATAGATTGTACCAGTTTTGGCCAATGCTTTCAATATCAATAGTTAATAATAGAAGGCCAAGGAGAAGGCTCCATGCACCTGGGGGGAAGATCCAGGATCTAATCCCTTTTCCTTACCATACAAAGACATGGACATGTGGAAGGGGCCAAGGTCAATACCCAATCCTCCAGCGAGGTAGGGGCCTGTCATACCAAAGCGCAATGCAATGGTCTTGAACAGAATGGCTTCCATACCGACAGAAAGATCCAGCAAGGGATGGGGCAGGAAAATAGCCTTCTCCCGATTAAATAGCTTGGTAATATTGGCATAATCCACATAGACGGCAAAGGAGGTAAGCACCTTCTCCAGCACACCGGTGGGAACCTGAACGCCAAGCCCAAGGGTTAAGTCTCCAGATTGGAGGAATTTTTTCCACTCACCATTGTTGGAGAAGGACATGGAGGAAATTGCACCCAGATTCTTATCCATTCCAAGATAGAGATCCTTCCAAACAGCTGATATAGACAGAATATCCCATACATTGTAGGTTGCACCTATATCAAAACCCATACCTAATGTCATAAAGGCAGGCAATGTAGAAAAATCTATGGAGGTAAGCCCGGTTACAGAGCCCTGATGATAGATACCAAATCTACCCAAAAGCTCTGCGGTAATTCCCAAGGATACCTTGTGGATCCCCTCATCGATGATGGGACAAGAAAAGCCTCCCACCAAGAACAAATCTCCACCAGCCGTTGCCGTCATTGAAGATACAGAGGGAAGGTCTGCACGAACAAAAACATTATTATATAAACCAATTCCCCAGTTGTTTGCTACCACGGAAAAGGTTAAGGGCAGCATAATATCACCATCCATGTAAATTCCATTGCTGCCTTTTAAAAGTTCCACCAAGGTGTTCACAATATTTGTATTGCCATTACTTTTTACCATGTCAAAAAGCATACGAGGAGCCTTGGGAGGAAGACCTAAATCAAAGGCTAAGGTTGGTAAAAAAACCTGTTTTCCACTGAACATCATGCCACTAGGATTGTTCAACATCACAAAGGGCTGGTCAAAATCGCAGAGGTAGCTTTTACCCATGCCAGAGGAACGAACATCCACCACTGTGGGAGCGAAAAAATCTACAGCAGAAACAGCATACGATACGATTACTGAAAAAAGCATAAGACAGGCGAGACGTTTCATTTTCATTACTGTCCACCCTTCATTTTATCCAGAAGGTCTGAAATAGTAAAACCACCAATACCAACACCTTCTGCCGCATCCTTTCTCTCTCCTGTTAAAACATCTGCTACACCCATAGCGGCAGTGAGGGCAGATGCAGATTCTGAAGAAAATCCTCTACCTTTCAGCTTGTTTTCAAAGTCAACTTGATCAAAATTTCCATTTACATTTTTTGCAATATCTTGAAAGGCAGTTATCTTCTCTTTGAAAGAAGAACCTTTACCAGATTCTGTTTTTACAGTATTCACAATGAGGCTGGCAGCACTAAAGGCAAGGGTGGAAGCATCAGTTGTTTTCAGAATTTCTTTATCTTGCAAAACAGTTTCTAATGCCTTGGTGTTTATAGCAGGAGCACCTTGACTCAAGGAATCCATAATAGTAGCAAAATCCATGCTCTTGTCACCATTGGTAAGCTGTTCCACCACATCTCCCAACTGAGAAACGGGAAGAATGGCACTAACACCTGCATTCAAAAGCTTTTCCTTGTCATCTTTAGATAAGTCCTTAATTTCGTCTTGATTACGACCAGCCAACTCGTTCAATACATCGGCTACAATTTTAGGATCTGAGGACATTTTATCCACATTTCTTGCCAAATCATCAGTGGACATAGAACCGATGACACCAGAAATATCTCTGGAAAAACTGTATAATGGCTTGGAAAAGAATTCACAAGATATCATAAGACAAACAAGCACTAAAGAAGTGAAGAAAAAAACAAATTTTTTCAACTTGTGCCTCCTTAATCATCTAATTATAACAAAAAAAAATTGAAACAACAACGCAAATAAAGAAAAAAAGTAAAAAAAACTGGCACCAGGAGATTTTTTCCAATGCCAGTGTAAAAAACTCAAATACAAACTACAGTGTTAGGCTTGGAGCTGCATAGGTGCGACTTCCCAAGTCTGCATCCAGCAGGTAGAGAGAGCGAGCGTCGCCGCCAAAAAGCTCCATCTTGGAAATCAATTCGTGGGTATTGGCTTCTTCTTCACCCTGCTCCTTTACGAACCAGTCCAAGAACTGCATGGTGCGATAATCCTTCAGCTGTTCTGCAGCGGAATAAATCTCGTTGATGGCGGCTGTTACGCCACATTCGTGGGCCAGTGCAAAGTGCAGGGGATCATCCAGCTTTTCGTAGGTCTTGTTGGGGCGGGAAATGGAATCCAATTCTACAAGCTCGTTGTTGTTGTGCAGGTACTGATACATCAACATTCCGTGGTCCCGTTCTTCCTGAGCCTGGATTTTGAACCAGTTGGCAAATCCCTTCAAGCCTTTGTGCTCGTAGTAGTTAGCAAAGTCAAGGTAAAGATAGGCAGAAAAAAATTCATTGTTTACCTGCTTAGTAATCAATGATACGATCTTTGGATCAAGCATTATATACCTCCGATAAAATAATAAAGAAACAGTTTTGCATATTGCCAGAACTGTTCTGTAATTTCTTGATTTAAATATATCCTTCTATAAGAATAAATGCAAGGTCAAAACGAACAATTACTCCATTCTAATGATTCAACCTATATCTATAAAAAAATATACTTCACAAATAATTCGTTCTGTTATATAATGGAGATATGGCAAAGCAAAAAATTCCTGCAACGCCTTCTATTCGGCGTTTACCATCATACCTTCACCTCATCAAGCAAGTGCACTCAGAAGGTGATGATTTTATCTCTGGTACAGTAATTGCCCAAGAGCTACATCTTGAGCCTATTCAAGTACGAAAGGATTTGGCTATTACCGGTATTATTGGAAAGCCAAAGCGAGGATATCCTGTAGCACCTCTTATTGCTGCCATTGAGCATTTCCTTAGTTGGGATAACTCAAAGAAAGCCATAATTGTTGGTGCAGGAAATTTAGCAACGGCTCTCACTGGATATTCCGAATTCCAATATCATGGATTAAATTTTGTTGCAGCCTTTGATAAGGATTCCAACAAGGTTGGCCAATCCATCCATGATGTACCAGTGTATTCTATCGATGAAATGAAAGAGCGAATTGCAGGCTGTGATGTTTCTCTGGCAATTCTTACTGTTCCTTCCACCTTTGCTCAGGAAACAGCTGACATCATTGTAAAATCTGGCATAAAGGCTATATGGAACTTTACTAATGCAAAGCTCAAGCTCCCAGAAGATGTGGTTTGCCAGCAAGAGGATTTAACTTCTGGCTATGCCATGCTCTGTGTCATGATGGATTCCAAGAGAGAAAAAATCGTACAAGAATGAGTTACGAATCTTCTTCAGCAAATTATTCTCCTGAAAAAACTGAGTATCAGGCTCAGTTATTGAAAAATCGTCTTACGAAGCGTTTTCAGCATTTGAAAAAATGGGCACGACGCAGTGATGTGGGTTGTTATCGCCTCTACGACAAGGATATTCCAGAAATTCCTCTTGCCATTGACATTTTCTTTATGCAGGAATCTCCTTCTGCCAGTGAGGCTGAAACATACCTACGAATCTATCTGTACCAGCGGCCCTACGAAAAGGATGAAAAAGAAGAGACTGCATGGCTTGAAGCCATGATTCAAGCTGCAGCCCAAGTGGTGGGGGTTTCCCAAGATAAGGTGGTAGCAAAAACAAGAATGCGTCAGCGAGGAAGCGACCAGTACGAAAAGCAGGAAACCCAGGATTCCATTACGGGGATTGTGCAGGAGCAAGGCCACAAATTTTTTGTGAACCTGAGCAATTATCTTGACACAGGGCTTTTTATGGATCACCGTCCCCTACGTAAGATTGTGGAACAAGAGGCTCAGGGAAAAGCTGTGCTGAACCTTTTTTGTTACACCGCATCCTTTTCTGTCTACGCTGCAGCAGGTGGAGCCAGCCGAGTTGATTCTGTTGACCTTTCTAACACCTATCTTGCCTGGGGAGAAAAGAATTTTTCTTTGAACGGCTTTACTGATACCGAAAAATACCGCTTTACCCGAAGCGATGTGGCCCAGTTTTTGAAGGATAGCCGAGACAGCTGGGACATCATTGTGCTGGATCCCCCAACCTTTTCCAACTCAAAGAAAACAAAGGATACCTTGGACATAAACCGAGACTGGCCCAAACTAGTGAATGTCGCTATACAGCATCTTAATCCCGGTGGAACCTTGTATTTTTCTACCAACAGCCGTCAGCTCCACTTTGATGAAGGTCTTTTAAAACTACCCGCAAAGGAAAATGATGGGGCTCAGCTTGCGGTAAAGGATATTACCGCCGCCACCATTCCAGAGGATTTTAGAAACCAAAAGATTCACCGTTGCTGGAAAATCACCCTGCCAAAATAAGTGGACAAAGTTGCTTGCTGATTAGTTCAGCTGGGTCATGAGCTCCACAGTGCAGGCAGCGGTGGCTAGATTGATTTTTTCTTCCAAAAGCTTCACCTCCTCTGTAATCTTTTCGATTCTGGTTTGAAGCACCTCTCTTTGGGAGCCGTAGCCAGATTCTAGTAATTGAAGTTTTTGATCCAGCTGTGACTGTGCCGTTTGGATTTTTAGCTCCTGATACTGGATTTTTAAGGTGGCCATGGTCATGGCGTTTATCTGGCGAGAAAGCTCCAGCTTGATGGCAGAACGAGATTGTTCTAGGTCAAGCTCTGCATCTTTGAGCTGGGAAGTGCTGCGTTTCAGCTGGTTCAGTTTTTTGCCGCCATCCCATACCGTTGTCTTGATGCCCAGGGTAATGTTTGCCACCAGATCCTGATTCAAATCGCTTTCTCCCTTGAATAATTTTTCCATGTTGCCATTCACGCCAAAGGAAATCTGCAGTGCAATGTCAGGCTTGCCGTAGATGCTGCCAGATGCCACCTTACGACCATATTCGGCGGCTTGATAAAGCTTTTCCAAAATGGCCAAGGATTCCTGGGCTGGATTCAGGGCAGCTACTTCCAAAAGGGCTGAATCTTGTTGAGACAGTTCTTGGAAAGTCTCGTAAAATCCCTGACTCTGGGGAATATGCAGGATTTGGGAGCCGTCCAGTTGTGGCAAACCAGTTAATTCACGGAGGTCTTGGAGAATCACAGAGGTATTGTGACGAATTTGCTGAAGGCTCAGGGGAATAAGGGCCTCTTGGGTCTGAGCTTCCAGTACCGCTTGCTCCAGCACCACTCCTTGGTTTTGTGCTGCCACCGTCAAGGTCACCAGTTCCTGAGCATACTGCTGCTGTTGAGACAGCAAGGCTTCCATTTGGGAAAGAAGACTTAGGGCGGTGATTTGAGCCTTGAGGGAGGCAGTCTTTTGTTTTTTGAGTGAAGTCAACTGTAACTGGCGAACGGCCTCCACTGCAGAAAAAATCTTTACGCTGTTGGAAATTTTTCCCCAGGTAAAAATGGGCTGCTGCAAGTCCAGCTGAAAGCTATAGCCAAAGGTGGGCATACCGTCAAACACCTTTATGTCAGTGTTGGGAAGAGGAACTTGAACCACCTGCATTGTGGGAGGGGTTGCAACGGGAATGGAGCCAAACTCTCCCTGAGCCAGAGAAATTTCCTTGATGAGGGGATTTGCCATGTAGCTTCCAGCCAAGGTTACATCCACCGTGGGCTGATAGCCTGCCTTGGCGTCCTTTGTGTCCAGCTGGGCTTGAATTACCGCTTCTCGGGCCTTGTTCAACTCCACATTGTTCAAGTCCATGGCTGCCACCAGGTCGGTAAAGGAATAAGGTGTGGGCATAGAGGGGAGCTTTTGGGTAAAGCCAGAAGGAGTAGTACACAAAAAGAGGGCGGGAAGCAGCAGCAACATAAGATTTTTTGTGCCAGAGGCTTTTTTCTTTTGCAGGCTTCCTCGCTCCGTAATGTAGTACAGCACGGGAATGATAAAAAGGGTAATCAAGGTGGAAGTCAGCAAGCCACCAGCAATAGCCTGTCCCAAGGGTGCGTAAATCTCGGAGCCTTCACCTTTGGCAAGAGCCATGGGAACAACTCCTAGCATGGTGGTGAGGGTTGTCATGAAAATGGGGCGAAGACGGCTGGCAGAACCAGACACCACGCACTCACGGAGTTCCTCTTCACCTTCAGCCTCATTTCCTGAAGCTTCCTTTTTTTGAGAGGCAAGCCGTTGCCGCAGCAGGTTGATATAATCCACCAAAATAATTCCATTGTTCACCACCACACCTCCCAGAGAAATTACTCCCAGCAGGGCCACCAAGCTCATGCTGGAGCGGAACAACATCAAGCCCAGCACCACACCAATAAGACAGAAGGGAATGGTGGCCATAACAATCAAAGGCTGACGGAACCGCTGGAACTGCAAGACCATGACGGTGTACACCAAGAACCAGGCAATGGCCAAGGCGGTAATGACAGAAGGCAGAGAGTCACCGATAAGTTCTGTAATTCCTCCCGCCTGGGTGGAAATTCCTTGAGGCAAGGGATTGTTTGCAAGCCACTGGTTTGCCCGGCTATCCACCCCTGCCGTGTTTTCAGACACCAGTGTGGCAGACACGGTAATGGTTTTGGATCGATTCTTGTGGTTGATTTGGGAAATACTTTGCTCCTGACGAAGCTGGCTGATGTTGGACAGGGACACGGGGATTCCCACAGAAGAAATAATCTTCACAGAATTAAAATCCTCCAAGGTGATAGCATCATCTGTTTTGTTGGAGTACAGGTGAATGGTATACCGCTTATCACCACTTCTGAATCGGCCTACATCCATACCTTGAAACAAAATGGCGCTGGTAATTCCCGCCTCGTAGCTGGTGATTCCCAAGGAGCTCATGTACTCATGAACCATGTCTATAGTTAGGGCTTGGGTGTCAAAGTTGGTATCCATTTCCACAGACACCACATCCTTATCCTGCTGAAGATAATCTGCAAAGGAAGCGGCTGCATCATACAATTTTTCCATGTCCTCCCCCACAAAGGTAAGACCATAGCCACCACCACCAGAAACATAGCCCAAAAGCTTGTCAAAACCGCCGTTGGACACCTTTGCTTGCACCCCAGGAATTGAGCTTGAAATCACCTGCTGCATCTGGAGGATAATTTCATGAATAGAGCGATTTCGTTCAGCCACGGGAACCAGCACCACGTGGATATAGCCCTGATTGCTGGCAGTCTGACTGCTTCCCACAGATTCCTTCATGCCCACAAAGAATACCGCATCCTGTACCTCTGGCACCTGCTGGTACAATAAAGCTGCCACCTTCTCCATTTGGACATTGGTGCTGGCCAAGGGATAGCCACCAGGAAATTTCAAATTGATGTAAAAGTCGCTGTTATCGGTAGAAGGAATAAAGGCAATGCCAAGGGAGCTGAGTACCAAAAGGGTGGCCACCAGCACCACGAGGGCAAGAAAAACAACGAATTTCCAGGAGGTCAGGCTCCAATTCAAGGCCTTTCGATATTTTCTCTCGATGGTAGCCATAATCTTGTCTACCCTGCCCCTCATTGCCGTAAGCCAGGAATTCTTGTTACCAGCCTCTAGTTCCAGTGCAGTAGCTCCTTGGGCAAGATTTACTCCTGCAAGACCTTGGGGCTTCAGAAAAAGCCCCAGTAAAAAGGGCACAATTACCACCGCAGACAGCAAGGAAGCTGTCAAAGCCATAATCAAGGTAAGGGAAACATCTTTAAGAATCATTCCCACCACCCCAGACAGAGCAGCAATGGGCACAAACACCACCACCGTGGTGGCGGTACTGGCAAAGATGGAAAGTCCCACCTCGTCAGCCCCAAGAAAAATTGCTTCTTCAGGATTATTCTTGTATTGAGGACTGCCGTAATGGCGGAACACCTGCTCAATCATAACGATGGAGCCGTCCACAACCATACCCAAGGCTACTACCATACCAGAAAGACTCATGAGGTTTACGGTAATACCAGTGAGCTTCATGGCAATGAAGGTAAAAAGCAAGGACAGGGGAATGGATAGGGCGATAATCAAGGTGGCACGAAAGTTGCCCAAAAACAGGAAGATTACCACCACCGCCATGAGGATTCCGCCAATTCCCGACATAATAACCGTCTTCATGGAGGCAGTAACAATACGGCTGTCGTCGCTAATGACATTGAATTGGAGACCAGCCTCCTTTTCCGCTTCTGACAGCACCTCCTTGATTTGAGACACAATGGACAGGGTGTTTCCGTCGCTCCGTTTCATAACCTCCACCAGCATCAGGGGTGCAAAACCGTCGGTAACGTAGCTATCCTCCTCTGGATAGGCCAAGGTGACGGTAGCCACATCCTCCAGACGAATCACCACATTGTCGCTGGTGCTGCCTACAGGAAGCTGACGAATATCCTCAAGGCTTGTCAGCTCTCCCCGATACCGAATGGCCACCTCTCGTCCCTGAAAGATTGCCTTTCCCGCAGGCAAAAACTGGTTGCTGTAGCCCAAAACCTGGTACACCGTCAAGGCGGAAATGGAACGGGCTTCCAGTTGTTCTAGCTGAAGTTCCACATTTACCTGCAGCTCCTGCCCCCCGGAAATCTCCACGTCAGAAACCCCACTAATGGCCGTTAGTCGTGGCCGCAGGGTTTCTGTAATGTAGTTCGTAATGGAGAGCGCATCTAAAACTGGCTCACCTATCCTTGAGTCACCTATCCTTGAGGCAACCGTAGTTGCCCTTCCCGACACCGCAAAGGAAAAAATCGGAAGCATTTCCGCTCCACCCACCAAGGCTTCGGGAGTTCCCTGCAAGCCAGCAGGCAGGTCTGCCATCAGCTTGTTGATTCTGTCCCGCACCTCGGTGATTCTATCGTAGGGGTCAATGCCATCCCGAAAGGTAATTTCCACAGTGGAGAAGGAATTTGAAGAAGAGCTAGATACCGACTTAAAATCCGGCAAGGTAACAAAATTATCCTCAAGAATGCTGGTAACATCCTCCTCCACGTCCTCCGCATCAGCGCCGGGATAGATTGCCACCACAATGATGGAGGGAGCAGACACATCCCCCATAAACTCCACGTTGATTGATGAAAGGGCAAAGATGCCAAAAACACCTAACACAATCAAAAGCATTCCAATGACAACTGGATGGCGGACAGCAAAGTGGGAAAGCTTCATTGTACTTGCTCCCAGCTCAATTCCACCACAGCGGCCTGAACCTCCTGGCCTGCCAGCACCCGTTCCTGTCCTTCCACCACAAAAAGTTTGGTTTGGTATTCGTCAGGCACCACAATCCACTGGTTGTCCGTAACAGAATCTTGATGATTCCAAGAACTAAGCCTTCCTTGAATAGCAGATTCTGAATCAGTTTTCATCTCACTAGCTTCAAGGAAATAGAGGGTTCCATCCATCTTTCGGGCGGTAATGGGCAACAAAAGCACATTTTCCAAGGAATTGAACACAATCCTCACCCGAACAAACATTCCAGGCGTAAACCATTCCCGCCCTTCTTCCAGCTGAAACACAGTTTCAAAGGTTTTGGAAGAGCCATCAATATAGGGAGCCATGGTATCAAGTCGCCCTTGAGCCAGCTTCACGTCTCCAGTTTCAGCTTCTGATCCAGCCAAGGACAGCCCCACTTCATCTTGGGGCAGGATAATTTGTGCCTTCAGCTGGTGGCGGTACTGGGAAAACAAAGTAAAATATTTTTCTGGCACCTGCAGTCGTACCACCAAGTCAGATAAATCTGCCACCACCGCCACTGGCTGGGGAGATGCCGCCACACTACCAGCAGAAAGAGGGGCTGCCAAAATAGTACCTGCCACAGGGGAGCTTACACTGGCATAGCCTAGCTGTAACACCGCCAAGTCATATTGAGCACGGGCCGCATCCCGCTGAGCCTTCACAGTATCATATTCCTGCTGAGTTGCAGCACCAGCCTTGTATAAGCCTTCCACCCGCTTAAAGCTACTTTCAAAGCCCGTATAGGCTGCCTGTGCTTGGAGCATCTGCTGACGAAAAGCTTCTGGATCAATTTGAGCTAAAAGCTGCCCCGCTACCACCTGTTCACCGGCCTTGGCAGGATAGTCCACAATCGTTCCACTGACCAAGGGAATTACTGGAATCATGGAGCGAGCTTCCACGTGGCCGTTTATGGTCAGGCTTTCTTCCATGGTACCCACCACAGGCAAAGCCACCGTCACCGCTGGAACTGGCACACTATAAGAGATAGCTTCCCTGCCTGCCAAAAATTTCACCCCCAGCACAATTGCCAGGGCAACCACCACTACAAGAATATATTTCATCAAGCCATGTCTTTTTTTCACCATCATTCCCTCATGGTTAAATATAGTTTTGAGGAGGATTTACTGTCAATATTAACTGAAATCCATACTGACGAACCATCAAGTGTAATAGCTCTATCCAGATTCATTGAAGCAAAATCGATTTAGTTTAAAACAAAAAAGGCAACCCATCACTGAGTTGCCTTTGCCCGGAACAAGACTTGAACTTGCACGCCCTTGCGAGCTCTAGTACCTGAAACTAGCGTGTCTACCAATTCCACCATCCGGGCTAATCTGCACAAACAAGACTATATCATAAGATTAAAATAATGTCAATGCTTGAATTCAAATTTGAGCATTATTTCTTTGCATTTGGGAGAGAACATGACGTGAAAATCCCACGAATCCTGTCCTCCCTCAAATAAGTAAAAGCTTACCGCAGCACCTCGCCCATGTGCCACAATTTTTCTAGCTCATAAAAGCTACGGGCATCCTGGGACATAAGGTGCACCACTACAGTACCAATATCAATCAGGTTCCAGTCGTCTCCGTCAGGAGTCTTCTTGTTGGTAACATGGATTTCCATGTCATTTTCCCGAACATAATCCTTTACAATCTTGTACAAGCCCTTCCAATGAACAGAGCTATTTACTGTTACAATAACAAAATAATCAGTCCAGCTGTTCAGTTGAGAAACATCGATGACAGTCACATCCTTTCCCTTTCCGTCTTCCATCAGCTGGGCAATTTCCAAAGCCTTTTCCTTTTCAGTTTTCATTTCTACCTCTCTTACCGCACGTAGCGGCCGTCAAAATCCTTTCCAAGAATGATAGTAAAGTCCACCCGAGACTCCGCCTCCATTCCAGCACTTTCCGGCAAAACATCTTCCGTTATGATATTGGAGCAGCTGATGATGTCTCCCAGATTCTTTGCAATCTCGTCGTTACCGATGTGATTGATGATGATGGTTTCCTCGTAATCGTTTCTATCTGCATTCACAGAACTCAAAACGTCAAAGCCAAAGCCCTGTAGCAGGATGGAGGTATTTCTAGCCAATCCCTGCACCGACGTTCCATTTTGCACCTCCAGCACGTAGATTCGGTCATAAATTGTCTCCACCACAGAAACTAAGGAACTTACGGTCTGCTTGAACAAATCCTTTACCAGTTCTCCGTCGTAATGGGGGAACAGCAGGGATTTTCCGTCAACCTCTCGCACCGAGCCTGTAATGCTGCGGGGAGCAAGACGCTCGGAGTCAACGTGGGCAACAGTCTCTAGGATAATTCGTAAATCCTTTTCCTCCAGGTTTGTTTCAAACAAATCATCATATTCCTTAAAGTTTTTCTCCAAGAACATGGTGTTTATATTTTTATTTATGGCTGCCAAAAAAGCAATAATGACATTCTGGTATCTGTCCTGCACTTCTCCGTCAGTTTCCTCTGGAGAATTATAGTACAAGTAGGTAAGAATCTTATCACCATCAAGATTATTCACACCAGAGGGTAAAAGCCAGCGACTTCCGTTATCTGCTTGAATATCAACAGGATAGGGAACAAAGATTTTCAGTCCCCCCAATAAATCCGTCAGCACCTTAAAGTTATCTACAGAACACACCATGGAAAAGGGAATGCTTTGTCCAGAAAGCTTTTCAATTTCCTGACGATAGGCATCAATTCCCTTTTCTCGATATACCATGTCGATTCGGTCTACCCTTCCTAAGCTACTGTAAATTGCCCCAGTATTTCCTGGTATGTTGAACAGGGCACCTCGTCCAGACACAGGATAATAGATAAATACATCGGTAAAAAGAACCTTCTCGTCATCCTCCAGCACAAAAAGAATCTTGATGGGTTCCTCGTTTTTAATCATTTCCTCTACAGGATTTACCTGCAAGGCTGACACAACAATCAAGGAAGTAACAATGATGATAGAAAAAACGAGAAACAAGAAAATCATGCTCTTTTCTAGTCCGCCAGCTCTTTTTCTTCTCATTGTCCCTCCAAAAATGAAAGCAGTTTTAAGGATGCAGGAGCAATTTTTTTGCCCCGTTCCCGCAGAAAATCAATATTTTCCTTCAAGACAAAGCGCATTGCCTCGTCCAAGCCCATGGCAAACAATCTTTCTAAATATGCTTCCGTAACGTGGGAGCGTCCAGGCTCAACCTTGTCTGCCACATACAGCACCTTGGCCAAATCCCCCATGCCAGGAGCACCAAAGGTGTGAAGACGCACAGCCTCCAGAATATCCTCATCTTCCACAGAAAAGTCATTTTTCAAAACAGAGGCTGCAGCCCGTCCATGAAGCAAACCAGGCTTGTCCTGCTCCAGCTTACCTACAGGCTCACCGTCCAAGGTAGCAAGGGAAATTATCAGCTCCCCCTTCATCTCCTTGCAAATGTCATGGGCAATGCCTGCAAAATATCCCCGCTGAGGATTCAGACCATGAAGCTGGCACAATTTTTCCGCCGTTTCAGCCACTCTCAGTGAATGTTCATAGCGACTTTGTGAAACCATGGTGATAGCATATTTTCGTACAAGTTCAGTTATCTGTGCATCCATACAATTTTCTCTGTATAATATACCGATAAACAGACTCTGGAACAAGATACCGCCAGGAAGCCACTGCCCCAGAATCCTGTTTTCCTGAGCCAGCAGCTCGAATCTGACTTGAGGACACAGGAAGCACCCCATTGTCCAGCTCCACATGGGGATAGGGAAAGCTCTTCCGCTGGGTACCATCCCAACAAATACGTCGTGCCAGAATAATATCTGCTATGAGGGGCAACTCTTGATAATGGCCCCATTCCTCAAAGCCTTCCACCAAGTCGTCCCCCATAATGAGGCCCAACTTGCCTTCCATCTTGCCGGCGTATTTTTTTCCCAGGTAGTTGATAGTATCGTAGGTGTAGGAAACACCCCCACGCTCCATCTCGCAGGTTTCCACTCCAAAACGAGGATTGCCAGCAATAGCCAGCTCAATCATGTCCAGTCGCTGCCAGGAAGCTGCACCTTTGGCCAATTCCTTGTGGGGCGGAATATTCACAGGCACAAAAAGTACCTTGTCATAGCCCAACCGATGGCAAACCTCATCTGCCAGCAAAAGATGACCAATATGAATGGGATTAAAGCTTCCTCCCAGCATGGCAAGACGCATAAGCTACCTGCCTACCTACTCTTCATACTGATTGTCGCTGCCAGGATACTGAACAGGATCCACATCGCATACAGAACGGCTTTTCAAAAAGTCCGACTTGTCAGACTTTTCTTCCACCACAACAGTCTTTGCAGTGGTGGGACTCTTGTATCCAGAAGCCTCCATCCGTTGAACCAGAGCAAGAATCTCTCGACGCACCTGGTCAAGACCAGTTCTGGCAAAAATGGAAAGAGGAATTACCACCTGATCTGGATTTTTAGCGTGAATAGACTCTGTAATCATCTTAGCTCGTTCGGGAGCACCTTCTGTATCCATCTTGTTGCACAAAATAAGCCGAGGCTTTTTTGCCAAATCAAGAGAAAAGGCTTCAAGTTCAGACTGCAAGGTGTCGTAGGCTGTAAGACAGTCATCATTGGAACAGTCAATCATAAACAAGAGACCAGCAGTTCTTGAAATATGCTTCAAAAAACGGATTCCTAGACCAGCTCCTTCAGAAGCTCCTTCTATAATACCGGGAATATCTGCAATAATAATATCACGGTCAGCATCGGCATGAAGCACACCAAGGTTTGGAATCTTTGTGGTAAAAGGATAGGGTGCAATCTTTGGTCGGGCGTTGGTAAACAAGTCCAGCAAGGAGGATTTTCCCGCATTGGGAAAGCCCACCAAGCCCACGTCTGCCATAATGCTCAGTTCCACCCGCAGCCGACGAACCTCTCCGCTTTTTCCCTCGTGGGCATATCGTGGAGCCTGGTTGGTGGAGGACTTAAAGTGGGTATTTCCCCAGCCACCAGTACCACCTTCCAAGAAAACAAAAAGCTCATCCTCAGTCTCTGTGGTAAATTCCCGAATCAGCTCTCCAGTATCGTAGTCAAAAATTGAAGTTCCAGGAGGAACAGGAATAACTACATCGTCACCATTCTTTCCAAAACGATTTCCACCTTCTCCGTCTCCACCGTTTCGAGCCTTAAAAACCTGCTTATACCGCATGTGTGCTAGGGTTCTTAGGTTCCGCTTAACGCAGAACACTACGTTTCCGCCCTTACCACCGTCTCCACCGTTTGGACCACCCATGGGCACATACTTTTCTCGACGAAAGGCAATACAACCGTTGCCACCCTTCCCTGAGCGAACCTCAATTACTGCTTCATCTGCAAATTGAATCAAAATCTCACCTATAAAAAAATACCCGAAGAAGGTCGAACCTGCTCCGGGTACGTAATCAGTCAACAAAAATGTTTCGTGACTTATGCCTCAACTGGTGCAATGGAAGCCAACTTGCGGCCCTTGCGCTCATGATACACTACAGTTCCTGTAGCTGTAGCAAAGAGAGTGTCATCCTTTCCTCTTCCAACATTCTGTCCAGGATGAATCTTTGTACCACGCTGGCGTACAAGAATTGAACCAGCAGGAACAAGCTCTCCACCATAAACCTTTACACCAAGATATTTAGGATTTGAGTCACGGCCGTTTTTTGCACCGCTACCACCCTTTTTACGTCCCATAGTATTCCTCCGCTTTATTCAGCAATTATTTCCGTAAAAGCTATATGCTTTGGAAACTCATTCTGCAAGGACTTAAATCCTGCCCTCAAAAAATCCGCTGCATATATCAATCGGGATTTATCATCAATCCCATCCTGCACCAAAAAATCTAAGATTCCTGGTTCAGGAGCATTTACCACAATTAATGCTCCATATTCCTCTGTTAAAACTTGTAGGGCTGTTCTCAACAAAACCGTTGCTGCAGCACAAACAATGTCAGACCCAGAAGGAGCATATCCAGCATGTCCCTTCCCACAACAGGAACGAATTTCTCCGTTCTTGCCACAAGTTAGACAAACCTGCATCATCCTCAGAAAATCTTCCTAACCAATAGCTTTAAGTAAGAATCACTTAAAGCTATTGATTTATAGCCTTAGCTCAAAGCCTTAGGCTCCAACAATTTCCTGTACACGGATTGTTGTGTACTGCTGGCGATGACCGATTGTCCGGTGGTAGTCCTTCTTGCTCTTGTACTTATATACAATAAGCTTCTTGTCCCGAATGGATTCTTCCACAACGGCCTTTACCTTAGCACCCTTTACATAGGGGGCTCCTACGCTTACAGAACCCTCATTGCTTACCAAAAGAACGGTATCAATCTCAATTACGGTTCCCTTTTCGGCATCAATATTGTCAACCTGAATCAGAGCGTCCTTCTCTGCCTTATACTGCTTGCCCTTATACTCTACAAGTGCGTACATCTTTTACCTCTTTCTCTATAATCTGGGATAAAAGCATCCCACCCACGCTCCGGTACTAACGGGACATACCGAAATCGCATTACAATGATTGGAAATTATTATACCGAACTTTATGCATTATAGTCAAGTATAAAAATTTCTAAACAATAAAGTTTTATAGCCGATAATGGGTTTCAGTCTCAGAACCCCATTACCAGCTTGCATTACATAGTCTCCAAGAAGGGGACCAGAATCAAATCAAGACCATTTTCCAGAACCTGACGGGTACAGGTGGCTAAGAACAGGCGGGCTGATGCCAGCTGAACATTTTCCTGTGCCAGTGCCAAGGTGGGACAGTCATGATAGAAGCGGCTGAAGGCCTTTGCCACATCATACAGGTAGCCAGCCACCTGGGATGGGTCAAGATTTTGTGCAGCCTTTACCAAGATTTTGGGATATTGCTCCAGTACCTTTACCAACTCCCACTCGGCTTCGTGGGTCAGCAATGATGCAGCCTCACTGGCAGCCAAGGGAGCAAGCCCTGCTTCCTGAGCCTTACGTAAAATAGAACAGATTCTGGCTCCCATGTACTGAAGATAAGGACCAGTATCTCCATTGAAGGAAAGGGATTCCTTGGGATTGAACAGCATATCCTTGGTAGGTGTAGCCTTCAACAAGTAGTAATGGAGGGCTCCCAAGGCAATTTTTTCTGCAACGGCAGCAGGATCTCCCACAGCCTCTTCCCGTCCCTTAGAAACAATTTCTTCCATGGCACCATCCCGCAGGCTGTTGATAAGGTCATCTGCATCAACAACTGTTCCTTCTCGGCTTTTCATCTTTCCTTCGGGAAGGTTTACCATACCGTAAGACAGGTGATACAGCTGGTCTGCCCACTGGTAACCCAACTTTTTCAAAACATAGAACAAGACCTTAAAGTGATACTGCTGCTCGCTTCCTACCACGTACACCAGCTGGTTGAAGGGCCAGTCACCATGGCGGTAAATTGCAGTACCAATATCCTGAGTCATGTAGAGGGCGGTACCATCCTTTCTGAGCAAGACCTTTTTGTCCAGATTGATTTCTTCCAAGTCCACCCAAACAGAACCATCTTCTTCTTTATAGAAGATTCCATCCTCCAAGCCCTTTAGGATTTCCTCTCGGCCCTTGAGATAGGTTTCACTTTCGTAGTACAGCTTGTCAAAGCTGACGCCAGTTCGCTGATAGGTTTGGGTAATTCCCTGAATGGCCCAATCGTTCATCTGCTTCCACAGCTTGTGGACGGATTCATCACCCTGCTCCCACTTTACCAACAGCTCTTGGGCAAGCTGTTCTGCAGTGGAGTCAGCCTTGTTCCACTTGTCAAATTCAACGTAGCAGTCTCCTACAAAGCGGTCACTTTTGATACCAAGGCTTTCTGGGGTTTCATTTTTTTCCTGATGGAATTTCTGGTAGGCCAGCATGGACTTACAGATGTGAACACCACGGTTATTGATAATATTAACCTTAAAAACCTCTGCTCCTGCAGCCTTCAAAATGCGGGAAATACTTTCACCCAAGGCATCGTTTCGCAGGTGACCAAGGTGCAGGGGCTTGTTGGTGTTGGGGCTGGAAAATTCCACCATAACACGGCGACCGTCCAAAGGCTTTTTTCCCTCATCCTCGTATGCACCGTAATTTGCCTTTTGGGAAGCAATTTTTTCCAAAACTGCAGCAATAGCCGCTCCTTTGTTAAGCTTTACATTAACGTAGGGTCCCACAGCCACAAAGGTTCCCACCTGCTGTGCTGCTTCTTGAGCTTGAACCAGTGCCACAATCTTTGTTGCAATGGCGGGAGGAGCCTGACGAAAAGACTTGGCAAAGGGAAACATGGGAATACCTAAATCTCCCATTTCTGGATTAGGTGGAGTTTCTAATACGAGAGCTTCTGCTGTGGTTACAGCCTCCATTCCCAATTCATCACCAAAAGCATTCAACGCATTTGCCACTAAAAGTCGGCACTGCTCCTTTAAATCTGCCATAGCACCATCCTAAAAATAAACTTGGAAATAGTATCATATCAAAAAAGAAGGTTTTATGCTACAATATTAGTTCACAAAGGCCATCATGGTGGTAAAGCGACGAAGCTTTTCTGACAGGGGCATGGATTCAGGTAGGCTAGCAGTTTCCCTGCGGAAGGAGCCAAGGCGGGTGTCGCAGCAGGTACAGTCTGAGCAGCACAGAATATTGTCTTCTGGAACCCCTGCTTCCAGCAGCAGATTCACGTTGGCTTGGGCCAAGGAAAGCTTGTTAGGTGGAATAATACAGGAGGAGCCAAACTGATTGGTAAAATAACTGATTCGCTCCTCCTCCACCTGATAGCAGCAGGAATGGATGTGGGGACCAATCACCACGGAAAAATCTGAAGGTTGGGCACCGTAAGTTCGTTCTGCTAGCTTGAGAGCCTGCACCACAATACCCGTTCCCTTCCAGCCAGAATGGAGCACCCCGCGACAACCAGTTTTTTCATCATACAAAAAGATGGGAAGACAATCTGCCACCGTCACCACAGGCACCAGCTTGCTGCTAGTGGTAATGGCTCCATCACCACGCCAAAAATCCAGAGCCTCTGGGTGGCTTCCTTCCTTAGATTGTAGGATTGGTTCGCCGTTTTCTCCCTGCTCCAAGGCATACACCACTTGAGAATGAATCAATTCAACTGGAACAGCCATTAAATCAGTGAGCGAAATGGGATATAAATCGGAGGCACTGGTAATTCTTGAGACAAAAACACCAGGTTCTGCGATGGGAGACAAAATCTTTCTTTTGAGTAAAAATTCCTTACGACGAGGATTTTCTTCAGTCCAGCGAAAGCGCATGGAACCAGCGGCACGGGTAGAAATATAGCAACGAGGATGGATTTTATCGGCATCTTGAAGAGGCTTTCCTGCACGGTAAAATGGCAAAGCCAGCAAATCTGATTGGTCGGACTTGGTGCAGGAAAGTTCAAAGGCAGAGGCTACAATCACCGATGCACCTAGCGGATTGTTTCAAGATCCTTGATGATTTCCAGTGCACGTTCAAAGCCCAGCTGCATTTCATCCACCTTGTGGCGGAATTTTTCGTTAAACTGGCCTTGAATTGTGGACAGGTTGGACAAGGTGTCGTAGCGGGAGTTTCTGGCTCCTGTAATGATTCCTTTGAGAATCAGCTCAACAGAGCGAGAGGATGAGCACCACTGGGCAAGAATCAAGGCGGCATCAGTTTCCAGAGACTTAATCAAGGAATCTAGTTTGGCCTTGTCACGAGGATTCAGCAGGTTTTCATTCATGAGATTCTCAAACATAATGCCCCCCTCGCCTTCGGGAGCAAGGCTAGTCTTGAATTTATTCAAAGCTAGACGCTGCTTGTCAAGCTCAGCACAAACATCCGTAAGCTCCACAAGGTTTTCCTTTTGATAGAAGACACCTTCCACCATGAGGATTTTCAACAGCTTGGCATATTCAGGATAGACTTCATCATAAAAGGCAGAGATGAAACCTAAAACGTAATCATACATGAAGGAAACGCCACCAAGAATATTTTTCCAGGGACGGTAGGGCAACAAGGGAAGGGTTTTGAAGCCAAAGGTTTGGCACATGGCTTCTTCTGCAATGTGCTTCTTTCGGTCTGCCAGCCACTGATCCCACTGCTTGTCAAAATTTCTTCGCCAAGCTGACTTGTATTTTACAAACCAATCTTCACAGCCTTCAGGCTTATCTGGAACCCAGAAGGCATCGAACCAGACAATGGAACCGATAGCTCGCATGGGAACGGTGGAAATAAACATTTTAATCAAAGTGATATTGGAGGAAGCTTCTTCCATATACTTTGACATTTTTTCAGTAAATCCATCCTTATTTTTTTCCGTCATGTTGTAGGAAAGCACAAACAATGCTTCCAACACTTCAGATTGGATGGTTTTTCCATAGCACAAAACCTTGGCAAACTGAGCAATTTCATTTTTTATGCTGTCAAAGGGACAGACGGTCTGGCCGTTTTCCTCGGTAAAGGCAGACAGAACTCGATTAAAGGGCAAATGAACAAATTGACGAATCCATTCCGTATTGCAAACAGCACCGTACAAGGCAGCCCGCTTGATTGAGGACATGGATTGCATGGTGGAATCAAGATTACGAACCATGGACAGACGCAGCTCGCTGGTAACTTCTCTGGAAAAGGGCAATTTGAGAGGATTAACTTCTTCTGCAATCTTTCCATTTACTTCTGGTGCAATGAGGGAGGATAAGAATACGTAAAAATCACCTTGATCGGCATCGTAAATCTCCATTCCTTCTTTAAAGAATTCTGCACACTTTGCCAACTGCTCCACTTGATCGAAAAATCCCTTTAGGAAAACACGTCGTGTTACATCGATGAAGCCTGGCTCTTTCTTTTCGATGTCGTGGCCCTTCTTCAAAACGATTTGGGCATTGTAGAGGGTTTTAATGTCGGTGTTGGTAAAGATGGACTTGATCATCAACCAAATACGAGTGAAAAAAGATTCATTCTTTAACTGCAACTCTATATCTGGAACTACTTTAGAACCCTGCATTTCTACTGAAACCAAAGAGTGGCTTTCAGGATTAACAATTGCTTGCACCTTTTCCAGCATAGCAGCTCTTTCTGCTGGGGTGAGGGAAATAACCATGCGATCAAAAGAAGAGCGAGAATCCATAATGTGTTATTTTAGAACAGAAAAAAATACCTGTCAACAGAGTTTTATTTAAATAAAAGTCATGAAAAAGAAGGAAAGCATAAATTTTCCATTTTTCTCACTTTGTCTAAAGACTATCCTCGTGCCTTAAGGCCCCGCTTGAACTGAGGAATCCGAGCGGAAGCGGTGGTGTTCCAAGGGCTTGTTTCTCCGTCCTTAAGGTACTGGTAGCCTAAGCCTGCAATCATGGCTCCATTGTCCGTACACAGCTTGAGGGGTGGGAAAATACAGGTAAGTTCCTTCCGTTGAGCAAGCATTTCCCGTAGACGGGAGTTAGCAGCCACACCACCACCCGCTACAATGGTAGTAAGACCTGTATCCTCTACTGCCCGAAGGATGCGGGAAACGAGAATCTTTACCGCAGTTTCTTGGAAGGCAGCACAAATATTTTCTGGAGTTTTTGGATAATCCTGATTCCAGAACTGGTCAATCTGGTTGATGACAGCAGTTTTCAAGCCAGAATAGGATACGTCGTAGCGGTGCTCACCTTTGTGTAAGGAGGGAACAGGAAAGTGTGCGGCCTTGGGATTTCCTTCCTTTGCCAATTTATCGATGATGACACCGCCGGGATACCCTAGGTTGTAGAACTTGGCCACCTTGTCAAAGGCTTCACCTGGGGCATCGTCTACGGTGGTACCCAACACAGTAATATCGTTGAAGCCAGCCACCTTGCAAATAATGCAGTGACCGCCAGAAACCAGCAAGCCCAAGTAGGGATAGGCAATGTCTTGGCTCAAATGGGCGGCGTAAAGGTGGGCCAACATATGGTTTACAGCAATGAAGGGCTTGTTCTTGGTCCAGGCCAAGGTTTTTGCAAAGGTAAGTCCCACCAGCAAGGAACCCATCAAACCAGGGCGATTGGTGGCGGCGATACCGTCGATTTCATCCAGGGTAAGGTTTGCCTCCTGCAGCGCCTGTTGCGCCACTGGCATAATCCATTCTGCGTGCTTGCGGCTGGCAATTTCTGGCACCACTCCGTTAAATTGTTGGTGGAAAGGGATTTGGGTGGCCACCACATTACTGATGATGGTTCTTCCATCCTCCACAATAGCTGCTGCTGTTTCGTCACAGGATGACTCAATTCCCAAAATTTTCATATAAACCTCCCACCGTTGAAAAAGAATAGCCTTGCGATTTTAGCACAGGATACAACTCTTGAAGAATTTGTGCAAGATTGCTTCCTGACCACACGTGGCCAATCAATATAGCATAGCCTTTTTTGTTTGCCACCTGAAGTCCCCGCTGAATCTGCTCCAGAATGTCCGCCCTGTTTTGGGTGTTATCCAGGAACACATCACGCTCCCAGATTTTAGCTCCCAGCTCCAAGGCTGCCTGGGGAGCGGCTGTATTGGCTGAGGTGCGGGAGTCAAGGAAAAAGATTCCCTGTTTTTGGCAAATTTCTATAACCTTACCTATCTTTATCTTGGACTCGGTAATAAGGGAACCTTCGTGGTTGTTAAGACCAGAGACAGGGCCGATTTCAGCAAGGTTTTTCCGTACTACAGCGTCGATATCTGTGGTGGTCATGGAGGGAGAAATGGCTCCCGGCCCAGGATTTACCGAAAGATTGATGGCTTGCATTGGCTGGTGCAACAGCAATTCATGGCGACCAGAGGAGCGAACACGGCGAGCCGACTCCACGGAATGCTGGAGCTGGGGAAGTACTGCCACATCCACAGGAAAGGGCAGGTTCAAGTAATGCTGCAGGTCAGAAAGATTTTGGCCGCCGTCGTCAAACACAAAGGCTAAGGTGGCACCAGAACGGGCTGGTGGAATGGTGTAATCCTTCCCTACTACGACACCAGCGGAAGATGAGCTTCCTGTTGTACTGTTAGGCTTTCCTGAGCTTGATGAAGTAGTGCCCTCCTTGGAGCCTAGGGCTAAATTTGCTGCAGACCCTACATTTGAGGCGGTCTGTTGTTGCTTTTGTTGCTGGGCTGCTCGCTTTTGGGCTTCTAGAGCTGCAGTTGCCTGCTTTTGAGCATTTTCCGCATCGGACTGGGCCTGAGAGGCTCGTTTTTCCGCCTCTTTTGCTCGTGTTTCGGCTTCCTTTGCTCGCTTTTCTGCAGCTTCCAGTTGGGCTATCACCTGGGCTACACCAGCATCCATCGTTTGATTGGATGCTTCTTGTGACGCAGCTTCTGAGGAAAGGTTTTCTGGAGAGACGGCAACAGTATCGCTTTGTTGTGTTGTAGCTGGAGAATCAGTCTTTGATTTTGGTGCAGTCAATGTCACCACAGTCAGCATACAAGCACACACTGCTACGATGGTGGCGGCAAGAATAATTACCTGATTTTTTTTCAACACCACCTTGGGTTTCTTCTTCTTTTGGGCCATTATTCACCATCCTCCAGGGGCTTTTTGTGAATGAGGGAAAAATACAAGGGACCAGTGCCTCCTGCATTGTCGGGAAGCACATGGAATCCATGCTCCGTGATTTCTGGCTCTGGCAAGGCAGTTTCACAGAACTGGCTCACTTTGGCAGGTATGGGAGGCAAGTCATGAACAAACTCCACATCGGGGAATTTGGCCTTGAGTCGAGCCACTACCTTGTCGTTTTCCTCCGGGGAAAGGGCACAGGTGGCGTAGAGCAAGTAGCCATCAGGATTGAGCATACGGAAGGCTGAGGACAGAAGAGCCCACTGAGCCATGGCCAGAGTTTTAATGCGGGCGGGAGACCATTGTTCAAGATATTGGGGAGAGGTGAGCACGTGACGCTCCGAGGAACAAGGGGCATCTAGCAAAATGCGGTCAAATTGGTTGGCAGGATTTTTGCAAAGGGTGGCTCCATCCTTGCCACAAATGGATACTCGCTTTCGCACCCCTTCTGTCATGTGCTGGTCTGCCACCCGAATGAGACGAGTCAGCCGCTCCCGAGAACGCTCATTGGAAAGCAAGGTGGCATCAGCTTCCATAAGAGAGGAGATTACCAAGGTTTTGCCACCAGGAGCGGCGCAGAGATCCAGCAGGGTTTCAGCTCCTTCCAGGGGAAGGCTCACTGCGGCACGGATACTGGCAGCATCAAGATAATAAGAAGGAAGATTTGAGTCAGTCTGCCAGGCCACAGGAGAAACTTCCTGCAATAAGGCTTCTTTAAGTGCAGGCCAACGGTGGGTAAATAATGCGTGATAGTATTGTTCAAAGCCCTCGCCACCCTTCAATTTTCCAGAAGTGGCAGCTGGGGCAGCGGTATTCTTTTTTCCCATGTTCTTCCCTAGGTTCTACGGTGTGATGATAAATCAACCTATACAAATATACAGATTATCGGCAGAAAAATCCACTGCATCAGCATAAAAAGTTCATGCAGGCCTGCCATAAGGCATCCATTTGAGGCGGAAGGCAGGTAAAGCTCAAGTTTTTTCCTGTAACTGGATGAGGAAGTGACAATTTCCAGGCATGGAGCCGAATGCCACCAGCCTTTTCCGACCGTTTTGCCCCGTATTTCAAATCGCCTTTGATGGGGCGGCCTTCTCCTGCAAGCTGACAGCGAATCTGATGAGTGCGGCCAGTGAAAAGCTCCACCAAAAGAAAATCGTAGCGTTCTCCCTGTCCTAGCAATTTATACCGTAGCAGGGCCTTTTTGCCAGCAGATTTGTCTCCTCGTTGCACTTTCTTTTCTGAAAGAATGCGGGCCTTTTTTTTGCCACGGTCAAAGGTCATGAAACATTCAAGATTTTTCCAATCAGAAGAAATTTCAGACTGTACTTCTCCTTGAGCCAATTTTTTCCGTTCAGTAATGGCACAATAGGTTTTCTCCACAGAATTGGTGGCAAAAATCTTGGAAAGCAGGGCCACCGACTTTTCCGTTAGAGCCAGCACGCACAGGCCACTTACCGGCTGGTCCAGGCGATGGACACATTCACAGCGCTCTAGCTTGTGGCCTAACTCTTCTTCTATGAGGGGGGCCATCCGCAGGACAAGGCTATGGGGAGAGCCATTCTCACACACCTCACCAGCATCTTTTACCACCACCGCCATGTCTTCATCTAAAAAGACAATGTCATTTGGCAGGGACTGCAGTACAGGCTGCATTGTGAATTGTGTTGCAGGCTTCATTTCTGTCATTTTGTACCGCCAAAGACAGCGGTGTAATGCTCCACTCCCTGTTGGTAGGCTGTCTGGAAGGATTCCTGACTCCAGACCTTGGGAGAGGAATTAACCACCAATTTCAGCTGTTCGCCTTCCTCTTGGAAGCTCATGAGGCCAGCTTGTACCTTGGCCAAAAGGATTCGTTCCACTGAGGCATCCAGCAGGGACTTGAAGCTTTCATCCTCACGGCTTCTGTCCAAAATCAGCTTGAGCACGGAGCCAAACTTCTTTTCAGAAAGCATTATCACATCGATTCCCGCTTCCACCGCCATCATGACTGAGCGTTCAGGAGGAAAACCGTTTTTTTTCAAGGCTGCCATAAAGATGTCGTCAGAGAGAATGAGGCCCTGATAGCCAAAATCCTGACGCAACATCTGTGTCACCCAAAATCGAGAAAGGCAGGCGGGATTTTCTCCATCGTAAACGGCGGTACGAGCATGGGACATGAGGACAGCCCAGGGCTTACTTTCCTGAAGAATGCGACGGAAGGGCTCCAGATACAGCTTCTGTAATTCCTGCTGGCTCAAGGAGATTTCAGGAAGCCCAGTGTGGGGGTCGTCGTTGGTGTTGCCGGGAAAATGCTTGGCCACAGCACCAATTCCCCCTTCCTGGAATCCAGCTATAGCGGCACGGGCATAGTCCTCCATCTGAGGCAGAGGGCCATAGCTTCGGGTATCCAAAAAGGCTTGGTTATGGGAACTGGTGGCCTCTGCCACGGGAGCTAGGTTCAGGTGAAAGCCCAAGTTCTGCATTTGGCTTCCTTGGAGGCGGTACAATTCCTGAGCCTCTTCGTAGGTCATGGTTGCAGCCACATCCTGGGCAGAAGGCAGGGGCGAAGTAACAGTTCGAAGCCGATTAACTAGGCCACCTTCTTGGTCAATGGCCAAAAGTGGTGGCAATTTTTGGTTGGACTGGCACCAGCTTTGAATGGAAGCAGTAAAATCTGCCACCTTTTGGGCAGAATCGGCCACATTATAGGAAAAGAAAAGGTAGCCTCCGGGAACAAGTGCTTGCTCCGGTGAATCCTCCCATGTGAGGGATTCTACAGGACGGAAGCTTGTATTTCCTTCCAGATTAACGAGAAAAAGCTGGCTGTACCGTTGCACTGGGTCAAGGCTCTGGATAAATTGCTGAAGTGCAGCCTGTTGTGCCTGCTGTTTTTGTAATTCCTGCTGTTGCTGAAGAATTTGTTGCATTTCCTCCTGACTGGGAGCGGAGGATTCAGCAGTTTGTTTTGTATTGCTTTCTCCCTCCTTTCCGCTACAAGAAAGGAACAAACAAAGGGATACCAACAAAAACAAGAACTTTCTAAGTTGGATAGTGTTTTTTCGTACCATGGGGGCAGTATAGCATAGGTTCAATGAAATGTAAAAGCGGTGGAGGATTCCAGCAGCCCACCGTCGCCTTACACTTCACTGGCGTTCAGAGGGCGGCGTCGGTAGGCACCCGCTGGAATCCTCCATCGGGTTTTTCGTTCATCGGGCTATACTGTGGGTAGATGGGGCTGGTGCTGGGGGGCGAGAATGGCGGGAGAACCCACCGCCACCTCGCACTTCGCTACGCTCACAGTTCGGCTGCTCAGGGGACCTCCCTGTTGCCCCAACGCTTTCGTTCATTGGCTATACTGCGAGTAGATGGGGCTGGTTCTGGGGAGTGGTACAAAAAAACTCCCCGCCACAGATGGAACTGGAACGAGGGAGGTTATCTCCTACCTGGAGCATTTTCTGGGGGCGGGGGGAGCAATAGCTCCAGCCACTTTCCCCAGAAAATTCCAGATTATTGCTGACGCAAGGATTAGAGTCAATTTCCATTTATGGAAATTGACAAAGCCGGAACAACACCCCTACCGGCATTGTGGACGCTGCCGTAGCGGTCGTAGCGGGCATCGTTGACGGTGCTGTTGATGTTGGCACGGCCGTCGTAGTAGATACTGCGCGCGTGGGACTCCTGGCCATAGTAGGGCGAACGCAGCCACCAGCAGCCGCCATAGCCGGCTGTACTACTCTGATATGCTCCTGTAGCCTTGGCATAGTCTGTGGCAACTCGAATACGGGTATTGCCTCTTCCATACTGATCATATTTAGCAAACCCATAGTCTTCTTTGGTTGCTTCCTGCTCACTTAACAAAAAGATTTTATCTTTAGTGTTTGCACAGAAATAGGCGTTTGCACCAGAGTTCCACTGGCTAGCATTGCTATCTGGATTTGTACTTCTAGGACTATTATCTACTTCAGTATCAGTTACTAGTTTTTGTACCTCTTGTGTGAAGGCTGTTTGTAGAAAGCCTTTGCCTTTATACTCAGTCTTTTGAATTTGTTCTCCAGAATCGCTTCCCTTGTATTCATAGCTTAAACCATTGAGAAATGCTCGTATTTGGCTATGCTTATAATCATTGGGAGAAATTGCAGTTGTTCTGTTAAAATTTTTACCAGAATAGTAGGGAATCTCACCTGTCAGGATGTTTTCTGCCAACAGTAAGGCTGTTCCTGTTTCAGCATAATCCTTGTTCAGGATACGCCACACAATAGGTTCTACTTTGAACCACTTTGTACTTGTTCCATTCCGTCCCACTTGGGTTCCGTCACTGTATTTATATTCACTGTCTAAATCGTAAGCCCTTTCTTTTGCCTTTACGTAGTAGTTACCATCGCTACCAAGGTATGCGGTAAACATTCCCATTTCCCTACGCTTAGTCTCGTCCACAGTTACATCTTCAGCCTTAATTGTTTGTGGCCATTCTCCAAAAGCTACATAGGTCCAAGTATTATCTGTGTGGTTGGGGCTGGTATATTCTTCAGCAGAAAGAATTTTTACCCCTGCAGGAAACGTATATACCTTTGGTCCTTGTGGCACCTCTGGCACGGAATCGTTCTTGCATCCCGCCAAAAGCACAAGCCCCATCACGCTCACCAGCAGAACCAAACCTGCTAACACCAATTTTTTCATGGATTTCATTGTAAATCCTCCTTAAATAAAAACTGTATATTTATCCAGTCACGCTGTTACACAAACTGGGAAATAACCACGGAAAAATGATTTAAACAAAAAAAGACCAGCGGGAAATTTCTGGTAAGAAAAATTCCTGGCTGGCCGTGTTCCAGATAAATGTATTGTAGAAAAAGTTTCTTCTATGTGTTGTGTTGTGTTGTGTTGTGTTGTGTTGTGTTGTGTTGTGTTCAGGAATTGTACTGGGGAAAAGGCAGTTGTCAAGAGAGAGTCTGCATTACTTGAAAGATTTTTTGTTCCCGAAACCATGTTTACTCCGTGTTATTTACTTGTACGATGCAGAACCAACTTAGATGATTGTTTTATTTTTGTCCACTTTGTAAAAAGTGTCAAGGTTCTGGAAGGCGGATTTTAGTTTTTTTGCCACAGATTTATCACTGTCTTTACACGTCACTGCCCCTTTCCCATAAAGGTCATCGCCCCTTTCCCGTACAGGTCATGGCCTCTGACCAAAGGTGAGTGGCTAATGCCACGAACAAATCCGTGTGTTAATTTCTCCCCATCTCTTTTCCAAAAGGCTCCATCTTAGAAAACTTTTACAAAAAAATCCCACGTTCCCTCAGAAAAATGCATTTTTTTTAAACTCCAAGCCTATAATAAATATGTAAAGACAAAACTTGGAGGTATGAATGGAATTAGACTTGCCAGAATCAGTGCTAGAAGCATTAAAAAAAGTATGGAAGGAGCAGTGGAAAAAGCTCACACTTGCTGATGATTTTATTTTTAGCAGAATCATGCAGAACACAGATGTTTGCAAAGAAGTCTTGGAGATGCTACTAGAGATAAAAATCAGCCACATCGAGTTTCCCATTGCACAAAAAGTCATCCAAACGCTGAAAAGTTCAAAGGGAGTTCGGATGGATGTATACATGCAAGAGCCAGATGGCCAGCGAGTCTTCGATATCGAAATCCAGTCGGTTATCACCAAAGAAGAAGCCCTGAGAGCTCGCTACTACCAAGGAATGCTTGACCTAGACAACCTGTTAAAAGGCAGCGACTATATTGAGCTCCCAGAAACCTACATCATTTTCTTGTGTATGAAAGATCCCTTTCACCTGAATCTTCCCATTTACGAGCCCCACAGCTACATCGACCCCAACAAACAACTTTACAAGAAGGCTGGATCAAATGGTAGAAGAACTGAAAATTATCGAGATGGGATTTTCTGTATGGTTTTATGGGCTCATTATATTCCCCCAAACCACAGGATTCTACCTACCCATTGTCATTGCCACTAAGTAGCACTCCCTCCCCTTCCTTTTAGTCCAGTCGAAGTTCTCCCACCACCTGTCCCCGCTCCATGGTGATAATCCTGTCTGCCACCAACTGGGCTTCTTCTCGGTCGTGGGTAACAAAGAGGCCTGCAAAACCAAACTCGTCCTGCATACGGCAAATATCTTGGGCAAGGCGGCGGCGTAAAGGAGCATCTACAGCGGAAAGGGGTTCATCAAAGAGGATAAGCTTGGGGCGAACAATAAGGGTGCGGGCGAGGGATACTCGCTGAGCTTCTCCCCCAGAAAGGGATTCTGGCCGACGCTGGGCAAAGGCGCCCAAACCAAAGCTTTCCAGCAAGGCCATTGCCTCCTTTCGGGCCTCCTTCTTTCCCACTCCCTGACAGCGAAGTCCATAGGCCACATTGTCATCGGTACGAAGATGGGGAAAAAGAGATGGATTTTGAAATACCATACCAATCTGTCGCCTTCCTGCAGGCACTGACAGCAAATCTCGACCTTCAAGTCGCAACCGGGTTTCAGATTTTTCTCCCTCAGCAGGGAAACCACCAGCAGGAGAACCAGAGCCACGAGAGATTGGCTCACTCTCTAAAAGCCCCGCAATGAGACGGAGTACTGTGGATTTGCCACAACCAGAAGGCCCCAGCAAGGCCACCATTTCTCCTGCTGCCAGTTGCAAGGAAAAATCCACCTGTAAGGAATATTCTGGGGAGTTCCAAGATTTCCTCAAGTTTTTTGCCTCAAAATATGGTTCCAAGTTCTTACGCATTTTCATTCTCCATGTTTTTTCTACTGGTAGTCTTCAGCCTTTTTCTGACGGTAATCTTCAAGCCCTTCCGCGGAAGGTTCCTTCCACTCACAAAGAAAATGGGCATGGTTAAGGCAGCCAGCACTAAACCACTGCAACAGGCTTCGTTAAAGCGATAGGAACCAGCCAGATTATAGGTGTACAAGGCTAAGGTTTCAAACCGAGGAATAGCCAATACCAGGGGCAAGGTAGTATCTCCACACCCTAAGGCAAAGCAAAATCCTAAGGCAGCCAGAATATTTTTCCTGCACAGAGGCAGATACACCCGAAATACCCTATCTAGGGGAAACTCAGCCAGCATCAGGGCAGCATCATCTAGGGAAGAAGGCACCTTATCTAGGGCACCTGAAATCTGACGGAAGGCAAAGGGCCAGTACAAGGTAGCCTGCAAGAATACCAGCATCCAGGGGCTTCCCCTCAATCCAGGAAGCACCTTAACGGTAAGGCTCGTGGCACCAATGGCCAGCACCACCGAAGACACCGCCATGGGAAGCAGGGGCAGCACTCGCCCAAGGAAAAGGGATTTGCCTCCTCCAGCCAGCTTCCCAGCCCTCCGACGTGACCATTCCCGTAACAAAAGACTATAGAACAGGGCAGCTATCACCGCCAACACAGAAGATACGCTTGCCGTAAGTAAGGTATTTTTCAGGGCAAGATAAAAGCTAGCACGGGAAAAAAGATTTTGAAGGTATTGCAGGGTGAGCCTTCCGGTAAAAGAGGATGAATTCCTTACACTAAAGGCAGAAAGCACCAGCTGCACCAGGGGTAAGAGAAAGAACAAGAGCACCAAAACAAGCAGCAGTCCCAGAAAAAGAGCTTCCCTCCAGCCATCCACCTGTTTTCGGCCAAGGCCAGCACTGTCCCAGGCAAGCCCCTTATTTTCCCTGCCACGGCCCTCCACCAAGCTATAAAGTGCCACCACAGCCAAGGCCAAGGCAGTTTCCACCAAGGCCAAGGCAGCCACTAAAGGAAAGTTTAAGCTGGAGCGAGCAGCCTGATAAATCTCCACCTCAAGCACAGTGGTTCCCACTCCACCAAACACCAGCACAATAATAAAGCTAAAAAAACAGTACAGAAACACCACCATGGCAGAGGTAGCAATGGCAGGTAGCAGTTGCACCAACGTAATGGTTCTAAACACCCGCCAGGGACTAGCTCCCAGTAACAAGGCAGCATCATGTTGATTTTTAGGAAGCTGACTCCAAGCATCAGCACAGGTTTTCATCACCAGGGGGAAATTGTAAAAGCCCTGAGCCAGAACAATCCCCAGGGGAGAGTACAAGAAGGAGCTGGTGGCAATAGAACCTCCCCCAAAACTCATCATCAGCCGATTCACCACCCCCTGCATCCCCCAGAACATGACATAACCTAAGGCCACCAACAAGGGAGGCAGACACAGGGGAATGGCAGAAAGGGAAAGAAGAAATCTCCTTCCAGGAAAACTTCTGGTGGCAGTAAAAAAAGACAAGGGAATTCCCACCACCAAGGACAAGAGGGTGGAAAGGAGAGCCAAGGTCAAGGTACGACCAGCCACCTTTACCACCCAGGGGGAAAAGACCAAGGATACAACTGAATCAGAAGCCCCATCACCGATTAGGAGGGAGAAAAGCCATGCCAGCACAAAAAGTGCCACCAAGCTCAGGAACAAAAATCCTCCGCTGGCTGTAGCCATAACTTGTACTCCCCGAGAACAATCCCGCCTAAAACGGCTCCTTTTAAATTCAATATCCTGCATCTTCCTTTTGCAATCCCCTTAGTCCTCTTTGATAGGATTCATTTTTAGTGAACTTTGTTGAATTTCGTGAAAAAATTACTGAGCAAGCAAAGCCATTACAGCTTCCACAGCCTCACTGAGAGTTTCATTGTCTACAGTAAGAGCCTTTTCAGCTTGAGGAGCAGCATTGTAAGAAGCAGGAAGCTCCACAGCAGGATTTACTGGATACATCCACTGGGTAAGTGGTAGCATTTCTTGGGCTTGTTGTGAAATCAAAAAGTCCAAGAACAAGCGGCCACCTTCAGCATTAGGAGCATTCTTAACCAAGGCAGCTCCTTCAATTTGCAGGGAATGACCTTCTGGGAAGATTAAGGCGGTAAACTGATCACCTTCATCATATTCAATGTGATAGGCAGGACTTGTGGTATAACTTACAACTAAGGGAGCCTCTCCTGAGGTAAAAAAGCCATAGCCAGTACTCCAGGAAGGAGCCATAGTCAAGATATTCGGCTTGAGTGCTCGCCAATAGTCAAGGTAGTTTTCCCCAAATACTGCCACTGTCCAAGCCACAAAGCCAAGACCGGGAGTGCTGGTACGAGGATCCATCAAGATAATCTTCTTTTTGTACACCTCTTTAGTAAGGTCTTCTAAGCTCTGGGGAGCAGGAACAGAAGAATTTTTATTGTAGATGATAGAAAAATAGCTCCAATCATAGGGAGTTAAAAGCCAGTCATCGGTAAGCTGTAATTCTTCTGGAACAATGGACAGGGCATCTTGAGGCTGGTAAGCTTCCAACACTTGAGAGCTACGGGCAAGGGAAATCTGGTTATTGTCCACACCCAACACCACATCAGCCTGGGGAGCAGAAGATTCTAAAACAGCACGGGAAAGAATCTGTGCCCCATCTCCCACCACCAGCATTCTGCACTTAAGCCCTGTTTTTGCTTCAAAAGCAGCAGCCAGCTGTGGTCCTGGCCCCCATTCCCCTGCAAAAGAGTCATAGGTATACACCACCACCTCATTTGCTCGATCAATCTTGTCCTTACTTCCAAAGGCTGAAAGAGAACAAACAATACATGTAAATAGGAAAATTGTAAAAAGACGCGTCTTCATACTTCCTCCGCCGGCATTATCCGGATCAGGTTGGGACAGCCCTACGGCCATCCTGCGGGTATATTCTCAGAGAGCGGACATTGTGTCACGCTCACACCCCGGTGATGGGTTGACTATAGCAGATTTATCTAGGAATGGCAAGGTGGGATAGTGTACAATAAAGTTCGCAAATTGGGGTAGAAAAAAGCCATTGAAAAATCCAGCATGTTGATTACCACACTAACAAAGGGAGATTCTGTTTAACGCAGCATGATGGATTTGTGGCTTTTTTCAGGAACGTAATTGCGACCTAAACTTGACACAATCAACTTGTCCCCCTTTCCAGACAAAAGGCCGTTGTATTTATGGGATAGCAATTTCATCAGATTTGATGAAGTTTAAGATTTGTTCTACTGTGTAATCGTGTACTGTATATTTTTCGGACACGGGAGGATCCTTTTATTTAGATTTTCCAAATACCTTTCGCCTTTTTTGCCATTTCTCGTTGTCTAATTTCGATATTTTCTTCTGTCCATTCTTCTATATCAGAATTTCCAATCTTTGATGTCATAGGAACTGTAGAAGTTTTATATACTTCTTTTTTTTCCGCGAAAGAAGCATTGCCTAAATCTTTGTTTTTTCCAGCTTCCAAAAGAGTCATATTTCCTAGGCGATATCTAAATTGATTAATTTTTATGTCTTCCCAGTCCCAAGTTTCATTTGGATTGTCCGGTAAAATATGTTCTAGTGTACTTATTGTTGTATCAACATCTGCACTCGTTTCAAATTTTTCTATTTTCCCAAGAATATATTTTGCAATCTTATTATTTCGAGTAGTATACACAAATTCTTTATACATAAAAGTTTGTTCAAATTCTTCATCAGAAATATATATTCCAGATTTTAATTCTTCTATATCAAAAGATTTCGTTTCTTCAATTTTTAAAGCAATTTTATTGTATACATTTTCTTGTTCATTTGGATTTTTTCCACAAATAATATTATACCGGAATGTTATAATAATAATTTTGGCAAGCAAAGAAGAAAATTTTTTCTCTGGCAAATTTGCATACGCAGTCATTAATAACGGAATCGGCTGTACTACATTAAATAAATCTAGTAAATGAAGATTTTCTGCAACATCAGGTAATTCTCTCCATAACTCATCACTAGGATTTTTTAACGCCATAAAAATATCTGCTTTAGTTCTCATATTTCGTAATAAAGAAAACGCTGCTTCTGGTGTTTTGATTTCATTACGGATTGTTTTGTACAACTGATTTTTTCGAATTGTTTTGTGTGTACAATTCCAATAGAATCGTAGGAATTCTGAAACTTGGTTATCCTTTAAGATATCAGCAATTTCTGCCCAAATATTTTCAAGTTCATCTAGTTTTGTTTGATGTAAATCATTGCTATTGGCAACAGAAAAAATATAGTTTTTTAATAAATCAGACGAAGAAAGTTGCACACCTCGAGCATTCAATGTCTCAAAAACTTTAAATGCATTTAATTCATCTGTTACTGTTATGACAGTAAAAAATATATTATTAACAAGATTATCTACAAAATTTATTAGTTCTTCTGTTTTTTGGAATTTTTTACTCAAATAGTTGCTAAAACTTTCAAACGCAGTTTTTAATAACTTTTCGGAAGCGTTTAACCCTCTTTTAGGCATTTTTTGAAGAGCGGAAAGATATGTTTTATAAAAATGATCATTATTTCTGTTCAGAACTAATTTATTAACAGAAGTTAAAGAGAGCATATCCAGATTACCAATGTAAGAAGTATGAATATTTTGTGCTCTCATCTCGTTTGCTTTTCTTTCTTCTTCAGTACCTGGTAGTTTTTTTAAATAATCAACTACAGCTAAAATAAGAATACACAATGTAGTAAGGCGTTGCTGCCCATCAATAATTTGATAGTTTTTATCATCATTTGTTTGAAGAACCAAATACCCCATATAATGAGAATCTTGATCTTCAATCATTTGTAAAACATCATACCAAAGGTCTGACCATTGTTCCTTATCCCAAGAATAATCACGTTGGTATTTAGGAACATTATAACGAAGTCCATTTCCCATAAGACGAGAAAAAGTATCATTAGATGTATTTTTTATTCCGTGCATCATAATTTTAACCTCCGTAAACTACAAACACTTTACCTAAAGAATAATAATATTTTTCCATTTTTTTACAACTCCCCACGAAACGCTCGTGCTAAAATAGACTTTTTCAATAAATTTATCTGCTCCAGCACTGCTTCAGCGGCTTGTTTTGCTTTGTTTTCTTTTTCTATAATTATATCAAGAATTCGAATTATTTCAACTTGTTCGGGAAGTGTTGGAACTTTCAAAGATAAATTTGATAATCCTTTTCGACTGATTGTATTTTGACCAGCACTTGAAACCATATTGTCCTGAACATAATCTATATATTCTTTGGTTTTTGAAAAGTAAACCATATAATTAGGTAAGCAGAATACTTCAAATTGAATTCGAATAATATGATCGCAAAAACTCCAACCTTTATTATTTTTAACCAATAGTTGACGACCTACATTTGTTTTAGACCCATTTACACGAATCATCGCTTACGCCATTTTCTTTTCGCCATTTTGCTGTGAGTTCCCCTGTAAACGCTTTGTGCAAAATTGCGGCTTTTCGTATTTCAAAACCATCTACCACATTTTGGGCTTTTTCTTTTGCTTCGTCCAATTTGGCAAACATTGATTCTATGCGATTTACAATGCATTGTTGTTCGGCAAGTGTTGGAGGAAGAGGGAAAGGCATGGTAAAAAATAGTTTTTTATCTAGATGAGGAATTGCAGATCCTTTTTTATTATTTCGATACAAATCTTTTTTTGTATGTATGAAATATTGGAGATAATTTTCATTTACATTTGAAATTTCAAGGGCTTTAAATGTACTTCCCATAAAGCCATCTTCTGGAACTGTAAAAACTTCTCCTGAATTTTCTCCATCCACAAGTATTACTTTTGTACCTGCTTTGATAAATTTACCAGTAGAAACAAAGTCTTTCTCCTTTTTTCCACGCAAATATTTTACTTCAAGATATGGAAATTCTGTACCTGTTCGTTTTTCACCATCGGTAAGTTTACACACTTCATTCTGTTGCATCCACTTCCAACCTTCTGGCAATTCATAAGGAGCTTCTATTTCTGTTTGTTCTAAATTGCTTTTCATCTTTCCGTTTTCACCTTTCACCCTTCAATTTTCAGTTTTCAGTTAGTTTTCTAGAATCCTATTTCATTTCAAAATTTCCCAATGACCACCTTTGGGTGAACCTTCTCGTTTTAACAAGCCTTTTTCTACAAGTGTAGCAAGTTGTTTTTCTACTGCACGACTTGTTATTCCAATTTTTTCAGAAAGTTTTTTTGCTGAAAGTTTTGGATTTTCTTTCAAAAGTTCAAGAATTATTTCCGAAGTTTTTTGATTATCTCCGAACTTTCTTCATTTTCTCCGAACTTTTTCTCATATCTGCCATAATCAATATGTGTGTAACGATTTTTGAGTTCGTTTTTTTCACCTAAAATCAGATTGCGAAAAAACATCTCCAAAAAAACTGAATTTTCCTGTATTCCATTTTGCAAGTTTGAATAATTTGCTCGTACAAGTGCCTGTACTTTTTTTTTAAGAACTCGATTTCCACTTTCTGCTTCCCGATGGTCT
>JAEDCN010000026.1 GCA_016294105.1 Treponema sp.
TTTAATTCTTGCTGTGACTTGAGCATAAAAAAACACCACCTGAATAAATCTTACTATATTCAAATGGTGTTTGTAAATTCAGTCTTTAACGGACTTTTTCAGTGGCCTTTTCTTTGAGGTGCTTCCTTTTTTTGTGGGCTTTTCAGTTTCCCGCAGGCTGTTCTTTGTTCAACTGGTTCTTCAATTCAATCTGTTAATCCAGCTTGAACTTGTCCAAAATATCATCCATCACCGTGACGGAATCCCTGGCATTGATAACCTCGTCGGAGACGGTCTGGGCGGCCCGGCCAATCTCCCGTATACCATTTTCCATTTCCGCCATGCTGTTTGCCACAGTGGTGGCGATGAAGTCCAAATTGGAGGAGGAATTCTCCAAATGGACGATATTGTCCGCCATCTTCTTTGAGGTCTGCTGAACCTGGACACTGGCCTCATTGATTTCACGCAGTGAGACCAGAACCTGCTTGGAGGACACCTGCTGCTCCATCATGGCATTGTCAATCTCACGCACAAGGGTTTCCGTACTGGCAACCTTGCCGCTAATCTCGGAGAATTCCTGCACGGAAAGTGCGGAGGTGGTGACAACCTCCTGGATGATGCCAGAAATATTGCTCAGCTCCTGCTTGATAGCCTTGGACTGAGTGGCAGAATTTTCCGCCAGCTTGCGGATTTCGTCGGCAACAACAGAGAATCCCTTTCCCGCCTCTCCAGCGTGTGCGGCCTCGATGGCGGCGTTCATGGCCAGCAGGTTGGTCTGACTTGCAATCTGGGAGATGACGTTGTTCGCCTCCGCCAAGTGACGGGACTGCTCCGCCATGTTGTTGATTTGCCGGGCAACATCATCCTGACGCTGCCTACCCCTGTCTGTAATTCCTATGAGCTGCTGGTACTCCTCTGCCATCTTATTTACAGAGTTGGATACCGCACTAATATTTCCCACCATCTCTTCCACGGCGGAGGAGGACTCTATGATGCCAGAAGACTGATTTTCTATCAAGCTATCCAAATTCCGCACACTCTCAACGCTATCCTGCAAAACCATCTGCACCTCCTTCAATGCCTGGTTCTGCTTTACAACCTGATGGTTCACATTGGAAATGTTGGCGGAAATCTGCTGTGTGGAGCTGGCGGCCTCCTCTGCGGAACAAGCCAAATTCTCTGTAATCTCCGTAATTGTCTTGCTGGATTTTCTTACATCCTGCATGATGTTTTGCTGGGTACCGATGAATTCATTTACCTCGCTACACATGGCACCAATCTCATCCTCCCGCTTGATTTCAATGCGGTAGGTTAGGTCTGCCAGTCCATCGCCGCCGTTCAGGTTCTTGAAGGCTGTAATGGAGGCACTAATAGGCTTTATCACCAGACGCCCGCATATAACAATGATGAAGACTGCAACAATGCCGAACAAAATGAACATCTGCACAATGCTGGTACCTAGAAGAGAGATATATGCCCTCCTGATTGCGGAGAAGTCCTTCACCGTGGCGATGGTAACCCCCTCGCCATTCGCGAACAATGCGCCCCCCTCCTCGTCTTCATGCTCCATACTCAGGTTGTGATAGAAGGTCAGAAATTTCAATCCGTCCACGGTAACCAGACCAGAATACGCTCCACTACCACGATACACCTCCTCCATCACCTCATCCTGCATTGTTTTGACACCAGAATCCCCACTATTCATCGTAGTACCAAGACGGATGTTGCCCAAATAAATGCTGACGTAGGTGTCGGGAAGATGGATTGCATTCTGAAGGAAGTCCCTGGAGGTCACGGTACGCTCCCCCATTATAACAAAATTCACTCCGCCCCAATTCAAGGTGGTGGCGCAAATATTGCATATCTTGCTGTTGCCCACAGCGATGGCAGAAACAACCTCTCCATTCCTGGCCTGCGTGATAGCTTCGAGCTCTGCACGAGTGGAAAAAGTGTCGTCATACGCCGAAACCAGTAATTCCCCGGTCAGCCGGAAAAGGGCCAAATTCGACATTCCGTTGTTAGCCGCCAAGCCACGCAAAAACATCCGTGCATTTTGCGTTTCCATATTGCCACGGTTTGATGTGATCATATCCTCTACCAGGAACAGCATGGCCTCTCTAAGCTCCTCCCTCTCCTCCTCAACCTCCGCCACAAAGTAATCAGTGGCCACATGAAGATCCTCAAGCTCAAGCTCGATTAGCTTCCCTTTGATACCATTGTACAAGGAAACGGAAAAAACCGCCAATCCCACAAAGGTGATGCCCAGCACTGGTAAAATGATTCTAAAAATCAGCCTGCTTCTCTTTTTCATACCACTAAGTCCCGCTCCTTTTCACATTTGTTCCTGCCACCTACCCACCAACGGGGGGGGGGGGTCACGGATGACATATCATCATTTTATCATGGAAAAATCAAATAATCAAACAAAAAAAAGAGAAAATCATTTTTTTTATAGGATTCCCTACCACAGCTCCCTCCGCACAGGAGCATCCTGCAGGAATACACAAAAACAGGAAAAATACACTGGCGGCCAAACAGATCCAGTAGAACCTGTTGCAACGTTCCATTTGACCAGCCAGTGCACTTGCCCTGTATTATCCAATGTGAAGTCGAATGTCCGACTTGGCTATTACGACAGCTTGAACCGACCCAACAGAGTTTGGAGGCCATGAACAGAGTCACGAGCCTTGATTACCTGGTCAGAAACAATCTGGCTGGTAATGCTAATTTCATTAATACCTGTAGTCATTTCTACCATACTATTACCAACACTGGTAGCAGGGCAACAATACATCCTGCAATGGCAATAACAATTCCTGTAATCACCGCCAGCAAGCCAATCAAAGATAAACTTCCCTTTGACATAAAGTATCTTGATACAATTCCTTATCCCAGCCTGAGAGAAAGCCCCGCAGTGATGGTGTCTGGCTTGAGATGAAGCACGGAATACATTTCCCCAGACATGCAGAATCCACAGTCATCGCACACATTGCCTTCCAGCAAATAACCGGGGCAAGAAGGCAGACGCTGACCATCAATCATGATGTAGTTGCACACCCAGCAGTATTTTTTGAATCCCCGCTTCTTCATGGTTTTCAGGCCAGAAACAGTGTTCATAATGGGATAGCCTTCTTTTTTCAGCTGGATGATTTCGTCAATCAGCTCGTGACGTTCCTCCAGGCTCAAGGTTAATTCCTCTGTGCCAGGGAAGGGTGTGTGAATGTTCAGGGCAATGGACTTGATGGCAGGATTTTCCTTGGCATAGTTCACCGTATCCCGCAGAGAGGGACGATTCAGCTTGTTAATGGCCATGGCAATGCTCAAAGCAGGATGACCGCTTTCCCGAATGTTTTTATCCAGCTTGGCAAAGGTGCCCTCTCCCCGTACCTTGTCGTGGTACTCTTGATAGCCATCCACACTGACCCACACGGAATTTGCCAAGGTGTCTCCAAAGGGACGCTGACCGTTGGTGGTGAGGGTACAGGAAAAAAAGCCGATTTCCTTGGCAAGCTTGTACAAGTCGTTGAGAGTTTTATCTCCATCCTTCCATAAAGTAGGTTCTCCACCTTCAAAGTCCACAAATCGGGAGCCTTGCTGATAGCTATATATCAACTCCTCCTTGATTTGCTCATAGCTTTTAGTGTGGCAACACAGATGCCCCGATGGAGTACAGTGCTTACACCGCAGATTGCAGTAGTCTGTAATAAAAAGCACCGTTTGCAGAGGCTTTTTCTTCCCTAAAATCCTACTTTGGAAAAACCACCAGGGCATATAGGCTGCTTCTTTTAACATAATGTCTCCTATTTAATATTATTACAGGCGAGCCACACCAGAATCACGGGCGGCGGTAGCAACGGCAGAAGCCACTGCATCACGAACACGGGGATCAAAGGCAGCGGGAATAATGTACTCTGGAGAAAGCTTTTCAGCTTCCACCAAGTCTGCCAATGCCTGGGCAGCGGCAATCTTCATGGCATCGTTGATGTCACGGGCTCGCACGTCAAAGGTTCCACGGAAAATACCAGGGAAAGCCAGCACATTGTTAATTTGATTGGGATAATCGCTCCGACCAGTGGCCACTACAGCAGCACCAGCGGCACGAGCTTCGTCAGGGAAGATTTCTGGAGTAGGGTTAGCACAGGCAAAAACGATGGCATCTTTGTTCATGGAGGCCACCATGGATGCAGTTACGGTTCCAGGGGCACTTACTCCAATAAACACATCAGCACCTACCAGCATGTCAACCAGAGAACCAGAGCGACAGTCCAAGTTAGTGACGGTGGCAATTTCCTCTTTGATGGGATTCATGTTTTCACTGCGTCCCTTGTACACAGCGCCACTTCTATCACACAGGGTAATGTGGACAAAGCCACAGGCCAAAAGCAGACGACAAATGGAAATGGCAGCAGCTCCCGCTCCATTAAGCACAATACGTACATCTTCCTTCTTCTTGCCCACCAGCTTGAGGGCATTCAAAAGACCTGCTAAGGTTACTACTGCAGTTCCGTGTTGGTCATCATGGAAAATGGGAATGTCACATTTTTCTTTGAGTTTGCGTTCAATTTCAAAACAACGAGGAGCTGCAATGTCCTCTAAGTTTACCCCACCAAAGCTACCAGAAATCAGGTAGATGGTATTGACAATTTCATCCACGTCCTTGCTCTTGATGCACAGAGGGAAGGCATCCACACCGCCAAATTCCTTAAACAGCACGCACTTACCTTCCATTACGGGCATGCCAGCCTCAGGGCCAATATCTCCAAGACCCAGCACCGCAGTTCCGTCAGTTACCACTAAACACATGTTGTGGCGGCCTGTTAGTTCATAGCTCTTGTTCACATCCTTTTGAATAGCAAGACATGGCTCTGCCACGCCGGGGGTGTAGGCCAAAGACATATCCTCACGAGTTTTAACTGGTACCTTAGAAATTACTTCCAGCTTACCCTTCCACTCACCATGACACTTCAATGATTCTTCTGCGTAATTCATACCGCCTCCTGATTCCTTCTGTATCAGAGTACTTCATTCTTTTGAAAATCTCAAGCCAGATAGACAAGAGGCAGCATCACATGTATGTAGCACAGGTTTCACAAACAAAAAAGGCCTAGTAAACTCCTTCACTAGGCCGCTTTCTACACACTTACTTCAAGTTATCGGGGTTCAGGCACGTTTTTGAAGTTGTGCAGTATTAGGATCCACCAATTCCAGAAGAAGACTTGGAACATACAAGTCTTCATCAAGAGTGTCCCAATGGATTCCCAAGCCATCACCACTTAATTCATAGTTTTCTAACTCTGGAATTGAGGCAGCATCAAGGCGAGGAAAATACATTCGGGGAACAGAAAGTTGTCTACCATCTACAAGAGCCACCCATAAGTTGTTTTCATCAAACCAAACCTTTTTCGCTTTAGCATTTTCCCTTGAAAAATTCATTCCAAGCCCTCCTAATAATAGCTTCATTCTTTTGAACAATTTTTTGAATCTCCCTCAATTCAGAAGGAGAAAAACCAATGTTCTCTGCAACACTCATCTCCATTAATCTTTACTTCAAGTTGTCGGGGTTCAGGCACTCCAGCTCTGGCAGTACGAAAAGACCATCCTTGCGAATAAGCTTGTCGTCAAAGTAGATTTCTCCACCACCGTATTCAGGACGCTGAATCAGCACCAAGTCCCAGTGAATGGCAGATCGGTTGCCGTTGTCACAGTCAGCATAAGCATTACCAGGAGTAAAGTGGATGGAGCCAGCAATCTTTTCGTCAAAGAGGGTTTCCTTCATGGGGTGCAGGATGTAGGGGTTCACACCAATGGCAAATTCCCCGATGTAGCGTGCTCCCTCGTCAGTATCCAAGTGCTTGTTGATTCTGTCGGTGTCGTTGGCGGTGGCTTCCACAATCTTTCCGTCCTTGAACACAAAACGAATCTTCTCGTATACAAAGCCACCTTCCAAGGATGGGGTATTGTAGCTAATGACACCGTTCACAGAATCCCGTACAGGAGCGGTGTACACTTCTCCGTCAGGAATATTCATGTTGCCGTCGCACTTAATCTGGCTCATTCCCTTGATGGAGAAAGTGAGGTCGGTACCAGGAGCAACAATGCGCACCTTGTCGGTGGCAGCCATCACCTTGGTGAGAGCGTCCATGGCACGAGACATTTTACCATAGTCCAGAGTACATACATTATAGAAGAAATCTTCAAAAGCAGCCTCGCTCATGCCAGCCAACTGAGCCATGGCAGGTGTAGGAGAACGGAGCACTACCCAGCGAGTGTGATTAAGTCGCCGCTCTAAGTGAACGGGCTTGTAGTAAAACTTGTTGTACAAGTCCATTTTCTCAGCAGGAACATCAATCCATGCGTTAAGATTTTCTGGAGCGGTAAAGCCGATAAAGCAATCCATAGCACTCATTTCTGCCAGCTCGATTTGAGCACGAGTCTTCATTTGCTCTTCGGTAGCTCCCAGCAGGATTTCCCGTTCAATAGCCTTGTTTTTGAGGGATACAAAGGGCATGGCCCCCACAGCATACACCTCTCGCACCAAAGCCTCCACCAAGGGCTGAGCCATATTGTTAGCCTGAATCAAAACCTTTTCCCCAGCCTTTGCCTGCACTGAATGACGCACCAAATTCCGAGCCAATGTATCTATCCGTGGATCTCTCATATTCAACTCCTTCAATTAATTCCTTGCTGCAAACAGCAAGTCTTCTAACAAATATACAAAAAAAGGGCTGACTCCACAAGAGAATCAGCCCAAGGAGGTTATATCTTGTACCAACGTATTTCGTTGGAGTCCAAGTCAAGATGGAAGCTAGAACCATCCCCACGATAGACTGTGGTAGATTGTGGCTCGTAGGTGTTGTTTACTACGCAGAACTTACCGTTTTTAACGTAGGCGTGAACTTCCACGTTGTAGTTGCTACTGAACCAGCTGTTGAGCTGATTTTCACAGTGGCTACTCCACAACACCGCTCGGTGCAGCAAACGGTTGTTCTCAAAGCTGTAGGGCAAGCCACTGATGTACACACTTCTACCAGAACCATACTCGTTTACAGCCAGCTGAACTTCTTTTTCTCGCTGCACAAGAACGGTGGATTCTGGTAAGGCGTAGATTGACTTCATACCCTCGCCAAAATCAATTTGTTCATTAGCATCCTCTGTAATGAAGTGACTGTGGTTGTCCCAGTTATACTTATCATAACCAAGAGTAAAGCCATGCTCCTTTTCTACACCAAGTACATCAGCCAGCTGCAAGAAACGGCCCTGACTTTGATGACCAGTAGGCTCACCAACGCCAATAAATCCGCCTCCATTCCAAACAAAGCGGCGAATTGCATCACAAATCACAGGATTCTTCCAATAATAACCACCAGTGTGGGCTGTATCTGCATCACCCACATTGATAATAACATCTACCCCATCAAGCACAGAGGCATCCTGCAAAATATCATCAAAGCTAATGAAGCGCACATCGTAGGGAGCTCCAGACAGAGCCTCAATGACACCTGCATAGCTATAATTTTGCTTTTGATACAGTGCGTGGTGAACCATGTGACAGCCCCAAGAGCGCATCTTACCCCAGCAGTTCAACACAGCCACAGTTTTAACGCAGTAAGGTGTGGTTCCTCGGATATTTTCATACAAGGTACGGAATTCATCACAAACACTGGTGATATAATCTACAAACTCAGGGAAATCAAGGGCCAGCTTTAAGTAACCACCATAACCGATTCTGTCCACAGGCTTTCGCAGGATTGCACGGCGTGCAGTTACCCAGTTTACCTTAGCTTCCTTTACAGGATCTCCGCCGGGGAAGAAGGTATCTGGGAAGAAGTATGGCAGGAAGCGACCTTCGGTGTATTTTACCCCAGGAATATCGCTAATAAGACGCAGGGTACAACCGTTACCCACACTTCCTACAATGGCATCCAAGCCGATGGTCTTAAATTCATCCAAAAATGGCTCTGTACCAATCCAGTGGTCGCCTAGGAACATCATGGCTTCCTTGCCACATTCATGGGTAATATCTACCATTTCCTTTGCCAGGGCAGCAACCTCCCGCCGTTGGAATGCCATAAAGTCCTTAAATTCCTTGGAGGGAATGCGGTACTGGTTGTTGTAGTAACCTTGGTCTATGATGAATTCGGGGCGGAATTTGTAACCCACTTCCTTTTCAAACTGCTCCAAAATATAGGGAGAAACGGAAGCGGAATATCCATACCAATCTACATACTTTTCCCGAGCCTGCTCATCAAAGAGCAAGGTAAACTGATGGAAGAAGGTTGTATACCGAATAACATCTACATAAGGATGGTCTGCAATGAATTTTCGCAGGCGCTCCATGGTAAATACCTTGGTCTTAGGCTGGCGAATATCAAAAGTAATCTGATGCTCCACATCCTTCCAGCCATTAACTACAGCATTGTACATGTGTACAGGATCCCACATGATAAAGGCCAAAAAGCTCACTGTATACTGATGGAAGGGCTTTGCTTGGGGAATCACCACCACATCGCCAGCTTCTTGGTACTCCCATTCTGCGGGAGGCACAATCTCGCCAGTAGTTCTGTCTATAACCTCCCACCAGCGCTGTCTATCCAGAGGATTTACCTTCAGCATTTCTGGATACAAGCCCTTCATCAAAGGAATAGACAAGGCTCCTTCCCCAGTAGAATAGAAGGGAGTCATAATATATATCTGCTGAATCTCATCGGGATTTGCTTTTGCCCATACATTGTCTTTGCGGGTGGTATAATAGGTAGAATAAATCTTTGCACCCACACCCTGTAGCTGAGAGGGAAAATCTGTTCCATCGCAATCTCGCAGGGCATCGGCACCCCACTGCTTCATTACTTCCAGCGTCTGATCCACCACGTCCAAGTCGGTGGGAATAGTTACTCTACCAGTGTTTGCTCCAGGAGCTACTTCTGCCCGCTGATTTTCTTCTTGTGAGTTTATGTTTTCCATAATACTCTTTGTCTCCCTTAGAAGTATAATAATTGGCGGATACCCATTCCTTCAGATACCCACCAGTGCTAAACGAAAAATTAGCCTTTTAAACCGCCCATGGAAATACCCTTGGTCAAGTTCTTTTGAACGAAGCAGTACAAGAGTAAAACTGGCACCATAACAATAACCAAACCAGCATACAAGCGACCGTAGTCCGTAGCAACCTTGGCTTCCTGCATGATACTCAGCAAACCAACTGGCAAAGTTCGATTCACATCGGAAATCAAGAAGGTTTGAGCTACCAAGTATTCATTCCAATAAGCCAAGAACTGGAACAAAATTACGGTGAGAATACTGGGCATGGAAAGAGGCACAATAACCCGGAACAAAATTCCCCAGTTGGTACAGCCGTCAATGCGGGCTGCTTCCTCATATCCCTTAGGCAAACCAGTCAAAAAGCCGGAAAGCAGGTAGATAGAAAAGGGAATACTGGTAACAGCATTGATAATTGCAACCGTCACCAAGTTATCTGTCAGCAACAAGCCGTTACCAAACATGGTTTTACTAACACCGTTAATCATCAAGTAGATGGGATATACGATGTAGTTTACGTTAATGAACAGGCCTGCCATCATCAGCAGCTTTAAGAAGTTTCTGAACTTAAAATTGAAGCGAGTCAAAACGTATGAACAGGGAATTACCAATACAATCAGCAGTGACATGGAAAGAACTGTTACAAACACAGAGTTCAAAAAATAATCACCCATGTGGGCTGCATTCCAAGCATTGACATAGTTTATAAACTGAGGCACTGCCGGTAAAGAAAAGGGACTTTGCCGAATCTCCGCACTTGTCTTAAAGGAAGAAATAAAGGACCACAAAATGGGATAGGCAAAAATCACCGTAAAGATGCCCAGAATCAGATAAGCCACAAAATTTTCTTTGATGTGGCGCAATACCTTCTGTCTTTTTGAATTTACTTTCATATTCACTCCTCACCTTAATCCAAAGGATCCTTTTCTGTTAGCTTGTTCACAATCAACGAAATACCATAGGCAAAGATAAACAGCATTGTACCAATAGCCATGGCATATCCAAAGGAACCGTTAGCACGCTGCTGACTCATATATACCAAAAGCACGTTACTGGCACCATCAGGAGCACCATTGGTCATGGCTGTTACAAAGAGGAAGCTCATGTTGATGGTACTGATGATAAAGAAGGTCAAGGTAACTCGGATTACCTGCCAGGTCAAAGGCAGGGTAATGATAAAGAACTGATGGAATTTTGAAGCACCATCCAAGCTGGCACTTTCATACAGCTCGTCGGAAATGGAATCCATTCCCGCAATATACATAACCATGTAGTAACCGATTGCCTGCCAAATCATAGCAACAGCAATAGCGTATACAACACGTTTCGGATCACCCAAAATACCAGTATATTCACCGCCAAAGGCCCGCACGATGGGTCCCAAAATACCGTAGTCACTGGAATACAGCATATAGAAGATAGCGGAAATAACTACAATAGAAAGAATATTCGGAATGTAGAACACAACCCGAAAGAAGGTTTGACCCTTCAATTTACCCTTTGCAAGGAAACTAGCAAAAAGCAAGGCCAAAATGAAGGTAATGATTGTAACAAGAACAATCAAAATCAATGTGTTTTTGAAGGACAACCAGAACTGACTATCTTGAAATAGCAGCTGATAGTTCTTGAGTCCATAAAAGGTCTTTTTTCCCAACAGTCCGTTCCACTGCACAAAGGAAAGACCAATCATATTAAAAATTGGATATATTACAAAAATAAGATACAGGACGAAGGTGGGAATGGTACACACACCGATAAAACGCTTCGTTGCCCCGTCATTCTTTTTCATAACGCTTTTTCCTAATTTTGACTTCATCTGCCTCACGCCTCTCCTGAAAAAAAGCCCTGGCAACCGACAAAGTGTACCAATAGTCTTTATCTACACTTTGGAACAAATCGCCTTGGTGCCAGGGCTCATTTAATAGGACAGGCATAATACCTGCCCTAACTCAATTTCAAGTCGTATATCCGACTCAGTGTTATTTAGTTCAAAACAGCCTTCAGCTTAGCACTGTCGGTCTTCAACTGCTCCAGCCACTGGGCTGTTGTCTTGGAACCGTTCATTACACTGTCCATAGTGAAGCAGTAGGTCTGCTTCCAGTTAACACCTTCTACAGTAGCAGCAGCAAAGCTACCAATCAAAACCTTTGCAGATCCGTCATAGTATCCCTTGTAACCAGCAACTGCACCAGCGTTCATACCATTGGCAACTGCAATTTCGTCATATCCCTTAGCAGGAACGAATGCACCGTTAGCATACTTAGCAATGAGAGCCAATCCTTCCTTACTGTATACGTACAGGATGAACTTCTCTGCCAATTCAGGATTCTTGGTGTTGTTGCTGATGTAAATCTGCTCAGCATTTACAGTACCATAGCGCTCACCACCCTTGGAGTATGCCAAGAAAGGAGCAGATCCCCAGTTGAATCCAGCAGGAGTTGTGTCAGCCATTTCACCCTTTACCCAGTCACCGTTTGTCATGAACAATGCACGGCCGTCGATTACAGCCTGCTGGTTGTCCTTGAATCCAGTTCCGTTGGCGTTACCAACAGTTGTGGGCAGCAAGTAGGGGCGAAGTTTTCCCAAGTTCTCGAATACAGTCTTAACAGCGGGCTGCTCCCAAACGGGCTCATAGTTGAATGCCTGCTTTACAACAGCTTCACCAGCGCTAGCAGCGATGGATGCAGGAACCATGGTGTCTAGGTATCCAGCAGTAGGATAGGTGAACAAGTAAGGAGTATTGGGGTTAGAAGCACGTTCTGTGTTCAACAGCTCTCCAAGAGCCAAGAACTCATCCCAATTGGTGGGCATTTCATACTTACCATTCTTCTTTGCACCCAACTTTCCATCACCGTCGTTGTCATAGAACATATCAGCGTTGAAGAAAAGACCGTTGCCAGAGAAGAACAAAGGCAACATATAGTGAGTTTCATCACCAGCATAGGGGTTTGTTACACCATTTCCCATGATAGAAGGAAGGATTCTATCTTTGAGCTTTACATTCTCGTTGTAAACATTCTTTTCCAAAAGACCAGTCAAGTCGCGGATAGCCTTACTGGAAATCATCATTTCTGTCAGCTGATCCTGGCGACCAGTTGCCAAATAAATAACATCAGGACCTGCACCAGCCATGATCTGGGGGTTGATTGTCTTTTCAACCTGAGCTTCGATTGTCAGCTGAACATCAACTCCGGGGTTGGCAGCTTCAAAGCCCTTTTCAATTTCCTGCCAATAAACATCACCGTAGGCACCCTTCAAACCGGCAACCTTCAGAACCTGAGTATCAGCTTCTTTTTTACCACCAGCAAACAAGCTAGCAGCAACCAAAAGTAATGCACCTGCTACGACAGTACACTTTTTCATAAAACCTCCTAAATGATCATACCTAAGACTTTCTTATCAAGCTACTTAGTAATCAAATACTTATGACAATTATAGTATGTACCCAGCTACAGCAATCAGCAACATATATCTTGCTTTGTTTTTTTAATATCTTGTTTTTATTTTAAAATATTATATAATAACTCCATGAGCAATTCTCGCTATAGTAAAGAATTTACTGCATCTCCTATTCCTGCTGGGCCTCAACTGGAATACATTAGCTACTCTAAGTTTGAGGATGACTGGAATTCCCAGCTCCATTCCCATCCCTTTATGGAAGTCGCTTTGGTGGTGGGAGGAGAAGGTAGCCTCCTTTTAGAAAGTAACGAATATCCTGTTACAACAGGAAATTTAATTTTGATTCCACCCAACAAGCTTCACACTGAATTTTCATCTCCATCCAATGCATTAGAATACTATATTTTAGGTGTGCGGAATTTTTCTTTTCAAGAAGGAGAAGCTCAAGGAAGCAGCATTGAATCTCATCCCGTACTTCCTTTGGGTGAATTAGTAACCCAGATTGAGCCTGTGTTTACAGAAATGTTTCACGAGATGAAGCTCCATCGCTCTGGCCATGAGATGATGGTACAAAGCTTGTTGTTGCGATTGGCAGTTTTGCTCACCCGCCGCACCGATTTGAAGGCCTCATTTGATAGCACGGAAGAAATGCGCCGAGGCTGTGCCATTGTAAAGGAATATATCGATAGCCACTATGCAGACAAAATCACCTTGGACGACTTAGCCCGCATTAGCTGCATCAGTAAATTTCACCTTATTCACGAATTTTCTCGGTATGTGGGAAAGCCTCCCATTGCCTACCAGCTAAAACGACGGATTCAGGAGTCAAAGTATTTGCTGGAATCCACCGACAGCTCCATTGCAGACATTTCCTGCACCCTAGGATTTTCTAGCATTAGCCATTTTTCCCAGCGCTTTAAGCTAGAGGAAGGCTGTTCGCCGTTGAAGTATAGGAAGCGGGTGGCTCAGGGGCGGTAGGTGCCTCCCCACTTCAGGAGCTTCATCTACAATGACGAGTCTGCCAATAGCCCACCCTCGCCTTACACTTCACCGGCGTTCAGATAGGGAGCGACGGCTGTAAGCCGGAAAATCGCGATATATTGAGCGATTTTAGCGAGTCTCGGTTGAGCCCCCGCGAAACCGCCCGGGGAGCGACGGCTGTAAGCCGGAAAATCGCGATATATTGAGCGATTTTAGCGAGTCTCGGTTGAGCCCCCGCGAAACCGCCCGGGGAGCGACGGCAGGCACCCATTGGCAGCCCTTCCACTTTAGCTGATGACTGCTGGTGGGGCTTCAATCTCGCGGGCTACTGCTCGTGGGGCTGGTAGATGGGGCTGGATAAAAAACTCCCTCGTTACAGATGGAGCTGAAACGAGGGAGTTTTATTTAAGTTACGCAAGTTTTGCAACGCAAAACTTGTTGTATCCCATTGTCATTTATGACAATGGGATACTCCTGCTCTTTTACGTAGCAAGTTGTTTTATTCAGAACTGGCACGCACCACCCGGAAACCAACAGAGCCGCCGCGTAGGCTAGGGGTGTGGTAGGTACGATAAGAAACAGCACATTGATTTCAACTGCTGTACCAACTACCACCACGATAGACGCGGGAGACACCCGACGAGGCACCCATTGGATCGCTGCCACTTCCTGCTTACATCCCACCAGTACCATTACACTTGCCAGCAGAACCAAGCCTGCCAACACCAATTTTTTCATGGATTTCTTTTTTTCAAATCCTCCTACAAATTTATTTGATCCCAGCCCAAGCTGGAAAAATTACCGCAAAAAAATAATACCTTGAAAATTTTTATTCGTCCATGATTCAGAAGGGATTTTTGGGAATTTCTGAGAAAAACGCATTTTTTTGCACGTTCAAACCTATAATCTATATGTAAAGAAAAAAAATTGGAGGCAAGATGTTAACAGAAGCAGAACTGCAGAAAAAGTGGGAAAGCCTCACCTTTACTGACAACTTTATCTTTTCTCGTGTCATGCACGATGAACACATTTGTCGTCAAGTAGTGGAGCTGATTCTTGGAGTGCGGATTGGAGAAATACGCTACCTTTCAGCACAAGATGAACATAAAACTGACCCAGATTCCATGCGAATCATCATGGATGTTTTCTTGCGGGATGAAAATCGCATCATCAACGTAGAAATGCAAACTGGCCACAAGAAGGAGCTCCCCAAACGAAGCCGTTACTATCAAAGCGTGGCAGATGTCTCCACCACTTCCACCGGAACCAAGTATCGGGATTTGCCAGAAAACATTCTCATCTTCATCTGCACTTTCGATCCCTTCAACAAAAACCTTCCTCGTTACACCTTCCAGTATATCTGCAACGAGGATAAACGGCTCAAACTAAAGGACGGCTCACTCCGCATCTTTTTGAACACCACGGCCACCAAGCTTTCAGCCCTTGACCAGAAATTACAAGCATTTTATCATTATTTGCAGAAGGGTGTAGTGGAATCTGACCTAACTCAAACCATATCAGACAGCATCACCACACTAAAAAACAATTCCATTGAAAGGAGGTCATTCATGACACTGGCACTAAAAATGGCTGATATAGAATACGATGCATATGAAAATGGTTTCGATAGAGGCCATGAAGCCGGACTCCAAGCTGGACTTCAACAAGGATTAGAACAAGGAGCCTACCAAAAAGCACTGGAAACAGCAAAAATGTTTCTCTCTTACGGTGATCCTCCAGAAAAGGTCGCCATTTGTACCAAGCTCCCCCTGGATGTGGTCCAGGGATTACTTTGATGATGGAGGGCAAGGGGCAAGACATCGTAGCCACTTGCCCCGCTGACCAGTAGAGGATTGTCCTCCCCCTAAAGAATTCACCTTGACTTGAACCGTTCCCTGTGGTTTAATTCCCAGTATGAAGCCAATCCAAGAAAAAGAGATTTTTGATGTCATTTCTCAGTTTGCCATTTACGGCGACCTTGTATCCTGTAAGCCTCTGGGCAACGGACATATCAACAATACCTATCGTTCCACCTTTAGTCAGGGGGGAGCTAAGGTGTGCTACACTCACCAGCGTATTAACAAGGATGTGTTCAAGCAGCCAGACCAGGTTGTGGCAAATATTTCTGCCGTTACCGATTTTTTGCGGGATTCCTACAAAAAAGAGGGGCTAGAGGACATTTCCCGCAGAACCCTCACTCTGGTTCCTTGCAAGGACGGCAAGCTGTTCTATTTGGATCCCCAGGGAAACTACTGGCGCACCTATCTCTTTGTAGAAAATGTTACTACCTACGAAATTCTGGATAGCACTACCCTCGCCCAGCAGCTGGGACAAACCATCGGAGAATTCCAAAATCGATTAGCTAGCTACAATGGTCCCCGCCTCTTTGACACCATTCCTCGGTTCCACGACATGCACCTGCGCTACCAGCAGCTGGACGACGCTTTGGCTCGTGACCCTGTAGGAAGAAAAGCTTCTGCCAAGGCGGAATTAGATTTTCTTGAAGCAAACAGACAGCGTGGAATGGTTTTGAGCGATGGACTTGCTTCCGGCAAGCTTCGTGAAGGCATTACCCACAACGACACCAAGCTGAACAACATCCTTTTTGACGAGGCCACAGGAGAAGCCCTCTGCGTTATCGACCTGGATACCGTTATGCCTGGTACTGTACTCTTTGATACAGGCGACATGATTCGCACTGCCACCAATACCGCTGCCGAGGACGAAAGGGATTTGTCCAAGGTAACCTTTAACTTCAATGTGTTCCGTGCCCTTATCGGAGGCTATTATTCCAAGGCTGGAGCCTTCCTTACCGACTATGAAAAGAGCCTGTTGGCAGAGTCTGGTCGAGCAATCACCCAAATCATGGCGGTGCGGATGCTTACCGACTACATCAACGGAGACGTGTACTACCACACTGACTATCCTGAGCACAACATTGTTCGTGCTAGAACTCAAATCGCCTTGATGAAATCCATGGATAGCCAGTGGGATCTTATCACCGCCTTTATCCACGATTTGAAAGCATAATCTGATTGTGAAGAACAAGGTTTAATACAAGGAGGCTTCCTAGAAATGAACTCATTTCCAGGAAGCCTTTTTTTATTCCTGGATGGTGAGATTACGAACCCACCGCTCCTTCTTCAAACCAATGGCACAACCGATAATCTTTGCAGCATCAGTGAGCTTAATAACACCGTACAATGCCACTGGCCCCATGGCGGTAAACTTTGTTAGCAAAAACATTCCTGGCACCACCATAAGACAATTAACGAACAAATCCACCTTGGCTCCCAGTACCGCATCACCACCAGTTCGGGAAACGGCAAACTGGGCATTGATAAAGGCCCAGGTGGGCATATAGGCTGCATTCAAAAGCACCAAGCCACGAGTAACACTTTGGGCAGAGGCACTGAGGTTTCCAAAAACCACTGGTACAATCAGTACTGCAAGACAGCCCACCAAGGTACCAAAGAAGCCAAAAATAAAGGAGCCAGACATAAGCCAGGTCTTTTGGACACGGGCCTCATCAAGTTTATTCGCTCCCAGAGTTCCACCAAGAATTACTCCCGTGGCAGTACCAATACCGTTAAAGCACACAAAGAACAGGTTGGCTATGGCAAATCCCGCTGCCATGCCAGACACCACCTCCGCTCCACCACGGCTATTGTACAAGGCGGTTGTTATAGTTTCCGACAAAACCCAGGACATTTCTGAAATAAGAATCAAGCCAGATTTTCGCAGGATACTGAGAAATAGCTTCCAGTTCACCTGAAAAAAGTTGATAACTTTAAAGATAAAGGGAGGACGTACCTTCTTCAGGAACAGGAGAAAGATGGTCATCTCTGTTACTCGGGCAATAATCGTGGCAATGGCAGCACCAGAAGTTTCCAGCCGTGGTGCTCCCAGATTGCCGTAAATCAGTACCCAGTTAAAAAAGGTGTTGACACAGGTGGCAGTAACAGAAATCAGCAGTGGTGGCTTTACCTTGCCCATTTCCCGCAGAGAGGTTCCCGTGGTGGTGGCAATCACTGCAGGCAACCAGGAAGGTGCCAGCATCCGCATATATCGCACACCCTCAGCAATTATCTCCTCGCTGGCAGCATTACCATGCACCATCAACGAAAGAAAGGGTCGGGGAAAAAAGACACAAATACAGGTATAAATACAACCAGCAATGAGCCCAATAATCAGCTTGAATCGGTAGGCCTGCTGCATTCCCTGGCTATTTTTTGCACCGTTGTACTGGGAAATAAAAATTCCACCAGAAATACAAATGGCATTGATAAAGACCAAAAAGATAAAGTTGATTTGTCCAGCAATATTCACACCAGACATCTTTACGTCTCCCAATCCAGCCACCATAAAGTTGTCGATGAGGGAAACCATGTTTTGAATCAACAGCTGCCCCATAACAGGCAAGGCAATCAACAAGGCACGTTTGTAAAAATGAAGGGGCCCCCAAAGGCTTTTTTTAGGATTCAAGAGGTTATTCATGCACACCACAAAATCACTTTGTATCAAAATAGTCAAGGGATTTATCCGTGTAAAATATATAAATTCACCGAAGAAAATCTCTAAAACCACAAGTTATTTTTAAAAATTTATCAATTTAGCTTTATTTGTACCAAGAAATCTTTTTTCCCATGGGCAATTTTAAATTCATCTGTTATAATATTTAGAATGGACTCCATGCAAAATATTCTCGAATACTATGATGAGCTCTTCCCTGTCTCATCCGAACAAAAAATGTTTTATGAGGAAATTTTAGACTCTTTTCAGATTGAGCCCAAGGTCCTCAGTATTGGCTGCGGAACAGGTGCCTTTGAACACTATCTGTCCCGCCGTAATTGCAATGTAACAGGAATAGACCATATTCCCGGACTGTTGGAATCTGCCACCCGCCGCCATCGTCAGCCAGGCTGTACCGTGCGATTCTTCCAAATGACCATTGTAGAAATGGCCCAGTACTTGGGAAAGGGATTTTACAACTTGATTTCCTGTATCAACAACAGGCTTCCTCCTATTCCCAATGCCTCCCAAATGGAAAAATTTTTCCGAGACTGTAGGGAGCTATTGTCCTCCACGGGTTATTTTGTTCTACAAATCCCCAACTATCCCTACTACACCTGTCAGCAGGTAGGAAATCTTCCCGTTTCAGAAAGCATTCGTTCAAAGCTTTATACAAAGCTTATTACCGATGACAACGGAACACGAATGCTCCAGCAGGTAGAAACAAGCAACGGCAGACTGGTAACAGTACGCAACTATCAGCCAGTGTATCCCCTTGCCTCTCAGGATGTGGAGGAGTTGGCACTGGACACAGGATTTCATGGAGTGGAATTCTATAGCGATTTTTCAAAGCATCCCTTCATTCCAGAATCCAGCCCAAACCTTATCTGCGTGATAAAAGCATAAATGCTCAAAAAAAATTGAAGTGTGCCCTTAGGTACACTTCAATGAATATTACACAATTCTCGTTACTTTATTTTCCATCTGCCCTCTTGGTGGACAAACCGTGATGACTCCAATTCAATGATACGACCATCATCTCCAAAGATTTTTACTGTGGAGGCCAGTGGATTCACCTCAATTACCTTGAAGTTTGTTCCATCGTAAAAGAATCGCAAGCCTTCTCCCGGCATCTCCTTTCGAGCGTCGGCATACCAGTCATACTCATAGGAGAGACAACACAACAAGCGTCCACACTGACCTGAAATCTTCATTGAGTTCAGGGAAAGATTCTGGTCCTTGGCCATGCGGATGGACACGGGCTTAAGCTTGTCAGAAACAGAATGACAGCAATAGGGGCGGCCACAAATGCCCAAACCACCAGTTATACGAGGCTCATCCCGCACACCAATCTGCCTCAGCTCAATACGCATCTTGAAAACAGACACCAAGTCCTTTACCAATTCCCGGAAGTCTACCCGCTTGTCTGCACTGAAAAAGAACAGCACCTTCTGCTCTTCCAAAAGATAGTGAACAGCAATCAGCTTCATGTCCAGATTGTGGTTTGCAGCCTTTTCCTGAAAAATCTTAAAAGCAGAGCCTTCCTTTTCTTTTAAAGAGGCAGCTTTAACCATGTCTTCTTGGTTGGCCTTGCGATCAATGGCAATAATATCAGAAGGCTTAATTCCCACAGGCTGAGACACAGGCCCCATTACACGAGCGTAATCCTTGCCGTATTTTGTGGGAATGATAACGTAATCGCCCCCACACAGCTCCATTCTCTCAGGAGCCGTTGCGTACAGCCCCTCGCAGGAATACTCCAGCTTCAGGCGAAACAATCGATCAGGATACACAAAATCCTCAGTAGAATCCTCAGTGTCCTGCACCTCGTGATCTTCCAAGTCGGCAAAATCCTCATCATCCAGCCTATCTATATCGTTTTCAAAATAATCTCCCATAAAAACCTACCTACGTTATTAAGTCTACCAGTATTCCATTTATTTCATCAATACGCACTAAAATCTGCATGGTCTCCAAATGATTTGATAAAATATCAGAAGCTAGTTTATCTATCTTTTCGTCAACAATATTTATCAGATAAAATTTTTCCGTTTTAAATCGCTTACTGGGACGACGGCGGATATTCATCTTCACCTCATAATTTGTGTGAACAATGAAGCGAATCAAATCACCGATGGCCTTGCGATAGGATTTAAAAGATTCCAGGTTAAAATCAGATTTTGCCACATCAGAAGCCAAGTCCGCCTTGTCTTTTAAGTACACCAAAGCATCCTCAAACTCCATTCCTGCAATTTCTGGAGGCAAGCCTGCAGAAATCATTTGATTTTCTGCCACCTTTTGTTCCACCATGGAAGCAAAACGACTTTTTTTTGTTACAGGCTTTTCTGTCTTTGCACTTTTATTGCCAGAATTGGCAGCGGCAGCTCCTGCAGTTCCTATTGATGAAAGATGAAGGGAAGACTGCAAGGCATCGATTTGAGCCATGACTACAGAGCCTCGTCGGTGGAATGCAGCAAAGCGGTAGAAGAAGTGATAGCCGCCTTATCCAATGCCTGACTTCTTGCCTCTTGATACTCAGTTTCCTCAGATAGAGAAATGCAATGACCATGAAAGAGCGTTCCATCTTCCAGAACAAGCTTGCGAGTACAAAGATCTCCCACCACGGAAGAGGTTTGAAAAAGTTGAATAGAATCGGGAGCAGTAATATTGCCTTCTACCACTCCACCAATAATAGCTGATTTAGCGGTAATATTGCCTCGTATTCGAGCACTCTCGCTAACAATAACTTTACCGCTTGCTTCCAAATCTCCATCCAAGTCACCGTGGACGGTTATAAAACCTGCAATTTTTAAATTTCCAGCCACCGCTGAACCAGAACCAATAAAAGTATTTATAGAAATATCATCGCTACGAAAAGCCACGGCCACTCCTCGGTACACCGGAAAATTTCCGGAAAAATTGAATTGATACTACTTTTGCTTTACGTTGATATATTTTGCAGGGTCCACAACATCAGAACCAATATGAACCTCATAGTGCAGGTGAGGACCAGTAGTAATACCAGTATTTCCAACAGTTCCAATTACTTGTCCCTGTTCAACATACTCACCCTTTTTCACTCTGAAAGAATTCAAATGGGCATATCGTGTATAAATTCCGTGCTTATGCTTAACAATTACGTAATTTCCAAAGCTTGTATCAAAGGCCACAGTAACAACCTGTCCGTCAGCAGTGCTTACTACAGGGTCTCCTGAACGCCAAGTAGAAAAGTCCAAGCCCTTATGAATATACCACTGACCAGTAATGGGATGCTTGTTCTGTCCAAACTCCATGGAAATATGGCCAACTCCGTTCTTCAAGGGCCAAATACTAGGAATTTCAGAAAACAATGAACCCTGAGATTCCAGCATTTTTCCAATCTGCTCAATGGGCTGGATAGCACCTTCCAAATAAGAAATCAACTGCTGAATATCAGCTGTTTCCCGTGCTGTTCCTGCAACTAGGTCGTTGGAATTGAACAGAGAAGACAAGTCGCTCCCTTGTACGGCTGAACGGTTGGATTGATTGGATTGATTAATTCCCAACAAAGACAGAGACTGAGACAAAGAAGACTGAAACCGCTTTGCAGTCTGCATCAAGTCAGTGTTTTGATCCCGCAGCTCGTCCAAGCTGGCCAGAGTCTTTTGATTTTCGTTTTGGAGACGTGAAATTTCTGCGTTGGCACCGAGGGTCTTTTTATTGAAATAGAAGAAAGAAGAGACCATTCCCACAACGAGAATGATACCGAATACAAGGGCGAATACATTGGTCTGGAAACTTAAGGGTTTCGCTTGAGAATGAGGAACAAGCATTACTGTCAGCTTTCTGTCAAAAACCTTAAATATAGATGAGAAAAAACCACCAATCTTGGCAAATCCTCTTCCGAAGAATTTTCCAATGGAAAAAACGGCATTTTTTTCTATCTTTTTATATCGCCTTGTACGAGCCAATTTATATCTCCATATGTTATAAAGTCCATTCTATCATAGTGTAAAACCACTGTCAAATGGCACCTATTTATTCAATAGTCTATGCATACATATCCACTCTCTTTATCGGCAGGAAGGAACTTTTGCTTAAATTTACTGTTTCAACACAGCCACTCTTCCCCAAATGATTTACCCAGCTTTTACTTGACGGCTGACAATTCCTATGTTATTCTTTAGTTCAGATAGGAAAATCTACCTGAATCCTCAGCCAGTAGATTTTTAAACGTTACCTCAGGAGCTTGAACCCATCGCTCCTATCACTTTTTTTGGAAGAAAGCCATGCAGTTTTTTGATACTCATGCCCACATCGGGCTTATTTATGATGATTCGATTGAACAATTACGTGTTGTGCAAGACGCAAAGCAGGCAAATGTTACCCGCATTGTGAGCATTTGCAACAGTCTCCATGACTTTTCAACTGTATATGACACACTGAAAACCGTATCTGGTGTTTACCATGCCGTAGGAGTTGCCCCTTCCGAGGTAAATTCCCCAGGGCGGGACTGGATTCGTGTTATCGAGGAGTCCCTCAAGCTGCCCAACGTGGTGGCCTTGGGTGAAACTGGATTGGATTACTATAGAAAGTTTGGAGACAAGCGTTCCCAAATTGAGCTTTTTATTACCCAGCTGGAAATCGCCAATATGATGGACGTTCCTGTTATCATTCACAATCGTGATGCAGGCAAGGATGTACTTGATATTTTGGCAGAGCGTTGTCCTCCAGCGGGAGCTGTTCTCCACTGCTATTCCGAAGATGCAAAATATGCACGAAAAGCCTTAGATTACAATATCTATTTTTCCTTTGCAGGAAATTTAACCTATCGGAATGCACGTAATCTCCACGAAACAGTATTGAACATTCCCCTAGATCGCATTTTGATTGAATCAGAGGCACCATTTATGGTACCAGCAGAATTCCGTGGAAAGCGAAACATGCCTGCTTACCTGCCTTCTACCGCCAAGTTCCTAGCAGAAATGCTGGAAATGGATCTAGAAGAGCTTAGTGTTCAGCTTTGGAAAAACAGCTGCAAGTTCTTCCGCCTCCCCGAATAATTCCATGCTGTATCATCCTGTTACTATTGGAAACCTCACCATTCCTGGAAACCTCTTTCTTGCTCCCGTGGCAGGTTATTCAGACAGAGCCTTTCGTTCGGTGTGTCGGGAAGGTGGGGCAAACTTTGCTTACACAGAAATGGTCTCTGCAGAAGCCTTAGTTCGTGGTTCAGACAAGACTCACCAGCTGATGGTACGAGCAGCCAACGAAGAAATCTATGCCATACAGCTTTTTGGTGGCACTCCAGAGGTAATGGGACAGGCCGTAGAGCTGGTTCTGGGACAAAATAACAGAGAAGTAGTGCCAGAGGTTATAGACATTAACGCAGGCTGCCCCGTACCTAAAATTACCAAGACAGGAGCCGGTTCCTCCCTCACCCGCTGCCCGGAGCAATTATACAAGGTGGTAGCAGCAGCTGTTTCTGCCAGTACATCCATGGGAGACAAGCAGGTACCTGTTACCATAAAGATTCGTTCTGGCTGGGATGCCCAAACCATCACCTGGAAGGAGGCAGCACTAGCAGCAATAGAAGCAGGAGCCGCCGCCCTTACCATCCACCCCCGCACTCGAGCCCAGGGCTACGAAGGCAAGTCCGACTGGAGCATACTGGCAGAGCTGGTGGCATTAGTACAAAAAAAAAACCAGGGCAAAGTGCCAGTTTTTGGCAGCGGTGACATTTTCACCCCAGAGGATGCCCAGAGAATGCTGCAGGAAACAGGATGCCAGGGTGTAATGTTTGCCCGTGGCGCCATGGGAAATCCCTTTATTTTTGTGCAAACCCGCCAGCTTTTAGAAACAGGCTCCTATGCTGAGATTGAACCAACTGTCCGTATCCGAGCAGGTATCCATGAACTACACTGCCTGATACAAGACGCAGGAGAAGATTCTGCTTGCCGACAAATGCGAAAGCGTTTCTGTGCCTATTCAAAGGGCGTGTCTGGTGGCAGCCGATTGCGAGAAGCCATTGTGGCAGCCTCCACGGAAGCAGATTATATTTCTCTCTTTCAGCGTGAAGGATTACTTTAACCCTTGAAAAAGCCGTAAATGCGATGTAAAATGGATATGTATGAATTTCTTGAAATTTTTCACTTCTATATTTGATTCTCTTTTCAAGTCTTCCTCAAAGGATGGCAAGACAAGAGCTGAACTCAAGCATATAGAAAATGAATTAAAAGCCCACGTTCCCACCATTTACAAGAATGGAACCCTTATGGCAAACGTGGCAGAAGCCTTTGTTGTTCTCTATAACAACACAAAGCACATTGAAGAAATTCTTTCCAGTACTATTAAATCATCTGATGTTCACCGTGCCACCACCTTTGCAAACCGCCTCATCATGACTGGCTTATCCTCAGAAGCCGTTGAGCTACAGGAAAGCTTTTCCTTTGAAGCACGAAAAGAAGCAGTGACTACGGCAGAAAATGAAACAAAGGTTTTTGCCGACCAAGCCAAGGCCTTTGAGCAGTTCCTGAAAACATTTGAGCAAGAAGAATTTACCCAAATCAACCAGATCATTGCAAAGCTCTATCAACTTTTTGATATTTGTCGCTTCAACTTTTTCGGAGCCATTAAAACCTTTGTGCCCAATTTCACAGAACACACCGACTTAGAAAAGGTAGAAATCAAAAACGTTCCTGTTCACGAGCTAGAAACCACCCTCATGGACTTGTACTTTGTTGTCAATAATTTTCAGATAACCAGCAGCATAGCAAAAGCTATCATTGCATTGGCAACCATTTACGCAGGGGAACGGAAAATAGATCAGGACAAGATTCTCAACAACCTGAAAAAAATCTCCTACGTTTTCAGACACATTCTTCAGCCTACAAGCCTGCACCAACTAGTGATGCTTAGTAAGCAGGAGCCAGATCTGGTGCTTGAATCAGCCCAATACAACAGTACTGCCTTGTCCAACTACATCGACTACATCAAAAAGCAGTTTGAAGCAGACACCAACCGCATTCAGATGGAAGTTCAGGATGAGATTGTGGCTGGCGAAATCAGCAACCTGTTCAAGGACAGGGAACAAGAAATTTTGGCTGGATACAACAGCGAGCAAAACGAGTTCCTGCTACTGAACGGCACTTCAGCCTTCTCGCTGATTACCCCCATGCAGCTACTCAAAACCTTCTTGACAATCTACGCAGATTCTCGTATCCAGGCTCTGCTGAACGACATTGTTATTGAAGGCTTTTTCTACAATCCCACCTACAAAACAGAATTCTCTTCGGCTGTATTCTCCGTACTGGAAGCAAAAGAAAGAGTCAAGAAGTTCGAGGAATCCTTTGACCGTAACAATATCAACGACATTGCAGTTATTCGCGGATATGTTGCAGATGCCCACGGGAATCCAGATTTTTACAACAAGCTCATTCAGGCAATTACCAGAATCAATACGGAAGCAAAAAAGATTCTCCAAGAGGAAGTTGCTCACCTCCACAACCTGTACCGTTTCCTTTCAGATATGCTGGAGGATGCAAAGCTCATCAATCCAGTGAATATAACCAACATAAAGGTGTTGCTGGCATCCTCACGCAACAAGGACAATGCGGTTCATTTAGAAAACCACTTGCCAGATTGGCAGCTATTTTTTGACATAATGAAAAATTATGTTGTTTTGGGTGAAAAAGAGAAGCAATAGGCATGGAGAGAGAGCAACCAACGACTATTGAAGATTACAAAGCAACCATTTCTCAACAAGAACGGCACATATACAATTTGAGCCAGCTTTTGGAAATTTCAAAGTCCTTTGCTTCCACCTTGGAATCCAAAACCTTGTCAGAAGCACTGCTCTATACCTGCTTGGGACAAATGCATGTGTTAGCTGCTGGAATTTTCAGCTTGAAGCAGCTTGGTTCCACTGACTATCGCCTTGACGAAAGTTCCGTGGGTTTTGACCTTCACCCCCAAGTTAACTACGCATTCAAGGAAACAGAAGGTCTTATTCCTTTTTTGCACGAAGCAGAAAGAAGCGCCTCTATGGACGAACTGGAGGAAGTGCTGAAGGACACCTACGATCTGACCATCCTCAAGTCCTTGAATGCCACCTTAGCTGTTCCCATGATTTACCAAAAGCATATTGTGGGAATCCTCGTTTTGGGTCAGCGTATTTTTGGGGAGGAAGAAGCAGCCTTCACCCAGGAAGAAAAAAAGCAAATCCTAGACATTGCTACCTTGGCTGCCTTGTCCATCAACACAGCCATGCTTATTGAACAATCTTCTACTGATATGCTCACCCATTTAAAGCTGCGTCATTTCTTCTTTAATGTGGTAAAAAACAGAATGGTAATTGCCAGCGAAACAAACACTCCCTTGGCAATCGTCATGCTGGATATTGACCACTTCAAGAGATTCAACGACATTTATGGCCATGCCTGCGGAGACTTTGTTCTGCAACGCATTGCCTACATCCTACAGGACAACATTCGTTCAGATGACCTCGTTGCCCGATACGGTGGCGAGGAATTTGTACTGATGCTGCACAATGTTACGGAATACGAGGCCGACAAGGTTACAGAGCGTATTCGTGCAGCAGTGGAGCATGACGACATCGTTTTTAGCGACATCCATATGCAGGTAACCCTTTCTGCTGGCTATACCGTGTTCTACCCAGATAAAAACCAAGATAAGAAAATCAAGCTGGAACACTTGGTAAATTTGGCAGATGAGGCTATGTACAACTCCAAGCATCAGGGTAGAAATAGAGTAACGTATCTCCCATTGAATTGTTAGACAAGTTGTGACAGGAGTTTTATTCACCATGAATCTTCTAAAGAGAATCAGAACACCCTTTCGATATACTTTTTTCAATGCAACCTTTTTTATCATAGGGCTTAACCTCCTAGTATTTCTTCTCACCAACATACTGGGAAAACTAGGTAATTACCTTGCCCTCAATGTTATTTTAGTCCATGAATACAAGATGTACTGGCAATTCCTTACCTATATGTTTGTTCATGGGGATTTTAGCCATCTGTTTTTCAATATGCTGGGACTTTTTTTCTTTGGCCTGGCAGTAGAACAAACCCTTGGTTCCAAGGAATTCCTGCTGATTTATTTCCTTTCTGGAATTTTCTGTGGCGTTGCATCCTATTACTTTTATCTATTTTCTGGGGCATACTTTGTGTTTCTGTTGGGAGCCTCAGGAGCTATAAATTCCCTGCTGTTGGCCTATGCGGTCATTTTTCCCCGAAATAGAATCTACCTCATGGGACTTCTTCCAATTCCGGCTCCCTTGTTGGTGGCAATCTATGCAGGGATAGAAATTGTAAACCAGTTGTTGACATTGCAGAATGGAGTTGCTCACATGACACATCTTGCAGGCTTTGCCATTGCTTGGATTTATTTTATTGTAAGGATGGGAATCAATCCATGGAAGGTTTGGAAAGACGCATACCGATAAAAACAATTTTCCTCATCCTTTTTTTTCTGATTTGGAGTAATACTGCCTTTGCAAAGCCCACGGCAGGACCTGCAGAAGAGGAGCTGATTCGTTTTTCACTGTGGGCCACACTGGAAGCTTATCCAGAAGCAGGGGAAATTATCGACATAAATAATCCCTACGCTCATCCCATTAACCGGCTAAAAGAAATTGCTCCTTTTTTTATAGAAGGAATGGTTTGTGGCTGGAGCTTTACCTACACACCCTCCGACAAAACACGAAATGTGGAGGAATTCTTTGAATTCAAGCCCCTTCGTGAATACCCCAACCTAGAATCCACCATCAAATACACCGAGCCTTGGATTGAAGAAAATAAATTGCAATGCTGGATAGAATTCCGTTGTCCCCCGCACCTTACCGCTTGGCGAAATACTTGGAAAACCTTGGGCTATCAGCGGATTTCTGGCCGAGGACAGGGAAAACTGGTGGAAGGCTTTGACGGCATTCACCAAGCAGCCTCCACTGCCCTCAAAGAAGCGGTGAGAGAATACGCTCGTGGCATCACCAAGAACAAACCCAAAGAAATTACTGGAGAGGTTCTATTAACTGGTCTTCCCAGCATTGGATTAAAGTCAGGGAGATATATTGTTGACCTTGATTTTTTTCTCAATGTGAGTAGAATAGTAAATTATACAGTATTTTAGTTTTCCGGCATGGAGGTCATAATGTTGAAGTATGTTGTAAGTTTGATTTGTGTATTGTTCGTATTGAGTGGAGTATTTGCCATCGAAGATGCTGAAGCACTCTTGGCTCCTGAACCAGAGTACACAAAGACAGAAACAATCCAGGGAAAGATTACCAGCGATTACCTTAAAAAAGGTGGCGGAAAGGTTACCATTGAGTACATGCCCGCATACGATGAGGCTCGCTTCAAGTATTCTTGCCCCACCCCTTTGTTCGAGCAGAGCACCGCTATGTTGGCCATCAAGGAATGCATCGAATCTTTCGTACGGGAACGAGGCTACTACTTCTATACCTACCTGAAGCCAGATGACACCTATTACGATGGTGGTGCAAACACAGTAATCTATACATCCTATATTAAATTGTTGAACTAGCCGGAGAAATTGATGGATATTCAAGCCCTCATTAAGAATTTGCACCCCCTTGAAATTCGGGTGCTGTTGAAGTATACACCAAGCGATGAACTGACATCAGATTTATTGCAGAAAGAATTAGACTACAAGGAAGGGCATGCAAATCAAGCCTTTTCATGGCTTTCGGGCAAGAATATTATTTCCGTTGTACGGAGGGAGCCCCACACCTTTTTTGAGCTCACCGATTTAGGGCGTGAGTATGCAGAAAAGGGAACTCCCGAAAGTAGAATTATATCCTTCCTGAAGGATTCTGGCCCCCACAGCTTGCCAGAAATTGCTGCTGCCTTGAGCTTGGAAAACAAGGATGTAGGTAGTGCCTTTGGAATGTTGTCCAAGCAGGGTGTTCTTGCCATGGACGGAGACAAAAAGGCTGCCTATACAGGTGCTCCACTGCCAGAAGCCTTGGCAACTACTGCAGAACTGCTGAAAAAGGCTGTTGCAACAGAAGGTGGTCTTCTGGATCAGGCTAATCTTTCTGATGAAGAAAAGAAGAGCATGGGCGGTTTGGCAAAGAAGCGTGGAGCTACCGATGTTCCCTTCCGCATGGTGGAACGAGAAACCGTAGTCTACAAGCTGGAACCCGTTGCCATAGAAGTAAAGGCTGGTTTGGAGCAGGCTGGTATTACCGGAAACGAAATCGGCTCTCTTACCTCCAAGATTCTTGCTGATGGTAGCTGGAAAACAGGAACCTTCCGTGGATACAACATTGCAGTTCCCCCTGCACGTATTATTCCTGGAAGAACAAATCCCTACGTATCATTCTTGGAAAGCGTAAAGGACAAGCTTTGTTCCTTGGGATTTGAAGAATTTGACGGTCCCTTGGTAGAAACCGAGTTTTGGAACTCCGATGCATTGTTTATGCCTCAGTTCCATGCTGCTCGTGACATTCATGACGTATATTACGTTAAGAATCCTACCCATGCCAAGTTTATTGAGGAGCCCTATCTTTCCAATGTAGCTGCCGCTCACCAAAATGGTGGTAATACTGGTAGCCGTGGTTGGAATTATAGCTTTGACCGGGATTTTACCCGTCGCTTGATTCTCCGTAGCCAAGGAACCGTTTTGTCTGCCCATCAGTTGGCAAAGGCAAAGATTCCTGGTAAATACTTTGGTATTGCCCGCTGCTTCCGCTACGACAAGGTTGACGCCACTCACCTGTCTGACTTTTATCAGACCGAGGGAATCGTACTGGGAGATGAGGTAAACTTGAAGACCTTGCTGGGCTTCTTGGAAATGTTCGCAGTGGAAATTGCAGGAGCAACTGATGTAAAGTATGTTCCTGGCTACTTCCCCTTTACCGAGCCTTCCATTGAGGTGCATATCAAGCACCCTGTACTTGGTTGGTTTGAGCTGGGTGGTTCAGGAATCTTCCGTCCCGAAGTAACAAAGGCTATGGGCATTGATGTACCAGTACTTGCTTGGGGAATTGGAATTGACCGAATGGCTTTGATGGCTTTGGGCTTGAACGACTTGCGTGAGCTGTTCAGTGAAGACATTGAACAGGTTCGTCTCCGAAAGGCTCGCTACTAATTCCTATCGAAGCAAAGTATTAAACCTTTGTAATTCAGCAAGGGCTGCCTCAGAAGGCAGCCCTTTTTACTTGCGTTTTATTCATTTTAGCTATATACTATTAAACAAGAATTACAAAATGCCAAACTATGTCATTTTGAAATCTGGAGATAATAATGGCACACACAGTACCACAAATGTTAAAAGAAATCACCCTTCAATATCCCAATGTTGCAGCTCAGTATGCAAAGGATGAAGAAGGGAATTTTCAACCAATAACCTATAAGCAGTTACTTGATACAAGCTACCACTTTGGAGGAGGACTGCTTTCCCTTGGCACGGTTCGGGGTGAGCATATTGGACTTTTAGCAGACAACCGCAAGGAGTGGTTGCAGGCTGATATGGGAATTATGGCCATTGGTGCCGTTGACGTTCCCAGAGGTTGCGATGCTACAGAGCGAGAGCTTCGGTTTATTTTTTCCACAGCTGAATGTAAAACTATTGTAGTAGAAAATGAAGCTCAAATCCTGAAGGTGCTGGGATTTAAGGAAGATCTTCCCAACCTCTCTCGCTTCATCTGTTTTGATAGTGTGAAGGAAGAGACAAAATCTAAGTCAAAGGATGCGGGAGTAGAAGTTCTTCAGTTTGAGGATGTTTTGAAGCTTGGTACAGAATATTGTCAGCAAAATCCCAACAAACTCGATGAAGAGCTAAACAAGGGAAAATCTGATGATTTGGCTTGCTTGATTTTTACCTCTGGAACAACAGGTGAACCTAAGGGTGTTATGTTGACCCACGGCAACTTCCTTGCCCAGCTGGAGGATTTGAAACAAAGAATTTATATGTTCCCCGGAGACCGCGCACTTTCTGTGCTGCCTGTCTGGCATGCCTTTGAACGATTGTGTGAATACGTTGTGCTATGCCAGGGCGGTGGATTATGTTATTCTAAGCCAGTGGGCAGCATTTTGCTTGCTGACTTCCAAAAGATTAATCCTCAGATGCTACCCGCAGTTCCCCGTGTCTTTGAGGCGGTGTATGAAGGTGTAAACCGCACTATGAGAAAGACTGGTGGTGTGGTGTATGCCTTGTTCAAGTTCTTTGTGGCAGTGGCAATCCTTCATTCTAGAATCCACCGTCGGCTTTTTCGACAAACAGCCCGATTCAAGAACGATTACCTCCTTTTGTCTTGGATTGTGCTTTTCATTCCTTGGGTGCTGCTGTACCCACTGAAGGCCCTTGGTGGAGTGATTATCTTTAAGAAAATCCGTGCCAAGCTGGGAAACAACTTCCGTGGTGGTGTTTCTGGTGGTGGTGCATTGCCTCCACAGATTGATGAATTCTTCTGGGCTATTGGAGTGAACTTGGTGGAAGGCTACGGCCTTACAGAAACAGCTCCGGTAGTTTCTGTTCGCCCCTTTAGAGCTCCCGTTTTTGGAACTATTGGTCGGCCTTTGAAGGATGTGCAGGTACGTATTGTGGACGAAAACGGCAACGTTCTGCCAAAATGCCAGAAGGGAACCGTTCTGGTAAAGGGCCCCACCGTTATGAAGGGCTACTACAAGCGGGATGATTTGACTGCCAAGGTAATAGACAAGGACGGCTGGTTTGACACTGGTGACATTGGTTTGCTGACCCTTGGTGGAGAATTGGTGCTTCGTGGCCGAATCAAGGACACTATCGTGTTGCGTGGTGGAGAGAACGTAGAGCCCCTTTCCATCGAAATGCGGCTAAATAACTCTCGCTTTATTGCACAATCTATGGTGGTAGGTCAGGATCAGCGGTTCTTGGCAGCCTTGATTGTACCTTCCGAGGAAGAGATTGTAGGTTATGCCCAAGAGCAGCAGATTCCTTATAACACTTATAGCGAATTGCTGAAAACTCAGGAAATCAAGAAGCTTATTGATACCGAGATTCAGACTGCAATCAGTGCCAAGAACGGCTTCCGCTTGTTTGAGAAGGTTTCTCGCTTTGCCATTTTGGAAAAGCCCTTTGTGGTGGGCGAAACCCTTTCTGCCAAGCAGGAAATCATGCGGCACAAGATTTCCCAGCTCTACGAAAAAGAGATTACGGAATTGTTCAAGTAATTGGGACTAGGGTTGAGAAAAACTCCAAGGTATGGACCTTGGAGTTTTTTTGTGTGTTGGTGTGGGTGTGGTGGTTCTTCTTTCTCCTGGTTAAGAGAACTATTACCTATAATCAATTGGGTTGTCATGTGCTATTTTATTCTCCATACCTTGAAGTTTTTTCTGCAACCTTAAGGTTTCCATAAGTATCATTTGTAGAATAGGAAACTATGATTTCCGCGTCTTTAAAATCTGCAACAGTATCAGTCCAAAGCTCACATTGGCTGATAACTGTTTTAAGGACATCATCTTGGCCTTCTGGCGGATATTTATATTTTTTCAACAGTTTTTTGACAATCATACGCATTTTTGCCCCAGCTTGTTTCCTTCTTCACTTGCACGGAACATTTCTTTTGCAAGTTTTAACAGCTCCTGAATTACCTCTTCGTTGGTAAGCATACCATTGAGATAACGGTTTAATGCCTGCTGTATTAATACACTGAATGCTTCTGATTTTACAAGGTTTGTTCGTTTGTACACTTTTACCTGGTCATCAATCAGCTTTTTGAGCATTTCCACTGCAAGCTCCTGTCTTCGAGTTTTGTTTCCAATGAATGCACGCCATTCTTCTGGATCCTTGTTGCTTTCTGTCATTACAACATACACGGGGCGAGTGGCTCCATCTAAAACAGCCTGAGTCATATCGTAAACATCGATGTAATCACCAAAAACTTCGATAGTACTGCGGTCTTCCCGAGAAATGGGAGTACCAGTGAAGCCAATATAGCTTGCGTTAGGAAGACTGTCACGGATAATTCGGGCGGTTCCAGTGGCCGTTTTTACAATGGCATTTCCGTTTTCATCAAGTAAAACTTTTCCGTCTTTATCTTTTACTGTTCTGATTTTTTCTTCCAAAAAATCAAAGCATAGACTCTTTTCTTCTTCTGCAATTAACTGTAGTATAGCCATAAGAGGTTTCCTTCGGTGTGTGTGTTTTTTTGTCGAAAATCATTTTAACCGATTCAAACCTCTTTTTCTATTTGTATGCCTTTTTAGGCAATCCACAACTTTTGATTATAACTCCAAATCGCGGAGCCGGTGGTGTAATAAGTCCTCTGGATAAAATGTAAAACTTACCAGTATCCGTGTAAAAATCTTGACACATTCGTGAAAGTGTTGGATACTAAGGAATAAGTAAAATGATGCAAGAATTTACACTGACACTTTTTGCAGTGTAAACTTCTTACAACTGATACGGAGAAATTATGTTAGGCGGATGCCCGCACTGGGGCGCTTTTGGAGATGTAAATGAATAAAACATTGCAAAACATATTGAGTTTTGGAGCTTCAGGAAGAATCGAAAATGCACAGCATGAATATGAAGCAAACTATGAGGAATATAAAGAAATACTTGCGGAATATAATACGGCTAGACGTAATTTCGAACAAGTTGCAACCTCTTATTTACCTCTACAAATAAAAGCTCAAAAACTTGCGAAGAAAATTGATGTTTTCATTCCAACGAAGGATAAAGAAGGACGGAAAGAAATAGTAAGAAAAATTGGTTTTGATGTAGAGACAATGGTCTTTCTTGAGAACAGCATTTCATCTGGAGAAATTGCGATGAATACTTTAAAAGGTGTTGTTGGTGCAGGTGTCGCTGCTGCTAGTGCTCCAGCAGCAATTATGGGCTTAGTTACAGCTTTTGGAACAGCAAGTACAGGGGCTGCAATTTCATCGCTTTCTGGAGCAGCTGCAACGAATGCAGCTTTAGCAGCTTTAGGAGGTGGCTCATTAGCAGCAGGAGGCGGAGGTGTTGCAGCAGGTTCTGCGTTACTTTCCGCATCAGTTCCTGTTGTCGGTGTTGCGATTACTGCTATTGCTTTACCAGTTTTTTCGCATTTATCTGCAAATAAGAAAATAAAAGCCATTGAAGAGGAAATGCTAAAAGTTACTCGAGAAATTGATAATCTTAAAACAGAAAAATTTAAGGTTGATTATTGTGTTTCAAGAATAATGGAACTTTCGGCATCATTAAAAGAATCAGAGAAGGCATATAAACATCTGTTTTATAAAACATACAGAAAAGTATTTCCATTTGGAATTTTATCAAAATTTATAAAAAGATTACAAGGAAAAATTAAAAAGCAAAATGGATATTACTATTCGGAACAAGAGCAACATAGTATACATGTTTTATTAAAGGCGGCAAAAGCAATGCTAATGATTAGAGATACAAATGTTATACGAGAATTTGAAAATACAAGGGGGTAAAATATGGAAAATAAATCTGTTCCAGCGTTAGTAGTAAATAAAAAGGAAGTTCAAAAAATTGCAAAAAAAGCTTCCAAGGGATTAAAAGGAATTCCTGCAAATTTTGTAACAGAGGCTGTGAATATTGTTGATACAATAGGCAAGGTGTATATTGAAGGTAAAAAGTCGGATGTGGAAATAGCAAGGATCCATTTGCAAAGAGATGTTTTAATTGAAGATATTAAACAGAGGTATAATCTATATAATCAGGTATTTACAAAAATTTTTGATGAGAGAAAAGATGTTATTTCAAAAAACTTTGAGATTATAGAAAAGGGTATAAATGAGAACAATGAAAATTTGATTTCTATGGGATTAGAAAATCTTTCAAAAGTTGTAACTACGAGTCCATTTGTTGCATTTGCTGATTTTCAGCAACAATTACAATCTGGACAAGCTTTTGAGTTATAAGAAAATAAACACATAACATGGTTTTCAAAACCGATAAAAACTTTGTCACAAAAGTTGCTCTTCGTGGCTTTACGCCACCGCAACTTTTGCGCCAATTTTGCGCGATGCGCAAAACCGTTTGTACGGTTTAAAACGCTAGTTATGTAGACGCCCGCACTGGGGCGCTTTTGGAGGAAAAATGAAAAAAATATTTTCTTTATTTTTACTTTATGGTGGTTGTGAATCAAGTGAAATTCAATCTGTAGTAACTCTTTTACTTGTAGATGTAAAAACAGAAGAAGAATATGTTCTTGCAAAGGGTACCTATGGTATGGGGATGGATTTAAAAGGTGATATGAAAGGAGCCTTAAAAAACGCGCTAAAAAGTATACCCAACAAATAAATGAATTGAAAACGCGGTCAAGCCGCGTTTTTTTATGTCTTGAATGTTTTACAAAATACTGCATAATATAATTCGTAATATATTACGAAACTTTTAAGGGGTGTTTATGATTACAATAAAACCAGTTTCAGATTTGCGAAATTATAATGAAGTTCTGCAGGATGTAGCAGATGAATCTCCTGTTTTTCTCACAAAAAATGGACGAGGTTGCTATGCGGTGATCTCAATAAAGGATTATGAAAAACTTACAGCCACAAGAACTTTATTTGCTGAACTTAAAAAAGGAGAAGATTCTGCAAAGGAAAAGGGGTGGCTTAGTACAAAAAATGTTCGTGAGATGGTAGGACTCTGATGTTTACTGTAGAAGTTTCACCACAGGCGGCACAAGATTTATTCGAAATAAAAAACTACATCGAAAATGAATTGCAGAATCCTATTGCAGCCCATAATACTGTAGAGAAAATTGTAGAAACCTATGAAGATTTGGCAATTTTTCCAGAAATAGGGATTCCTGTAGAAAGATATGT
>JAEDCN010000047.1 GCA_016294105.1 Treponema sp.
GAAGATAAAAGATAGCTTCACGAAAAAATATACTCAAAATACTAAGAGTTTATTGATGTATAGCCAAATGAAAAAAGTAACTTTGCAAAAAATAGATGCAGAAAATGTGAGAAAGAAAATTTTTATTGGAGATGATAGTATGGCATTAGTAAAGCACGATTATCCTATTTTGGAATACGATACCGCATCAAAAGCAATCTTTCAGCCGGGAAATGGGAAAAAGCACTTCCCTAAAAAAGCCGTATTTGCATTTTTGGGGGATGAAGTGGAAAAGTATGCACATGCCCACAGTGGAATACAGATAGATGAATTTGAGAGTGCAACAAAATTATATCCCATCTATGAATGCTTTCATAATCAGGAAAGGATATGTTTATGTCCGGCTCCGGTTGGGAGTGCTGCTGCTGTCCAGATTTTAGAGTATTTAATAGCAGGAGGTGTGACAGAAATTATTTCTGTCGGTTCCTGCGGTGTATTGGAAGATATTCCGGAGAACAGATTCTTAATACCCGTTTCTGCATTGAGAGATGAGGGAACTTCTTACCATTATCTTCCGCCATCCAGAGACATAAAGATTTCAACAGCAGGAATAAGTGCAATCAAATTTGCTTTAAATCAAAAGAAAATCCCATATTTGGAAGTCAAGACATGGACAACAGACGGTTTTTATCGAGAAACACTGGAAATGGTGCAATACCGCAAAGAGGAAGGCTGTCAAGTAGTGGAAATGGAATGTTCTGCACTGGCTGCATGTGCAGAATTTAGAGAAGTAATATGGGCTATGTTGCTTTTTACAGCCGACACGCTCTCGAATCCTCATAAATACCAAGAACGGAAGTGGGGAAAAGCAAGTGTATCCACCGCCTTGGAACTGGCATTTGACGCTGTTGTATTAATCAAAGAATAAAGGAAACAAATCTATATGGAAAATACAATGAACAATCGGAATGAAATCCCACAACAAGTGAAGCAAGTCGTTTCCATAGCAGAAACCCTATTGCAGGGGCAGATATTGGGAATGTATTTATATGGCTCTGCGACAATGAATAAATTGCGTCCGGACAGTGACATAGATATATTGATAATAACCAGACAAGAATTGAATCTGTCAACGAAAAAGGAGTTGACCAAGCAATTATTGGAAATTTCCGGCTTCGTAGGTTGCGCCGAAAAAAGACCATTGGAGATAACTGTCATCCATCAAAAAGACATTATTCCGTGGCAGTTTCCGCCCAAATGCGAGTATATGTATGGGGAGTGGCTTCGGAAAGAGATGGAAGCCGGAATGATTCCGCAGGCGTGTTTCGACCCTGATATAGCGATTCTATTATGGCAGGCGAGAAAAAGTAGTATGACGCTGAAGGGCGCAGATTGCAAACAACTTATTCTCCCGATTCCGTTCCGCGAAATACAAAAGGCTATTCAATTTTCTCTACCCGGTTTGATTTCCAATGTTAAGGGAGATGAAAGAAATGTGCTATTGACGCTATCCCGCATGTGGTTTACATTAGAAACCGAAGACGTGACAACGAAAGATGTTGCTGCGGAGTGGGTGATTCCCCAATTGCCGGAAACCTTTTCTTCCCTGTTGAAAACGGCAAAGGAAGCCTATTTGGGAAACCTGTCTGACGAATGGGAAACAATGGAAAATGAAACGCTCGCGCTTACCGGGTTTATGAAAGGTCGGATTGAAGAATTGCTTAAAGCCAAAGGGTAAAGCAAGCAAAAGCAAGAATATCCCTACAATAAATAAACCGTTTGAAATGGTGCTGCCTCTTTTACAATAATACACCTATGAGAAAAGTAATCCTTTATATTGCCGTCAGTCTGGATGGCTATATCGCTGACAGCGAAGGTTCCGTTGAATGGATAAGCGGACAAGATAAAAACGTGGAGATGGAAGACACCTTTACTCCATTCTTCAGTGGTGTGGACACGGTCATTATGGGAAAGAGAACCTACGACCAAATTGTGACCGAACTTTCTCCCGACCAATGGCCCTACGGGGAAGCGATGACCTATGTATTGACTCATCACAGTGAAGAAGAGGGCACAGAAAATATCCGTTTCAGGAATATGGATGTATGCCAACTGGTAGAGGAGTTGAAACAGGAATCGGGTAAAGATGTGTGGATTTGCGGAGGTGCAGAAGTGGCGCAACAACTCATCGCAAACAATCAAATAGACATTTATCATCTGGCGATTATACCGGTTCTTCTCGGTAACGGCACAAGGCTGTTTGGTGCTACCGATAAGAAAATTGACTTGGAAATGATTCGTACCAAGAAATACAACGGCATAATAGAGGTGGTATATAGTCGCAGGAAGATTTGATGTTTACTGTTTTAAAATCTTCTCCCTTTAGAATACACGATTAAAGATTACGACCATATTTCCGATTTACTGCTCGTAAATTATTGATTAATAATCAGTTGTAAATACTAACATTATAAATTAGAGACTATATAAACAAGAAAAACATTCATACACATTTTCTATTTTTGAGAAAATTCGTATCTTTGCACATAAGAGAGTTATTTGACAGCATAGCAACGCAAAACGCTGAAATTCGCACAGTTGCTAAATCGTTACCTCTATTTCTCAAATAATTCGCTAAAAGTTTATTCTTCAATCGGTTAAGTCAAACCGATAAAAATCTAAAATAAAAATTATGGTTGACCTTCATTATAGGCTACCACCACCTATCAGGAAGGTGAAAATAAGCCTAAATAATGTTTGATTTAACGTTGATTATAGCTGATGTCTGAGAAGAATCACTATATGTGGAATAAAGGTTGTAACTTTGCAAATAAAAAACACATTGTATATTGAGTATGGGCATTTTAAGCAAGTTATTTGGCAACAAGAAGAAATACGAAGCTGATGAGCAGCACAAGGAACAGGGGAAAAGAAAATCCTCTCCTGTTCTGCCCACGCTCATGCATGACGAGCCAGCTAGTCTTGCCAAATACGTGGATAAGAAGATGCCTGTGCTTGTTATCGGAGGCAAGTACCATCAGACACAAGTTGTTCTCACTTCCAATCCAAATGAGAAGAAGTTTACGGCCAGTAATGGAAAGGCATACCCTGGTGTTACCATAGGAATGGTGATGGGAACAGGAGGTGTGAAGGAACAGCAAAATCCGAAAGAGCTAAAGATTTGTCCATCCAACCCGAAAACAGCAGATTTGCCCAAAGGCGAGAAAAAGGAACAGCAAAAGAAACCTTTCGTTCTCACGTTTCCAACGAATATCAAGCACCCGACTCTCGGAGAACGCTATGATGAGTATTGTGCCAGTCTTCCTCCATTTGACTTTTATGAGGGTGATAACGAAGACAAAATCCCTGCTGATGCGGACATGGAAATCAGTGATTACCTGAACAGGCTGGCAGACACACTCGCATATTGTAGGGATGTTGAGAAGAAGCAAGGATTTGTGGTAGCGGAACAATACTATCTGTTCCTTATCGGTCATCATCCGTGGGAACCTGATGCCTACGATGACCTGTTGGAACTGTATCGCAACAATGGCAAGAACGATGCGTTTGAAGCCTTGCGCCTTTATTCCATAGACCATTTCTCTAAGAGACGTGAACGGATGGAACGGCAACTGACCGCACTTGCAGAACAGCAGGGAGTGAAAGAGATGGCAACGGAAGCTATAAGAAAAGGGGAAAAGGTCTCGTACTTCCGAGGGCTGTTTACCCTGTACGACCCTTTCCCCTGCATAGAGCATTGGAAGCGGTTGATCCCTATCTTCTCGGGCCCCGAGTAGCAGACTTGGAAGGTTTGTTCCTGCTGGCATATCTGGCGGCACGATGGGCAAACCTCCACCAGTCCTCATCTTCATCTTTCTTTGGTTTGTCATCAGACGACGAACCGCCACCACCACCTGAATACATGGGAGTGGTAGCATCACCGATGGCGGCTGCCACCATCCCTGCGGCACTGGAAATGACATCACCAAGAGAGCCGTCAAACAGGTCTTCAACGATAGTTCCCTGCACACTCTGCAAAGCATAGGCAGTTGGCTTCGGCATATTCTCCAGGAATGTTCGCAAGCCAGAAAGCAGTTCATCGAAGATTGCCCCTTTGACCATCATGACTGAATTGCCCAGTTGTGCCTCCTTCATCCTTTCCACATTATTTGCCGCTTGTCTCACCGCTACCTCAGCATTAGCCTGCCGCTGGCGAAGCGATGCAATCTGGTTCTCACATTGCATGAGTCGGCTCTTGCGGTCACGGATTTTGTCACCCAAGGCAATCTTCTGCTTCATCAGTTCTGATGTTCGTTCCTCATATTCATCCAGAGTGATTTTCTTGTTCTCCAAGTCCTGCTTCAAGGATTCAATCTGATGGCTAAGTCCATTGTATTGCAGTTCCAACTTGCTGATAAAGATTCTAAGCTCAATGGCTCGGTTTTCCAACTCCGGCAACTCCCGCTTCAACTGATAGTACATCTGCACTTTGTCTTTATGCTGTGCGCCCGAAATCTCCACAGGGTCGCCACGCATCAATCCATATTGGCTGTTCACCTGTTCGTAGAGTTCCGTGTGCAGCTGCTTCATAATCTCCTGTCCTGTTGCCTTGTCCTTGCCGAACAGCCCTTTGTATGAAACCACAGGTCGTTCCCTGCCAGTCTTCTTTTCTGTTCTCATCACAACAGGAATGATGGTCGCATGGCAATGTGCCGTAGTCTCGTCAAGATGCACATCAAATCCGATGATGTTCTCTTCACCATACTTCTTTGCCATCCAGTCATAGAGGTCGATAGCCCATTGCTCGATTTCATTCATTCGCTGGATGTGGCTGTTGTCCGCTGTTCCGTCACGCTCGAAATCGACAGCCTGATTGCCGAATGCCATCATGTTCATTACTTCGTGGTCACCGCTGAAAACGAACTCCACAATCTGGTTGGACATCTTCGCAGCTGCTGGGTTGTTCTTCTTTACCTCCGGGTTAGGCTTCACGCCCAGTTCCTCCAACCTCTCCTTGAAACGTTCCTCAACAGGTTTTGATGTTCCTATCTTTTGGATAATACCACCCTTGGCAACCTCAAAATTGAGATGCGCACGGGTGATGTCGTACCAATGCAGCGGTTTCTTGTTCACTGTCTGATAGTGCTTCTCGTCCCACCTGCGCTGGTTCTCGGCTGCCTCCATCGCTCCGATGGACTTTCTGCCCTCAAAGTGCATCGCACCTTTTGGTTCATTACTCATATTTCTGTTCTGTTACGTTATAGTTCTACATTGGGGATGTCCTCACGTTCCATGCCTATGGATCGTGAGACATTCCTTTTCTTGTATTGTTTAGGGGTAGTGGGGCATTCATCCATGTCCTAGGCGATAGGCTGGCATGGCAGGCACGGGAACATGTGGGGCATGAGACCGTTGCTGTGCCGCCCAGAACCTCGCAGAGGTGAACGGGCATATTGTGTTATGCCCCCACTTAATCAGTTGGGCCGTGGAGCAAGCTCTGCGCGCCCGACCATCCTACTCATGCTGCCCATAAGGAACAACAGTTCCGTCTTCGTCAGCGAAATCAAAGAGGCTCTGAGGCATCTTTACAGCCTTGGAGGGTATAGTTACCTCGGAAGAGGTTATAATAGCCGTCTGAGGCTTTTCTGGTGTCTCCATGATGACAGTGGCCGTATCTGCACCTTGTACGGATTGGACTGGTGGTGATAAAACTGGAGAAGTCTGATTCCTCTCAGCAAGGAGAAGACGGTTGGGATTTGTGAACACCTGTCCCATGGCATGACCATCCTGCACACTCACGACATCTACAATGGAGGTGACGAAATCAGACGAGCGGCTGATAAGTCCGAGCTGTTCCATCTTGTCGAGCAGGTTACGCCCCTGCTTGCGCTTGATACCCCATACTTCTTCAAGGGAAGATACCGAGAGCGAACATTGGCAGGTGCCTGTATCGACACGGATACCTCGCACCATTTGCGACTTGTCACCGATGGTCATAGTGTGGAGGATGTACAGATAGTACATGAGGTTAAGCCGTCCTTTTGTTGTCCCCATAAGGAATGTAATTGCATCCGCTGAAAGATGAAGCGTGATGTCTGTAAAGGGAAATGACTTCTCCAGAAAGGAGTCAATAGGCAGAATTGCTGCCTCGTTGTTGTTGCTTTGCATATTCAGTAAAGAGAAAAAGGAACGGCAGACAGATGTGCCTTGCTTCTTGCGCATGGTGTTCCTGCCATGCCGTCCCTGGTTTGAAATTTGGTTAATAATAAATTCCGTGGGCATTCCACATTTTCAAGATTGGTACAGTATCTGTGTACAAAGGGCAATATGATTGCTGTTCCGTTGGAGCTAACTGGCTAAGAGAAGTGGAAAGATGGAACGTTTTATTCTGCTGTCCTTTCGTTGTAATACGGCTTCATACCTGATAGGGTGATTAACCTTGCAGCGTTAGGATTATTATTCTTTCGGCATTAAGGTTATTAACCTTTCAACCTTTGAAATCGATAAATGTTGTTGTTCCAAACAGAGGGAAGAAAGGGAAATGTCATCTATGCCAGCCCAATTGTTGCTTGGGCGCATCGTCCTCAGCTATCCTCTTTAATTCCTGTTCCACCTTATGCAATTCATCCTTGCTTAGGAAAGCGATACTCCTGATGGTGAGCTGCTGCGCACAGATTCTTCTCCTGTCAATGATGCTCTCATCCGTTATGGCTTTGTTCGCACCTACCTCCTTCATATAATCATTGACTGCATCACGCATGGAGAATTGCCTTAGCCCAGTCTTTGCCCAGTGGACAGCCAGCTCTACTGCCAGTTTCTGCTTGTCCTCGTATTCTGCCATACTCCAGTCTATTTGGTGGCGAGACGCTGAATGATTCGTTCTGCCTCCTCGGAAATCTCCGCCTCAGAGGACACACGGTTCTTCCGTACCCATGCCAAGAGGTCTGACTTCTCGAAGAAGATCATCTTGCCATTCGGCTTGTAGAACGGGATGGTCTGCTCGTGGGTCATCTTGTAGAGAGAACTGCGGGCAATGCCCATGAACTTGGCAGCCTCTTCCAAGGTCAGCACATCCTTCCCCTGATGGAGAAGCTGCTCCAAGGACTGGACTCGCCCCTGGAGTTCGGCAACCTGCTTGCTGAGGTTTGCCTCCTTGTTACTTTGTACTTGTTGTGTCATACGCAATTATTTTTAGTGAATATATATATGTCTATGTACCTTGATGATGTCTGGAGGTGTATAAGCCACTCCGATAAGGAACAACTGTCCACATCTGCCCAAGAACATCAGTCCGGCAAAAGCAAAGTTACTATGGTTATATCAGCGCAATGCAATCTTATATCGAATAGAAGACTGAATTTAATTGTAATTATCATTTGAGTATGATTATAAGCCAATAATCATACTTAAAAATGCCAAAGAATGATTTTATCTTCGATTTGAAAATATATCAAACATCGCAACTTCGTGCCAGATGACGAGACCGAAATCTGATGAAATCCGAGGACAAAAATTAGAGAGAAAGCAACTCCAAACAAGAGAAAGATGAGAGGACAAACGAAAAAGGAAAACATTCATTTTTTCAATTCCGACCTGCCAATATGCCCTCGCACCACCTTCATTTGATTTTTTTATTGCTATTTTGGTGCAGGTTTGTTGCAGGTGCTGTATATTGGAGTATAATCTGACTGATACAGAATGAGTTAAGTTATAAAAATAACCTACGAAGTAGAGCATGGCTCCGTAGAAATGAACTGTCAAATAACGGGTTAGCCACTTCGCCCACGCTCCTTCCCACTTGGGCAGCAACGAAAATGCCCATTGTATTGGACCGAATATAGTGAGCATTCCGAGCAATATCTGCTGACAGTATATCGTCGCCCACCAACCGATGCGGAACACGATCAGGGCTATCAGCATCACTATCTTGTCGATGCCCACCACGGCCCCTGCCGTCAGTGAGGTGAACCACAGTTTGCTGGCATCCTTCTCCATGTTGGTCACTTCGTCCACGCCCGTCTGCTCCATCGTCGCCTCTATCAGGTTGGGGTCTGATGTGCCCTTATGCGCCACGTCTGCCTGTGCCTGGAGGTCAGTGTACATCGAGTCCCTGACATATACCAACTGCTGCACCTCCTCAAACTTGTCGGAAATTTGGGTCGCCTCTGCCTCATAGAGGTCGTGGGTGTAACTGCCGATGCAATTGGGAATATAGGATAGAAAATCCAATACGCACCAGCTGCTGCCGCTGTTGGTCATGCCTGTGTCAGCAGGTGGGTACCACCAACAGAGGATGATGCTCACCACCAAGGGCTTGAACAGTTTCATCACGTCCAACGGTTCGTTCTTCACCATCATCTTGTAGGCCATGCTTGCCGCCACGATGATAGAGAACAGTGCCGCCAATGCCATACACATTTGGAGGATCCACCAG
>JAEDCN010000007.1 GCA_016294105.1 Treponema sp.
TCCTGGAATGTAGACTGAAATCTTTTCCTAGAATTAAAACTCGACTTTAGGGCTACTAGTCGTTATCATCCAGAAGAACGACTAGAATTTTCAGAAGAAACGACTACTATTTTTAAAATAATAAGCCAGTAATTTTAAAAATACTAAGCTAGTGATTTTAAAGTTAACTAAGCCAGCAATTTTCAGGTAAGTAAACGTGATAAAAAAGACTGGCATTCCAAGGAATGCCAGCCAAGTTTTAAGAAGTCTGTACCTTATACCACCGTGAAAATAGTATTAAAGGTAAAACTTTGTGGTTCTTTTCTCTGTGTTTTAGAGGTCAGGAACTGAGTTGTTACCCGTACCTTGTAATTTCCTGCCTCAAGGGTAGCGGGAACAACACAGGCAATGCGGGTAGAGGTATTGGTTCCCAATTTGTCGGCAGTAAGTTTTACCGTATTGTCAGGTTCATCTTGATTTTCAAAATACAGCCCCACATCTCCATGATCACCAATAATCATAATCTTGGTTCCTGTTATCTCCAAGAAACCACCCTTGGAAAGGATTTCTCCTCCTTGGGATTCCAAGTCGTACACAGCCATGATAGTAGGGTGGCTGGAATTTCCTTGTCTGATTACTGGCCGTAGCTGTGAGAACTGAGACTTTGCCTTGGCCACTGGACTTACAGCAAGGCTTACCGTATGGCGCTCTGCATCAAAGGTGTCATTCTCGGAAAGGAATGAGCCTTCAACCTTTGCACTCGTTCGTGCAACTCCATCGTCCACAGTAAAGCCTTCGCTGATTCTTGCCAGCTTTGCCGCATTGAATGCCTTTGCTATGGCCACCAATTGGGAAGTTGACAAGCCAAAGTCATTCTTTGCCAGCACCAAGTCATCTGCAAGATTTTCCAAGGTACAAGTCCCTCTGGAAATAACACGAGCATAGTAAGATTCAGTATTTCCCTTACTTGCCTGCATATTATTTTTATAGAGAGCAATAGGAAGGTTCCCTTCCTTATACTCAGGATTTGTGTTTAATAAGTTATTTAAGTTCATAGGCTTTCTCCTATACTATTAAATAAGTTGTGATTGAACGTGCTTTTCATATCGGAAACTCCATTTCAATCTGGTTTCAGAGACTCGTATAGATTGTATACTGCTCTGCACACTCTGTATTCTAATAGAAGAAGGGATATAGGAATATACTATAACCGTTTCCCCTAGGTCCTGCCCTTGTTCTGGTGGCTTCCAGCCGGTTGCCCGGACTTATACCCTCATGTTATCCATCCTCCTTTTTTTTCTTTACAACGACAACCTTAGATCTCTGTTTTTGATTGGCAGTGTCTTTTCGGATACGAACACTGAAAGCAGGAGAGTCCTTGGTTTCAAATACATTAGGATATTTTTCCAGTTCTGGACGCAATTTTACTGGAAGCTTGCATCCCATCACCTGTTCTATCTGTTTCCCCAACTGGGCACCGAGTACCCATCCTTCCCCATCCTGACGACATTCTGCAATCTGTTCTTCCAAAATTTCTTTGGTGAGGACAAAGGGGGCTGGCTTCCGAGTCTTTTCCTCTCGCTCAGATTCTATCCAGACACTTATTGCATCTACGGTGGAAAGACTTGGTGGTTCGCTGTAGCGGAAAATGGACTTGATTTGCTTGGACACGCGCTCATCTAGGAGGCTGGAGATGCTGATAACTTTGTCGGCTGCCTCTAATAATGCTTGGGAAGCCCGCGTTGTAGCAGTGGGTGTTTTAAAGTCATAGTAAACAACAAAAACCCGTACCCCCTCTGCCTGCAAACCTTGTACCACTGGAACTAAATCTCCATCCCCAGCATACAACACCAGAACATTGAATCGCTCTTCAATGGGCTTGCCATAAAAGGTTTTTGCCACCTCAAAGGCAATGGTGGTGTCTACGGCATCTTCCTTTAGAGCAGGGTAGGAACCCTGTCCCTCTACGCAGCGAAGGTTAAAGGTTGAGCGAATAAAGCCAGCCTCGTCCAAGGCACGGTAGTAAGACTGGTTCTCTAAATCTGTTTGGGAATTCGTTCCCATGTACACTTTTTTTTCACAATACACACAGCGCAAGCCTGTTTCTATCTCTATGAGGGAGGCCACATACTGTGTCAAGGCCAAAAAGTCCATGGTGTAATGATTGTCCTCGACACCATGCATTGCTAGGTGGGCAAAGCCCTTTCTGGTATAGTTGCCGTCAACAATGAATTGGGCACGAGCTATACTCTGCATACAATCCTCCTCGGTTTAGGTGGTATAACCTGTCTTATATCCAACATAAAGCCAACGTAGGCTTTTATTAGTTAAAAAAACTAATCTTATTCTCTAATCTATATATAACTCAAACAAAAGACAAGTATAAAAGAGCGGTAGTTACTATTTTTCTCTTGCAAAAAAACTGAGCCCCTTTATGATGTAACTATAAAAGACAAGGGGATATATAATCTCCCCTTTTTCAGGTTGCTGTATTGCCTACAACCATGAACCATATATTGCCTCAAACCTTAGACGTTTTTTACGGTTGACATTTTTCTTTGGGCTGGTATAATTTAAAACGAATTAAATAAAAAAAAGTATATTGTTTTAAGAAAATACAGTAGACGATGGGAGTTTCTCAAGTAAGATTTTATGAATGCCAAATCTGGATACCAAACTATATTCAAAGGAACCTTCTTATTTGGAGGTGTCCAGTTTTTTCAAATTCTTGTTTCTCTTATTCGGGGAAAAACAACAGCACAATTTATTGGTGCTGAAGGAATGGGGTTGTCTGGTCTGTTGACCAGTAGCTTGGCAATGGTTATTACTATTGCTGGGTTGGGGTGTACCACAAGTTGTGTAAAATATATTGCATCATTGAATAAAGAAGATGATTCTTATTTAAACTATGTACGTATTTCTCAGTCTATTTTTAAATTTATTGCCTTGGGAGGAATGCTTTTAACTTGCTTACTGGCACCTTTATTAAGTTATATCTCATTTTCTTCTAATGAATATATTTTATCTTACTTGCTTTTGTCTTTTTATGTTTATTTTTCTCTATATAGTGGAGGATTAAGTTCTATCTTCCAAGGATTGAGAGAATTAAAATGTATTGCAAAGGGAAATGTTATTGTTCTGCTTGGTGGAATGGTATGCTCTGTAGTTCTATATTTTTTGTTTGGAAAAAGAGCAATTATACCTGTAATTCTGATTAGTCCTTTAATTTCTGTAATTTATTTTCATTTTTCACTAAAAAAAATTTTCCATAGAGCTAGGGTACATCAGTTTTCTTATGAACAAAGGAAAAATATTTTTAAGGAATTTGTATCATTAGGTTTACCTTTGGTTGTAGCAGCTTTGATTGGTAATTTATCTACTTATACAATTGATGCTTTTATATCAAGTGTTGGTTCCTTGTCTGATATTGGCTTGTACAATGCCGGTATGAGTATAACCAATAGGTACATAGGATTGTTATTTTCTGCTATGGCAACGGATTATTTCCCTCGATTGTCTGCTGTTGCTCATAATGTAGAAGAAGTTAATGAAACGGTGAATCAACAGGGAGAAATTATTGTATTATTTGCTTTTCCCCTGTTATCAATCATGATTCTTTCTGCACCAGTGCTGATAAGGCTATTGCTTTCTTCTGAGTTTATAGTAATTACTTCTTTTGTTAGAATTATTGGCTTTGGTATGTTTTTTCAAGTCATATCGTTTTGTTTTGGATATGTTTCCTTCGCAAAGGGAGATAAAAAAATTTATTTATTTTTTGAAGGAATCATCACGAATATTTTAAAGGTCATTCTAAATTGTTTGGGATATTATTTTTGGGGCTTAAGAGGACTTGCTTGTTCTTTTGTGTTGATGTATGTAATTTATTATATTGTAATTTTTCTTGTATGTAAAATAAGGTACAAATATATTATGTCTAGAGCATATTTTATATTGACAGTGATTTCTGGTATTGGGGTATCAATAATTTTTCTGTTATCCTTTAGTTCCTCTCTATTGAGTATCATCATTTCAATTTTGTTGACTGGAGTAATCTGTGTTTTTTCCGTAATTCAATTGGAAAAAAGAATCGGGTTGAAAGAAATATTAATTCGGAGATTTAAAAGACAATGCAAGAAATAATGCTTTCGGTAGCGGTAATAACCTACAACCAAGAAGAATATATAGCTCAAACACTGGATAGTATTCTATCTCAAAAACACAACTATCCTTATGAAATTATTGTGGGAGAAGATTGTTCTCAGGATGGCACAAAAAAAATTATTGAAGAATATGTAGAAAAATATCCTAATATAATTAAACCCTTGTATAATAATCCAAACAAAGGACTTATCAAAAATTATTTTAATGTTATAGCTCATTGTCAGGGTAAATATATTATGGAGTGTGCAGGGGATGATTACTGGCTGCCTGGAAAGGTGAAGACCCAGATAAAGTATATGGAAAATAATCCAGATGTGGGAATGTGCTATGGTGTTGTTCAGTATATTGATGGGAGAGATGAAAAGAAAAAAAGTGAAATTGCAGGCGAAAAAAAAGAATCTTTTGAAGCTCTACTAAGAGGAAACGGTATCCCTGCGGTAACTATATGTATGAGAAATAATTTAGTTACAGAATATATAAAGGATGTAAACCCCTTGGAAAAAGGATGGTTAATGGAAGACTACCCAATGTGGTTATGGTTTTCCCAGAATAGCAGATTGGTCTTCCAAAATAAAAAGATGGCTGCATATCGTTCTCTTGATGGAAGTGCCAGTCATAGTCAAGATCCCCAAAAACGAGCTGCATTTGTAAAAAGTACTGAAGATATACAGCTTTTTTTTGCACAAAAATATTATGAAGGTGAAAAATTAGCTCAATATTATGCTATGAAACAAGCCCTGGATGAAGAACGTAGGATTATTGGTTTGTTTTCTAAGGCGAACATAGAAAGGAATAGAGACAATATTATTAAATATGGAAAATTAATTCCCGATTCAGAAAAAACGTGTAAAATCAGATTGAAGCTATTTCTTGTAAGATTCCCATTGGTTTTCAAATTGGTTTTTGAACGCAAGTGGTTGAAGAGAGGGTAGGAGAAGGTGTCCCCAGCCCAATTTCAAATCTCGTGATACTCTGTAAATCTAACTGTTTGTTGCCCCTATTGATTGATTCTTTCTTGTAAATGATGTAGAAATGTTGTGGTTGATTCGACAAAGCCTAAATATATTGAGGCTTAAATTATAGTAGGAGATGTAGAATGAATGACCCTTTGGTTTCTGTTATTGTACCATGTTATAAGCAGGCTCATTTTCTGCCGGAAACGTTAAATTCCATCCTAAATCAAACATACAATAATTGGGAATGTATTATTGTAGATGATGGTTCTCCAGATAATACTATAGAAGTTGCAAATTCTTTTATTCTTCGTGACAAAAGATTTAAATTGGTGTCACAGGAAAACCAAGGTTTAGCAATGGCTCGAAATAATGGTATTGCAGCTTCCGAGGGGTATTTTATTTTACCTTTAGATAGTGATGATAAGATTGAATCAACATATATTGCAAAGGCTGTTGATTATTTCCAGAAAAGACCCGATACTAAGTTGGTTTATTGCCTAGCAGATCGTTTTGGTCAGAAGCAAGAGTATTGGGATCTTCCTGAATATAGTTATAAAAACGAAATATGGCGTAACTGTATTTTCTGTTCAGCTCTTTATAAAAGAGAAGACTATGATAAAACAGTCGGTTATAATGTAAATATGAAAGGTGGTTATGAAGACTGGGATTTCTGGCTGTCACTATTAAAACCTGAGGATCATGTATATAGAATACCCGAAATTCTATTCCATTATCGTTTCTCCGAAAATTCGATGTTAGTGACAACCGCCACAGAAAAAAAAGAATTCCTGTACAGACAGATATATATAAACCATTCAGATATATATCAAGAATATGTAAAAGATATTGTGTTATACAAAGATACTATTAGGATGCAAGAAAATATTATTGAAGGAAGCCGAAAACTTATTAAAATAGTTCAGATTATTAAGCGTAAACTAAGATGGATGAAAAAGTAGTATGGGTAACAATATTAATAAAAATTCAAGTGGTGATAGAGAAAAACTTTGAGTATGATTAAGGGTGTAGGATAATTTTTATACATCAGTGGATTCATCCTCAATTTGCCAAAGTCATTTTTTTGTGATAAGGTGGGTGTATGTCAAGACAAGAACCTCTATTTAGTTTTGTTTACCAGCTTACAAGGCACAGTTTCTCCGAGAAGCTATTGAAAGTATTCTCAACCAGACATATCAGAATCTTGAGTTAGTTATAGTGGAGATGCCTATTGTTTAATAGATAAGAGTGGCTATAGTTTTGGTAGTGCATCACAGAATTATAATGGGTGCTTTTGTATTTTGAGGAGAAAGTAAAATGATTCTAGATATGGCAAATTTTGGAAATATGTTAATGTCTCGAACTTCTGGAAGGGAAGACCTATTAAAGGCAGAAGCGTATATATTCTCAGAAATAAAAGATGAGGAGATTATACTTGATTTTAAAAATGTAAAAGTTCTTGCTCCTTCTTGGGCTGACGAATTTATTACTCCATTAATAAAAAAATATCAACTTACATATATTAATACCGAAAATCCTTCTGTCACTGCATCCTTGCAAATGGTATTAAACCCTGTTGATGTTACAAAGTATGAGAAAAAATAGAAATGTTTGCCAGATGAAGCTGTGGATAGAGTGATTGAGGTGGTGAGAGGAAAAAAATATGGTTGAAATATTTCATGGAAGCAATCAAATAGTAAAAAGTCCGAAGATTCTCGTTCAAGGTTTTTATAAAGACTTTGGGTATGGTTTTTATTGTACGAAAATGGAAAAACAAGCTGTGCGATGGGCTTTAACGAAAAAAAATACTCACTGTGTAAATGTTTATTCCTATTCAGAAAACAATGGGCTAAAAATCAAAAAATTTGATAATATGAATGATGAGTGGTTGGATTTTATTGCTAGTAGCAGAAATGGAATAGAACATAACTATGATATTGTGGAAGGGCCCATGGCTGATGACACAATTTGGAATTATGTTGAAGATTATCTTTCTAAAAATATTTCAAGGGAAGCATTTTGGGAGTTAGCGAAATTTAGACATCCCACACATCAAATAGTTTTTTGTACAGCATTTTCTTTGGAGTCTTTATCTTTTATGAGGAGTTATTTTTTATGAAAAATAAATACTTTGAAGATGAAGATTTAACACAAAATGACTTGTTTTTTGTTTGTTATATGATAGAACGAGTTGCAAGAAAAACTAAGCAACATAATTCTTATGTCGTGAATAAAATAGGAAAAGAAAAGTTGTATCATTTATTAAGTTCCGCTCAGGTTTTACATTCCTTAAATCCATTGCAAGTGGAAGAAGATTTTATCAATGATTTTAATTTGGAATTTGGGGATTTTGATATTTCAAATGTTGATAAAAATTTATGCGAAGAAATTCCTTCTGCAACTGAAATAGGTAATGTATATGCAAGGTTGATACATTCTATTTCAGATAATTATGTAGATGAAATAACAAATGTATATAATTCCGATTTATGTAAAATAATTGACAATTATAATACAAGTGCATATTATGAACCTTCCTATGTTCTAACCAGAGCGTATGTAAATAATGGATTTTGAGAGTTATTATTTACACTGTTTAACTGGGAAGAGAAATTGATGAAGCTGTGGATAGAGTGATTGAGGTGGTGAGAGGATGAAGAAGATTATTGTAGTATACGGAGATAGTAATACAGGAAAGACAACTGTAATTGATCAAGTCTATCGTAAACTGATTGATTTGGGAGCACAGGAGAAAATCCCAAGGAAGGAAGACCTCTCTGGAGATTTTGAGACTGTTCTTTCATGTGGGAAAAAAATAATTGCTTTTTACTCTTGTGGGGACTATAAAAGTTATGTTGATGATCAAGTTGAAAAATACAAAGAATATGATATTTTGATTACTGCTTATAATAAAAAGTTTGCTACAATTGGCTGGGTGTGGTTAGCAAACTCAGAAATAATAGAGAAGGTTGAAAAATATCAAGCTAATGATGCTGATAATATGAAGGCTTTGAATGATATTCTGTCACGAATTTGATTAGTTATTCACACTGTTGGAAAGGTAAATATATGACAAGTTTTTATTCCGAAGAAGAATTGGCTCAACTAGGACTAAAAAGCTATGGATCAAATGTATTGATAAGTCGTTTCGCATCGATTTATTCTCCCCAGACCATAGAAATCGGTTCCAATGTCCGTATTGATGATTTTTGTATTCTGAGTGGGAAAATTAAGATTGGAAATTGGTGCCGAACTAGTGCATATTGTGCTTTGTATGGTTCTATGGGGATTGTTATGGAAGGCTGTTGTGGTATTAGTCCAAGAAGTACAATTTTGAGTGCAACGGACGACTATAGTGGTGATTGGTTAATAGGCCCCCATTATCCTAAGGAATTAACTAATGTTACTGGTGGTGCAGTTGCCTGAAATGTCAACACCTTTTTAGGCAACTTTTTTAAGGGGTGCCATAGTATTTTCAAGCCTGTATGTGACAGGCGATTTGTTGCCGTTTGCGCTGTGAAAACGGATGTTGTTGTACCAGTGTACACAGTCACCAAACAGAAGCCTCAGATTTTCCAGACTTGGAAATTCTCTCTTGTGCACAAACTCCTTTTTTACAGTCTTGTAAAAGGATTCCACAAGCGCATTGTCAATAGGCGTTCTCGGAAACGATGACTTCCTTTTTGCTCCAGCCGCTGAAATTTCGGCCGAGCAGATTCGAAACGTCAGCTTTGTTTGTTCCCGCTGATTTTGTGCCTGGTTTCGTGTATTTCGGTATGCCATAAGCACTTACCAAGCCAAGTTCTTTCATCAGACGGCTGATTTTCCTTCTGGACATTACGATTCCTTTTCCTGCGAGAGATGTTTTTATCTGTCTTGCTCCGTAATTTTCCTTTCCTTCCTCAAATGCCTCCTTTACGTCCTGCAAATCTTTTTCGTGCCGCACGGCCTCTGCAAGTTTTTTTTTACCGTCCGGCCGTATTCCTTTACGATTTCCGCCCTTGGCTTTCCCGCGTTGTATAATTCCACCATCTGTTTCTTGAACTCTTCCGTGAAAGTTCTTCTCGGTCGCTTTTTTGTCTCTTCCATATATTCCTCCATTGTGCGACCCCTTAATTTTTTTGTCTAGTCTAGTGTAGCCGATTCATTGTCTTCTTAAAGTATCGTAAGATTATGCTGTTAGTGCAAATTTTGCGGGGCTGTGCTTGTTCATCTGATTTTGCCTTGTCTATGAGCTTGAGAAACTGCACGTATTGCTCCAAGTCAGGACAATTCTGTACTATGGGACTTGTATTAACCCTTGCACCACATCCAGCGGGAGATTGGTGCACATGGCAACTTTTTCTGAAGAATCACCATAGGAAAGGAGCATTTTTGCCGTCTCCAGCTTGGTTTGGTAAGCTCCACGTTCCAGCCCAATGGAAATACCTTCTTCCCTGCCAGTGGTTAACCCAACGGATATACCTTTTTCAAATCCCTCATCGTAACCGTCGTATCGTGCATCTGCCATTTTTATCGCCCAAGTCATGTAATGCCTCCTTTCCAGTGAGTTATTTTTCAAGGTGGTGATACTAGCTGAAATTGTTTGAGCGAGCTCTGATTCCACCACACCCATCTGTAAGTAATGATAAAATGCTTGGAGCTTCTGGTCAAGGTTATCTAGCTGATTTGCAGTGGTGTTCAAAAAGATACGGAGGGACCCGTCTTTTAGCTTGAGTTTAGGCTCTTCGTCACAAGTGTACCGAAAGGTGTAGCGGGGAAGTTGTCTATTAAAAGGATCAAAGGTACAAATAAAAATAAGAATATTGTCTGGTAAACTTCGATACTTTGCTCCAGTAGGGGTGGTGCTGACGTCTGCAACGCTTTGGTAGTAACGACTCCGTTTGGGAAGTTCCTTCTTGTGGCCCGTCTGCATTTCCACCGTGATAATGCGGTTTTCATCTCGCAAAAACACATCCATAATGATTCTCATGGAATCTGGATCAGTTTTGTGTTCATCTTGGGCAGAAAGGTAGCTGATTTTCCCAATCCGCACTCCAAGGATGAGCTCCACCACTTGGCGACAAATAGTTTCGTCGTGCATCACCCGTGAAAAGATAAAGTCGTCGGTAAAGGTGAGATTTTCCCATTTTTTTTGTAATTCTTCTTCTGTAAGCATTTTTCCTCCAAGTTTTTTTTTCTTACATAAATATTATAGACTTGGAGTTGAAAAAAAACTGCGTGTTTTGCGGGAGAGAGCTTCATTTTTTTGTAAAAGGGGCCCAAGCTGGAGCAGCAAATTTAATCTAGGGGTTCTTTCCATATCTGGGGAAATAGGGTAGAATGAGAAAAGGAGTGTGACCATTGGACGTTTCCATCATCATCGTGAATTGTTGCGGGATTGCTTAATTTCCATTTACAAACATACCACAGAAATCAACTTCGAGGTCATCGTCTCAGACAATGGTTCTGTAGACGGTTCCATTGAAATGCTGAAACAAGACTTTCCACAAGTAGTTCTCATAGAAAATAATGCAAACCTTGGGTTTGGAAGGGAAAACAATCGCGGCCTTGCTGTTGCCACGGGAAAGAGCATCGGATATCGGGATAGTTACTGTTCTTTTGAATCTTTCCCCAATTTAAATAAGTTCCACAGGCAATACTTATGCTTCTTGATTGATAGTTCTGATTTTGTCGCAGGGACTGACAATAAGGCCAGGCTGAATGGGCATATTGTATCTTGACAGAACCGAAAAGTGCCGGGTGGGACTTTTGGGATTCATAGCCAGCTTAATTTTTATGGGAATGATGGTGTTATAGAGCGAAAAAATATTGCTACAATAGTAATGGAGAATCTCTTCTTCATGTATTTCTAAGTGGAAGAGTTCTTTTAATGTTTTGTACAAACGAGGTTCAGCTTTTTTGCCTTCAAAGATAAAAAGTATCATTTGCTGAATGTCCCTCCACGATAAAGTTTTTCGAGATTATGTCCAAATCTTAACTCTTTTACTGTTGCGTTATGGGCATTTTCAATTTTATCTTTTGAACAGATGAAATAGCAGTCTGGGCGAAGCAAATCATTTGTAAAAATTGAAGTGTTATGTGTTGTGAGCAAAACCTGACAGTTATAAGATTTTAATTTTTCTATAATAAAATATGAAAGTTCATAGTGATAGAATGCATCAAATTCATCAATAAAGATAAATGATGGACAAAATTCTGGATCTGAAACATCTTCCAACCAATAATACAGAAGAAGCAAAGAACTCATGCCAGAGGAACAAGCTAAGCCAAAATCTATTGACTCATTTTCAGAATACTTTATGAGTAGTTTTTCAGAACCATTTATGAGGCTGTGTGCTAATTCATCTTCAAAACCTGCTTCTTGGAAGAATTTCTGCAAATCTGCAAAATGATTCCTTTTTATGATGGTGTCTAAAATTGGACTGCCAGAAACCGGCGTATAACCTATAAATTCTCTCGTTTCTAATGACCAAAATAAAAGCATTTTATTTATGAATGTATAGAATTTATTAAAGGTTGCATTCTCTTCGTTTTCAGCAAGAATCACATTAGATTTTATGAATTTCAATGCTGAGAAATTTAATTTTCTGAGTTCTATGTTTACATGTTCTGCACCAGTAAATGCAATTATTATAGAGTCTTCGTTCACAGTTTTATCATATTCAATAAGAGTTCTGCCTCCAATTGAAAGTTTTTCAGACATGATTGTTCTGATATCTACTTTTGAATATGAATAAATTATTTCAATATTGTCAAATTCAAATTTATATTCAAACGTTACTCTTAAATCTTTTGTTTTCCTATTTGAATAATTTACATAGTTACCATGATTCACAAAATTATCAGTTAGATTCGCTACAATATCAAAGATGGCCAGACCAAGAGAAGATTTTCCACTGGCGTTCTTACCATACATAATTCCAGTTTTTACGATGCCATCTTTAACAGCTTCTTTGTTAAATTCATAGTTTGCTGTTGCAGAAAAATCTATCGTTATAGCATTTTCAAAGGCTCTAAAATTACTCACTGTAAAAGATTTTAACATGGTTCACCTCTAGTATAATTATATTATATAATTGTCAAATATCCGTAAAAAAATTACGGATATTATACCTGTTGATTTATTTTTGTTCAATCCTACTAAAATAATTGGCAGATTACTTCAACTATTCTGCCATACCAGTTGTTGTATCTGTAAAGGGAACCTTAATGCAAGCCATTTGCCAAAGTCAATTTTTTGTGGTAAGGTGGGAGTATGGATGTATCAATAATCATTGTTAATTACAATACAAGAGACTTACTCAAAAATTGTTTAATTTCCATTTATAAACATACTACAGAAATTAATTTTGAAGTTATTGTCTCTGACAATGGTTCTGTAGATGGTTCTATTGAGATGTTAAAACAAGAGTTTCCACAGGTTGTTCTCATAGAAAATAATGCTAATCTAGGTTTTGGTACTGCAAACAATCGTGGACTTGCTATTGCTAAAGGAAAGTACATCTTTTATCTTAATAGCGATACTGTTCTTTTGAACAATGCTGTAAAGATGTTTTATGATTATTGGGAAAATTCTCCAGAGAAAGATAGCATTGGTGCTTTGGGATGTAATTTGTTGGATAAAGATGGTAATGTAACGGGATCGTGGGCAGGATTTCCTGAACCTCACTCTATACTTATTGATACTATAAGAATGAATTATGGCTTATTAAAAATTTTTATTTTAGGATTGATCGGGAAGCATATTGCCATCCCTTCTGAAAATAAGAAAGTGTATTTAAAGAAAGTAGGAGATGTTGACTATATTTTTGGAGCTGATTTATTTTTAATGAATGATAAATATGCCTATTATGATGAAAAAATATGGCTATATACTGAAGAAGCAGATTTACAGTTTCAGTTGATGTTAGCTGAAAAAAAAAGGTTGTTGATAGATGGACCTGAAATTATTCATTTAGAAGAACAATCTTCAATAACTTCGGATAATCAACCTTTTGAAGGAATTGTGAAATTTTCTGCAAGGTGGAAAAGAATTTCTTGTATTTATTTTTTGCGAAAAAATATTTCTTATTCAAAAGCATTTTTGATTAAGTTATTTACGATAACTCTTTGGCTTAATCCCCTTGTTTTTAAGTATACTCGACAATCTCTTTGGGACTTAATTAAGAGGTAATTTATGGAGAGATAAAATAAAACAAACTTTATTGAAAATTAAGAAAATGAAGTTGATAACTAATCGAGAGTTTATAAAACTTATTTATTTTCAATTCACTAATTTTCCTATTAAAGTTTTTGGAAATTAGCATTAGATGTTGCGATTTTTAAGGAATGATTTTTTTAATAAAATTATAGAACTTGGGATACAAAATGGGAAAAAAGGATTTTTTTCGTCCGAGATGCTGATAGGTGTCTAAGAAAAAGAAAAAAGCATTTTGTTTACAAATTTGTTGTAAGTTTGTTTTTTCAGGAGATTCACTGTCTATTGGAGTTTGATCTATAAAACCCAATGCTCTTAAAACAAGGTAGGCTCTAAGATGAATTTTCATTTTCAAATTTTTTTCTTTTTTAATATATTTTTGGACTCCCGTTATTGCTGTTTTGGCTGCTGGAGTGATGCCTTCTTGTTGGGTGACTGAATCAGGATTTCTATAATAAAAATAAAGAGGTGTTGGATCATAAAATACTTTATCAACAATTTTGAATAAGTCAAAAAAAAATAAAAAGTCTTCACAATATTTTACTTGTATATCATAAATAATATTATTAGTGGTAATTATTTCTCTCTTAATTAATTTTGTCCAGGAATATCCTCCAAATCCATTTTCATTAAAAAGCATTTTATAGGACAATTTCTTTGATAAGAGTCCAAAATACGGTAAAGTTTGCATTTGTATGTTTTGGGTATCAGTAGAAAAGTATAAATTACAAATAGAAATGTTTACGTTATTTTGGATTGCATTGTTATATAATGTTTGAAACATTTTGTCATCAATCCAGTCATCACTATCTATAAATCCTATAAATTCTCCTGTTGCTAAGGATAATGCCTTATTTCTAGCTGCACTTACACCTTTATTTTCTTGACTGATAAAACGGATACGAGCATCTTTGTCTGCATAGCTTTTGCATATTTTGCTTGAATCGTCTGTAGAACCATCATCAATGATTATCAATTCGAAATCTGTCAGAGTTTGTTTGAGAACAGAGTCAATACAACGTGGTAAAAATTTACTAGCATTATATACAGGAAGAATAATTGAGACTAAAGGGGATACCGATGGCATATAGAGATGTTATCATACTCTTAAGATCATCTCAATACGATTTGATGTGATTTTACATAATATGATTATTATGATAGATTATAGTTATACCTTCTTCTAAGGAGTCATCATTATGACAAAAGATATTGTTCTTTGTTTCGATCGTTTTTTTATTAACCCAATTTTGGTTTTATTAAAATCTATTGAGATTTCTAATCCAAAGGAGCATTTTGTAATCCATATTGTGTTTTCTGGTGAAGGAGAAAAAGAATCATTAAAGAAACTCTTGCAAGATGTTGTTTCTAAGGAATTATTTACTTTTCATTTTTACGAAATAGACGAGAATCTTTTGGCTTCTTGCCCCATCCGCAAAGGTGATTATGTTAATATCGCCACATATTACAGAATATTACTTCCAACTATATTGCCTTCAACGGTTGAACGAGTCTTGTATTTAGATGGCGATATGCTTGTGGTGGATAGTCTATCTGAGTTGTGGGATATTGATTTAGAAAACTATGGGGCTGCTGTTGTACCTTGTATCCACTATGATAACGAACAGGAATTTAAGAGACTACAGTTAAATGTAAAAGAAGGTTATTTTAATGCAGGCTTTATGCTTATTAATTTAAGTTATTGGAGAACCCATGATATCCAAAATAAAACTTTGGCATTTATACAAGACTATCCAAATAGATGCAAAAAGCATGATCAAGATGCATTGAATTATATTTTGTCAGGTAACTTATTATATCTTTCTATCCGATATAATTTCCAACGTATTTTTTATGAAAAAGGTTTTGGTTTTTCTCAGAAACTTACATCTGATGTAACCACAGCAACAGATAAGATCTGTATAATTCACTATTGTGATTTAGAAAAGCCTTGGCATAAAGAGTGTTTCCATCCACTTAAAGAGGTATGGAGTTATGTTGCAAAAATAACTCCAAATTTGAGTTATAAAATTCAGTACAAATATGTAGGAATGAAAAAGCTTAAATTTATTGTGAAAACTATTCTTATTAATTTTAAGCTTTTGCAAAAATCCTCAATAGAGTATACCGTTGATTTTAATAAGATATCCAGAACCTTGAAGGAAAATTTATCTTCCTCATAAAATCTCAAGCCACTGCTGAGTGATATTTTCTATGGATATTTGATTGGCAAATTGACCTGCTTTTGATGCATAGCTTTGTCTCAATTCAATGTTGTCTGCCAGCTTTAACAATGCATTTGCATATTCTTGTACATCGAAGGGGAGGCAAACTATGCATGCCTCATTTCTCTTAAAGGGAATAAGTGCAGGGATATCAAATGCCACTGTTGGTAAGCCACATTCATAGGCTTCTGTTAAAGACATAGGAAAGCCTTCCCAGCGTGAAGGTAATACAAATATAGAAGAATCTAACAATAATTCACGAATATCCTTTCTATATCCAAGGAATTCTATATGGGCTTGTAAATTCTTTTCTTTGACAAGTTGCTCCAATTTCTGCCTGTCTGTTCCGTCTCCTACAATACAGAGTTTCCAATCCTTATTATTTTTTACAAACAAATCAAATGATTCAATTAATAGATCTAAGCCCTTGGGTTCTATATCAAGAACACAACAACAAATGATTTTTTTATTTTGTAATGGGGCTTTTTCTAAGGATACAAAGCTTTTGGGGTTGTACAGTACCTTACAATCAACTCCAAGATATTTTTTGTATTTTTCTGCATAGTCCTCGTTTAATACAACACAATGGGTAAAACCTTTTGCTGCCGCAATAAACAGACTTTCTTGCTTCCAAAGACGATGATTTTTTGTTCTAAAGTAAGACTCAAAAGAATTGTGTTCCCATGCAATGGTCTGAGCCTGTAAGCCTGCTTGTTTTGCAAATCCTAATAAAAGACTAAATCTATCTGACACTGCAATGATGGTATTATATTTACCTTGTAATGAATCTCGTAATCGGTACACAAGCTTCTTGTTGTAGTGGGTTAGTTTCCATGTCCAAGGATAATTTCTCAGGATTTTAAATCCAGGTAGTTTAAAGAGAAATCGAAATCCTTTGATTATAAGGTTTGTTGCGAATGGATGAAAATATTCAATCTGTATAGCAGAAGAAAGGTTGTATGGATTATCTTGATTGGATGGAGAATCTTCTGTATAAATTGTTACTTGGTTATATTCTGAAAGAGCATTTGCAAGAATACACACCACTCTTTGTTCTCCACCACAGGTAAAAACGGAGTTAGTTAGAATAGCAATTTGCTTCATAGAAAAAAATACTTCCTTGTGCTATAATGATTCAATATTCAGTGTAATTTATATTTGATTCAAATGGAAGTAGACCGTGAATAAAATAATTAATACCATGCGTAAATTCGGAGTTTTGTATACATTTTTTCTCATTCTTGAAAAACTTGGTATCATTAAAGAAACACCTTTTTGGATGTTAAAGCAAAGACAGCGTTATTATAGCTCCTTGTCTATCCAGCAGCAGAAGAGTGAATTGTCTGATTTTTATGAAAATCTCATAGGTAAAAAGCCTAATTTAGATAATCCAAAAACTTTTACAGAAAAACTTCAATGGTTAAAATTTAACGACTCCACAGAAGAGAAGGCTTTGTTATCAGATAAATATGAAGCTCCCAAAATTATTGAACAGCAGTATGGTTCTCTTGGTATTAAAATTATTCCTCAACTTGGAGTGTGGGAGAGGGCAGAAGATATAGATTTTAATATACTGCCTCAGAAATTTGTTCTCAAGTGTACTCATGGTTCCGCTATGAACATAATAGTAAAAGATAAAGCCTTGCTTGATATTCAGGAAACAAGAAAAAAATTAAATAACTGGTTAGCTTTGGACTTTTCTATGGTGACAGGTATGTTTGAACTCCACTATAAATATATCAAACCAAGAATTATTGCAGAGAAATTTATTGAAGAAACGGATGGTAATCTTCATGATTATAAATTCCATTGTTTCCATGGGGAGCCTAAATATATTGAGTTTATAGGGGATCGTTTATCTAATACTCATATAATTTCATCGTCAATTTATTCGGTTCAATGGGAAAAAACAGATATCAGTTTGAATGAGGATAAACCCTATGAACAAACGTTTCCCAAACCTAAAAAATTAGAGCAAATGTTAATCCTAGCAAAGAAAATGTCTCAAAAGTATGAGTATGTCCGAGTTGATTTTTACTATATACATGATGAAATACTTTTTGGTGAAATGACTTTTACTCCTGATGCAGGGATGATAAAATTTAACGATGATAAGATTGACCAACAGTGGGGTGAATGGATTAGGTTGAGTTAATTTCAGCCCAACACCTTTCTGGTGTTGGAAAGGGGAGGGAGGAGGCCACGATTCAGGAAATTGCCACAAAGCATGGGATGCATCCGAATCAGATTTCGCAGTGGAAGAGCCTAGCAATTGCTGGGATGGCAGACCTCTTTGAGCGGCCCAACAAGAAATCACAGAAGGTTCGTCAGCAGGAAGAAATTGTTGGTGTCGGAAATAACTGCTGTGGTGTTAGTGAATTCATAAATCACTGATATAAACCCACAGGCTATAGTATTTATAACTTGTGGGTTGGTTAACATGTTATCGTCCCAAAGAATGACTAGATTGTCTTGACAATTCTTTTTTTACATCAGCAACGTAAATTCCAACTTTTGCAACTATTGCACGAAGTTTGCTTGCTGATATCCCCAGTTTTTTTGTCCAATACTCAACTTCCCATTGTTGGTTGAGATTGATTTTTGTAGGGTCTTCTGGAACTCTCCGCTTTAAATTATCCATGTTCACCTCCTTATTTCAATCATAATACACGAAAATTCAAAATGCAAATTTTTACTAGAAAATGTATTTTTGTTAGTGGTGTGGCTGGCCTCCGCCATCTCGCTTGTGTAAATGTTTCTTACTCCATATAATGACGATATGGCACGTATACGTATCAAGCATTTTGGGCCCATTGGCGAGGGATTTGTGGAGGATGAGTTTATCCCCCTCCACAAAATTACAGTGTTTATTGGACCACAGGGAGCGGGAAAAAGCGCTGTTGCGAAAGTTATTTCTACCTTCCTGTGGTTGGAAAAGGCTTTTTCTCGGGGGGATTATTCTCCAGAAACCTTTACTACGGAAGAATTTAAAACCTGTCTTTCCTACCATTCTTTGGTTTCCTACCTTTCTGCTGATACAGAGCTGGTGTATTGGGGAAAAGCATTTCATTTAGCATATACAAATGGTGTGTTTACCTGTGTTGCAAGTGTTTCGGCTCCCTACCGTATGCCTAAGATATCTTATATTCCAGCCGAGCGGAATTTTTGCTCTGCAGTGCCTATGTCGGCTTCCTTAACAGGTCTATTGAGAAGCTTATTCGATTTGTTGTCTGATTTTGATGCATCACGGTTAGCATTGGGTGAAAAGGGATTTAAACTACCTTTTGGTTCTTATGAATATCGTTATGATTCCAAAAGTCGAACCTCATTTATTCAAGACAGTCAATGGAATTGTGTGGTGGAATTGCATCAGGCTGCCAGTGGTATCCAATCAGCCTTGCCTTTGCTATTAGTTTCTGATTACTTTTCCAAGCTGACCATAGGAACCTTCGATAATCGGCGACAAACTTTATCTTTAAATGAACGTAACATAATCAAACAAAAGTATACAGAACTTATTGCTACCATGGGAACTGGCATCGTTGCTACTTTGGCAGGATTGGTTGCTCAAGGCGGTGCTTCAATAGGTTTTTCCTTGGTGGGCCTTTTGTCAGCCTTTGTGTCTGCTGGATTATACAAGGGGGTACGGGATACAGAATCGGTACCAGAACTTACAGAGCGTGATAAGGAAAAGATAGCTCGGATTGGAGATGAATTGTTTGCTTCCATTACCAGCTGCTTTGTAAATATTGTGGAGGAACCAGAGCAAAATCTTTTTCCTAACGCTCAACGGGATGTAATGCATTATCTTATGGAATGTACCAATCGTTCACCAGAAAATCAACTGGTTATCACTACTCATAGCCCTTATATTTTGGAAACCTTGAATAATTGTATCTATGCTGGGGAATTGATGAATAAAGGAATTGCAACAGACTCAATCATTCCCTGCAATCAGCATATCTTGTTCGAGAAAGTAGGTGCTTATGCCATTGATAATGGTGAGATTTGTTCAATCAAGGATCATGAGATTCAGCAGATTGACGCTAACTTTCTTGATGCTTGTTCAGTCAAGATTAATAGCGATTACGAAAACCTCAGCAACTTGGAGTTTCAGAATTTATGAGTATCTTTCCTGCTGACTGTGTAGAAAGTTGTGATTGTCGCTCTAAAATTATCTGTGAAGAGAATGGTAGAAAATATATTGCTCATAATGGACAACAAAAATGTATTTGTAAAGTAAAGGTTGATGGCGGGCTTATCAAAGATAATGCTCGCTGTGACTGGTCTGTAGCAGTTGTCCTAAAAGAAGGAACACTGGAAGAGATATTCTTGGTGGAATTAAAAGGTTCAGATATTGACCATGCTTTTGAACAAATTACAGGAACTATGTCGATTTTATCAACAAAGTGTTCTGCTAAAAAATGGTTTGCTCGTGTTGTCTGTTCCTCCCTATCTCATCTCCACATAGCGAGACATCCACTCTGCTATGGCACAAATTTCTTCCAGCTTTACGGCAAACTGGAAGCGCTCCCGTGGGCTTAATCTGTTGTGGTTGTTCAGTCCTAAATGGTAGCCGTTACGAATAATGGCACAAATCAGTTCAATTTCTTGGTCGGCTTCTTGTGAAGTTTTAGCGGTGGCAGTCTGTCCCATGGGTTTTCTCCTGTCAAAATATTGTGGTATAACCATTTGCTCTAAAGTATCGTGGGTGAGCCCCATCAATGCAAATTCCTCTCTTTTCACATCTAAGGAAATCAGGTAAAATGGGAGAAGGAGTTTGTGCAATGAATATTACTGTGGTAGGCACTGGGTATGTGGGACTTTCCAATTCAATTCTTTTGGCTCAGCATAACAGGGTGGTGGCACTGGACATAGACCAACAGAAGGTGGATTTGATTAATAGCAAAAAATCTCCCTTGGTGGATGCAGAAATTCAGGAATATCTTGCAAGCAAGGACTTGGACTTGGTGGCCACCACGGACAAGAATCTTGCCTACAACAAGTGCGACTTTGTTATTGTTGCCACTCCCACGGACTACGACACGGAGCAAAACTTCTTTAACACTGCTTCTGTAGAAAGCGTCATAGCCCAGGTACAGGAGCTATCTCCTAGTGCTACGGTAATCATCAAGTCCACCATTCCCGTGGGATTCACCCACAGGATGCGGGAACGTTTTCCCCAGCTTAAAATCATCTTTTCCCCCGAATTCTTACGAGAAGGTCGGGCCTTGTACGACAATTTATATCCATCTCGCATTATTGTTGGAGATACTTGTCCCCAGGCTCAGCAGTTTGCCGCTCTTTTGCAGGGCGGTGCTTTGAAAAAAGATATTCCCACCTTGTTTATGGACAGCACCGAGGCGGAGGCGGTGAAGCTGTTTGCCAACACCTATCTTGCCCTGCGGGTGGCATATTTTAATGAGCTGGATACCTATGCGGAGGTGCGGGGCTTGGATACCAAGGCAATTATCGACGGTGTCTGTCTTGACCCCAGAATTGGCGGCCAGTACAACAATCCCTCCTTTGGCTACGGTGGCTACTGCCTGCCCAAGGACACCAAGCAGCTGCGGGCCAACTTCCGTGATGTGCCGGAGAACCTGATTTCCGCCATTGTGGAGTCCAACGACACCCGCAAGGACCACATTGCTTCTATGATTCTTGCAAAAAAGCCTCGGTTAGTGGGTATCTTCCGCCTCACCATGAAGGCTGGCTCCGATAATTTCCGTTCTTCTGCCATCCAAGGCATTATTGAGCGGCTACTAGCCAAGGGTATTAAGGTGGTGGTGTACGAGCCTACCTTGCAGTTCCATGAATTTAATGGCTGTGTGGTGGAGCCTTCCTTGGAGCGATTTAAGGCTGACTGTGACGTAATTCTGGCAAATCGCCTGACGGACCAGCTGCAGGATGTGGCAGAAAAGGTCTATACCCGGGACCTCTATAGCCGTGACTAGGGGCATGCCGTGAAAAAGATTGTGTTTATCACCACCCACAACTGGGACACCAAACGGCAGGGAGGCTTTCATAAGTTTGCAGAGGCCACTGCCTTGGCTGGAATTGAAACAGTTTTTTTTAGCTTTCCTCGCCCTTATTACGGCTATCTGATGAAGCGGGAGCAGCTGAATCCCCAGGTGATTCGAACCTTGAAAAAAGGCATCTCGTACAAGGTGGGCTCTGGCTCTGTGCTGAATGTTAGCTTTCCCACCTTGCGTTTGCCCGACGCTGCTGGCCGTTTTTTGCCAGATGGTCTCATGAATTTCCTGCTAAAAAAATCACTTGGTTCTTTCCGCTCCTTTGCAAAGAAATTCCTGGCGGAGGCCGACTGCTTTGTGTTCGAGTCCTGCGAGGGCGTGGCCTTTGTGGACAAAATCCGAGCGCTTTTCCCCCAGGCCCGCATTATTTACCGACCTTCTGACCCCATGGTGTATGCCTCGGTTCCAGAGCGAGTAAAGGCACTGGAACGTCACATTTTGATGACAGCAGACCTTTCCCTCATTGTGAATCAGGAAGGTGTGGAATCATACAAAAAATCCATCCCAGACTTTGACCAAAAGGTGCGATATCAGGTTTTGTCCAACGGCATAGACTTGGATTCTTACAAAAAAGAATATCCCGTGCCGCCCCAGCTGGAAAAAAAGCAGTCGGTGCTGTATGTAGGAGCCTGGGAGGTAGAATGGTCCTTGCTGTTTGATGCTGCCCAAAAGCTTCCAGAGTGCAACTTTGTGGTGGTGTGTCCCAATTACCCTGCTGATAAGGTTTTGAATCAGGTGGAAGCTGTGGAAAACCTGACTTACGTGCCTGGAATCAAGCCAGACCAGGTTCCCGCTTGGATAACAAATTGTTCCGTGGTGATGGTGCCCTATGTCACCGATTTTTACAAGGATAGACCCTTGGGAATCACTGCCAAATATTATCAGGCCATGGCTGCCGGTAAGCCCATTGTGGCCTACTGCGACACCCCAAAACTCGCTGACGTTGGAGTCACTGTCACCTACTGCTATGAGGACTTTATCACAGCTATACAGCAGGCTCTCGCAAAAGGTAGCCAGCAGTATCAGTTTGACTTGCAGGGGCGAGAGTGGGGAGAGATTTGCCAAAAATTTATATCTGCTTGTGAGGGATGAGAGTGATGAAAATGGATGAAATAAAACTTTCTATCGTTGTTCCTTGTTATAACGAGGAAGAGGCTTTGCCGGTATTTTATGAAGAAATTTTGCCTGTAATGAATGGTTTAGTAAATACAAGTCAAATTCACGACTTTGAGTTGATTTTTGTTGATGATGGTTCAAAAGATGAAACACTTCAACAGTTGAAATTACTTGCTGAAAAAGACCCACGAGTGAAATATTTCAGTTTTTCTAGAAATTTTGGAAAAGAAGCCGCTCTTTTATGTGGACTCAGGAAAAGCTCTGGAGATTATGTGGTAACTATGGATGTTGATTTGCAAGATCCCCCTAGTTTAATTCCAGAAATGTTCAAAGTTGTTGTTGCTGATGGTAGCAACTATGATTGTGCTGGGACACGACGTGTTACGAGAAAGGGCGAACCCCCAATTAGATCATTTTTTGCCAGAAGGTTTTATAAAATTATGCGTTCCATGACTGACATTGAAATTGTGGATGGTGCTCGTGATTTTAGGCTTATGGCACGGCCTATGGTGGATGCCATTATTTCTATGCCTGAAAGAATTAGATTTTCAAAAGGAATCTTTCCTTGGGTTGGTTTCAAAACGAAATGGTTTGAGTACGAAAATATTGAACGGGCAGCAGGGAATACCAAGTGGTCTTTCTGGTCATTATTTCTCTATTCCATTGATGGGATTACAGCTTTTTCATCAAAACCCTTAGTGTTAGCTAGTTCGTTAGGGATAATCTCTTTATTTATAGCCTTTTGTTTGGTAATCTTCATTATAGTTCGGAAAATAGTTTTTGGTGATCCAACTGCTGGTTGGCCATCTTTAGTTTGTATTATTTTGACCATGGGAGGAGTTCAACTTTTTTGTACTGGTGTGCTAGGACAATATCTTGCAAAAATTTATACTGAGGTAAAGGGTCGTCCTTCATATATCATTAAGGAGCAAACATCATGACACAACGAGTAAAAATTAGTTTCATTGTTTTTTTATCACTTTGTTTTTTCGGCTTTGTAATTCTAGCCTTACCACCCACCTGTAATCTTATTATCAACCTTGTAGAACAGTTAATGGGAAGAGAGTTGCGAGATCCTGGGCGTTGGATTGAAATAATTCAGCATTGTTCCGCCATTGTATTATGTGTTATTGCCATAGTTTTCTTCTTGGGGCTTACAAAAAAAGGAAATGATTTTGCCTGCTTGATAAAGCAGGAAAGTCATCCCTTTCTTCAATTTCTTTGTTCCCGTTCCTTTGTAATTATGAGTGTGGGAACCTTTGCTTTTTATTTTCTTTGTTTCTACAAGCTCATTGATTCAGATTTTTATTATGCAGACGACCTATGGAGAAGTTTTGATGGAAGCCGATCTTGGATAGGCTTTAGTCGCTATGTGTCAGAATTTTTGTCGATTGTGTTGCATAATAATGTTTATCTTCCAGACATTGTACCGCTGACTCAATTTATTTCCTTGGCAGTGTATTCCTTTAGTACTATTTTGTTAGCATGGCTTGTAACTGAGGGAAATATAACTGTGGGCTCTTTGTTGATTTGTTCCCTCTTGTTCCTTTCTCCCTTCAATGCCCAGAATTTATCCTATCGGTTTGATTCTCCTTATATGGCTCTGGCTGCTTTCTTTCCTATGGTACCCTTCCTGTTCAAGAAGGAAAAAAAATCCTTTGTCTTCATTTCCATCATCAGTCTCATTCTCTGTTGCATGAGTTACCAGTCGGGAACAAGCATTTACATTCTGTTAGCAATTTTCCTTGCCACTTCTCTGTGGTTGAAGAAGGAATCGTATCAGAAGATTTTTACCTTTGTAGGACTTTCTGTATTCTCCTTTGCACTTGCATTGGTGTTGTTTAAGCTCTTATTTATGAATACCATAAATAATGGGGCAGACTCCTATTCTGCCACTGTTTCTTTGAGTGTTATGCCTCAAAATTTCAAAACATATCTTTCAAATACAATTCCTTCTTTTGGAGGATTATGGATTAAAGGTTTTGTGGCAATAAGTATTCTTGTAGCTTTGGTGTTAGGCATAAAGGTTTCCCGCCAAAATAAATTACTTACGGCTATTTTCTTAATTGTCATGGGATTTTTGTCTTTATTCTTATCCTTTGGACCGTATCTTATTTTTGCAAAACCGCTTTTTTCTCCTCGTGCTTTTACAGGTTTTAGTATGCTCATTACCTTGGTGTGTACAAGTCTTTATAAAAATTTCTTTGTTTCTGGCGGAGGGAAAAAAGCCCTCCTTATCCCTGCTTTTTGTCTTGTATATGGTTGTATTGTTTTTCAGTTTGCCTATGGTGTTGCATTGGCAGAGCAAAAACAGTATCAAGATTTTAGAGTGGAACACTTGCTTTCTGATTTATCTCAACACTCAATACAGGACGAAAAGAACTATGTATCATTTTCTGGTTCTATCGGCTTATCAGATGGAATCGCTGTAAATAGTGATACCTTTCCTCTGATAAATCATTTGATTTCAGTGGTACCAAGTGGTGGAGGTATTTGGAATGATGATTTATTGTCATCGTATAACTTTAACTGCGAAGATGAATATTTATCGGAGAATCCTGGGTGGCCCTTGCTGAAAAGTTCTTATTACCATGATATTTACGGTGAAGGTAATCATTTTTTCATTGTTTTGAAAAATTAGAAGTCACGAAATGCTACAGGATAGACTTGCTCAACCAGTAAAATTTCTTCTTGTAGGTGTGATCAATACTATCGTTGGCTACGGCGTTATGTTTGGTGCCTACAATTTGCTTCATTTAGATTATTGGGTTTCTTCTGCTGCCAATTATGTAATAGGAAGCATTTGTAGCTTTTTATTAAACAAGTACTTTACCTTTCAAGCAAGGGAATTTAGTGTTGCTGAGCTTGTGCGTTTTATTATCTGTATTCTCATTTGTTATTTGGTTGGGTATGGAATTGCCCGTCCTGTAGTTCGATTTATTTTTCAAGCTGCTCGTCCAACAGTTCAGGATAATCTTGCTATGCTTGGTGGAAGTGGTGTGTTTACCGTGTTAAATTTCTTTGGTCAGAAATTTTTCGTGTTTAGAAACAGTGGAGAACCCTCTAATGATAGTAATTAACGGTGATTTTTTGTGCAGAAATCTCACAGGGATTGAGCGATTCGCCTATGAAGTGCTGGTGCGGCTAGATAAGCTGGTTCCTTCCCATCAGGTTCAGTTGTATGTTCCCGCCAATGGGAAAAATATTCCAGAATTGAATGCCATTCAAACAGTGGTATCTGAAGCTGAGTGCGGATTTTTTCCTGCTTGGGAGCATGGGCCTTTTCGTCGGTATGTAAAGGCACAAAAAGCTATTCCGTTGGATTTTTCTAACGTAACCCCCTGGGGAACAAAGGGAATCGTGTTTATCCACGATATTTACGCAAAGCTGTATCCCCAGGATTTTTCTAGTCGCAGGGATTGGCTTATCAGCAAGTATATGTGTCTCATGTACCGCTACGCCTGCCGTCACGCTAAGCTTTTACTGACGGTGTCCCATTTTAGCCAGAACCAAATTGCTGAAACCTATAAAATCCCGCCAGAAAAGATTCATGTGGTGCCCAATGGTTGGGAGCATTTTCAAAAGGTAGTAGCAGACACTTCTATCCTTCATCAATTTCCCCAGCTGGAAAAGGATTTTTACTTTACTTTGGGAAGCCTTTCTCGCCGCAAAAATCTCTTGTGGATTGCAAATTATGCAGAGGACCATCCCCAGGATACCTTTGCCATATCTGGCAAGATGCTTTCTGGTTTAGTGCCTCCTGAACTGGAACGATTGCAAACCCTACCCAATGTAGTGCTTTTGGGCTATGTAACCGACGGACAGGTTAAGGCTTTGATGGAGCGGTGCAAGGCCTTTGTGTTGCCCAGCTATTATGAAGGCTTTGGCATTCCTCCCTTAGAAGCCTTATCCTGTGGTTCAAAGATTATTGTGGCTCAGGCTGCCTCTTTGCCAGAAATCTATGGCGGTACAGCCCACTACATTGATCCAGACAATTCCAATGTGGACTTGGAGGAACTTTTGTCCCAGCCTGTGGCAGATGCCAAACCTGTGCTGGAAAAATACACCTATGACAATGCTGCCCGCCAGTTGTATGACTTGTTGAAAGCCTTTGTCTGAAATTCGTATTTTGAGGAAAAATATTTTATCTGTTCAAAAAGTCTTGAGTAGTGTATAATCCCAATTGAAAGGATTGTAAAGGAGATCGGTGAGAAGTGTTTGATTTTTTATATAATGTTTGTATCGCACCACTTGTCATGATTATAGAGGCCTGTTATGTAGCTTTGAATGAAATTTTAGAAAGTGAAGGATGGGCCGTTGTTGGAATTTCTGTGATAGTGACAATCCTTACTCTGCCTTTGTATGATGTGGCTGAACGGTGGCAGCAGTTAGAGCGAGATACCCAGGCTCGGCTCAAAGGCGGCGTAGATAGAATCAAGGCGGTATTTAAAGGGGACGAACAGTATATGATTCTGTCCACTTATTATCGTCAGAATCATTATCATCCTATGATGGCACTTCGTTCCAGTTTTGGTTTATTGATACAAGTACCTTTCTTTATAGCTGCTTATAATTTTTTATCAAATTTAGAGGTTCTGAAGGGTATTTCTTTTTTGTTTATACGTAATCTAGGGGAGCCAGATTCAGTTATCACTTTATCCAATGGATTTTCTATCAATATCCTGCCAATTCTGATGACTCTAATCAATTGTGTTGCAGGAGCAATTTATACCAAAGGTTTTGCCCTCAGAGAAAAATTACAAATTTATGGCATGGCTTTAATTTTTTTAGTGCTATTGTATAATTCACCTTCGGCCTTGGTTCTGTATTGGACTATGAATAATGTGCTTTCATTGGTAAAGAATATAGGCTATAAACTGAAAAAATATATCAAATTCAATGTACCTAAGAGCTTATTTCCCAGTACCCATTATTTTCGACTGCCTTGTTTAGATGAACAGCCTCGGTTCCGATTTTCAATTTTTTTAATTTCAGCCTTATCTCTTGCAATATTGTCAGGAATTGTGATTCCTTCATTTTTGATAGAAAGTGAAGTCAATCTTTATTGCTATATTGATGAGTATTTATCGCCAGCTCCTTTCTTAGTTACAACCTTTGCCAAGGCTCTGGGAATCTTTGTATTGTGGCCAACCTGTTTTTATTTCTTATTTTCTGCTGGTGTTAAAAAATTCTTATCAGTGGTGTTTCCATTGATGGCTCTTGGAGCTCTCGTGAATTCCTTTGTTTTTTCTGGCGATTATGGTCCATTGAATCCAGATTGTACCTTCATGGGAACTCCAGAGTTTATTCCTCCTGCATCACAAATTCTTTTGAATGGAGCAGTCTTGTTAGGGATTGCCATGCTCTTTTTGATTGTTCTAAAGCATCGTTGTTTAATTGCAAGAACTCTCTGTGTTATTGCATTGCTATCCCTCGTGTTATTTTCAGGTATTAATACAACTAAGATTTTTTCTGCTTATAATAATATGACACCTCCAACAAAAAAAGATATTGAACCTGTGATTCATTTATCCTCTTCTGAAAAAAATGTTATTGTCTTGATGATGGATGCCTTTGTTTCAGGATTGATTCCACTGATTTTAGAGGAAAAACCTGAATTACAGGAGCAATTATCTGGATTTACGTGGTATCCCAATACGGTAACTTTTGGACGAGTTACAATGTTGGGAGTTCCTAGTATATATGGTGGATATGATTATACCCCTTATGAAGCAAATTTGAGTGTTGATAAAACTGTACAAAAAAAACACAACGAAGCTGTTCTTTCAATGCCTATTGTTTTTAATGAAGCAGGTTTCAAAACGACAATTACTGATGTTCCCTACGAAAACTATTTGGAATATCCAGTAGATCCTGTATATGAACCATATCCCTTCATCAATCGAATGATTACACATGGTACATATACTAAGCAGTGGGAAGCAGATTCTGGCTTTAAGAATTCTATGTTACGTTCTGTTAATATCAATCGAAATATGATTTGGTTTTCAGTTTTTAAAATAGTACCACCTGTATTGAGAAAGGTTGTAAGATATAATGATTACTGGACCAGTAGTTGGTTTTCTGTTGATAGTGCTGAATTCTTGGATAATTATAGTGTTTTACATTTTTTACCAGATTTAACAGCTGTACAAGAAGTTTCTCCTACATTCCACTTTATTGACAATGAAGCATCCCATAGTGTTTCTTCTTTCATTGATAAAACTACATTTGAACCTTCTTCAGCTTTATTACACCAAGAGATTAGTGAGGTAGATGCTCGTTTTTTAACTCAGACATCGATTTTATTGCGTTTGGGGGAATGGTTTGACTATCTCAAACAAGTTGGTGTATATGATAATACAAGAATAATTATTGTAAGTGATCATGGAGCAAATGCAGTTCCAGATGATTTTCCAAAAGTACCGTATCGATCTATAGCTACATTGATGGTAAAGGACTTTGGATCTACAGGTTTATTTAAATCTGATTTGACTTTTATGACGAATGCAGATACTCCTGCTTTGGCAACAGTTGGCATTATAGAAAATGCTCGTAATCCATTTACTGACAATGCATTTGCTGTATCAGATAAGAGGTCTTATTTAAAGATTGCTGATCCTGCTGCAGAATCAACAAGAATTCGACATAATACTCAGTGGAAAATTAATCCAGAAGATTATTGGACTGTGGATGGTGATGATGTGTATGATGAATCTGCTTGGAGAAAATATTTTAAGGAGCCTACTGAATGAATTTAGGTGAGATTTTGTACACAGTGATTCTGTATCCTTTGGTACAGATAATTGAAATAGCCTTTATGCTTTTTGACAAGCTGTTTGACAACACTGGAATCGCAGTAATGGGGGTGAGCTTTGTGGTAACGGTGCTGTGCTTGCCTTTGTACATTGTAGCGGAGCGATGGCAGCAGCTGGAGCGGGATACTCAGGCTCGGCTGAAAGGTGGGGTAGACCGAATTAAAGCGGTGTTCAAGGGGGATGAACAGTATATGATTCTGTCCACCTACTACCGACAGAACCACTATCATCCCATGATGGCCCTGCGTTCAAGCTTTGGTCTTTTGATTCAGGTGCCTTTCTTTATGGCAGCCTATAGTTGTCTTTCTAGTCTGCCAGCGTTACAGGGAGAAAGTTTTCTTTTTATCCGTAACATGGGAGAAGCTGATGCCTTGTTCAGCATTGGTAGTTTTACTGTAAACATATTGCCTATTGCTATGACAGTCATTAACATTGTGGCGGGGGCTATCTATACTAAGGGCTTTCCTTTTAAGGAAAAGGCTCAGATTTATGGCATGGCTCTGCTGTTTTTGGTAATTCTGTACAATTCTCCTGCCGGCTTGGTGTTGTACTGGACCATGAATAATATTTTTTCCTTGGTAAAGAATATTTTCTACAAGCTCAAGCACCCAGTATGGGTTTTGTATATTCTCATGTGTGCTGGGATTGTGTTTGCTGGAGTCTTTGTGCTGTTCATCTATGACGGTGGCGCTAGCATGACTAAGCGATTAGCCGCAGTAATTCCCATGGCGTGCTTAATGCTGACTCCTTTTGTTCTTAAGGCCACAGAATGGCTTTTTGCTCATCCTTTGGCAAGTTTGATGGCTGATAGCAAGACACGACGCTGGCTCTTTTTATTTTCAGCAGGAGCCTTGGCGGTGTTGGCAGGCTTAGTATTGCCTTCTTCCTTGATTGCATCTTCCGTACAGGAGTTTTCCAACATTGGCGAATACGGCAATCCTCGTGCATTTTTAGCTGATTCTTTTTGGCAGGCCATAGGTTTATTTGTATTTTGGCCTGCTTGTATTTTCTTCTTGTTCAGGGAAAAAATCCAATCCTTGTTGGCAACCAGCTTTACTGTAGGCTTGGCTTGGGCCTTGTTGAATGCCTTTGTATTTACAGGAAACTATGGCTCCATGGACGTGACTTTGAAATTCCCCGATGGATTTAGCAATCCTAACATGGGATATATGTTGGTAAATCTCCTTGTTTTGGGCCTTGCTGCTATTGTGATGATTGTACTCCTGAGATGGAATAAACAAAAAATCCTTTCCTCTGTGTGTTTGATAGCAACAATTTCCTTTGTTGTTTTTGGTTTTATCAACATAAGTACTATTAATCGTGATTATACATCTTTCCAAGAAGGTGCTGGTGCCAATGCTGGTGACACCATGGAAATTGAACCAGTTTTCCACTTGTCTAAAACAGGGAAGAATGTGGTGGTATTGATGTTGGATCGTGCGGAAAGTGCCTATTTTGAGTACATTCTTGCCGACCAACCAGAAATTAAAGATGCCTTTACTGGATTTACATATTATAAGAATACATTGGGGTATAATAGTCATACCTTAATTGGAGCTCCACCCCTTTATGGAGGATATGAATATACACCTTTTGCTTTCAATTCTCGGCCTGAAATTAAATTAAAGGATAAACATAACGAAGCATTGCTGTTGATGCCACGAATTCTCACTGAAGAAGTTGGATTTACAGCAACTTTGTCGGATTCTTCCTGGGGAAATTATAGTTATGTTGCAGATATGCGGTTTACAGATGGCTATGAAAAGATAGAAGGAATTAAAATTCAGGGACGGTATACTGGAAAATTTAAGAAGGAGTTCCCTTCAACAGCTTCTTCTGTAAGCCTTGAAGATGGATTGAAACGGAATTTACTGTGGGTTAGTATTTTTAGAGAAGTACCAGCTATAGCTCGCTCTGTTATTTATTACAAGGGATCTTATTTGAAGGGTGAAGCTGCTATGGATACAGATACCTTGTTGGATGCCTATTCAGCTTTGGAGTATTTACCCGATTTGACAGATTTTTCTTCAATACAGGATTCCTTCCTTATGATTACTAACGAGGCTCCCCATAGCAATGAAGATATTTCTTCATTTAATTTGGTAGATAGTAGTACTCTTTCCTATCCCAATTCTGCAGGATACTATACTAATACTGTTTCTTTGTTGGCTCTTTCCCGTTGGTTTAATTATCTCAAGGAAAATGGTGTCTATGATAATACTCGTATCATTATTGTTTCTGACCATGGTATGGGCTATGGAGCAAAGTCTACAGAAGGATATGATACTGCTTCCCTGGTAAATAACAACAAGGACGATTACCATGCACTGTTGTTAGTAAAGGATTTTAATGCTTCTGGTGAAATTGCAACAGACATGACCTTTATGACAAATGCAGATGTACCTACTTTAGCATTGGAGGGAATCGTAGAAAATCCAACAAATCCCTTTACCGGTAATCCTATTAATTCTGATGCCAAAGCTAGTGGTGTTTATATCACCACTGACGATATCTTTATGCCCCATCATGGGAAAAGTGATTTTGTCTTTACGGTCCGTGATGACCTTTGGTACCATGTAAAAGACAATATCTTCATCGATAGCAACTGGACGCAGGAGGTTCCACAGTGACACAGTTTTTGTTGTACATAGATCCCGGTACGGGGAGTATGCTTTTTTCTATTTTGATTGGTGCTATTGCCACCTTGTATTTTTTGGGGAGGGCAGCCATCCTTAAAGCAAAGCTCTTGTTTGGGGCAAAAAAAGATGGAGTTGCCCTTACGGATAATAATTTTAAGCAGTACGTGGTATACAACGAAGGCATGCAGTACTGGAACTTGTTCAAGCCTGTGTGTGATGAGTTTGAGAAGCGGCAATTAGAGCTTACCTATTACACTTCTGCAGAAAAAGATCCCGTTTTTGAACAGGGCTACAAATATGTAAAGCCTGAGTTTATAGGAGAGGGAAACAAGGCCTTTGTGCGGCTGAACATGCTGTCTGCCGGAGTGGTGCTCATGACCACGCCGGGCCTCAATGTCTACCAGCTGAAGCGCAGCAAGCGGGTCAAGCACTATTCCCATGTGTTGCATATGGCCAGCGATGCCACTACCTATCGTCTCTTTGGTTTGGACTACTTTGATTCTATTCTCCTTACAGGAGATTATCAGGCTGCTGATATTCGGAAGCTGGAATCCCAGAGAAATCTTCCTGCAAAGGAGCTGGTGACAGTGGGTTGCTCCTACTTGGATGTGCTGGCTCAAAAGATTGCAACCCTTCCAGCGGAAGAAAATCATCCCTTCACTGTGCTCGTTTCGCCATCTTGGGGTGCCGCCGCTCTGTTGTCCCTCTATGGGGAAAAACTGCTGGATCCTTTGGTGGAAACTGGCTGGCGAATCATCGTTCGTCCCCATCCTCAGTCCAAGAAATCTGAGGCGGAGCTTTTGGCTCGGTTGGAAGAGCGATATAAGGATAAATCCAATGTGGAGTGGGATTATGAGCGGGACAATATTTATGCTATGAAAAAATCTGATGTTATGATTTCTGATTTTTCTGGCATCATCTTTGACTATACCTTCCTTTGTGGTAATCCTGTTTTATATGTCAACTCGGACATGGACCTGCGTCCCTATGATGCCTATGATTTGGAAGGTGAAGGGAAGGAGCTTTGGCAGTTCAGAGTGTTAAAAAAGCTGGGGAAGGAACTGGATCCTGCAAGTTTCAATTCAATAAAGGATACAATCCAGTCCTTGTCTTCTGACCAAGTGCTGGCTGCTGACCGTGCCGCTGCCAAGGCCGAGGCATGGATGTACCCCGGCGAGGCTGGCAAGCGGATTGTAGACTACATGGTAAGATTAACAAACTCCGATTGAGTGCATATAGTTGGTGAGGACAATGGAGAATCGCTCCATTTCCTCAACCCTAATGTCCCCCATGTTTGCAATGCGGAAGGTATCGACATTCCCCAATTTCCCTGGATAAATGGTAAAGCCAAAGCTTCTTGCATAATCGTGAAGGGCATCAAAATTGTAGGCCGGAGTGTCTGGAATGAGGATGGCAGTAATAAACCGGGATTGGTGTTCTTCTGCCACCAGCATTTTCAGATTGCAGGTCTTGACGGCTTTTACCAAAACCTCCCAACAGTCACTAAATCTCTTGTAGCGAGCGGCAATGGTTTCCACCTTTGTTTCGATAATAGCCTGTCTTAGGGCATAGATTGTTTGTACGGGCGGAGTAAAGCGTGTCTGCCGTGTTTTTTGGAAGTACTGGTACTGGTCGTAGAGGTTAAAATAGTAACTGCGCATGGGCCAGTCCTTTTGCTTTAGTAGCTCTTCTTTCTTGCACACAACAAAGCCAATGCCGGCCATTCCCCCAAGGTGCTTGTTGGAGGTACAGGTTGCAAAGTCGATTCCTAGCTGTTCTAAATCCATGGGCATACCACCGTAGGCACTGACCGCATCTACAATTGTGGTCATGCCATATTTCTTTGCCAGCGGACAAATACGTTCCAAAGGATTTAGTAGACCCGTTGTCGTTTCGTGGTAGACAATGGCAAAGGTGGTGTATTTTTTTGTGGCAAATTCTGCTTCCAAGGCTTTTTCATCTATAGGCTCATAGGTTGAAGAGCTGAACACTGTGGTATTTATGCCGTACACCTTGGCTATTTGTGCAAGTCTGTTTCCGTAAGAGCCATTGTCCACCACCAGAAGGGAACCATTGGGCGGCACACAGGAAGCAACCATGGCCTCGTCAGCTCCAGTTCCAGATGAGCCAAACATGACGGTAACATAGTCTTGTGGGTCAGCTACGAAACGGGTAAGGTCTGTGGCAACCTCTTCCATGACAGCTCCAAACTCCTGTTCCCGTGGACAGATGTCTGCAACTACCTGTGCATATTTTACGCTGTCCGTGGTGGTGGAGGGTCCTGGATTCAACAGCACTTCCCTGCGGATTTCCATCAGCTGTTCATTTTCTTTTATGCGGGGATAGACCGTATGTACCGCCCGGTCTAGCATAGATTCATCGTCCACCTCGCACCATGCTAAATATTCAATTTTTCTGACTCTGACGGCTTCCCCCTGTTCCTGTGCAGCCTGAAGGAGAGCTCCTTCGTAGTCGAGCTTGATAAATTCTGGGGAGGAGGTATAATGCGCCATCATCTTGTCTAAACAGGACTTGGTCACCTTTGTTATGCCCACCAATTCTCCCGCCAGGCAGGTTATTTTACTCTTGTCCTTGCTAACATTGGATAAGATGCCGTGATTGTCAGTTTCCAAATACACCTCATCATGGCTGTCAGACTTGCCGCTGGCAAGGATAACTGTTCCAGGAGCCTCGTTGATGAGTACCCGAAGGGCTGCACTGTCGTACAGCAGGTCACTTTCCAACAAAAGGAAATCCCCTGTAATTGCTGGGACACACACAGCTAGGGTTCCCATACTGGAGGTGGCTGCATAATTATCGTTGCGGATGGTGGTAATCACCGGGTATTTTTTTGCCAACTGGTCGTAATATTCTGAGCAATGACCTGTACCAATAATAATTTGTTCAATGCCAGCACCGATGAGCTTACGAACAGATTGCTCCACCATGGGCATTCCGTCCACCTCTATGAACCCCTTGGGCATGTATTCTGTTCTGCCTCCAAAACGAGAGCCTAAACCCCCGGCCATAATCACTGCTTGTTTAATCATGTAGATACTCCATAAATGCTGCTTTGTTTTGTTGTGGTGTTGTGGTGGGGCGGCCTAAGTCTGGACGAGCACCCTTTGCCACTAGAATTTCTAGGAAGGCTGTTCCTGCACTGCTGGAAAGCTCTTTTAAAGCCTCTGAGAGATTAGGCTTGTTTGCTACTGAAGCTGCCTTCGTGTAACCGCACGCCTTGGCTATCCCACATAAATCCACCTGTTGTCCTACGGTAGGCTGGCCTCCCACTGAGTCGTGGGCTCCGTTGTTCAGTACGACGTGAATAAGGTTCTTTGGTGCCCGTGTTCCGATAGTGGTCATGCCTCCCATTTGCATGAGGGTGGCGCCATCTCCATCGAGGCAGTAGACAGGGCGATTTGGCTTGCTCAAGGCAATGGCCAGTGCGATTTGGCTTGCATATCCCATGGAGCCTACGGTCAGAAAATCTGACTGGTGGGATTGTCCCAGCTTTTCCCTCAGTTCAAAAAGTTCTCGGCTGGCCATGCCTGTGGTGGATACAAAGATGGCATTTTCTGGTGCGGAACCAATGACTGTCTCTATGGCCTCCTCCCGCTTCAGTGTAGCCTTGTCCGGAATGGTGGAAATAAGCTTGTAGTCGGCAAAGCACCCCTTTTTTACCACCAAGGCATAGGGGGCTGAGTGTTTTCTCATGTAGCAGTAGGCTTCCTCCAGCTGTTTTTCCAGCTCATCTCCATTCTCAGTTAGAATCTGATAGGGAATACCCATTGCGTCTAAAAGAGAGCAGGTAACCTTACCTTGTTTGATATGCTGCGGCTCATCGTGTACCCCAGGCTCTCCCCGCCAGCCAATGAGGAGCAACAAAGGAATTTTGTATACATCGGAATCCGCCAAGGACAACAGTGGATTGATGGCGTTTCCTTGCCCTGAGTTTTGCATATAGACCAGGGGAATTGAGCCTGTGGCAAAATGGTGTCCACTGGCCAGTGCGATGGCACAGCCTTCATTGGGAGCAATGATGTGGTTGTTTTCGTCAGTGTGGTCTGTCACATAGGCACAAAAGCTTTTGAGCAGGGAGTCGGGAACTCCTGTAAAGAAGCTTGTCCCTCGCTGGGCAAGGGCACTGTAAAAAAAATCAGGCTTTAACATGAAAATCCTCACTTTGTTCCTGGAATCAATTCCAGAATCTGTTTGATGGGCATACAGAGTTTGTCTGCCTCCAGACTTCGCTCTGATTCTAATATAGTGCGGGCCACCCGTTCCATGGCAGGATAGCTGGCACGGAGCATGTGGTTTGCATAGATGATGATATTGGCTCCCCACTCAACCAATTCGGACTCAAGGAACTGGTTGTAGGTGGTGGGAACCAATACTATCGGTATTGTTGGATATTCTCCACGGAATCGTTGGCAGAACTCCTTGATGTCCATGCCGCTTTTGTCCTTTGAGTGAATCATTACACCGTCTGCACCTGCTCCCACTGCAGCATAGGCCTTGTCCAGGGCTTGGTCAACAGAGTATCCTGCAATAATTTCTTCGATTCGGGCAATAATCATAAAGTCTTCTGTAACCTGGGCTCTTTTTCCTGCGGAGATTTTTTCACAGAATTCTTCTTTCGTGGCTAGCACTTGTACCGCCTCTGTGCCAAAAAGAGAATTCTTTTTCAAACCCTTTTTGTCCTCCACAATAACTGCGGAAACTCCGTTTCGTTCCAGCGTGCGAACAGTAAACACAAAGTGTTCTGGAATGCCGCCGGTGTCTCCGTCAAAAATGATGGGTTTGGTGGTGCACTCAAGGATATCCGTTAGGCTTTGGAGGCGAGTGGTGAGGTCCACGGCTTCAATATCAGGCTTTCCCTTGCAGGTGGAATCCGTAAGGGAGGAGGACCACATGCCGTCAAAACGGTGAATTCCGTCATTTTTTTCCACTTCCAAGTGTTCTATGATAAGGCCGCTCAATCCAGAATGAGCCTCCATTATCCGAACAACCTTTTTTGCTGCTAGCAAACGCCGTAGACTGGCACGTCGTACATCCGGTGTGGTTCCGATGCCGGCGGCATTCTCCACGAGACTTGTGGAATTGATTCCCTGGGTATAAGGAATTTCCACCACTTGCCCCTGCCATTCTGCCATGACAGCAAAAACCTCCTCTCTAATCTTTGAAAGATAGTTATGCTGCCAATCGTCGCCGTGAATCATGATGTCGGGTTTGTATTTTTTTAGATTGGGTACATAGCTCCAATCTTCCTGGGGTACAACTTTCGCCACTCCCTTTATGCTTTCAATGACCTGCTTGCGTTGCTCATAGGAAAGATAGGGAAGTCTCTTGTGGTTCACAATGGCGCTGTCGGTCAACAAGCCAACTGTCAATTCTCCCAGCTGGGCTCCCCGGGTGATTATGTTGATAATACCAGGATGGATAATATCACCTGTAATGCCAAGGTAAACGGTTTTATTCATAACATTACTCCTTGTAATAAAGAAGAGCTTTGCACCCATTGGAGAATCCTCCACAATGGGGAGCCGTCTGTTGCCAAATATTTTATCTAATAACAAGGTCTTGTTCAATAGTAGTGTCTTATGATACAATTTTGAACGAAAAGAAGGGGGCAACGGCTTTTTATGTCTAAAAATAAACTTTCTATTCAGGGATTGAACAAGACCTTTGGACAAAAGTCTGTATTGAAAAATCTTGACTTTACTGTGGAATCAGGAGAATTCTTGTCAATTCTTGGTCCTTCCGGTTGTGGAAAAACTACCTTGTTAAGAATTCTCATAGGTCTTGAAAAATCAGACAGTGGTTCTATCTGCAAGGATGGCAAGGACATTACTTCTATACATCCCTCCAAGCGGGGAATGGGAATTGTTTTCCAGAATTATGCCCTGTTCGAAAATATGACCGTTTTGCAGAATGTTGAATATGCCCTGCTTCATGATAAAGAAAGACGAAAAAATCAAACTGCCGCCCAAATCCGAGAAATTGCAGAAAAAACTATAGCTGATGTAGGGCTTTCTGAGCACATAAACAAAAAGCCTGTCCAGCTTTCTGGAGGACAGCAGCAGCGGGTGGCCGTTGCCCGAACACTGGCAATGAATCCTGAAATCATCCTTTTTGACGAGCCCATGAGTGCTTTAGACGTGGATACACGGTTGGCCCTTCGTTCTGAGTTAAAGAGAATTCAAAAGGCTTACGGCAGCACCATGATTTACATTACCCACGACCAGGAGGAGGCCTTTGCCATGTCCGACAGGATTATGATTATGGATTCCGGCATCATCCACCAGCTGGATACGCCGGAAAGGATAGTGGCTAGCCCCGCCGATGACTTTGTCTCCACCTTTGTACTCAACAATCTGAAGATAAAGCTGGATTCGTTGATAAAGTATGTGAGGTGATCTCGTGTTGAGCAGAGCAAATCCCTTTGATAGCAACAGAACTGTGATGACGAAGGTCTTGCTGGCCACATTCTTTGTGGTGGTGGTGATTCTTCCCCTCGTTACCATGATGACGTATTTGTTCAAGGCCAATGCCGGAGCAGTGGTAGCCTCCCCCCAGTTCAAGACCGCCTTGAGTAATTCCCTTGTGGCCACCGTAACAGCCACCATCATTTCTGTGGTGCTGGCGTATATGCTGGCTCTCTGTGTCGTCAGAACTCAGATTCGGCACAAGACGGTGATTACGGTGCTCATTACCCTGCCTATGCTGATTCCCTCCGTCTCCCACGGCATGGGGCTGATTCTCCTGTTCGGTTCCAATGGTCTTGTTACCACAACCTTGGGGTCAAGCTCCTCCATCTACGGATTCAAGGGTGTGGTGCTGGGCTCCGTAATGTACTCCTTTCCAGTGGCCTATCTGATGATTTCAGACATCTTGAAATATCAGGACTATACGCCCTACGAAGCCTGCAAGGTACTGAACATTACGGGATTGAATCGGTTTCATGCCGTGACGCTGCCCTATCTGCGCAAACCCATGATTTCTGTGTTCTTTGCCACCTTCACCATGATTGTGACCGACTACGGTGTTCCCCTGATGATTGGGGGCAAGTTTATGACCCTGCCAGTTTTGATGTACCAGGAGGTCATCGGTTTGCTGGACTTTGGCAAGGGAGCTGTCATCGGGGCGTTTTTCCTGATTCCCGCAGTCATTGCCTTCATCCTGGATCAGGTGAACAAGGACAAGGCCGCCGCAACCTTTACCAAGAAGCCCTTTCCCATACAGGTCTCATCGCCGATGCTGGTCTTGTCCCATAGCTTTTGCGTGCTGACAATCCTCTTTGTGCTGCTGCCGGTCTTGTCCTTCATCGTGCTGAGTGTCATCAAGAAGTATCCCATCAACATGGCCTTTACCCTGGACCACATCCGAAAGACCATGAACACTGGCGGCCTCCAGTACTTGGGCAACTCGTTGCTCATTGCCCTGCTGACCTCTGTGGTGGGAACGGTCCTTGCCTTTGGAGTTGGGTATTTTTCCTCCCGCTCCAAGGGGAGGATGTCGAGGTTCCTTCACATGGTGGCCATCACTGCCCTGGCCATTCCGGGCTTGGTGCTTGGTCTGTCATACATGCTCTTCTTCAAGGGAACCTTCCTGTATGCTACCTTTGCTATTTTAATTTTAGTGAACACCATGCACTTTTTTGCCTCTCCCTATTTGATGGCCTACAATTCCTTTTCAAAAATTAACACGAATCTGGAGGCGGTGGCCCAAACTCTGGGAATTACAAAGCTTCTTTTGATAAAGGATGTTTTTATTCCCCAAATGGCTGGAACTATTCTGGAAATGTTCTCGTATTTCTTCGTGAATTCCATGATGACCATTTCTGCTGTGTCATTTTTGGCAACTGCTGCCAACAAGCCCCTGTCCCTGATGATAAACCTGTTCCAGGCACAGATGGTGGTAGAAGGAGCTGCCTTTGTGTCTCTGACAATTCTTGCAGTAAATCTTATCGTTAAGTTCATTGTGTATGTTCTTGGGAAAAAACTTGTTTCAGGCAGGGCTTAGAGGGATAGACAATGACATTCAAGGAATTTGAGGTGCTGCAGAAGCTCGCCTCTGCAGAAAAAAAACTGTCTCAAAGAGAGCTTGCCCGTGAAACAGGCTTTTCTGTGGGAACTGTAAATACCACAGTGGCTCACCTTTCACAACAAGGTCTTTTGCAGGATGGTTGTATTACTGCTGCGGGCATTGATGCTCTGGAACCATATCGTGTAAAAAGGGCGATTATTCTTGCAGCGGGATTTGGGGAACGACTGGTTCCCATCACCTTGAATACGCCAAAGCCCTTGGTGCGGGTGAAAGGTGAGCGAATTATTGACTCCATTTTGGATGCAGTAGTTGCAGCTGGAATTGAGGAGATTTATCTTGTACGTGGCTATCTGTCCGAGCAGTTCGATCAGCTTCTGTATAAGTATCCCAACATTAAGTTTGTGGAAAATCCTGCATACAATGAAGCAAATAATATTTCTTCTGCCATGTGTGTGAGATACCTCTTAGGCAATTCATATGTCTGTGAAGGTGATATTCTCTTGCATAATCCAAAAATTATTCAGAAATATCAGTATCAGTCAAACTACTGCGGAATCAAAGTAGATAGAACTGACGATTGGTGCTTATTTGAAAATAAGGGACGAATAACTGGTGTTGCTGTTGGTGGTGAAAATTGTCATCAAATGATGGGTATTTCCTATTGGACAGAGGATGATGGAAAGCGACTAGGGGACTGTATCAAGAAAGTGTATGAAATGCCCGGTGGAAAGGAGCGTTACTGGGATCAGGTAGCATTACAATACTTTGTAGATGACTTTAATATTGCTATTCGTGAATGTTCAGCTGAGAATTTTATCGAAATCGATACCTTTAATGAACTTAAAGCTATAGATAGCGTCTATGACGTTTAATAAGGAGAATTTGTATGAAGAAATTGAAATTAGTTTTACTAAGTTTGGTAGTGTTGGTAGCTTTAACTAGCTGTGGAAAAAAGGGAACAGACATTGTCATTTATTCCTGTGCAGAAGATTATCGTAACGAGTTTTATCTGGCAGAGCTACAAAAGCAGTTCCCTGACTACAATTTTACCTTGGATTATCAGGGAAGTGGGCCTGCTGCCGCAAAATTAAAGGCAGAAGGATTGCAGACTCAGGGTGATATTCTGTTGTCTTGGGATTATACTTATTTGGAAATGCTTACAGATTTTTTAGCTGATATGAGTTATTTTGATGATTCAATTTTCTTGGATGATATGAAAGTTCCATCAAAAAAGTTTGTGGGGGAATATCGAAACTCTGGAGCTATTGTATTCAATACTGAACTTCTTGCTGAAAAGAATCTTCCAGAACCAAGTGCTTATGCAGATTTGATAAAGAGTGAATATAAAGGTTTGCTTTCCATGCCTAATCCTAAAAGCTCTGGAACTGGTTATATGTTCTTGAAAAATTTGGTGAATGCATGGGGTGAAACTGAAGCATTTGCCTATTTTGATAAGTTTGCTGAAAATGTAGTTCAGTTTACTTCATCTGGATCAGGTCCTTTGAATGCATTGGTACAAAAAGAAGCAGCCATTGCCTTGGGTATGACTGGTCAGGCTGTTACCATGATAAATGAAGGAGCTCCCTTAAAAATCGTATTTTTTGAAGAAGGTGCCCCCTGTTCCCTTTATGGTCATGCTATGACAAAAAAGGCAGAAGGTCGGGATGATTATGACAAGCTGAAGGAAGTGTTTGATTACTTGGTAAAGGTTGTAACTCCTGCTTGTGATGCAAAGTTCTTCCCAGAGCAGGTTTTCGTAGACAAGGTTTTTTCTCTTCCCAACTATCCAGAAAATATTCCCTACGGAGATATGAGTAACAACACCACTGAAGAAAAAACTCGCCTCCTAGAAAAATGGAAGTACTAACAGCCTAAAACACTCACTTTACAGCCAGCTTGGAAATACCCAGCTGGCTTTTTTTATGTGTGAAAGTGGTAGCGGGTGTCCCGCCATTGTCCCAGTAGCATAGCAGATGAACAAAAGAACAGAGAGCTGGGGAACCTCCAATGCTGGCACTTTTGCGGGGGCAAGGCGTGCAAGCACGCGCCGAGACTCGCTAAAATCGCTCAATATATCGCGATTTTTCAGCTTTCAGCCGTCGCTCCTTGCAGCGGTTTCGCAGGGGCTCAACCGAGACTCGCTAAAATCGCTCAATATATCACGATTTTCCGGCTTACAGCCGTCGCTCCCTATCTACCCACAGTATAGCCTAATGAACGAAAGCGTTGGGGCAACAGGGAGGTTCCCTGAGCAGCCGAACTGTGAGCGTAGCGAAGTGCGAGGCTGATTAGGGTTTCCCTGTTGCCCCTTTTACTTTCAATTCACCTATGCTATACTGCCATCATGAAAACTCACGCAATGCATCGCCTGCAGGAATCAGGCATTATAAACGGTCCGTTATGTGTGGGGCTGGATACAGATCCCAGCTATCTTCCCAAATCTGTGCTGGAGGCATACAGTTCTCCTGCTCAAGCTGTGTTGGCTTATAACAAGGCCATTGTTCAGCGGCTTGTTTCTGCCAGTGGCCCTGCCTTGGCTGGTTGCTGTAAGGTGCAGATTGCCTATTACGAGGCTATGGGACTTGAAGGATTAAAGGCTTATGCTGAAACCCTGCGTCTGGTGCGGGATGCTGGTTTGCCAGTGATTGCGGACATTAAGCGTGGTGACATTGCGGATACTGCCAAGGCCTATGCTCGTGCCCATTTTACTGGGGATTTTGAAGCAGACATTATCACCATTAATCCCTACATGGGCTTTGATACTTTGGAGCCCTTTACTGAATATGCCCATCAAGATAAGGGTGCAAAAGGAATGTTTGTTCTGCTACGAACCTCCAATCCTGGCATGGTGCATTTGGAAAAGCTTACCTTGGACAAGTCCATTGCTGGATTTGAAGGAGAGGTGGTGCTTGATAGAGTCGGCGGTGAATTAAATCGGCTTGAAAAACTGTTCAAGGAAGAATATCCTACTGCTGGCTGTTCTCCTGTAGGGGCAGTAGTAGGCTGTACCGAGGAATCTGACGCTCGTCAGCTTCGTGATGCATATCCTGACATCTATTTCTTGATTCCAGGCTATGGTGCCCAAGGTGGTGCTGCTCGAATTGCTGCAACCCTGCTGGATAAGGCTGGGGGAACTGTTAATTCATCCCGTGGCATTCTCTGTGCCTGGAAAAAGGACGAAAAGCTTGCCCAAAAGGCTGCTGAAAATAAGCTTACCGTGGAAGATATTGCTGATTCAGCTGCCGCCGCCGCTGCAGAGTCCAAGGCAGACCTGTTAAATGCCGTTAAGCTGCTAAAAGCCTAAATCACAATCCCCATTTCAGCTTTGAAGTGGGGATTTATTTTATAATATTTATAAGGAGTTACCATGTCCTGTTCCGCTATTGAACCTGTTTTTACTCACGCTCAAACCCTGAGCTGCAAGGAAATTCAACCTAATATTTACGAGGTGAAGCTTGCTTATAATCCTTCTGTCAAAAGTGAAAAGGATGGAACTGTGCATTTGGTGGAGCCGGGACAATTTTTTATGCTGCGACGAGAACCTTCCCAGGTACTTTTGGCTCGTCCAATCAGCGTGTACTGGGCAGAGGTTGTTGACCAGCAGTGGCAGGTAACCTTCTTGATTTTGTTAAAGGGACAGGGAACTCAGGAGCTTTGTTCTTTGTCTGCTGGGGATAAAGTTTCTGTCATCGGGCCCTTAGGTAACACCTTTCCTCGGCCTGACTCCATCGTCACCAAAAATGGCGGAGTAAAGGTTTGTGTGGTGGGGGGTGGAATTGGTGTGGCTCCTGTGGCGGGCTTTGCTGCAATCTTGCCTGAACAAAGCTACGATTTTTACGCTGGCTTCAAAAGTGGCAGCTACGGCTTGGAAAAACTGAAAGCAAACAAGCTGGTTGTTACCACCGACGATGGCTCTTGCGGAATTAAAGGCATGATTCCCCAGGTGCTGGATGCCGCTACCTTGAAAAATGCTGGCTATCAGGTGGTGTATGCCTGTGGACCAGAGCCACTTTTGGCCTATGTGCAGGAAATTTGTGGTGAGGCTGGAATCCCTTGCTACTTGAGCATGGAATCTGCCATGGCTTGCGGAATGGGAGCCTGCTTGGGCTGTACCATTGCCACCACCGAGGGAAATCGCCGTTGCTGTGCCGACGGCCCTGTGTTCCTCGGAGAAATTCTCTTATTCCAGAAAAAAGCTCCTGTAAAAAAGCTGGTAGTAGAAGGAAAGCAATCCGCAAATTCAGCTCGTTCTGAGCCAGACCTGCGGGTAAAAATTGCTGGTGTTGAATTTGCTAATCCTGTGATTGCTGCCTCTGGAACCTTTGGTTATGGTAGCGAATATCAGCCCATTCTGGAGGTGAATCGATTAGGTGGTATTTGTTCTAAGGGCCTCACCTTAGAGGGCCGACCTGGAAATGGCGGTGTGCGGCTTAAGGAAACTGCTGGGGGCATTATCAATTCCATTGGCTTGGAAAATCCTGGAATCAAGCATTTTGTAGACCATGAGTTTACCCAGATGCGGCAGCTTTCTCCAGTGACCATTGCCAATCTTTCTGGCTCCACCATTGAATCCTATGTGGAAGGAGCCAAGCTTTTGGCTCAGGCTGCCGTTCCCATGATCGAGCTGAACATTTCCTGCCCTAACGTAAAGGCTGGTGGAATGGCCTTTGGTTTGGAGTGCAACGCTGCCTCTGCTGTTACCGCCGCCGTGCGGGATGCCGCCCCAAATATTCCCTTGATGGTAAAGCTTTCTCCCAATGCCCCCGACTTGATTGGTGTAGCAGATGCAGTACGCCAAGCTGGTGCCGATGCCTTGAGCCTCATCAATACGGTGCAGTCCATGTCCATTGATATTTACAAGGGACGGCCTTTGTTCGACAACGTGCGGGCAGGACTTTCTGGCCCTGCAGTAAAGCCCCTTGCCCTGCGGATGGTTTTTGACTTGGTGCAGTACATGAACAAGTTGCCTGAATCACAACGGATTCCCGTGGTGGGCTTAGGTGGCATTAGCTGCTGGCAGGATGCGGTGGAGTTTATTATGGCGGGAGCAAGTGCCATCCAAGTGGGAACTGCCACCTTTGCCAATCCTCGCTGCATGACTCAAATCATCGACGGACTTGCCGCCTTTATGAAGGAGCGGGGCTACCAGAAGCTGGATGATTTCCGTGGGCTGGCTCAGATTTAGAGAATCATGACTTATAATCGCATTGTAGAAGGAAAATTTCTCCGTAGACCTAACCGTTTTGTGGCGGAGGTGGAGATTGGGGGAAGGCGGGAGACGGTTCACGTAAAGAACACGGGGCGGTGCAAGGAGCTCTTGCTGCCTGGCGCCACGGTGTACCTGGAAGAAAGTGATAATCCCAACCGCAAAACCCGCTACGATTTGGTGGTGGTGCACAAGGAAGGCCTTGGCTTGGTGAACATGGATAGCCAGGCTCCCAACAAGGTGGCTGGCGAATGGCTCAAAGCTCAGGGCTTTTCTCTGGTCAAGGCTGAATATAGCTATGGTAAGTCTCGAATCGATTTTTACATGGAAGGCCAGCCCCAGGGGGAGTTTTGGCGTGAGGCTCGTTTCCCTGCCCACAATTCCGCTGACCAAACTGGACAAGCTTCAGTTCCCCGTTGTTTAATGGAAGTGAAGGGCTGCACCCTAGAAATTGATGGCGTAGGCTACTTCCCCGATGCTCCCACAGAACGTGGAGTAAAGCACTTGCAAGAGTTAGCTGCTGCAGCCCCACTGGGCTTTCGGTGTGTTGCTGCCTTTGTGATTCAAATGGAAGGCATAAAAGAAGTGCGAGCCAATGTAGAAACCCATCCTGAGTTTGGACATGCCCTGCAATTGGCTCGTGAAGCTGGTGTACAGGTGCTGTTTCTCTGCTGCACCGTAAAACCTGATGAATTGATTATTCAGCAGGCACTGTGGGGCTGAAAAATTGGAGCTTTAGCCAAAAAAGTTAAAGGCTGGCTCTAGCTTAAAGCTTTCGATATAAATCCAAATCAAAAAGCCACAGACTAAAAGCTTGAGCCCAGTTCCTAGCAAAAATCCCAAGAAGGCGCCGCCTGCAGACTTGAATGCCCGCTGCATATCCCGATTGTCGTGAATAAGCTCTCCTACCAGGGCTCCTACGAAGGGACCCAGTACAATGCCCCAAGGACCCACAAAAATCCCTGCAATCAAGCCGATGGTGGCGCCCCAAGAACCAGCCTTGGAGCCACCAGTTTTTCTTGTAAGGTAGATGGGAATGAGGTTGTCTAGTACTGACACGATGGCAGTGGTAATGCCAGTGGCCACCAGCAATACCGTGGGAATATCACAGTAATGGGAAAAATAGGCAGATAAAAGGCCCGCCCAAGCCAGCACTACTCCTGGCAGAACGGGAACCACACAGCCTACCGTTCCTACCAGTAGGCAGATGGCTCCAAGGACAGCAAGAAAAACGTCAAAGGCCATGCTGGGATTCCTGCTTTTTCTTTCCCAGATATGCTTCCCGCACTGTTTCGTTTTGCAGCAGCTCTTCTCCAGAACCCTTCAGCACAATATGACCTGTTTCAATAACATAAGCCAAGTTGGCAATTTTTAGAGCCATGTTGGCATTTTGCTCAATCAACAAAATGGTAACACCAGCCTTGTTGATGTCCTGAATAATGCTAAAAATCTGCTGTACAATCAGGGGTGCAAGACCCAAAGAAGGCTCGTCTAGCATTAGCAGCTTTGGTCGGCTCATTAAGGCTCGTCCTACTGCCAGCATCTGCTGTTCTCCACCGCTGAGCGTTCCAGCATATTGCCAGGATCGTTCCTGCAATCGGGGGAAAAGACTGTAAACCCGCTCCAAATCTTCTTCGATTTCCTTGGTATCCTTCCGAAGATAGGCTCCGATTTTTAGGTTTTCCTTTACGGACAAGTCGCTGAAAACTCGGCGACCTTCTGGAGAAAGGGCAATGCCTTCCTTGCAAATCTTGTGGATGGGTAAACCAACAATTTCTTTTTGATTTACCTTGATGGAACCGCTTTCGGCTTTTACCAAGCCTGAAATGGTGCGCAAAAGGCTTGACTTTCCAGCACCGTTGGCTCCAATCAAGGTGACAATCTTTCCCTCGGGAACTTCTAAATCAATACCTTGTAAGGCTTTAATTCCACCATAGGATACATTGAGGTTTTCTATCTTTAGCATTAGTTTTCTCCTAAATAAGCGGAAATTACCACGGGATTGCTCTGCACTTCCTCTGGTGTTCCTTCTGCAATCAGGGCACCAAAATTCAATACGTACACTCGGTCAGAAATATCCATAACCAAATCCATGTGGTGCTCAATCATCAGTACCGTCAAGTTAAAGTCGTCCCGAATCCTTCTGATAAAGTCTGTAAGCTCCGCAGTTTCCTGAGGATTCATACCAGCGGCAGGCTCGTCCAATAGCAGCAATGTTGGCTCTGTAGCCAAGGCACGGGCAATTTCTAGTCGACGCTGCAATCCGTAGGGCAGGCTAGTACATAGCTCGTCTTTTACATCCAGCAAACCTAAAATCCCCAGCAATTTCAATGCTTCTTCCCGCTGGCGTTTTTCTTCTTTGTGATTCAAGCGGAAGGTGGCAGAAAAAATATTGCTGCTTCGTCTCATGTGCTTGGCAATCAGCACATTGTTGAACACAGACTGGCTCTTCCACAAACGAATATTCTGGAAGGTTCGGGCAATACCCATGTGAGTAATCTTGTCTGGGGTGGGCTCTAGGGTTTTTGTGTATTCACCCTGCTGTGTGCCACCGTAAAGCCGCTTCATCTTTCCCTTGGGAAAATTCTCGATAATTTTCTTGCCCTTGAAAAAGACTGCACCGTTGGTGGGAGCGTACACACCTGTTACCACGTTAAAAGCGGTGGTTTTTCCCGCTCCGTTGGGACCGATAAGGGAAACAATTTCACCCTTGTTCACTTTCATGGAAAGAGAGTTTACCGCCACAACACCACCGAACTGCATGGTGATATTTTCCATGGTTAAGATATTGTTTTCTGGGATGGTTCGTTCCATGGTTACTTATCCTCCTTGACAGCTTGGGTGGCAGTATCCTGTCCTTGAGTGGGCTGGGAAGCAGTCTTCTTTTTTGCAAAGGGACTTGGCAGCCCTAGGAAAAAGGCTTTAATTCTTGCAATAGAAAATTCCTTGTCGCCCATAATTCCCTTTTGGTAAAACAGAACGATGGCCATAATGACGATGGAGAACACAACCTTCCGGAAGCCAGGACGCAGCAGTGGCACGTGGAAGTTTCCGATAAAGAGGTTTGCATTGTCCAAGAATCGCAGCCACCACTCAGAGCAGGCAATAAACAGGAAGGAAGAAATACAGCTTCCCGTAACGCTACCAATTCCACCAATAACCACAATCAAAAGGATTTCGTAGGTCATGGCAGACTTGAACTGGCTAGCCTGGATGGTGGTCTGGAACATGGCCAGCAAGGCACCAGAAATTCCTGCAAAGAAGGAGCTGATGATAAAGGCCAGTCGCTTGTGGTGGGCAAGATTGATTCCCATGGCTTCTGCTGCTACCTCATCGTCACGGATAGCCTTAAAAGCTCGGCCGTAAGTGGAGTTAATCAGCAGCAAAATCAATGCGATACAGATGCCCGCCACCGCAAAAGGAAAGAGGGTGCTCTTGAACACGGGATATTTTCTCAGCAGGTTGGAACCGTTGGTAATGGCTCCCAATTTGTCCCACTGGAAGATTGCTCGAATAATTTCTGCAAAGCCCAAGGTAGCAATGGCAAGGTAGTCACTTTTGAGCTTGAGCACTGGCAAACCAATCAGGAAGGCAAAGAGGGCGGCGGCACAACCTGCTAAAATAATGGCTACTGGCAGGGGCAGAGTAAACTGAATGATTCCACCGTCGTAGTACTGGTACACCGCAGCTCGCTGGTCTTGGGGAATGGTAAAGATTGCGTAGGTGTAGGCACCAATCAGCATAAATCCCGCTTGTCCTAGGGAGAACAAGCCGGTAAATCCGTTCAGCAGGTTCATGGACACGGCCACCAGTGCGTAGATGGCACCTTTTTTCAGAACGGTAAAAAGCATGGAGGTTCTGGGGAGAATCTGCTCCAGTATTGCAATCACACCAAACAGCAGGGCTAAAAGTATAAATCCGATGATAAGGTTCTTTTTCTTGCTGGCGGTGAGGGTATTTGTTAGGGTATTCACTGTAGCCTCCTTATACCTTGTCCGTGGTTTTTTCACCAAAGAGACCAGTGGGCATAAACATCAGCACGCCAATCAATAGCACAAAGGTAAAGGCGTCACTAAAGGTAGTCCAGCCCAGGCCCTTGATGATGTTTTCGCAAATACCGATGATAAAGGCTCCAATAACGGCACCGGGAATAGAGCCAATTCCACCAAAAACGGCGGCAACAAAGGCTTTCAGTCCGGGCATGGCTCCAACGGTGGGGGTTACACCAGTGTAATTGGAGAAAAAGAGGATGGAGCCGATGGCTGCCAAAAATGAACCGATGATAAAGGTGGTGCTGATGACTGAATTCAGCTTGATTCCCATAAGCTCTGCTGTTTCAAAGTCTCTTGATACAGCGCGCATAGCCATACCAATCTTTGTGTGCTTAATCAAAAACACGAGGGCAAGCACTAAAAGGATGGTTAAAAATGGCGTGATAATGGTAACACGTTTTGTCATGGCTCCCATAATGTTTACTGTATCAGAAATCCATGGAATAGAAGGATAATACTGAGTCAGTCCACCAGTAACGTAGAGGGCCAGATTTTGCAAGAGATAGGACATACCGATTGCAGAAATCATAATGGACATACGAGGGGCGTTTCGCAAAGGTTTGTAGGCAATTCGCTCCACTGCAAAACCCAAAATCACCGTAAAGATGATGGTGAGGGGAATTGAAATGAATAGGGGCAGTACCGTATGGGCATAAATCAGGATAAGTCCTGCTGCCATAAACACATCACCGTGGGCAAAGTTAATGAGACGCAAGATACCATAAACCATGGTATAACCAATGGCAATGAGGGCGTACTGTCCCCCTGTTGAAATGCCCGCTAAAAGATAAGGTAAGTTCTTCGTAACAAAATCCATGGATAAGTCCTTATGTGAGATTTTTAAATTTGAGGTTGCCTAAAACCTTAGACAACCTCAATTTAGAAAAAGCTTATTTTACTGACTGAACAGCGATAAAGTCCCACTTACCAGTTTCGTTGTTAACCTGCTTAACGTAGGCAACATCGCGCTTGGCATCACCTGTGGCATCGAATTCGATAAGTCCAGATACACCAGTGTAGCTTACGCCAGGCAATGCAGCCTTAACAGCAGTTCCCTTGGTGGAACCAGCAGCCTTCAAGGCTTCCAGTGCTACGTAGTAAGCATCGAATCCCATGGCAGATACAGCAGAAATCTCATCGTTTCCACCGTTGTTTGTCTTGGCGGTGGCGTTGGTGTTGATGTAGTTTCTGAATCCGTTAACAAAATCCAGTACCTGTGGCTCCTGGCTTCCCTCTACGAAGAAGGTGGTAACGTAAATCTGTACGTTAGTGCCCTTTGCAGCAGCCAAAACTACGTTGGAGTCCCAAGTGTCACCAGCCAAAATAGGAATAGCCATTCCCTGGGTGCTAGCCTGCTCGATAATCAAACCAGCTGCTTCGATGGAAACGGGAGAGAAGAATACATCTGCACCCTGATTCTTTGCGTTGGCAACATAGGCAGCAAAGTCGCTAGTTCCTTCGGGGAAGGTCTCAAATATAACCTCTCCACCAAGGGCTTCAAATGCTTCGATAAAGTAGTTTACCAAACCAACGGAGTAGTCATCCCCTAGCTTGGCCAAGCAATATGCCTTCTTTGCAGCAAAGTTTTCTGTAGCAAAGTTAGCAAGAACAGTTCCCTGGAAGGGATCCAAGAAGCAGATGCGGAAGTAGTGGTCATTGCCCAAGGTTACCTGTGGGTTGGTACAGGTAATTCCGATGGCAGGAATGTCTGCGTTGGCAAAGGTGTCGCTGGCAGCAATGGATACACCAGAACCGTAGGAACCAACTACAACAGAAACACCCTTACTTACCAGCTCAGAAGCGGCAGTAACAGCCTTGTCGTTGGAAGATTCGTTGTCTACAATCTCCAGCTGAACCTTGTATTCGGTATCGCCAATCATAACGGTGGGAGTTACGGTATTTGCATACTGAACACCCAAGGTTTCCTGCTTTCCACCAGCACCATTGTCTCCAGAAGCTGGCTCATACACACCAATCTTTACAACAGGTGTCTTATTGTTGTTGCAGCCTACAAAAATCAAGGCAAGAGCAACAAGAATGAATGAAAATCTTTTCATTGTTTTCCTCCAAAAGGATTTAAAAAAGTTAGTCTATTATAACAATTTTAAGGTATTTTGCAAATTTTAGAAGGGAAAATTTGGTTTTGTTTGATGAAAATGCTATAAAATCAACCACTCACTCCACCCACACTGTGGGACAGAGGGGGATGGGGTTAAATTCTCAAAAGAAGGGTATCCTCCATTGGGGCATTTTTTGAACAGGCTCGTATCTCCAAACCCATACCAAGACTATCAAGGTAATCAATTAGGGTGGAAAGCTTTATATCCTTTCTTTTTTCGATTTTGGAAACAGAAGATTGATTAAAATGCAACATTTCTAATTGTTTTATATTTAGTTCTTCTCGTAATTTTGCTAAACGGAGGGTAAAGATTTCTTGCTCAGCTTTTATACGTGCCCTTTTTATGGATTCTGGTGACATTGCGGATTCCATCATTTTGATTGCATCTTTCATTTTAAATCCTCCCTTTCATGTTGTGTAATAATTGACTCTGCAATAGAGATTAAATCCTTGTAGAATTTATCTTGATTCCTTCCCTTTTTATCTCCACCTATGAGGAGATATGCTTTTCGTAAAGGGTCAAAATAATAAACTACCCTCAGCACTTGATTTTGGGTTTGCGTCCTCAGTTCTTTCAAATTACTGATTTTGCTAGAACCCTTTAAAGTGTCTGCATATGGTCGTCCAAGATTTGGTCCAAATTCTTGGAGTAATAAAACCCTTTGGAATACGGCTTCTTTACCAGCTTCATCAAGATTAAGAAACCAAGATTGATATTCTTCAGAGTAATCTATCTCCCACATAATGTATTATATTCACTTAAATGAATATTTGTCAATAAAATACTTTCCTGTCACCCCCTCACTCCACCCACACTGCGGGGCAGCGGTGAATGGGGTGGGGAATTTAGGCTATTTGCTTGCAGTGAGGAATCTTTGCCAAGTCGTCAGCAAGTTTGTATTGGGCTTCCCGTAAGTCCAGCTCATTTTGCATGTTGATCCAGAATCGGGAGCTGGTACCAAAATATTTTGCAAGGCGCAGGGCCATTTCCACCGTAACCTTCCTTTTACCATGGACAAGGTCGAGAATTGAGCTTGTAGAAACTCCCAAATCCTTGGAAAGTCTGTAAGGTGTAATTCCTAAAGGGGTAAGGAATTCTTCAAGTAAAATCTCTCCCACTGTGGGCAGGATGATTGTATCATCGATTGCATCATCAGTCATGCTTGTTCTCCTGTTAATGATAATCCGTGATTTTCACATCACAAGCTTCTCCATCGTGAAACTTAAATTGTATTCTCCATTGATTGTTGATTCGTATGGAACAATAGCCTGAAAGATTGCCAATGAGATGTTCAAATTTATTCCCCGGAGGAATCTTTAGGTCATCCTCATTTTCCGCAGAATGAATGATAAGCAACTTTGTAAATGCCCGTCTTTGAATCTCTGGAGGAATTTTAGCGGATTTTCTTCCCTGCCAGATTTTTTCTGTTTCGGAATCTGCAAAGTCCACAATCATACTTTTAGTATACTTCACTTAGATATATCTGTCAACAAGATATATCTGTAATAAATGGAGTCCTGTCAACCTTACTCCACCCACACTGCGGGGCAGCTGGGAGTGTGGACTAATTCTGAAATTGAATCACCATCTGTTTTTCTTCCTTTACGCACTGAAGGAGATAATAATTGATGATGTTTTGATATGGCATTCCTGTTTCTTCTGACATATCCTTAAAATAGTCGATAACCTGTTGATCTAAGCGAATTGTTATCTGTTGCTTATTTTTTGCCACGTAGGGATTTTTGATGGCGTTGCTAAAGTCGTATTCATCTCTCATATACACTCCTTTCATATTGTTTCGATTCGGACTTTGTTGCTTTTCTTGCTGAAATAATCCGTATAACTTCATCATTGCTACGATAACAATGACAAACAACTAAAATTTTTGTTTCTTTGCTTATACCTAGAAGAATGAATCTATCTTCTTCAATGGAGTGGTCTGGATCTGCAATGAGTAACGCATTGGGATCTTGAAAAACACTTTGTGCCTCCTCAAAAGATACGTGGTGTTTTTTCTGATTGCTGATGGCTTTATCTGTATCCCATTCAAATACAATATCCATAATTATATTATAATTATGGATATTTCTTCCTGTCAACCGCTCACTCCACCCACACTGCGGGGCAGCGGTGAATGGGGTGGGTAAAAATCTGGAAGCTTCGGTTGTACACCTGCTGTAGGTTTGCTGGAGTCATGACTTGCTGGGGACTGCCCAGAAGGAGCTGGGAGGTAATGGCTTGGTTCTCGCCAAGACTGTGCCATGGCCGCAGAAGTGCCAGGGTTTGGGCAAAAGCGGCTGCTAAGTTAATGTCGTGGATGGACATAAGGACGGCAGTTCCCTGTTGTTGTGCTAGCTCCTTGGTGGCTTGCAAAAGATCATGTCGCAGTGCAAGGTCCAGGTTGGCAGCAGGCTCGTCTAGAAGCAGGACTTTTGGCTGCTGACAAAAGGAGCGAGCAATGCGGACTCGCTGGAATTCTCCCCCAGAAAGACTGTGAATCCTTCTATCTAATAGATGTTGTAGCTGGAGTTGATTTGCTGCTTCTCGGGCAATCTCTCTGTCTTGCTGAGAGTAGATGCCAGTAAATCCTGTGTGGCAGTAGCGGCCAGTGAGAATCACATCCTGTACGGTGAAATTCCACAGGTTTGATTCCGTCTGGCTCATGTAGGAAATGATTTTTGCCCGCTGCTTTGATTTTAGCTGATTCAGATGACAGCCCTCTAGCTGAATGGAGCCTGTGGTGCTGAGTTTGTGGCGACCAAGTCCTGCCAGCACTGTCATGAGGGTGGACTTTCCGCAGCCGTTGGGCCCACTGAGGCAGATAAAATCCCCCGCCTGCATGGAAAAGCTGATGTTATCCAGCACCTGTCGTTTCCCGTACCAAGCAGAAAGCCTTTCCACCTGTACCAGCGGCATTCCTCGATTTGAGTTGGTACTTGAAGTCGGGCTGGAAGCAATCAGTTTATTCATAGCTTTCTCCCTTAGCTGCCAGCAGCAGGAACACAAAAAATGGCGCCCCCGCCAAGGATGTTACCAAGCCCACAGGAATTTCTGCGGGAGGAATGGCTGTTCGAGCAATTAAGTCTGCAAGAATCACAAAGCTTGCTCCAAAAAGAATGCTGGCTGGAATCAGCAGCTGGTGGCGGGGGCTATAGAGTCGCCGCAAAAGATGGGGCACAATCAATCCCACAAAGCCGATGGTTCCGCCCGTGCAGACGGCGGCGGCGGCGGCAAGAGAACCTGCTCCCAGCACCAAAAGCTTTGTGGTAGCGAGATTCAATCCCAGGGCTTGGGCAGCGGTTTCGCCGCCTCCCAAAAGATCCAGATTCCGAGGACACAGGCACAGCAAGAAGATGGCAAGCAAGGTGACTGGCAGGAGGAAGTGTAATTCGTTCCAGCCCTTGCCGTTAAAGCTACCGAGGGTCCACACGAAAATCTTGTACAATTCTCTGTCCTTCAGCAATACTAGCAGGGAGGTAAGGGCGGAAAAAAAAGCGGAGGCGGCAGTTCCGGTGAGAATGATGATGGTGGTACCAGTGTATTTGCCGTGAAGACGGGATGCTCCAAAAACTATGAGGGCTGCAGCTAAGGCTCCACCAAAGGCAAAGAGGGGCGTTGCAACGCTGGCGGACAGAAGGGCAGAAAAAACTGCTCCCAAGGCGGCTCCTGAAGAAATCCCCATAATGCCTGAATCTGCCAGTGGGTTTCGGAAAAAGCCCTGAAACACCGCCCCCGCTCCCGCCAGCAAGCCACCGCAGAGAGCTGCCAATAATACTCGTGGCAGGCGGATTTGTCGAATAATGGTGGCTGCAAAGGAGGGAATTTCCTCTGGGGTGTGATGCAAAAGGGCTGCCAGTACCTCCTGCACAGAAAAAGCTTCCGTGCCCAAAGACACTCCAAGCACAAGGCTTACAAGCAGGAGAAGGCTTCCCAGTCCAAAGGCAAGGAAATTTTTCACTGGGCTGTCTCAAAAGCTGGTGTTTGGCCAGTAATCAATCGGGCCAGCTCCAGTGCCATTTCTCCAACTCGTGGGCCAGGGCGAGAAAAAAGGTCGCTATCCACTGGATAGATTTTGCCGTGAACTACAGCTGGAAGCTTTTGCCACCCAGTTCTGCTGGCAATGGCCTGTGCTCCCGCTGCTCCCTGGAAATTATAGTCAGGAAAAAAGATAAAATCTGGTTGGCCTGCGATAATTCCTTCTTCGTTTACCTGGGGATAGGCTTGAGCTAGGGTGCCAAAGATATTTTCCAATCCCATGGATACCAACAAGTCGGTGATAAAAGAATCTTTGCCAGGAGAAAAGTAGGGAGCAGCAGCCACTTCCCAGTACACCTTTGTTCCAAGATTTTGCTGGGAAGGTTGGGCTTTTGCCACCAGCAGTTGGGCTTCTTGGAGTTGGGAATCAATTTTTGCTATGAGCTGTTGCGCATCTGTCTGGTGGCCAGTGAGCTCTCCCAGCTGAACAACTTCTTCGTAAATCTGGTCTAGCTTCTGGGCGGTTGATAAAAATACCTTGATTCCCAGAGCCTCCAGTGGCTGAATCAAATGGTTGTGCATCACGTCTGCAATGCATACTAAGTCCGGTTGAAAGGCTACAATCCGCTCCAAGCTAATGGTTTTGCCGTCAAAGCCTCCCACAGAAGGGATTGCTTGCGCTTCTGGCGGCCAGTTGCAAAAATCGGTGCGGGCTACTAGCTTATCCTGGGCATCCAGTGCAAAGATGATTTCCGTGGTAGAAGGAACCAGGGAAACTATTCGTTGGCTGAACAGGGATTCCTGATCTTTGGGGGAATGGGGTGATGGATTGAGGGAGCTGGGGTGCTCCTCCTTGGAGCCAAAGGCAAGGATACAATCAAGACCAAGTAGGATGGTCAGAAGCAGGACAAGTATTCTTTTCATGGAAGGAATTGTAGCATATTTCTTGCTCCGTTACACGATAGGTAAATTTGATATTTTGGATAAAATTTCGATTTTGTTTTCTTGCAACTTGTTGATTGTGGTGGTATAATGGAATTTGAACTTGTTGCATTTCGGAGAGTTGAGAGAATGAAGAGCCTTCGGTTGAAAATCAGTCTTGTTGTTCTGGCCACCATGGTGTTGTCCTTTGTTTCCATTGCGTTCATTTCGATTCGCAGTGCAAAGACCAGTCTGGAGGAGGAGATGACAAAGGCGCTGGTGGAGACGGTTCATGCCACTGCGGAGACAATTAAGGCAAAGAACGAGCGGGAATTCAAGATGATTGAGACCCTTGCCTCTCTGCCATCCATCAGGGATGTGGAGGTGGATTTGCTGGAGAAGACCCACATCATCTACGAGGCCATGTACAACAACAAGGATTACATCGATGTGTGTATCCTTGATACAGAGGGATTCGCCTGGATTAACAACGGTGTGACAAGAATTCCGTTCACCGAGCGAAAATACTTCCAGTATCCCTATTCCACGGGAAAGCGGTTTGTCAGCGACCCCTTCATCAACAAGGTCACCAACGCTCCGGCGCTCTTTTATGCTGTCCCCGTTTTTGACAAGGACAACAATATTATCAATGTGATTTTCTGTGTGATAGACGGCCTGCAGCTGAGCCAGCTGACAGTAGATCACAGGGCTGGAAACGAGCGATCCGCTTTTTTGATAACATTGCAGGATGGTGCCGGGGGAGAAAATGAGTCCTTTTCCGAGCTTCATTCCGAGGGAACCATCATTGCGGATGAAAAATATCTTGGTGCAACCAGCAGCTACGATGGATTTTATGTGGAGAATTTTTTCCAGAATGCTCGGTCAACAGGAAATCAGGAATATATCAGGGAGATTGAGCGAATTAAGTCCGAGAATCAGGGAACCATAAAATATACCCAGGACGGAAACACCTACATTCTGGCCTTTGAGCATATTCCTGACACGGAATGGATTGCCATGGACATTGTTCCCTACAGCGACTTCCAGGCTGGAATGAACCGGGTCAGAAGCATCATTATCATTTACGTTGCCATCATCACCATTGTCTCCATGCTGGTGGTCTCGTTGGTAATCTCCCGCTCTATCAAGCCCCTGAAAATGGTGCGGTCTGCCATCAACGAGATAGCCACGGGAAATGCGGACCTGACACGGCGCATCTCAATTTCATCTGAAGATGAGATTGGTGGAGTGGTGCAGAGCTTCAACCTGTTCGAGGAAAAGCTCCAGACCATCGTCACGGACATCAAGGAGTCCAAGGACAATCTGGCCAAGGTGGGTAGTGTCATGGAGGACAATGCCTCTGTCACCGCCCACTCAATATCGTCGCTTTTCTCCAGCATCGAGGATATGCAGGGGCAGATTGCAGCCCAGGGCAACAGTGTGGACTTGACCGCCCAGTCCGTAAACGAGATTTCCAGCAACATCAACAGCCTGGAGGGTATGATTGAGCGTCAGGCGGTGGGTGTTTCCCAGGCCTCCTCCGCCATTGAGCAGATGATGGGCAACATTGGCTCCGTGGACAGGTCGGTGGACATCATGGCGGACTCCTTCGGGGAGCTGTTCGAGAATACCAATGTGGGAATCCAGCGGCAGGAGGTGGTGAGCCAAAAAATCAAGGACATTGAAAAGCAGTCGGAAAACCTGCAGAATGCCAACGAGATTATTTCAGCAATCGCCGGCCAGACAAACCTCTTGGCCATCAATGCCGCTATTGAGGCTGCCCATGCGGGAGACTCAGGAAAGGGCTTCAGCGTGGTTGCAGACGAGATAAAGAAGCTCTCCGAGTCCTCCTCCCAGGAGTCCAACAAGATAAACGAGCAGCTTCGGGAAATCACCAGCTCAATCAGCGGCGTGGTGCAGGCCTCCATCGAGTCCATGGAGGCATTCTCCAAGGTTTCCACCCTGATAAATTCCACCAACGAGATGGTCATCAGTATCAAGCGGGCTATGAACGAGCAGAATGCGGGGTCCAAGCAGATTTTCGATGCCCTGCACACCATGAACAACAACACCTCCGAGGTTCGTGATGCCGGCCGGAAGATGTCCCAGGAGAACCAGGTGGTTCTGGACAAGATCAGGAACCTGCAGCAGGTTACGGAATCCATGCAGCGGGCCATGGCCTTGATAACGGAGGAGACCTCCAAAATCAATGCCACCGGTAATGAGCTGAAGGAGGTGACGCCACGGCTGATGGCCTCCATCGACGAGATAAGCAATGAGATTGACCAGTTCAAGGTGTAGGGGTTTCATTTTCGTTGCACTAAGGGGATAAAATCTGTATTATTTACCTATGAAAATCATCGATATATTGAAGTCAGGGCGGCCAACTCTGTCTTATGAGGTATTTCCTCCTAAAACTGATGCTGCCTACGAACCATTACTAGAAAATGTGCGGGAAATTGCCACCCTTCATCCTGATTTTATGAGCGTTACCTACGGTGCAGGTGGGGGAACAAGTGAATATACAGTGGCTATTGCTGATGCCATTCAGATGGAATTCCAAGTTCCTGCCTTGGCTCATTTTACCTGTGTGTCCTCTAACCGAGCTACCATTCAGGCTCAGCTGAAAAAAATCAAGGATGCTGGTATTGAAAACGTGCTGGCTTTGCGGGGAGATTTGCCAGAAGGAACTGATTGGTCTCAGGCTGAATTCAAATATGCCAGCGATTTGGTGGAAATTATTCGTGAGGCGGGAGATTTTTGTATTGGTGGTGCCTGCTATCCAGAAGGCCACACAGAATCTGCCAATTCTCGTGAAGATATTAAGAACTTGAAGCGGAAGGTGGACGCTGGCTGTCAGTTTTTGACAACCCAGATGTTCTTTGACAACAACATCCTCTATAATTTCTTGTACAAGATTCGTGAACAGGGAATTACTGTGCCTGTGGTAGCTGGAATTATGCCTGTGACCAACGGCAAGCAGATTGCCCGCATTTGTAAGCTTTCTGGAACCTATCTGCCTGCTCGATTCAAGGCCATTGTGGACAAGTTCGGCGACGACCCCAAGGCCATGACCCAGGCGGGCATTGCCTATGCCACGGACCAAATCATTGACTTGATTGCCAACGGAGTAAACGGAATCCACGTGTATTCCATGAATAAGCCAGAGGTTGCCCGCCAGATTCAGGCAAACCTGTCTCACATTGTGGGGCCAGATGCAAAGACTTTGTGCTAGTTGTGGACTGTAAATATGATTGAAGATTCTGTTATCTATCATCATCGGGTGGATGCTGCTTCCGTTCCTGTGGATATGGACGAAACCTACCGCTACATGGGCTTTGCCCGTTCTGTGGTTTTAGGAAAGGACGGTGGCATTCCCCAAGACATTCAAGAGTTGGTAAGCTCCTGTGTTCAGCAGATGCATTCCACCCTAAAGGCTCAAAGTGTGTATACCTGTCTTCCTCTGGAAATCGATTTTCCTGCTGAAACGACAGGAGAAACTACTGATTCTGCTGGTGAACAAAAGTCTGAAGGCTTGCCGCTGATTAAAATTGGTTCCATTCAGTTTGAAAGCAAATATTTGGCACGGAATTTGGCAGGATGCAGCAAGGTAATTTTGATTGCTTCTACCATTGGTCCCGTGGCAGATAATCTTATCCGCCGTTTTACCAAGCTGGATGCGGCAAAGGCTGCCATTATGCAGGCTGCGGGAGCCATGTTCATTGAATCTTATCTTGATAGCTTCAATGCCCAGCTGGAAAAAGAAGCTGAGGAACAGGGCTTCAAGCTCCATTCCCGATTCAGTCCTGGTTACGGGGACGTGAGCCTAGAGATTCAGCGTCACTTTTTTTCTATCTTGCCCTGTACCCAACGAATCGGTCTTACGTTGACCAATTCCTTGGTGATGGCGCCCGAAAAATCTGTGACGGCATTTATTGGCATGGAACCAATAGAGCAATAATTTCCAGAGAAAGAGAAATATTTTTTTTTGACTTGGAGGTATATATGAACGAAATTATCAAGGCTATTTTAGATCGACGTACTTGTCGTAGTTTTACCGAGGAAAAGGTAGCTTTAGACAATGTTAAAACCATTTTGGATTGCGCCCTTGCTGCTCCCAGTGGTATGTGCAAGCAAACCTGGAAGTTTACCGCCGTGGTAAATCCTGAAAAAATCGAGCAGTTGGCAGCAGCGGTTGGTTCAGCCTTGAGCCGCGGTCCAGAGTATACCATGTACAGTCCTCAGGTTTTAGTGATTACCTCAAATCTCAAGGAAAGCAAGTACCGAGAAGTAGACAATGCCTGTGCTATGGAAAATATTTACCTTGCCTGTTAAGGCTTAGGCTTGGGCTGCGTCTGGATTAACCAAGTTCAGGATTGTCAGGATAATCCTGCTGTTCGAGCCATTCTCACTGAGTTTGGTATTCCGGAAGATCATGGTGTGTATGGCTGTGCCGCCATCGGCTATCGTGCTAGCCCGCCAATTGCCAAGGAAATAAAGGGGCAGTGGGCCATTGTAGAGTAATTGTTGCGGGGATTACACAAGGCCAGAAGCGATTAAAAAGGTTTCTGGCGTTTGAACGGTAATCCCTGCTGTTTTGTAGTCTTTTATATTTCTTGTAAGCAGTATTTTAATTTGATGTTGCTGTGCAGTATAACATTGGATTGCATCTTCTAAATCGGAAAAATCTGAATTTAGGGCATAATCCATTGTTTTTTCCGAAGTATCGATGATGTGAAGGATGAGTCGCAGTTTTCGTAAGGTTGCTTTTGCTTGTGTCGTTCCAATTTCCTTTCTCAGAATATAAAAAACGTTGCAAAATACAGTGGGAGAAGTAAAAAGTTCTAGCTTATTCATGTCTGCAAAGGTAAATAGTAGTGCGGCAAAGTGGTAGTGAGGTATTCTTCGTGCTAACAAATCAAGGATGACATCGGAATCAACAAAAATTTTACTCATATTTTTTCCTCAAGTAGCTTTCGTATTCGAGCTTTTCATCAAAATCGGCAGGGAGAGAAATAATTCCTGATAGCTCCTGTACCAAGGCCGAATATTGAGAAGTTGTGGATATTTCAGCTGATTCAAGAGAAATACTGTCAAAAAAATTTTCCACCAATTTTGAAAGGGAAATTCCTTTTTCTGCAACATAGTTTTTTGCGAGAAGAATAGACTCTTGATTAAGTTTTAACGTAAGCTTTGTATCCATACGTATATTCTATTTTGATTTATACGTATTGTCAATGTTTTTTGTAGAGGCTTGCCTCCCAGCTCCTTCCTGTAGTTTCCCGCCCTGCTTTGTGGTATACTCAAGCCATGTCCTCTCTTTTTCAATTTCAGTCCTATTCCACCGACACGCCTCCTCAGCAGGTTTTGAAGGAGGTTTTTGGCTACGATGAGTTTCGTTCCCTTCAGCTAGATATTATTTCCAGCGTGCTGTCTGGGCAAGATACCTTGGCAATCATGCCCACTGGTGGAGGAAAATCTCTGTGCTACCAGATTCCCGCCTTGATGCTGGAGGGCATTACCTTGGTGGTGTCTCCCCTCATTGCCTTAATGCAAGACCAAGTGGCAGGCTTGGAGGCAGCGGGAGTGCCTGCGGTTTTTCTGAGCAGTGTGCTGGAGCGAGAGGAATATTTTTCTGCTTTAAACAGGATTCACAGCGGGGAAGTGAAGCTGATTTATATGTCTCCAGAAGGACTTTCTCGAACGGAGCGACTAACCCAGCTTTTTAGCCATCGTCAGTTATCCCTTTTGACCATTGATGAGGCCCATTGTATTTCCCAGTGGGGCCACGATTTCCGTCCAGATTATCGAACCATTGCCCAGGTGCGGGAATTGTTTCCCCAGTGTCCCTGTCTTGCCCTCACAGCTACAGCCACAGAAGCAGTTCGGAAGGATATTGTTTCCAGCCTAAAAATGACCAATCCCGCTTCCTTTTTGGCTAGCTTTGATCGCCCCAATATTTTTCTTGAGGTGGTATCAAAAAAAATGCCACTGGTTCAGGTGAAAAAATGCCTGGAATCCCACAAGGATGAAAGTGGCATCATCTATTGTCTGTCCCGCAAGCAGGTGGAAGAGCTAGCTCAAGAGCTGAAAGAGTCGGGCTATAACGTGTTGCCGTATCATGCAGGCTTGGCAGATGAGGTGCGGATTCACCATCAAAATCTTTTTATCCGTGATAAGGTACAGATTATGGTGGCCACTGTGGCCTTTGGCATGGGAATCAACAAGCCCAACGTGCGGTTTGTAATTCACTATGATTTGCCGCGGAGCCTGGAGCAGTATTATCAGGAAATTGGGCGTGCGGGGCGTGACGGTGAATTGTCCCATGCCCTGCTTTTGTACAGTGGCGCTGACATCAGAAAGATTCGCTTTTTTATGGAAGATAAAAGCGACCAAGAAAAGGCTACAGCAGAACGATTGCTTCAGGAGATGATTCGCTATGCCACTACTCACCGTTGCCGTCGTCAGCTTTTGTTGTCCTATTTTGGGGAAGCAAAGCCTGTTGATGGAGGTTTGGACAGTAACCAGTGTTGCGATATTTGCGCCTTTAATCCACCTGCAGAGCAGGATATGACCATTCCCTTTCAAAAACTTTTGTCTTGTATTATTCGCACAGGCCAGCGATACGGCACCACCTACTTGATTGACGTGTTGCTAGGCTCCAAGCAAAAGCGGATTCTTGATAACGGCCACGAAAAACTTTCTACCTGGGGAATCGGTCGTGAACTAGATCGTGACACCTGGTATGAGCTGGCAGAATGCTTGGTGGAATACGGCTACCTAAAAAAATCCCTGGATTACAATGTGCTTTCCATTACTGCCATGGGAACAGAGGCCCTGAGTCAGCGACAGGTGGTAAAGTTGCCAGTGGAAGGTGTACGTTCTGCTGCTCAGCCGGTGTCTGGAGCTTCTGGCACTGGTGGCTCGGGTGCTTCTGTTTCTGCCTTGCCTGCAAAAAAAAGCCCTGCCTTTGGAGTGGCTGCCCTTACGGTGGACAAGAAAAAATCAGAAGCAAAAAAGCTCAAACTTGCAGAAGATGATGCTGTGGGACAGGAATTGCATCAAAAGCTCAAGGATTTGCGGCGTCGTTTGGCCGAGGACGAGGATGTGCCACCTTACATCATCTTTGGGGACGTGACTCTCACAGCCCTTGCTGTCCACAAACCACGTTCTCACCAGGAGCTGCTGGAAATCTACGGTATCGGTACTGTAAAAGCGGAACGATTCGGGCCTTCCATCCTGCGGGTGATGACGGAGGTACTGGGATGAGAGAGCCATGTTATGAAGAGGGGCGAATAGGAAAAATTGTTTTATTGGTGATAGTGTGTTCCGCATTGGATTATTTCAATGACTTCACCTTCAACTTTATAGACGATTCGGTGATATTCATCAATACGGCGACTCCAATAGCCAGAAAGGTTGTCTTTGAGTGGTTCTGGTTTGCCAAGTCCCTCGTAACCTCCTCGTTCAATATCCTTTATAATGGCATTTGCTTTTTTCAGAAGCTTTTTGTTGTCTTGAAGCTTGAGATAATCAGCCCAAGCTTCATCGTGCCAAATTTTTTTCACATTACGCCTCGATAAGCTCATGTTCGGAGCAATTAATACCTTTGCTCATGTCGTTGGCTAGGTCTTTTAAATGGGCTTGATGTTGTTGGCTATAGAAGGAGTCTTCAGTGGAAATGTCAAAGGGGATGCGATGTTCACGTACGACTTTCTTGGCAAACAAGTTAAATGCTCCAGAAATTGAAAGACCAACTTCTTTGCAGAATTTTTCAAATTCTTGCTTTGTTTCGTTGTCCATTCTCACACTTACATTCATCATATTTTCCTCCGTAAGACTTATTTTAAGTTATATTCGCTTCAAATATAGCATAATTAAGTGAATTGTCAAGACTCCTGATTTTAGTCCACAAACCACGTTCTCACCAGGAGCTGCTGGAAATCTACGGTATCGGTACCGTAAAAGCGGAACGATTCGGGCCTTCCATCCTGCGGGTGATGACGGAGGTACTGGGGTAATCAAGTTTTTTCTAAATGTTCTTCTTTGTTAATTTTTTTGAAGTTTTTTCTGCAAAAAAGACAAATTCTTCACGTTTAAAGCGAATAATTATATGTAAAGCTTTTTCTGCAGGAGATTGAATGAACACGGAAAAGACCAAGAAGGAAAACCGCAAGCATAAAGACTCCCTCTTTGTGGATTATTTTTCCAAGGATAGAGATTGGAAGCAACATTTTCTTTCATTATATAACGCTTTACATAATACAAATCTACAAGTGGAAACAACCAACCTAGAACGAGTAAATCTGGAACAGGTTTTGTACATGGACTATTACAACGACATTGCTGTAATGGTAAACGGACAGTTTATTTTGATGATTGAACATCAGTCAACGATTAATCCAAATATGCCCTTACGTCTTTTAGAATATGTCTCCCGAATCTACGGTAACATGGTGGAATCAAAGGCGAAGTTTTCAGACAGGTTGATTCCATTGGCTAAACCTGAGTTTATAGTTTTCTATACAGGCAAGGAGGAAATCCCTGCTGAAACTTATCTTTATCTTTCAGATGCATTCAACCTGAACTGTGAGTCAAACATCGGTCTTACCCTTGAATTAGTGGTTAAAGTGTGTAAAATTAGTAGTGAAGAACCAAGTCCTGTGGTAGGAAAATGTCCTGACTTGGCAGAATATGTCCAGTTGCTGCGGCTCATAGACGAGGCAAAAGCTTGTGGACGAGAAGCACCACTTGCTTGGGCTATCCGAGAAGCTGTACGTTATAATGTACTGAAAGATTATCTAGAAAGAAAGGGAGGTGAGGTCTTGAGTATTTTAACAGCGGAATATAGTTTTGATGTAGCGGTGGCTGTGAAGCAGGAAGAAGCGTACGCTAGCGGTCTTTCTATTGGGCTAACTCAAGGGTTAGAACGAGGTTTAACACAAGGGCGGGAAGAAGGTGCCTATGAAAGGGCACTGGAAACAGCAAAAAAATTCCTCGCTATGGGATTATCCCCAGAACAGGTGGCACAGGGTACCAATCTCCCGCTAAAAACAGTCCTTGAGCTAGCACAATAGTTAGGAGGTTCAATGGTACCTCCACCAACCCATCAGGCTCTAGAAATAGGCACTCTTCTGGTAGTGAGCCTGTAGGCATCATCTAATTTTTTCCAAAAGAGAGGCTCTGTCCTTGCACCCTAGCTTGTCGTATATTATGCTGATGTAATTTTCCAAGGTGTTGATTTTTATTTTTAGCTTTTCTGCGATTTGTTCGTTTGTTAATTCTTCTCCGATTAGGTTAATCACCTCTTTTTCCCGGCGGGTGAGTATGGAAAAAAGGTTTCGGGTTTCAAAAAAATCTAGGACTAAATCTGGCTGAACAAAGGACTTGCCTTGGGCAACGGCATTAATTGCATCTAGGAGCATACTCTCGCTGCTGGCTTTAGACACAAAACCTCTCGCTCCGCCCCCTTGTATACTGAGAGCCTTTTCTATACAGGCTCCCGTAGCATTGCTAGAGAATATAACAGAGGGAATATTTTGTTCTGCAAGCATTTGTATTGCTGTGTAGCCGTTGGCACTAAGGGCATTATTTCCATCTCCCTTCAGTTGCAAATCTACCACGGCAACAATTTTGTCTTCTTCTGAAAACGTCAGTTGTTTTAGCAATGGTTCAAGCTCAGCTAGACTTTCTGCTTCTCCTATAACAGTCCAGTCAGAATTTTCCAACAGATAGGTTGTCACTCCCTTTCTGAGCATTTTGTGGTCGTCTACTAGAATAACCTTGTTCATAAAGCCAGTGTACCACAGAACAGCTTTCCTGTGACTAGTGTTTACTCATGTAAAAATAGTGAGTCAACTCATGGTTTTTCTCAGAGAATAAAGATGTTCCTTTATCTAGTAAAAGAATAGGTACTAAATAGAAGTATGTATTTTATATTCAAGTTTACAGCTAAAAAGTAATACCTCTTGACAAAGCGTACGATATGTCGTACGTTTTATATATAGGAGATGTTTTATGGCAGTAATGACAGCAACAAAGGCTAGAAGTATCCTTTATACACTAATAGACCAAACAAAGAATTATCATGAACCGATAGTAATTTCGGGAAAAAGAAATAATGCAGTTCTCATATCAGAAGAAGATTGGAATTCCATTCAGGAAACATTGTATCTATGCTCAATTCCTGGAATGAGAGAATCTATTCTTGAGGCAAGTAAAGAACCTTTAGATGAAAGTGTTGAGGATCTTGGCTGGTAATGTGGACGATAAAATATTCTAAGCAAGCAGTAAAGGATAGTAAAAAGATAGAACAGTCGAATCTAAAACAATCTGTGGAGAATTTGCTTGAAGTGCTGAAAGAAAATCCTTTTCAAAATCCTCCTCCATATGAAAAATTAATTGGAGATTTGACAGGAAAGTATTCAAGAAGAATAAATATTCAACATAGACTTGTTTACGAAGTATTTGAAGAAAGAAAAATTGTTCGTGTTCTTAGAATGTGGACTCATTATGAATAAATAATATCGCCTAACAAAGGTTCGTAGCCGACAGGCAGTCAAGCTGCCTGCGGTACAACCAATTGTTAGGCGGACATCCCACTAGGCTGGTTTAAGAAAGATAGACAACATCCTTATTTTTATTTGTACTTTTGATCCATTTGACAGGAATTTCCCCAGGTACACCTTCCGGTACACTTGTGATGAAGAGCCTAAACTCAAGCTAAAAGACGGTTCCCTCCGCATCTTTTTGAACACAACTGCTACCAAGCTTTCATCCCTTGACCAGAAATTGCAAGCATTTTATCATTACTTACAGAAATCTCTTTTGTCTGGGGTTCTTAGGGGCAAGAGCGGTTTCGCAGAGGCTCAACCGAGACTCGCTAAAATCGCTCAATATATCGCGATTTTCCGGCTAAAGCCGTCGCTCCCTACCCAAGCAGTGCTGGGGGAGCCCGCAGCAAGCACAACAGTGCGAAGCTTCTAGCGAAGGGTGGTTTTAGGAGGGACAAGGGGCAAGACATCGTAGCCCCTTGCACCGCTTCTGAGTAGAGGGGGTGTCCCCTCCTAACTACAGGAGGTTCTACATGACTTGGTCTATTACAATGGCTGACACGCGGCGAGACGGCTTTGAGGAAGGGCTTACCACGGGCTTGGAGCAAGGGCGGGAAGAAGGTGCCTATGAAAGGGCACTGGAAACGGCAAAAAAATTCCTCGCTATGGGATTATCCCCAGAACAGGTGGCACAGGGTACCAATCTCCCACTAGAAACAGTCCTTGAGCTAGACAATAGTTAGGAGGTTCAATGGTACCTCCACCAACCTAGCAGGCTCTCGAGGTATTGTTGGAAAATATTACAGTATACTATTAAGACAATCTTGAATTTCATTTACTAGGGAAGGCTTATACATAAGCAGGTTTTTATATTCTGAGCTTTTTTTCAAATCACGAAGTACAGCACGAACAATTTTACGGCCACAGGGATAATCCATATAGATGGCAAAAGAATCTGGGCGAAATTCCTTCTTATTGCGTGCTAGTAAAGTATTGTATTGTCTTATCTTATCATTCCACATACTAAGCAAATGTATCCCAAAAGAAAAACAAAAAATCGCAACACAAATTTGTAGGATTATCCACCATTTGGATATGCTCCATAGAGGAATTAGTAGGCTTACTACTGATCCTAAAATAAATAGTAAGCCGTAGCTGTTTAGATAAATATATCTCCACAAATTGTGTTGCATTATTGTTACTGTAATTATTTTTTGAGTGCTTTTACAGCTGTTTTTAATTTTCCACAGCAGAACCACCAGAAAAAGAACACACCAGGGAAAACAATTATTTCTTCATGTTCTTTATTTGTCCGTAAATCTGTAGAACCTTGACCTTTTATCACTAGCAGACGATTGAATAAGGAGAAAATCGGCTTGCAAGAAGCATGAGTTACTTTACGTATAATTATGGCCCTATCTGATACTTCTGTATTTAAAACACCATCCACTGAAAATCTGTGACCGAGATATACAATCTGATCTTCCAGAACAATCAACGATATACTCCTTTTTTTCTTTACGTTTGAGAAAATATTTGGATGATATGTTTTGCCTTGTGCCAAATTAAGTGATTTCGATTTCATAATCTGCTCAATCTTTTTAATTGCGGTATAAGGAAAACTGTCATGTGTTGTATATGAAAGCTGACCAACAACAGAGAGTTTATTGAAACATAAACGTTTTTCTGTAATAAAGAAGTCAACTTTGTCAAAGGGAACAACGGAATCTCTATTTGTAAAGAATGTTTTTCGGTGATGAGCAATTGCTGTATCCAAAATAGTTAATGATTCTTTGCTCAGAGGATGGAATCCAGAATGTTCAAATGTATCCTTGTTATTTGAATTTTCGTTAGAAAAGTTAGCACCATTATCAATTAACCATTGGCGAATATTTAAACAGTCTTTTTTCTTTAGACTTTTGAAAATAAATTGCTCAGAAGTTCCACCCGCAATTTTGAAGCCTAGTAGACCAAAAAGGATTGCCTTATAATCAAAAAAAAGTATATCCTTTATTGCCAATTGGGTATTGATTTGCTCCTTAAAACATGCAAAACCAGTGACACCCGTAAAAGTGATAGAGTCTTTTGTAAAAACTAAGCGATTTTTTCCTTTTACAAAAGAAATTTGATTCGAATCGTAGATTCTTTCCATAAAAATTCCTCCGCGTTTTTGTCCGCCGACATATATTTGCTATAATAACCGCCAGAATTACAATGTACTTCAAATATGGCAGGTTATGTTGTGCAATATTTGAAAGGTGCAATAAAATTACATCATCTAATTTTTTCCAAAAGAGAGGCTCTGTCCTTGCACCCTAGCTTGTCGTATATTATGCTGATGTAATTTTCCAAGGTGTTGATTTTTATTTTTAGCTTTTCTGCGATTTGTTCGTTTGTTAATTCTTCTCCGATTAGGTTAATCACCTCTTTTTCCCGGCGGGTGAGTATGGAAAAAAGGTTTCGGGTTTCAAAAAAATCTAGGACTAAATCTGGCTGAACAAAGGACTTGCCTTGGGCAACGGCATTAATTGCATCTAGGAGCATACTCTCGCTGCTGGCTTTAGACACAAAACCTCTCGCTCCGCCCCCTTGTATACTGAGAGCCTTTTCTATACAGGCTCCCGTAGCATTGCTAGAGAATATAACAGAGGGAATATTTTGTTCTGCAAGCATTTGTATTGCTGTGTAGCCGTTGGCACTAAGGGCATTATTTCCATCTCCCTTCAGTTGCAAATCTACCACGGCAACAATTTTGTCTTCTTCTGAAAACGTCAGTTGTTTTAGCAATGGTTCAAGCTCAGCTAGACTTTCTGCTTCTCCTATAACAGTCCAGTCAGAATTTTCCAACAGATAGGTTGTCACTCCCTTTCTGAGCATTTTGTGGTCGTCTACTAGAATAACCTTGTTCATAAAGCCAGTGTACCACAGAACAGCTTTCCTGTGACTAGTGTTTACTCATGTAAAAATAGTGAGTCAACTCATGGTTTTTCCCAAAGTCAACTAACTTTTATAAAATTAAAAAAGGTTTATAATTTTGGTAATTACAACCTATAAGGAGAAAGACGATGTTTTGTAAGAAAAAAGCCACACTTCTTGTGGCCATTTTATGTGTGTTTGCGGTAAGCTTTGTGGCTTGTAGCAAAAAAGACGCTGTTAGTAGCGGTGCTGCTACCGGTGCTGATGGAGCCACTTCTCAGGAAGTAACGAAAGCCGACAAAAAGGCAGAGGAAAAGAAGGCTAAGGCAGAGGCAAAGAAGGCTAAGGAAAGCAAAAAAGGTTCTTCTAAAGTAAAGCTTCCCACTACCCCCAATGCAGAAGAGGATTTTATTGTTACGCTGACCGAAGACGGAACTGGTGCAATAGTTACAGGGTACAAGGGAAAAAGTGGGGCAGTGTATATTCCTGCCACTATCCAAGGCTTGCCTGTAAAGGAGGTGGTACGGTTCGACTCTGATAATGAGGTAACTGCTATAGTGGTATCTGATGGGTGTACATACTTTGGAGCGGGAAGTAAGAATGAGACTAGTCTTAAGTATATATCCTTACCAGATAGTGTTACAGACTATGACATTCGGTTCACCTCCGTTACCGAGTTTGAAGTTCCCGCTGGGGTAAAGGTGGTACGTAAAATGCCTCCAACCTTGGAAAAAATAAGTTTCCGTGGCACACCAGAAGAGATTGGTCGGGAGGCTTTTAAAGATACTAACATAAAAACTATCACTTTACCTGACAGTATTAAAGGAATTCGCAGTAAGGCATTTGAGAACTGTATTGCCTTGGAGTCAATTAATTTGCCCGCCAGTCTTGAATGGCTTGGGGATGAAAGTCCAGTCTTTGGTTGTTGTACTTTCTGGGAATGTAGTAATCTCAAGGAAATTATCATTCCAGACTCTCTTACTTCAGTGATTTTCCCCGAGGATGGCGGCAGCCTATTTTTTGGTTGTAGTTCCTTGCCCTTGGCAACACAGGCACGGTTAAAGCAGTTGGGCTACGAGGGTAGCTTCTAATCAATAACAGTCCTTGGGGTGGTTTGGCTGCCCCAAGGAGTATCGCTGGTGGTTGGCAAGGCTTTACTTGCCACTGCTTTTTATTACAAAGGAGAATAGCTATGTATTTAGATGAGGTATTATATCCAGCCTATTTTAAGAATGGATTCGGAAAAATCCTTAAAACAGAAATAGATTTGTATGTTTTTCACGGTTTTTTATTAAAAGAACTTGATGAATGTTATTTGCAACGGGACGAAAACCACCAAGAAAACAAGGTACAGATAAAATATTTAGAGCTCGACAAACAAATATTATACAATTTAGCTTCAAAGGCAAACATCTCCATTGCACGTTTCTCAACTCTTCTGGAAAATGACTACAATGTTTTCTGTAACGGTACAGCACTAGATTATAAGGCTCAGCTTCATAAAATTATCCAGAACAAACGATTTGAGCTTAATTTTGAGAAAAAAAAGACAATACGTATTTCTGTAGTGAATCCAATTTTGCGTCAGCTTCTAATAAAAGAAATTAATTTACAGGATGGTACTCCAGATTTCTCCTTTAACAAGGATATTTTGGATATTGAATTTGTTGACTTTTTGCAACTACTGGGTGCCACAGATTCCTTCTACGAGCATTTTCGGGATAAACTAGAGAATCAGAATAAAATAGATAGTAACGAGAGTAAAGAGCTATCCAATGTTCAGCGGTTAAAGAAGTTTTTGACAAATGCAAGTAGTCGTCTTGTTCCACAGATTATTTCTTTTCTCCTTGAATTCGCTATACAATATGTAACAAGCTCTTAATTTTATAATAATTTTTTGAATATCTATCCTACGTGTGACTCAAAGAAAAAGAGAATGCTTAAAGCTATTAAGGAGTTTGTATGTTTTGTCAAAATTGCGGAAATCAGTTGGGTGATGGTGCAAAATTCTGCTCTAATTGTGGAGCTGCTACAGGTTCCGTCCCAGGGAATTCTCCTTCCCAACGAAAAGAAGAGTATGTGGGCGTTGTAAAAAAATGTCCTAGCTGTGGTGCAATGATGCAAGAAAGTGATGTTGTTTGTCGCTCTTGCGGATATGAAATTACTCAAGGAAAAATGAACGCTGGCTTAGCCCAGTTGTTTTCTTCCATCTCCGAGGTGGAATCAAAGAGACTCTTTTCAAATGACATAAAAAATAGCATGTTAGATTTTTTTCTTCATCCTACTAAAGCTCAGGATGATTCCCTTATGGTAGATAATAAGATTGCTACACTTATTAGTAATTTTCCCGTCCCTTCCACAAAGACAGATATTTTGGAATTCTTCATACATGCTGCCACCTGTGTTGATGTGTCGAGCTACAAATTGTCACGAATTGGCGATGCTGCCATGAAAGGAAAGAAAATCGTTTCTAATGCTTGGCTTGCGAAAATGGAACAGGTATATAAAAAAGCTCAAATTTCATTATCCTCTGACCCAGTCTTTGCAACCATTGAAAAAACCTATACTGAAACCAATAAAAAGGTTGCTACTCAAAAGAAATTGACACTTATCTTCATGATCCTCATCGCTGGCTCGGTTTTGGTTTTTTTTCTGATGCCGCTCTTTCTTGTCTCTTCTGGTTACTGATCTTCCACTGTATAATAAGGAGTTCTTATGGGATTGTTCAACAAAAAAAATGAAGGCGGATTAATGGATGTTATCCGCTGCGATGAGGCCAGCTACCTCATCTGGAAATGGCGACCAAATGGACAGGCTGCTGATTCTACCAAAAAGGAAAATTCTATTCGGTATGGTTCTAGTCTGCGAGTAAAAGAAGGTGAGGTGGCTATTTTTGTGTATCCACAAAAAGATGGTACACAAATGGATCACATTCTTGGCCCTTATGATGAAACTATCAAAACTGCTAACTTTCCCATTTTGTCTAGTATTGTGGGTGCAGCCTTTGGTGGTGCAAGTCCTTTTCAGGCAGAAATATATTTTATAAACCTGGCTGGTGTTATTCAAACCCAATTTGCTGTTCCATTCTTTGAGGTTTATGATCCTCGTTTCTTGGATTATGCTGTTCCTGTGGCGGTTCGTGGTACCATTAGTTTTTCCATTACGGACTACAAGGAATTTATCAAGCTTCATCGTCTCATTGACTTTGACTTGAATACCTTCCAAAAGCAAATCAAGGATGGTGTAATAAAATACGTAAAGGGTGTGGTAGCCAATATTCCTGAAGAAAACAATATACCTGTAATTCAGCTAGAACGAAAAATTTTACAGATAAACGAGGTTGTAGAACAGTATCTAAAGCCTCGTCTTGCCAAGGATTTTGGTGTCAGTCTTTCTGCTATGGATATTGCCACAATTGAAATTGATAAGTCTAGCCAAGGATACAGGGAACTGAAGGCTGTAACTCAGGATATTACAACTCAAACAGTACAGGCTCAAGCTGCAGTGAACATAACTCAAATGGAAGAAATGCAACAGGTTCAAATGGAAAATCTTGCAGAATCTCAACGCATCCAGCGAGAAGAAATGCAGAGAGCCCAAAAGCTCCAAACAGAAAGCAGCAATCTTGCCGCACACCAAATCAATCAGCAGACTGCCGTGGGTATTGCTGGTGCCCAAGCCTTTGGAGAAATGGGTGCCGCAGGGGGATTAGGAGTAGATATGGGCTCTGGTGGCGGCTTTAATCCCACAGCTCTTATGGCTGGAATGGCTGTAGGTGGGGCTATTGGACAGAACATGGCGGGAATGATGAACGGTGCTTTATCTGGTCTGGCTCAGCCTCAAATGGGAATGATGGCAGGAATGAATGCACAAGGAATGCCTCAAGCTGGTATGCAGCCACCACCAATAGGAGTTCCACCTCTTGGCAAACAGTATAACATTGCAGTAAATGGCCAAAGCACAGGTCCCTACGATATGCAAACTCTGGCTGGTTTTGTTGCCCAAGGACAGCTTACACCGCAAACCCTGGTGTGGTGTCAGGGAATGGCTGGTTGGCAGGCTGCTACCACGGTTCAAGAGCTTGCTTCTTTGTTTGCAGCTCCACCAGTACCACCAATTCCTCCGGTGCCACCAGTAAATTAACAAAAACGAACAGTAAAGGAGAGGGGAGAAAAATCTTCCCCCTTTCCTTTGTAAAGGAGACTTTTAGATGAAGGTTAATGTTGTATTTTTAGTTATTGCCCTTGCTATAGCAGGTTTAATTGGTTATGCCTTCTACTCTACCAATAAGGGTGAGGCGAATTGCGTATTGTTAGCAATTGGTTCTGGTTGTATGATTGCAACTTCTCTCAGTAGTAGCCTTGCAGTAAGCTTTAAAGGCCGTGGTGGAACAGGCAATATCAAAATTGTGTCAGTTTTGTTTCTTTTAGTTTTTCTCATTAGTAATATAATCTTTGGCTTTACAGGAGTATCTGTTCCTGCATACATAATTGTAAATGGTTTGCTTTTATTAGTGTATATCTTGATAGTATATTCTCTATACAGAGCCACAAAGTAATCATCCGTTATATCAAAGAGTATTCATCGAGCAGGGACAAGAGCCTTGCTCGATTTTTTTTTAATTTCCTCCTGAAAAACTGCATATTTTTTGAATTTGAAACCTATAATATTTATGTAAAGATTTTTCTATAGGAGATTAAATGCAGGAAAACCAATTCAAAAAATGGGAAGACCTAGACATCACCGATGACTTTATCTTTAGCCGAGTCATGAGGAATAAAAAACTCTGTCGCACCCTGCTAGAAATGATTTTGAAGGTAAAAATCGGAAAAATCAAGTTTCTCACGAGCCATCACGCCATTCGAGTTGAGCCTAACGCCAAGGGTATCATCATGGACGTATATTTAAAAGATGAAAATCGGGTTATAAACGTAGAAATGCAAACTTCTAACCAAGGGGATTTAGCTCGAAGAGCTCGGTACTATCAAGCGGCGGCAGACATCGACACCACACCAAAAGGCTCGGAATACGAGGACTTGAAGCAAAATTACGTGATTTTCATCTGTACCTTCGACCCCTTCCACAAGGGTAAACCTTTCTATACCTTCCAAAACCTTTGTCTTGAACACGGTGAGCCAATTTATCTAGACGACGGAACCACCAAAATATTTTTAAACACCAACTCCAAAGATCTTGGTAACCTTGACCTTGAATTACGCTTGTTTTATGATTATGTAAAAGGTAATAATGCACAATCGGATTTTACCCAGGAGCTGGATAGTTCCATCTCAAGATTGAAGGAAGAAAAGGAGGAGCGAAAGATGTATCTCACCTACACATCCCGCATGATGGAATGCCGCCGTGACGGTTATGAAGAAGGTTTGTTCACTGGCAGGGAAGAAGGCATTTCCATCGGGTTGGAGCAAGGGTTGGAACGTGGAGCCTACCAAAAGGCATTAGAGACAGCAAAACTCCTCCTTAATTACGGTGACTCTCCAGAGAAAGTTGCTATTTGTACCAATCTTCCGCTGGATGTTGTACAGGGCTTGTTATAAAAATTGAAATAAAACCTGCTCAAACAAATTTTACCAAGGAGCTGGATGCCACAATCACTCGTATGAAGCAAGAAAAGGAGGAACGCAATATGTATCTAACTTACACCTCCCGTATGATGGAATTCCGTCGTGAAGGCCTTGAAGAGGGGATTTCTATCGGGTTAACCCAAGGCATTGAACGTGGAGTCCACCAAAAAGCTTTAGAAACAGCGAAAAAGCTTCTCGCTCGGGGGGACTCTCCTGCGGAAATTGCAGATTTGCTGAGCCTTTCCGTTTCTCAGGTACAGGAACTAAAAAACTCTTGAATAAATCACCACGGGATTGTCTCAAGTAGCTCCAGTCCTGCTCCTAGGCTTTGCCAGAGACTGCTTTTGTGATAGAATAATTTTATGCGAAGGTTGTTTTGCTTTCTTGTTTTTCTATTTGTTGCTTTTGGTTTCCCCCTTCCTGCCCAAGACGAAATTTCCCTCGATCATATTGATAATCTTGATATTTATAATGATGAGCTGTTTTATCAGGAATGGTATCTTTTTTCTAATGCAGCAGAGAGATTCTTTTCCATGTCTAGCTCTGATTTTACGCAGGAGCTGGTGCAAGATGAATCTTCCATAGAAGCTTATTATACTGCCACAAACCAATTTTTATCCGCCCTTAAATCATATCAAAATGCCTTGAATATTTCCTATGCCATAAAACAGGATGTGTACACAAACGACATTCTTAGGGGTTTGTTTTTGGCATTGGAAGACTCCTTGTTCATCCTAGAACAGGAAATATCTCCAGAAGCTGAAACTGAGGTACATCAAAAATTATTTGTTAAATATTCCTTGATACAAAAAGAAATGATTGGATTCTTTCATTTGTTGAATGAATCTGCTCGAGTTTCTGGTTTTATTATTACCATCATGCTTTGTAGCTTGAGTATTATCATCTTTAGTGGTCTTGTTTTTGTTCTTAACTACATAAAAAGACGTAATCAAGTAATTCAACTGGAAAAAAAGGTGCAGGAGCAATATCTTGTTGTAAAAGTCCAAGAAACGGAACGAATAAAGCTTGGAACTGAGCTGCATGATACAGCAATTCAGGATTTTAAAGCATTAAGGCTATTTTTGATGCAGCTGGAATCTCGAATACAAAAGACCAGTGAAATTGATTCTATTCTGGTAAAGATTTACGAGTTAGAAAAAAATGGGCTTTCCAATCTGTACGCTATTTTACATAAATTGGTTCCACCCGAGGTAGATGGAGAAGATTTTAAGAGTGCGCTTTTATCTCTTTGTGGTAATTTCAAGAAAGATAGTGGTATAGATTGCGTGTTTTATGTAGATCCAGAGGCTCATCTAAATGCTTTGACTGGAGATGTGCGATTGCAGGTCTACCGTGTTGTCCAAGAAGCACTTACAAATGTGGCACGTCATTCCAAGGCTACAGAGTGTATCATTTCTGTGCGAGAAGAAAACAATCGTATCATTATGTTTATTTCTGATGATGGAATTGGACTGGGAGAGAGAAATCCATCTGAAAAGTCTGATACTGGAGGCTTTGGGCTACGAGGAATGGAATCACGAATCGCAATCGTTGGAGGTAATTTCCGCGTTCGTTGGGATGAAGACGGCACGGAAATTCGCTTGGAAATTCCCGTGGCCTAGGAACAACAAGATCGTCTTGCAGAATTATTCTGCCGAATTTTTGTTTATCCTGTTTTTTAGGAATTTGTCGGCACCAAAATAAATCAGATAGCCCAGTAAGGTGGTAATTGCCTTGTCCAGAATGTTAATGGGAATTCGGGATAACAGAGAGCTAAAAATAATAGGAATATGTTGCCGAAGAAGAATCACCGTAAAGAATTTGATTCCAGTAACCTCTTGCAGGCCTACGGTTTGATACAAGAGTGTGGAAATAATTGCACCTTCCAAACTAATAACCAAAACGGCAATCAAATAGATGGGTAACAAGTCCAGAAAATTAATTGTATCTTTTTTGTGCAGATACAGACGAATAATTACCACAAAGGAAATAGAGCAAAGTGCAAACCAGAGTCCTGACAGGTGATCTCCACGAAAAATCGTAGTAAAAAGATTGGCACATCCTGCAGTGATAAGTCCGCTTATCCAGCCAAAGAATGAGGCGGTTACAATGAATATGGTATCCAAAAAAAGTGGATTGTAAGGAGTTTGAGATAAATATGTAACCAGAAGATTCAGTGCTAGGCAAATAATTCCCAGCACTATTTGGGCTGGAACAGGATATGAAAACTGCCTCTTATTTGACATATCCCCCCCCCCTATCAGAAGATGTATTGTTTACATCTGTATTTTCAGGTCTTGTAAGTTTTTGCATTGTCTCTCCTTGATAGAAAAATTGGACTTGACTATAACAGAATTACTAGATATTTGCAACTAAAACAAAAAAAGGTGAGTAAACTCACTATTTTTTTGTGTGCAATTCCCCATGACGAAATTGCTTTTTTAGTGGATAATGAAGCATAAAACTTGCTTGAAAGGTGAAAGTGTGATGAGTGGATACGAAAAGCGATTAGCTATCTTTGAAGATCATGCCCTGATGCGGGATGGAATAGCTGCTTGGTTTGCTACTAATTCTGATTGGCGGGTGATGTTCAGTGCAGGTACTGTAGAAGAAGCTCATGAGTTGATTACTACATTGGAGCATGAGGCTACTCAAGAAAAACCTGTCATTGCTCTCGTTGATATTTCTTTTAAGGAAGAAGTATCGGCAACCCTTCCCAACGGGAGTGAAGGGCATGCCGGCTTTGATATTGTTCGTGAACTTTCAGCTCGGAGTCCCTTCACCAAATGCATCATGTACAGCTCTTATTCTTCGGGCTCCTTTGTGGAGTGTGCTTTAAGCAAGAACATTGGTGCCATGGGCTATGTTTCAAAAAGTAGCGATGAAGCTGAATTGCTGCGGGCGGTAGAGGCTGTATCTACTGGAGACGTCTATGTTGAATCAAACTTGCTGTACAAGATGTTTGAAACACAGCGGATTATGTCAGTATTAACCAAAAAGGAACGTAAGATTGTAGAAGGAATTGCCTTTGGAGACACCATATCGGAAATTGCAGACAAGCTTGGAGTGAGTCGCAGAACGATAGAAAATCATCTGAGTCATATCTACGATAAAATTGGTGTTAGGTCGAAAGATGCGTTAATAGCCTGTTTAAGTCAATAAGGATATAAATGGAGAGAGTGTTGGAGCAAGCCTAGAAAATGTTTCTAAAGCTTGCTCCAGTTTTTTTAGCCAGCGATGGTGCGTACAGCAATCAAGCCTTTGATGGCTCCCAGCTTGTACATAGAAGCGCCGTCAGCTGCAGTATCTACGTCGATTACGGTGTATGCCAAGTCTCCACGACTCTGGCTTGTCATGGTAGAAATGTTCAGGCATGATTCAGCCAGTGCAGTGGTAATCTGTCCCACCATGTTGGGAATATTCTTGTGGGAAATGCACAATCGTGTTCCACCTGCAGGAATTGCCTGATCCATCTTGCACTTGGGGAAGTTTACGGAATTGACGATGGTTCCTGTTTCCAAGAAGTCCCGTAGCTGCTTTACTGCCATCATGGCACAGTTTTCTTCGGCTTCTGGGGTGGAAGCTCCCAGGTGGGGCAGACAAATAATCTTGTCGTTACCTAAAAGTTCTTCGTCGGCAAAGTCTGTTACCAAGCAAGCAATCTTACCAGAATTGATTCCCTCCAAAATATCTGCGTTTACAATCAAGCCACCGCGAGCCAGGTTAATGAGGCGAACGCCTTTTTTCATGGCCTTGATGCGGTCTGCATTGATGAGCCCCTTTGTTTCGGCTGTCTGAGGCACGTGAATGGAGATGTAGTCTGCCTTGGTGAGGATGGTATCTAGTGTTTCAGCCTTGTGGACAGCACGGCTCAAGGACCAGGCTGCATCAACAGAAATGAATGGGTCATAACCGATAACATTCATGCCCAAATCAGAAGCACTGTTAGCTACCATGGCACCGATGGCACCCAAACCGATAACACCCAAGGTTTTACCACGGATTTCTGGGCCTACGAACTGGGACTTTCCCTTTTCTGCCAAATCAGGAATCTCGCTTCCCTTACCAGCCAAGCCCTGTACCCAGTCAATTGCCTTGATTACGGGGCGACTTGCCATCAGCAGTGCCAACAATACCAGCTCACGAACGGCGTTGGCATTGGCTCCTGGTGTGTTGAACACAACGATTCCCCGCTCAGTCATAGCAGGAATAGGAATATTGTTTGTTCCGGCACCAGCACGGGCAATAGCCTTTACTGATTCGGGTACTTCCATAGAATGCATGTCTGCAGAACGCAACAGGATTGCATCGGGATTAAGAATCTCGGAAGCTGTTTCATAGTCATCCAAAGGCAGCTGAGCCAAGCCCTGGGCAGAAATCTTATTCAAAGTCTGAATCTTAAACATGGTAACTCCTTCAAATAATGGGCTACCTTGGGTATTTTCAAGGTAGCCTGTCTTTACGTTTTATTTATTCTCTGCGGCGAATTTGTCCATAAAAGCGATGAGGGCCTTCACTCCATCCAAGGACATGGCATTGTAGATAGAAGCTCTCATTCCTCCTACCAAGCGGTGCCCAGCTAAGTTTACCAAGCCAGCGGCTGCAGCTTCTGCCACAAATTTCTTGTTCAAGGCTGTAACCTTGTCTGGGTCGGTTTCCTGAGTAACAAAGGGAATGTTCATCAAGGAACGGCTATCCTTTGCTACGGGGCTGCGATAGAAGTCGCTATTGTCCAGATAGTTGTAGAACAGGTCTGCCTTTTCCTTGTTGCGCTTCAGCATTCCTTCTGCACCACCGTTTGCTTCAATCCAAGCTAGCACCTTTCCCATAATGTAAATGGTGTAGCAGGGAGGGGTGTTGTACATGGAGTCACTGTCTGCATGGGTCTTGTAGTCCAGCATAGTGGGGGTTAAAGGATCGGGGAATTCAGTAATCAAGTCCTTGCGGATGATTACAACGGTAACACCTGCGGGAGCCAGGTTTTTTTGAGCTCCTGCAAAGAATACTCCGAACTTGGTGATGTCTACAGGCTCGCTCAAAATGCAGCTGGAAGCATCTGCTACCAAGGGAATGTCGGTACCGTCAGAGCGCTTGCCCATTTCTGGCAGATTTGCCCACTTAGTTCCCACGATGGTGTTGTTCAAACAGATGTATCCGTAGTCGTAGTCGCCTTCGATTTTCTGTACTTCGGGGATATAGGAATAACCCTTGTCTTTTGAAGATGCCAAAACATCTACGGTGAGATATTTCTTGGCTTCTTTAATTGCCTTGTCAGACCAAATTCCAGTGTCGATGTAGGCTGCCTTTCCCAGCTTCTTCAAGTTCATGGGAATCATGGCAAACTGTGTGCTGGCTCCACCCTGCAGGAAGAGCACCTCATAATTTTCTGGAATGTTCATCAGCTTGCGGATTCTGGCTTCTGCATCCTGAATGATGGGCTCATAGTTCTTGGAGCGGTGGCTCATTTCCATAACGGACTGGCCAGATCCCTTATAATCAAGCATTTCAGCAGCAGCTTCCTGCAAAACTGATTCAGGCAGGCAAGAAGGACCTGCAGAAAAATTATATACACGACTCATAAAAACTCCTTTGGGGGATTGTCCGCCCAATGTTATATTCTATTAAACAGTTCCCGCCACCAGCTGGCGCAGGGAATGAATTACCGAAATATTTTCCACTTTTACTGTGGAGGGCACCGTCAACAATGTGTTGGTATAGTTTACAATCCCCTTGATTCCTGTCTGAGCAAGCCGCTGTCCGTAGGTGGCGGCCACATCGTCTGGGACTGCTAGCACTGCATATTGGATTTCTTCTTTTTCCACAATCTGCTCTAGGCGGGCAGCCGGATAAAGGGGAAAACTAGCGTTTAGCAGCTCCACTCGGTTTACGCTGGGATCAAAGCCCGCCACCAACTGGAAGCCTGCAGAAGCAAACCCTCCATATTCCAACAATGCAGCACCAATCTTCCCCAGCCCCACGATGCAACAACGATACCCCTTCTCATCCCTGGGGCTAGACCCCAAGGCTTGGGCGATAGCTTCTTGCAACTGGGCAATGGGGTATCCATTTGATGCACCACACTTGATTCCCAGTTGGCTTATGTCCCGCCGAATGGTGGCATCTGTCCAACCGGTGAGCTGGGCGATTTTTCGGGATGTGATGGTGGCTTTAGAACCCCTTCCAGCTGATCTGACCTCTGCTTGTGTCGCCTGCTGATGTTCCTGATACAACATCAACTCCTGGTGCAACAAATATTCAAGGCTCAGCAATCGTTTTCTGGAAGGCTCTGAAAGACTCGCCATAACTTCTCCCAAATCAATGCTTTGTGCTCTGTAAAAGCTGTATACTGTGAAATATTTCACTGAATACGATAAAATTATACTGAAAAGTTCCAGGCATGGTCAAGAGATTTTAAAAACTATGTGAGAGGATTAAAGGCTTTATCCGCCATAAAATAAGAAAAGACGTGTTTATTGTGAAATAATTCACGATAAATATACCTTGTGAAGTTATGTGACCACGGGACTAACAGTGTAATTTGACTTTTGGATGGAATACGTGGTACAATAAAAGACGGAAATGCCCAAGTTCATTTGGTCATCTCCACAGTCTTTTGAAAAGTCGCCAGATGTGGGTAAGAGTTCTGGCGGCTTTATTTTTACTCAATTACATTTTAAGGTAAGAGAGCAAGCTAAGAATTAAAAGTGCTAAACTAATAGCTAACGAAATGATTTCGTACTTTGTCATCCTAGACCTCCCTAATCAATATTTCAGCAGAAGCTGATTTGAGTGGGGAGACGCCGCCTGAAACTTAGGCATTTCCTATGTAGATAGTATATCACAAAAATTAAATAACTGTAAATATGTATAGATGTAAGTCCCTTAGAACCAGTTCTCATCTACCCAGCAGTATAGTTTGATAAACGAAAGCGTTGGGGCAACAGGGAGGTCCCTTGAGCAGCCGAACTGTGAGCGTAGCGAAGTGTAAGGCGGCAGTGGGTTCCCTAGCTTTCTCCACCGCTTTTAATTTCATTGAACCTATGCTATACTGCCCCCATGGTAATTTCTTCTATTGACTTGAAAGATGGTAAAGTCGTTCAGTTAAAGAACGGTAAAGATAAGGTGTTGGAGCGAGACAACCCTTTGGAATTGATTTCCGATTTTAACAAGTACGGCGAGGTTGCCGTTATAGATCTTGATGCTGCCTTGGGGAACATCACTCCCAAGGGAACAACTGCCAACACCGAGATTCTTAAATCCCTGTTGCGTCACGGTAATGTGCGGGTAGGTGGTGGCATTCGTGATGTAAAGCGTGCTAAGGAATTGATTTCTCTGGGAGCAGAAAAGGTTATCGTTGGGTCTGCTGCCTTCAATGCAAATCCCACCGACGGAAATATTCTCAACACTGCATTTTTGGACGAACTGGTGGCTGCCATTGGTCGTCAGCGGATTATCATTTCTGTAGATGCCATCAATGGTGTCATCGCAATCAAGGGATGGACAGAAACAGCTGGTATCCCTTTGGTAGATGGAGCCAAGGCGGCAGAAAAATATGCCTCAGAATTGCTTTTTACCTGTGTGGAGCGAGAAGGCTGCATGACAGGTACCAATATGGAGCTTGTTCGTCAGCTACGGGAAGCGGTTTCTTGCCGCCTTGTGGTGGCAGGTGGAGTTTCCAGTTTGGATGAGATTGTGGAGCTGGAGTCTCTGGGCTGTGACGTGCAGCTGGGAATGGCTTTGTACACTGGAGCTGTTTCCCTGAAGGATGCTTTCATCGGCTGTCTCAACTGGAAGAAGGTGGACATGATTCCCGTTATCGCCCAAAGTGTAGCTGGTGAGGTACTGATGATGGGCTATGCCAACAAGGAAGCCTTTGAAAAGACCTTTGCCAGTGGCAAGCTCACCTTCTGGAGCAGAACACGAAATGTTCTGTGGACAAAGGGGGAAACCTCTGGCAATTTCTTGGAAGTAGTTAAACTGCGGGTGGATTGCGACAGAGATACAGTGCTGGCAACGGTCATTCCCCACGGTGGCGTTTGTCACACAGGAAGCTGGACCTGCTTTACTGCCGAGGCTGAAGAAGCTTCATCTATGGAGCGGCTCTATCAGATTATTTCCCAGCGCTTTGCCAATCCCACTCCTGGCTCCTACACCGCAACCCTCACTGGAGAGCGGGTACGAGAAAAGCTTATGGAAGAAGCTGAAGAATTAACCGAGGCAGAAGACCACGAAGAGGCCGTGTGGGAATGTGCCGATTTGCTGTATTTTATGAACGTGCTGATGTATCAAGAAGGCGTCACCTGGAAGCAGGTTCTGGACGAGCTGGATAGAAGACACAAAAAATAATATAAGGGTTATTTAGATATAAAAATTGGTTCCAACTACAGGTTCTGATTAAAGAGGCAAGTGGCTGGAACCAGTTTTTTGTTTAAAAGGGGATTATGGACGTAAGCCCATGCCTCCTTCCAAGGTGATGGTTTCACCGTTCATGTATTTTAAGTCAGGGGATACAAGGGCAACACAGGCTCGGCCAATATCCTCTTCGGGGTCGCCAAAGTAGCCAGCTGGAGGTGTCTTTACGTTTGCCTTGAATGCTTCTGGGTAGGCCTGCTGGAATCTTTCCAATTGGCTGGTCCATGCCAGAGGACAGATAACGTTTACCCGGATACCATCCTTTGCCCACTCGGTGGCAGCCACGCGAGAAAGACCACGGATTCCTTCCTTTGCTGCAGCGTATGCACATTGTCCGTAATTTCCGAAAAGTCCTGCACCAGAAGCAAAGTTGATAACACTTCCCTGGGTTTCTTTCAAATGGGGATAACAAGCCTGCATGTAGTGGAAGGTGGCGTAAAGTCCAGAATAAATGGCCAAATCAAACTGGCTGTCGCTATGATCCTGCAATGTCACTCCAGATGCAGAGGCTTGTGCGGCATTTATCAAAACATCTATTCTGCCAAAGGTGGCTATGGTTTGGTCAATTACCTGCTGAACGATGGTGCGATTGTTAGCACCAGCTGAAATGTCTGCGGAAATTACCAAAACCTTGATGTTATATTGTTCTTCCAATTTGCTTTTTGCCTGATCCAGTTTCTGCTGGTTTCGGCCGGTAATTACCAAATTGGCTCCTTCTTTTGCAAATGCAGTGGCAATTCCATAGCCAATGGAACCACACTTACCATTTTCAAGGGCTGCATATCCGGCACCGGTGATGATTGCTGTCTTTCCTGTTAAAAAACTCATTGATTTTTTTCTCCTTCAAAATAAATTTTACAATGCACGACAACACTGTTTCATATATAAAGTAATGAAGGAAATTTAATTTTTCAATATTGGTATAGATATATACTATATGTATATATAGTATATATCGACTTAATCTCCTCGAACCCGTTTTCGAATAGCCTGTAATTCTGGGGGAAGTTCTTCCATTGTTAAATCTGGTAAGTCTTTCGTTTTGCCTTCATCAAGAGCCTTTCGATAATATTGTTCCTTTGCTATAGGTCATAGATCCTCCTTTGCTGGCATAACAATATCCTCAAAAAGACTGGTTGACAATCCTTTGCTTATGGGAAAGAATGAAAGGAATTCTGCCTGATGATTTGTTTTCAAAACCCAACGCAGGCACAGAGGATGGATATGTCTATAATCAAAATTATTCCTGCACAGGAAATTTCCGCCGATTTTTTTGAACCACGAAGTTTTGCCGACGATACTGCAAGCATTGTATCCGATATTATCAGTCAAGTGCGAAGGGATGGTGATGCTGCCCTGCATCAGCTGGCGGCAAAATTTGACCCCGCTGCTCCTTCTCAGCTGGAAATTGCCGAAGAAGATTTAGCTGCCGCCGCAGAAAATTTGCGTCAACGTCAACCTGAACTGTATGAAGCTCTCTGTTATTCCAGAGACTTGGCTCTGAAATTTGCCCATCGCCAGCGAGAGTCCTTTGATAATTTTGAAGTGGAGCTGGAGCCAGGGCTTTTTACTGGCCAAAAGAATATTCCTGTGGATAGGGCAGGACTATACGTTCCAGCTGGTCGTTTCCCCTTGCTTTCCACCGTTATCATGACTTCTGCTCCCGCCTTGGCTGCAGGCTGTGGCGAAGTGGTGTTATGTACCCCTCCTCGGCCTCATCCCGATGGCAGCACCAAAGCCTATGCCGATGCAGGAATCCTTGCTACCGCCTATTTGTGTGGAGTTCATCGAGTTTTTGCCTGTGGTGGCGCCCAATCTGTTGCCGCCATGGCTTATGGCACGGAAACAATCCCCCGCTGTGATGTGATTGTGGGACCAGGAAATAAATTTGTGGCAGAGGCTAAGCGACAGGTTTATGGCACCGTTGGCATTGATATGCTGGCAGGTCCCACGGAGGTTTTCATTATTGCAGATGGTTCTGCAAATCCTGCTTGGGTTGCCGCCGACCTTTTGGCACAAGCGGAGCATGATCCAGATGCCCAGGCTGTTCTTGCCACTCCAGAGGAAAATCTTGCCCAAGCAGTGGCTCAACAGCTGGAGCTTCAGCTGGAAACCTTATCTACTGCAGACACTGCTCGCACCAGTATTCAGCGGAACGGTTGCATTATCATCACCAAGGATTTGGAGGAAGCTGCCCATCTCGCAAACAAGAAGGCTCCTGAACACTTGGAGTTGGCATTAGACTCAGGAGCCCAGCTGGAAAAACTTGAATCTCTGGTACACAACTATGGCTCACTATTTATTGGCCATGGTTCTGCCGAGGTGCTGGGAGATTACGCTGCTGGCTTGAATCACACCTTGCCCACTTCCACCTCCGCTCGCTTTGCTGGAGGACTTTCCGTCCGCTGCTTCCTAAAAACAGTCACCACCCTCCGAACAGAAGAAGGCTCTGCAGGCCAGATAAAGTCTGCCTCCGCCGCAGGACTCCTGGGCGACGCAGAAGGATTATCCGCTCACGCTCGTGCTGCAAGAATACGCCTGTAAGTGAGCGGCCCGCTCTCGCTCGTGCTGCAATGGCTGCGACAATCTTGGCGGAGGTATTGTAGACAATATCTACCAGCCATATATTGATGGAGAAAAGGAAATTGCTCAAATCAATATGGAGTATAGAGCTAATTTTGTAAGGGGATGATTTTATGGCACAGTTTGATATGGTAAAGAAAAACCTAGAGAACCGTGGTTTTGTGTTCCTGAGGGAAAAAGCGTTGATGAAATTAAATCTGCTGCCAATGGAGCTCAAATCTATATGTCCTCCATCAATGGCTTGGCAGAAACTGGGGAAATTATCAATATTGACGGAAACTGCAATCGTGTGGCGGCAATCTTATATGGTCACGAAAAGGTGTATCTTGTGGCGGGACAAAACAAGCTGGCCAAGGACTACGATGCAGCCCTATGGCGAGCCAGAAACATTGCCGCCCCATTAAACACCAAGCGATTGAACAGAAAAACTCCTTGTGCTGTTAAGGGCGACAAATGCTATGACTGTCGTAGTCCAGAGCGGATTTGTGCGACCTTGTCCGTATTGTGGACAAAGCCTAACTCCTGTGACTATGAGATTATCCTCATTGAGGAAAATCTAGGATTTTAATTTTTAGTTTTTTGGGCGGCCTGCAAGCGTTTTTGGTATTCGCCTTCCATGGCATTGTGCTGTTCTTCCAGTACAGCCATGATTTTGTCGGCGGATGCCTGCTTGGGGTCGATTCCTCTGTCCTCAGGCTTTTCCCCTAAGCTGGCAATTACTTCATTACGGAATGACTTGCAGTCAATAACGGGGCTTGCAGTCATAAGGATAACATCCTTACATACTAAATCGGAAAGCATGTCGTTGGGAGTTGCTGGATTGATTCTCAGACAGTTACCGTTGGTGGAAATGAGAAGCATTACGTCAAACATGCGCAGGTAGGAGTCAATCTCCTTCAAGCCACGCTTTGTTTCAGGTTTTCCGGGGCGGTAACGAGTTCCACTAGGGAACACCAGAATTGACTGTCCTCGTCTTTTGGCTGCATCCATGGCTCGCATTGATGCCATATTGATTTTTCGGCTTTTAGCTTCTTCTACAGCCCTCTCTTCAGGGTCGGTATAAGCTGCCAAGCTACGACTAGGATAAATAACAATACGAGTAAAGCCTTCTGCCCAGGCCTTTACCATGGGATTTTCTTCGTTTAGCTTCATTCCTGCCATGGCAACAATGCGGCTAGACAAATCCTTACATTCTTCAGAATCGTGGTCAAGAAGGTAGCACAAAATAGGCAAGTCCAAGTTGCTGTAATGCTCCATCAAAATCAAGCCACGCTTGCCTTCCTTCAGCTGGTTCAAGAATTCTATGAAATGCTCCCTGTTCATCAGCTGGGAACCAGGCAAGAGGTTGTCTTCTACCATGGAATCCATGATTTTGCGGGTACCAGGATTCCACTCCTGATACACATTGGTGTCGTCAATCTTGTCTGCTGCCTGAGCCAGCCGAGCCAGCTCCCCAAAATGATGCTTATAGCGTTCCCGTAATGGTATGCCTTCCATAACATAAAACTCCTGTTGATATTTTTTACGTCTCTTTGTTCTTAAATCTACCCCCTATTCTTTCCTGTGTCAAGATTTTAGGGTTGGACAAAATGTTTACATTTTGGAGAGATTTTACCTTGCCAATTAGGGGTGAGTGGGGTATAATGGAGATAATGACTGTGGAAGAATTTTGCTATAAGATTTACAAGCATACCTTTGCCCATGTTTTGCATAGTGGAATCTATGCTGCTCATGTCATTATCTGGATGAAGAAAAATCCCTTTAATGAAAATGAGCTGGAAGATGCATTCCATAAATTCGTTTGGGATACACCGCTTTCAAATATGGACTTAAGTGTTATTGAGGATTCAAGTATTGAAGATGGAATTATTGTTCTTGATGCTATTGAATCTTTTGGTGACGGAGAATCTATGCCAGAACGAGTCCCCTTCCATGGAGATATGCAAAAGATTCGCTATAAATGATTCTAAGAAAAAAGGGTGAGTTGTAAACTCACCCTTTTCATTTATGGTTTTTATGTGCTTTCTCTGTAAAAATTACTCTACTGTGGAGGTTACCTTTGTGGTGCTGTTTGAACCAGTCTGGCTTCCTACAGAAAGGAAGAGTTCAGCAGGGTTCAACTCCAAGTCGGTGGAGAAGGTGAACTCAGAAATCTCGCTGCTATTGCCCAGATTGTCGGTGGCAAAAACCTGCAACACGTGGGAGCCTGTTTCAGGAGCGATAATTGGTGTGTTGGCATCGTAGCGGGCAAATTCTGCTCCGTTCCAAGACAGGTAAATAGCATCAACTCCAGACAAGGCATCTTGGGCTGAAAGTGAAATCTTTGTAAAGGGGCTGATGTACTGGACGCCATCTGCTTCTACAGGAGGAACATCGATGTCGATGTGAACAGAAGGAGCAGTGTTGTCCAGATAAACGTAGGCACTCATGGTTTCAGAGGCATTTCCTACGTAGTCAACGGCATAACCCTCAGCATATACAGCTCCATCCTCTCTATCAGTAAGATAGATAAAGCCCTTGTCCAAAACATTGTCCATTTCTCCAGTTCCAGTAAGGTCCAGATAAATGAATTCTGTGCCAGAAAGCTTATCCTCACCAAAAAGCTGGATTCCTGTTTGATTTGTTACGTATACCACACCAGCATCGTCGGTGTGTACAGGACCTTCAATCAGGAACTTAATGGTAGGTGCAGTTCCGTCTACAATACCTGTGTAGGACTTGGTGTTGCTAAGTGTGCCCCATACGTCCATAGTTGCCCAAGCAAGAGTGAACTGACCTTCTTCGTCCAATATTACGGGAGCAGTGTACTCTGTTGACTCTCCCGCATTGTAAGTGTAGTAGATTGAGCCTGTATTGGGATTCCAGTTTTCTGCTTCCAAGCGAAATTCTGTTCCCAAAGGAATATAATCAATGCGTCCGTTATTCCAAACCTTGCGAACAGGTGCAGAGTCTTGAGCTGCCACTGTAGCAAGAACCAGTAATGCCCCAGCAATACCGAGGATTCTTTTCATCTTCGACCTCCAGATTTGTCTGTTTTTCTAGTATTTTCAGTATATAGGGAAAATCTAATATATGGAAGTAGAAAGAAATGGAGATTTAGTCACCTTTCCAATGGGGCCATTTTTCGCTATACTCATGCCATGGCTGGATTTTATGAAGATTATGACGTGGCCGTTGTTGGTGGCGGTCATGCAGGAATAGAGGCTGCCTTGGCGGCAGCAAAGATGGGGCTTAAAACCATCCTCATTACACAAACTATTGACTCCATTGGACGAATGTCCTGTAATCCCTCTATTGGTGGCATTGCTAAGGGAAACATTGCCCGTGAGGTGGATGCCCTAGGTGGGGTAATGGGCCATTTGATTGACGCTTCCATGATTCAGTTCCGGCTTTTAAACAAAAGTCGTGGGCCTGCAGTTCAGGCTCCTCGTGCCCAGGCTGATAAATTGCTGTATTCCCAACTGGCTCGGCAAATGATAGAGACACAGCCAGGTCTTACCCTTTTGCAGGACACGGTGGTAGACCTAGAGGCGGTGGAAAGTGCTGAGCTTTTGCCCCCAAAGACTGCAGCAAATCCAGACAAGGAGCAGGAGCCTTTGCCAGGCCAGCGGCTGGGTTCCAGTGCAGTGGTAGATGGCACGTTCCGGCTTAAGCTAGTGGCTGTGGTAACGGAGCGAGGACGACGGATTCCCGTGCGGTCTGCAATTTTGACTACAGGTACCTTCTTGGGCGGCAAGATTTTTATCGGAAATTACGACGCCCCCTGCGGACGGCTGGGAGAGCCAGGTACTCAGGGCATTACCGAGGCACTGAATCGACTGGGCTTTACCACTGGCCGCCTAAAAACGGGTACGCCTCCACGAGTACTGAAAAGCTCCATCGATTTTTCCCAGTTGGAGGAACAGCCAGGAGACACGGAGATTATTCCCTTTTCCTTTGACAACGAAAAGGTGGAACGGCCCATGGTGAGCTGCCATCTGGTGTACACCAATGAGGAAACCCACCAGCTGATTCGTGACAATATTGGCCACTCGCCCCTGTACAGCGGAAAAATCAGCGGAGTGGGACCACGGTATTGTCCTTCCATTGAGGATAAGGTGATGCGGTTTGCCGAGCGGGAGCGTCATCAGCTCTTTGTGGAGCCAGAAGGTTTAACCACCGACGAAATGTATATCAACGGATTTTCTTCATCCCTGCCAGAAGAAATTCAGGACAAGTTTATGAGAACCTTGCCAGGCTTTGCTGATGCAGTAATGAGTCGCCCTGGATATGCGGTGGAATACGATTTTATTGATCCAACTCAGTTGTTCCCCTCCTTGGAAACAAAGTTAGTGGCAGGGCTGTTTACTGCGGGGCAAATCAATGGAACCTCTGGCTACGAGGAAGCTGCGGGACAGGGCTTGGTGGCAGGAATTAACGGCGCCTTGTATGCTAAAAGTCACAAGGAATTGTGCGGGACGCTGCAGAACGCTGATAATCAAGAGCTGATAAAAGCAGTGCCGTCCTACCAGCCCTTAGTTTTGGAGCGAAGTGAAGCCTACATCGGCGTACTGATTGATGACTTGGTAACTCTGGGAACACGGGAGCCCTATCGTATGTTTACTGCTCGTGCAGAATACCGATTGAAGCTGCGCCACGACACTGCTGATATTCGTCTCTGTGAAAAGGGCTACAAGGTGGGATTGAATCCAGCGTGGCGGTTCCAGCGGGTACAGGAAAAATTGGCTTTGCAGCAGGAAATCATTGCGCTTTTGGCAAAAAAACCTAAGGCACAAAATCCCGGTTATCCAGAAGCAATTTGGGATGCAGCCCTCATCGACATAAAATATCAGCATTACATAGACAAGCAGGATCGTCGTGTGGAAAAAATGCATCGTATGGAGCACGCCCGTATTCCTGTAGACTTTGACTATGGTGCTATTCCTTCCCTTTCTGCAGAATCCCGCCAAAAATTGGAGCGAGTACGTCCCACCACCTTGGGGCAAGCCAGCAGAATCTCTGGTATTAGAAACTCCGACATTATGCTACTGATGGTGTACTTGAAATAAAAAAATGCACCTCCTAAAATTGAACTTTATTTGTCCAACTTTAGGGGTGCACTTCAAAACTGCATCGGCTTTTGTCTTTTTAATGGATTTTTACTGGTACTCTGCCACGTTGGAGGCAAAGATGTTCTTAATTTGATCAACAGTAAGAATATTAGCCCGCACCAAGTCAAAGCACTGCTCTGAAACTGACTTATTGAAGAACAATAGGTCATCGGTGCTGATGGAAACACGGACTCCTGCTTCCACAATCTTCTTGATGGGATGCTCTTCCAAGCTTTTTACCGCTCCCAGCATTACGTTGCTTTCTGGAGTGATATTCAAGCGAGTATTTCTGTCCTTCAGGAACTGTAGCACAGCATCATCTTGGGCTGCACCGATTCCATGCTGAACTTCTTCCAGCTCAAAGAATTCAACAAAGCGATGCACTGACTTTGCATCGGAGAACTCTCCCACGTGGGCCTTTCGCTTGATTCCCAGCTTTCCAGCCAGCTTGAAGATGTGGTCAAAGTCCTCAATGCCATCTTCTACCTCTGGGCCGTAGAGGTCAATGCTATTAAACAGACCGCTTTCCAAACAGATGGGAGCCCATTCTCGGATTTTTTCAATGCCGAAGGTTTTTCCCATTCCCAGCTCTGGCCGGAAATTGATTTTATTGGTGAACTTATCCTTTACTTCCTGAACCATTTTCAAGAAGTTGTCCACACCACCACAGTGAATAACAAATCCAATATCAATGCTTCCTTCCAGCACAGTAACACCATCTGCTATGGCGTCGGTGAGGGAAAGAACCAGCAAGTCTGTTACATCTTTCATGGTCTTTGCACGGGGGCGAGTAAAATTACCGATAATCTCATGCATTTCGCCAAGACCATTCATTTTTCGGGGGAAATTCGGAATGTAAAAGCCTGCCCATGGAGCATAAGATGCATATCTCATTCCCAAATTCAAATGATTGTGGGCATCAATTTTTGGGAGTGAAATAAAATCTGACACTAACATCATAAAATTCTCCTAAAATCATTCAATTATCGGCAGGAACGGCAAAAATCCCCACCGAAACTCTTTCCTAAACTGTCGTCTAGAAAAGAGTTCCGCAGGCTTGGGGTTATGATAGCAAAACCGTTTCCAGCTGGTTTACCAATTCCTCAAAGGTTTTAAGTGCTGCTCGCACTGGCTCTGAAGATTCCATATCCACACCAGCGACACGAAGTGCTTCGATGGGATAGCGGGAGCCTCCAGATTTAAGGAAGGCAAAGTAGTCTTTCCGTTCCTTTTCTCCACCCTCGGTAACACGGCGAGCCAGTGCCAAGGAGGCTGAGATTCCTGTGGCATACTTGTACACATAGAAGGCTCGGTAGAAGTGGGGGATTCGCAGTCCCTCCAAGTCGCTTACCTCTTCAAACTCCATGGTGGGACCAAAATAGTCCACCAAAAGCTGGCGATAGGTTGCCCGCAGGGTATCCACGGAAAGGGGAGTGCCAGATTCCACCAGTTGATGGGTTTTCATCTCGAACTCAGCGAACATGGTTTGGCGGTACAGGGTTGCCAAAATGTCGGAAGCACGATTGGCCAAGAGGTAGGCCTTCATTTCCTGGGTTTCTGCTTTGTCTAGCAGATACTGGAACACCAGCTGCTCGTTGAAGGTGGAGGCCACCTCTGCTTCAAAGATGGTGTAATCGTATTGCATGAAGGGGTTTGACCGAGAGGAATAGTAGGAATGCATGGAGTGGCCGCCTTCGTGGGCCATGGTGTACAAGTCCCGCAATACGTCCTTCTTGTAGTTCAGTAGGATGTAGGGATAGCCTACAAAGCCCCCGGAAGAAAAGGCCCCAGAATCTTTGCCCTTGTTTTCGTAGCGGTCACACCAGCCACCTAAAAGGCCGCCGCAGAGGGTGTCGGTATATTCCTTGCCCAAGGGTGCCAGTGCCTGACGGAGGATTTCCACGGCTTCTTCGTAGGGGATGGAGGTTTTAACGCTGCTTACCAAGGGAACGTATACGTCGTAGTGACGAAGCTTGTCTAGGCCCAGCACACGGCGGCGCAGGTCGTAGTAGCGGTGAAGGGTAGGAAGGCTTTCCCGCACTGCTGCAATCAGGTTGTCGTATACTGATTCTGGCACCTTGTCGGGGAACAGGGCCATGGCTCGTGCAGAGGAATAGCCTCGGCTTCTGGCTTCAAAAATGTCCTGGTTTACGCTTCCTTCGTACAAGGCGGCGATGGTATTTTTGTGGCCGTCAAATCCCTTGTAGAACTGGTGATAGGCAGTTTCTCGTACCTGGCGGTCTTGATTCTCCAACAGCATGGAGTAGCTAGAGTGGCTGAGGGGGATTTCACCTTGGGCAGTTTTAACGGTGCCAAAATCCATGTCCACGTCGGTAAGCATGGAAAATGCCTTGTCAGCAGTGCGACTTGATTCGCTTTGGAGGGCAAGAATCCGCTCTTCTTTTTCGCTTAAAATGTAGGGCTTGAGACGCAAGAGCTTTTTCAGCCAAATGCGGTAATCGTCGAATTTCTTATCTTCAATCCAGGTGGTGATTTTTTCTTCTGGAATGGCTTGGATTTCTGGTGTTAAAAAGCTCAAGCGAGCATCGGCAGCAGATGCAGCCATAATGTAGCGGCTCTTTTTCTCTTGATAAGCACTTTCGCCAGCATCACCAGCAGAAAGCAGGAAGGCGTAGTGTCCCACCAGCTCTGAAATCTGGCTCATTTCGCTGAGTTTGGTAATGGCTGCCAAAAGATTTTCTGCTGACTCTCCAAGTTTTCCCTTAAAGGCTTCTATTTCTAAAGAAAGGGGCTGGATTTTTTCCAATTCAGCTTCCCATTCAGCATCTGACTTGAACAGCTGACTCAAGTCCCATTTATCGTTCTGTGGAATTTCATTTCGTGTAGGAATTTTTATTTCGCTCATAGCTAACAGTATAACACTTTTTTCATTGGTCGCCAACGATGGAGGATTTTAGCAGTGTGATAAAAGAGATAAATTTCAAGGTTTTGTCTCCTGTTCCGATAATGAATCTATGGGTATCTCTCAAATTATGAGTACAAGTTTAGCTGTTCTCCTTAATCCAGCAGTAATTTTTGCTGCTGTGGTGGTGATGTTTTATTTGAACTTTGTAAATTATGTGGTGCGATATCGGAAAAAGCCACCAAAGATAAAAAAGAAGAAGGTTATTGCTGCTCCTGCACCTGCTGAGGATGCTGCTGGAGAGGATATGTAAGGTCCTTCTTTTTAGAAAGAGTGAGTCGTTTTGTATGTATCCCTTTGAGGGTAAGAAAACCTTGCTTTTTCAGCTGATGAATGAGTGAAATATAATCCTGTGGCTCATAGATGGCTACAGGATTTTTTTTATTTGCTCGTTTTCTCAGTTCATGAGCAGCCTGTTCCACCGTAAATCTGTTTCTGTTTTTCTTGATAAATTGCAGGGTTTCTTCTATATCTTGAGCCTTTGTATTCAGAGTGCGACCTGCCTCCTGTGCATCACAAAAATCACAACCACTACACGAAGTTTTTTCCCCGCCCAGAGCATCCAGCAGAACTTGGCGGCGACAGTTTGTTCCCGTGGCAAAATCTCCCAAAACTCGCTGTCGGCTTCCTTTTTTATAAGCCAGGGATTTTGCCTCATCCTCTGGAGACCACAGGAGAATGGCCTTGGTGGGACTGCCGTCTCGGCCACCACGTCCCGCCTCTTGAATATAGGCCTCTGCCGTAGGGGAAACCTCCAGATGAATGACGGTGCGGATGTCGCTTTTGTCAATTCCCATGCCAAAGGCGCAGGTACAGCAGAGAATGGCAGACTTGTGGGGAAAGAACCATTGCTCTGTGGCAGTTTTTTCTTCCTTGGTGAGACCTGCATGATAAAATTTCACCTCATCAGCAGGGTAAATTTCTCGGAACAGGCGGGCGGTGGACTCGGACTTGGCTCTAGTACCACAAAAGATAATCATGGGCCGCTGTTCTTGGGTGGCCAGCTGGAGAGCCATTTTTTCCTTTATGCCAGTGTACACCACCGAATAGTGAATGTTCTGGCGGTCTGAGGTGCTTTTCATCAGATAGGGTGGCTGGCCTGCAAAAAGGATTTCTGTAACTCGCTGCAACACTGGTGGTGAGGCGGTGGCAGTAAAGGCGGTGATAATGGGAATCTTTAGTTTTTCCAGCACGGTGCCAAGACTCAGATAGGAGGGACGAAAGCTGTCTCCCCACTCGGAAACACAGTGGGCTTCATCAATGGCGGCGTGAACGATATTGTAGGTGGCCAGTTTTTCTAGCAGCTTTTCTGATTGCAGTACTTCTGGGTTTGCCAAGATGATTTTTGCACCTGCATCCAGCCGCCGAAAATTTTCTTGTCGTTCCTCTGGTGTTTGCTGACCACGAAACAGCACTGCTTCAAGCCCCGCCTGCTGAATTCTTCGAAGCTGGTCTGACATAAGGGCCAACAAGGGATAGATAATCAATGTTCTTCCCTGGAGCAACTGGGAAGGCACCATAAAACACATGGATTTCCCCGCTCCCGTGGGAAGCAAAACCACCTGCTTGCCCTTGTTCATGATATCATCTTCTGAGGGATTTTCTGGTGCAGCTTGACTTTCCGTCTGTTGGTGTGGTTGGGAAGAAGCTGGGGAACGGTATCGTTCTTCACACTCCATGATATTGGCAATGACTAGTCGCTGCCAGGGATACAAGGAGGGAACACCAAACACATCCTGAGCAACAGCCACTGCAGGATCCCGCTCCACTGGCTCCAATTCTTCTTCATCAAAGAAATGTAAATCTTCCATACCTTTATTATAGGGTTGCAAGTGGGAAAATTTGACAGGTTTTAAATTTTTTGTGAAAATTTTCTTGAGGAGATTTAATCTACCAACATTTCCTTGATGACAGCCTTTACTTGAATCACTTCTTTTTTTGTAATACTTCCTAGTTTTTTTATCAACCGGAGACTGTCTACTGTTCTGATTTGATCAAGGACAATCCAACCAGTTTTTCCTTCAAACTGTACTGGTATTCTTGTGGGATATCCTCGTGATTTTGTTGTCATAGGAGCAATAATGACAGTGCGGATGGTGTGATTCATTTCGTTGGGAGAAATGACCAAGCAAGGACGTGTTTTTTTGATTTCATGACCTATTGTTGGATCAAGATTGATTAAAAAAACATCATATTGATTGATTACCACTCCCACTCAAAATCCTCCCCAGTTGGAATGTCTTCTAGCATATCCTCTCCCTGTAGGTGCATTTGTGTAAAGGCTTCCTGCCAGCCTTGACGTGGAGCTTCTTGTAAGGGTTTTAGTACAATACTTGTTTCGGTAACTTCCATTTCTACCTTATCCTTTATGGCTAGTGATTCTAGAACCATTTTGGGCAACCGAATCCCACGAGAATTACCGATAGAAACAACTGAAACAATCATAGGTACCTCCAGTTATTACAATGTAATTATACGTTAGAGAGAATCGGTGCTCAAGTCCTCTCCCTTTATTATAGGGTTGCAAGTGGGAAAATTTGGCAGTTTTGAGGAAAAATTGTGGGAAAAAGGTAAACTTTCCTAATCCCAGCTGGATCGTCCATCGCCCGTAATAGGAAGGACGTCTCCAAGGTAGGTTGGTTGTGCATTTGTTGCCACTAAAAAGAATGATTTTACTCTGGCTAGAGCTTCTCTCAGGTGCCAGCTGATGTGGGTTTCCTTGGAAAATGGGGTAATTTCCTTTGCTTCGTAACCGACGGCATCTAATCCTAGCTTTCGGGCAATGTAAACCGCTCTTGGTAGATGAAATCCTTGGCTTACAATGATTACATCCTTAACAAGAAAAATATCTCGTCCCCGATACATGCTTTCATAGGTGGAAAATCCTGCATGATCCATGAAAATATCCTGATCTGGGATGTGATGCATTAGTTTGATGTAGTTTTTGATGGCATTTACTTCATCATAATCTCTTTGGCCATGGTCTCCTGAAATAAGCACCTTATCTGCCAGTTCGTGATGATATAACTCCATGGCACTTTCTGCTCGGTCTCGAACAACATGGGATATACTACCGCTGTCATAGACTCGAGCACCAAGAATCATGGCACATTGGCGGGAATCGATTTGGTCAAGCTCTTGAAAGATGTATGCTTTGGTGAAATCTAGAATGTACCAGTTGATACCTATAACTGCCAAAAAGCAAACTCCTCCGCAAAGTAAAACTCCTAGAAAAAATAGTTTCAAGCATTTTTTGAAGCGGTTGTGTAAGGCTGTCTTCATTTCTTTCTTACCGATCCATAATAGTGATTTCTACTCGGCGGTTTCGGGCCTTGCCTTCCTCTGTGGTGTTGGGAGCCACTGGCTTTTCGGCACCAAAGCCCTGGGTAAAGATTTGGTGAGCGTGGCGGACTCCTAGCTGCACCAAGTATTCTGCCACAGATTTTGCTCGCTCCTGGGAAAGCTTGAGTCTGGCTCCTGCAGTACCAGCTAGGGCAGTGTGACCGCTTACCATTAAGTCATTGTCAGGGAATTGTTGCAAAATATCGGCAATTTTCTTGAGCTTTACCTTTTCAGTATCTAGCAAAATGGCTGAATCAGGCTTGAACTGAATATTTTCAATACTGATGGTAAGACCGTCTTCATCCTTGCGGAGGGAAACATCATCAAGTCCCAAATCTTCAATGTTTTGCTGAACTTCGGCCAGCTTGTCCACAGAAGGGGTAACAAAATCAGTAACTTCTGCTTGGGCAATTCCCTGGAATTCGTAGGTATTGCCAAAGACGGTTTCAATTAAAATGCGGAAATCCTCGTTGTAGTGGGAAAGGGCGCCCTTTTCGTTGTCCCAATACAAGGTCTGGTGAGAATAGCCCATGGTGGTGGCAGGCAGGTCGGAAGTGAGGCTGGCCTTGTTTTTTACCTGGGGGCTGTCAAAGTAAATATTGTATCGTACCTCAATAATGTGGAGGGTGCGGCCTTCTTCTTCCACAGTGCCAGTGTAGGTGTAGCGGGCAGAAAAGGGCACAATCCAAGGCTCTTGAATGTCAAAGCTCCGTCTCAGGTCGTGGGCTTCGTGTCCTTCTGCTGTCCAGGATTCTCCCACCTGCACATCCTTGTCAGGGAAAACAGGTACATCCCGGACTACTGGCATAAAATATTTTTTTTCGATGTTGTATTTCCCCAGCTGGTCTCGCATAAAAACGCTGGGATATTCTTCTCCCCACACGGGAATTTCGTTTTGTCGTCCGCTGGTGCTTTCTGTCACCATGAAGGTAGCCTCGTGCTGGGCGGAGTTCCCGTCTACCTTTGTTACCTTTGCAGAAATTCTGTTGACTACCTCTGCATAGTGGGAAAAAACATTGTTAAAGAACACATTTTCTTGAACAGATGAAAGAATACGATAAGATTCCCCTTCAGTATATTTATAGCGAAACCGTTCTGCTGTAGCTGGTGCAAGGGTAAGACAAAGGGCAATCAATAAAAACTGCAGCTTGCGGGAAAGATGATTTTGTTTCATGGTTCCTCCTGAAGATGGTCAACGCTAAATTAGGTAGATTTTAGCTATAAATCGCATTGAAAATCCTAGACCTTGACCATTCTTTACATTATTAATATATCATTAAGACTTGGAACGTTACAATGCTTGAATATATTCGTAATCTGGACATAAGTGGAATGGATATGGGATTGATTGTCCTGTTTTTTGCTGCTTGCCTTGTAAGTGGTATGCTGGGAGTGGGAATCGGACGGCTGGTGGGCAAGATAAAGGAAGGACGGAGCCGAAAGGATGCGGTGCGTCGCTCCAAGGCGGTGATTTCCGGCCAAGTGGTGGAACAGCTGGCACCACTGCTTCCCAACTTTCCTTGCAATCTGAAGGACGCAAAGTTCTTAGGCCAACCCATAGATTATGTGGCCTTTGTTTCAGACAAAAAAACGGGCCTTATTGATGAAGTGCTTTTTATCGAAGTGAAAACTGGTGGTAGCACTCTTTCTGCCAGAGAAAAATCCCTGAAAAAAGCTGTACAGCAGGGGCGTGTGCGTTACGTGGAATGGAGGGGGTAATTTAGGAGGGAACACCCCCTCTACTGGTCAGCGGTGGCCAGCAATCCTTGTACCACGTCTAGTGGAAGGTTTGTACAAAGTTGAACTTGTTCTAATGGAATTCCCAACCCGATCATTAACTGAGCCGTCTCCAACTTATTCTGGTAGGCTCCTTGTTCCAGCCCACGTTCAATTCCACGTTCTAGTCCGATGGAAATACCTTCCGCATAAGCTTCTTCCTGTTTTACTGCCATAGCTGTATCAAAATCGTATTCTGCTGTTAGGATACTCAAGGTCTCACCTCCTTTACGTTCCAAGTAATCTTTTAAGATGTTGTGACGTACCGCCTCTCGAATCGCTCTTGTGAGGGGCTGCGCTTGTCCATCTGCTTTTGCCTTATCTATGAGTTTGAGAAACTGCACGTATTGCTCCAAGTCGGGGCAATTCTGTACTACTGGTTTTGAATTAATCCTTGTACCACGTCTAGTGGAAGGTTTGTACAAAGTTGAACTTGTTCTAATGGAATTCCCAACCCGATCATTAACTGAGCCGTCTCCA
>JAEDCN010000048.1 GCA_016294105.1 Treponema sp.
CTCCTTTACGTTCCAAGTAATCTCTTAAGATGTTGTGACGTACCGCCTCTCGAATCGCTCTTGTGAGGGGCTGTGCTTGTCCATCTGATTTTGCCTTATCTATGAGCTTGAGAAATTGCACGTATTGCTCCAAGTCGGGGCAATTCTGTACTATTTGACTCGGCTCTTCACCCTTAATTTTACATACTTTTACCACTAATTCAAGGGTGATTTCTTTAGGAGGGGGCAACCCCTCTACTCGGAAGCGGGGCAAGGGGCTACGATGTCTTGCCTCTTGTCCTCCTAAAACCTCCCCTTCGCTGGAAGCTACGCACTGCGTGCTTGCTGCGAGAACCCCAGCACCGCTTGGGTAGGGAGCGACGGCCTTTTGGCCGGAAAGTCGCGAGTGGCACAGCGACTTTAGCGAGTCTCGGTTGAGCCCCTGCGAAACCGCGCCTGCCCCCAAGACCCCCGGAAGTGAAGCTTCGTCACTTGTATCTTGCTTCGGGAAGGCATCCGACAGGTATAGGTAGCTTTCTGGGGGTAGGTCTTGGTTGCCGGTGTAAAAGACAAAGAACTCTGGCTTAGCTAGCGGAATCAACTGGTTTGAAAACTTTGTTTTAGAATCCACTTTGTTGCCGTAGATTCGTGTCACGTATTCCAGTAATCGTAACGGCATATTGGGGTTGATGGTGGACTGATGTTCAATCATGAGAATAAATTGGTCGTTTACCATGACGGCAATGTCGTTGTAGTAGTCCATGTACAAAACTTGTTCTAGGTTGACCCGTTCTAGTTTGGTGGTTTCAACTTGCAGGTTGGTGCCGTGGAGGGCGTTGTACAAAGATAAAAAATGTTGCTTCCAGTCTCTGTCCTTGGAAAAATAATCTACAAAGAGGGAATCCTTGTGTTTACGGTTTTCGGTGGTGGTTTGATTCTCCATTCAGTCTCCGTGAAAAAGCGTTCATAAATATTATAGACTTGGAGGTGAAAAAAACTGCGTTTTTTGCGGGAGAAAGGTGAGATTTTTTTGTAAAAGTTTTCCAAGATGGAGGCTCTACGTTGGCCCCTCTAGAACAAGCCCCAACGTAGTAGCCAAGACGTGGCATTACTGGTTGATGAGGGTGTGCTACTGCTACGAAGTTGTCATCTGCTGGGTAGGATTTTCCCCTGTTGCAAGTTTTTTTAATGTCTCTAAGGAAAGCCCTGTTGCTTTTGCTATATTATCCAAGGATAAGCCCATGGCAAGAAGATTTTGAGCTGTTTCGATTTTAGCCTGCTCCGCTCCTTTGGTAATCCCCTGCATAATACCCTGTGAAATACCATCGGTGACACCAGCCTTGTAGCCACGTTTTTCTGCGTCTTGTTCTGCTAAGCCCCATGCCATATACTCACCCCTGAATGCTTGGTTTTCCTTTGTCCGTTCCACAATCTGGTGAATCTTTTGGGTAAAGTCAGATGTGGATTTCTTGTTTTTAATATACTCCAGAATGGACTTTCTTTCCACATCCTTTTCTTGATGAAAGGCTGAGGCGTTAAAGATAATCTTGTGAGTTTTGTCTCCCAGTTCCAAGGTTAATTTTTCGTGACAAAGGTTTGAAAAGGTGTAGCAAGGCAAATTCTCTTCAAAAAAGTCTTCTTGGCAAACAAAAATCACAAAGCTTTCCTTAAGTTCAGAATATTGCTTGCCCTTCAGCAGTAAGTCAATGTCCATCATGGACTGGTAATATCGTGTTCTTGTGGGCAAGTCGTCATGAAGGCTGTTTTGAATTTCGATGTCAAAAACACGGGATGAATCTTGAACGTACACGTCTAGTCGTACGCCCTTACTTTCGTAGTGGGGTGCAATGGTTTTTTGCAAGGTTGGAAATTCTAGCCTTTTGATTTTGATACCTAAAAGTCGCTCCAAAAGGCCTTTGCAAATCTCCTCGTTTCTCATGACGTAGCCAAACATGTAGTCGTCGGTAAAAGTGAGTTCTTCAATTGGTTTCATAGGTTCTCCTGATTTTCTTTACATATATATTATTCGCTTTAAATTTGCAGAATTTGTCTTTTTTGCGGGAGAAAGGTGAGATTTTTTTGTAAAAGTTTTCCTAAGATGGGGCCTTTTTGTACGGGCTGGGAAGGAAGAGCTACAGGTCTTTGTTCGTGGCTAAGGCAACTCACCTTTGGTCAGGGGCAATGACGCGTACAGGAAAGGGGCAATAACCTGTACAGGAAAGGGGTCATGACCTGTGTCACTTAAGCTCTAGCCTTGTTCTTATTTTTTCATATTTTATTTATCTACCCAGTAGGTAAGATTATTGTCTTAAATCCATACAATATAGTACACTGTGCTAAAATTTATGTCGAATTACCTTTATAAGGAGTAGGATATGAAACAATGTAAGAATATTGCGGTGGTGCTGATGACGCTGCTGTTGGTTTTAGGAAATGCTAGTGCCTTTGAGCAGGGTTGGGTATTGAATATGAAGGCCAATGTTGGTGGCTCTCTTACCGTTCCTTCTATTTCTCAGGCTGATTTGGACTATCTTGGTGCTAACAAGATGGAAGGAACCTTGGGCTTTGTACCAGGAGGAAAAGCTGAAGTTGGTTATATTTTTGACTCTCCTACTTATTTTAACCTTTCAGAGGACCATGTCTTTAGTGGTGTAGGAGCCTTTGGGTATATAGGTATAGGAGAAGGTTTTGCTGGGCAGATTTCTGGAACAGAAGTTGCTGGGGAACAGGTAAACGTGTATATGAACATTCACTACACACCAGTTATTAGTTTGGGAGCAACTGGAAAGGCATATTTTTTTAACAACCGGCTGGCAGTAGGTTTGTCTGCTGGAATGAAGATGATTGCAGATACTACACCTTCTTACGAACAGTACGATGACAAAGATGCACTGGGAGCTGAGGTAGGAACCATCATTGTAGATGAATGGATGATGAAAAATATGAATCCTCTCATGGGAAGTTTTGAAATGTTGGTAGAATACAATATACCTATTCTGCCTACTATGGAACTCATTCTGGGAGGATATACCCAATTCAATATCTTCAAACCAAAATATATTACCATGCCACCTAAGTTGCAGGAATCTGCTATTCAGGATGCTAATAAGCAGCTTGAAGAAGGTAAGCGCAGTGAGCCGCTGGACTTGCGTAAGCCTATCGATTCATATTTTATCAATTCATTTGATTTTGGTTTAACTATCTCATTAGGCTTTAAGTTGTAGTACTAAAAGGAGTGTGTCTAAATGAAAAAGATAAACCTAACTGTATTTATCAGTATTTTTGTTTGTCTTCTTTTTTCCTGCAGTCATGGGTTCTTGAAGGATCCGAGATTATACAACACAAAGAAAAAAACGAATAATGTTATTGTTGTTGCTCCAGAGCCAGAGCTACAGTTAACTGGTGGTGTAGATCCTTTTGATGATGAGAATGTATGGTATAATGATCCAAATGAAGGTTTTCTTCATACTGACTTTGAAACTTTATCCTTAGTAGGAACTTGGTTTAATGATGATAATGTTCCTGAATATGCTATGCAAAAAGAAGATGTGTGGGTTAGCAAGGATACCTCTAAATTTGAGTTCATTCATGCTAAGGCACCGGATACTACAGGCCAGGGGTATGGTATTAGCAATGTGCACTGGTACTCATACCGAGGAAAGAATCCTTTGTATGCAATGGACGGTGCGTATAACACACAGTTACAGGTAACTGCCAAAGGAAATTTTAAGTTAAGCCGTTTCTATTTTTATCGCTTTACCGGAGACACCTTAAGTCCCAGCTTGGATAACTTTTTGTTTGCAGTAGATACCTATTCTAAGTTGATGTTTGCCTTTGCTTATCCTACAAAGACAGAAAATGTTTTTGGAAACAATGTGCCTAAAGCATGGGGACCTACAGATGGAGAGGCCTTCCTTGGAACAACCTACCAGTTCTATATGTATGATCCTGTAGGATATGTGGAAAAAGTAGATGGTCAATATAATGTAGTAATGTATGACTGGTTCAAAAAGAACCTTGCAAAAGGTATATACCAGCCTACCTTGGGAGGCTTGAACGATAAAAGCCAAGGAACAGCTTTGACTGAGGTTGCTTCAAAGGAGAAAGATTCTGCTGGAGCAGGAACAAGCCCCTTCAACAACCACACAGTAGATTTCTTCTCCCAGAATCTTGAGATGCTGGTGGGAAAAACATTCCAACGAAGAGAAAAAGTAGGAGATGAATACGGTCTAGTACTTTACAAGTATAGCATCGAAAAAAAAGGTGAAAATAATATAGTCATTAGACGTACTGCAGAAAGCTGGAATGGTTTTGAGACAGAAACACCACTGGATCCTGTAGAATATACTATTGGAGAAGGTATTAGTGCTACGGAAGGAAAGCTCTCTTTGGGAGCTGATGAGTTGACGTTCTCATTAACGAATGTATCCAAAACCTTGACTATTGTAGACGCTAAGGGAAAAACGGAGGTGGCAGTTTCAGACTTTAGCGATCCTACACCATCTTTCCGCCAACGAGTAAAAGGTGCAACCTTCCAAAAAGGAGTAACAAAGTACGAATTCTCAGATGATGCTACTCATTTGAAATGGACATGGGATGGTGGAGAAGAGACGTATACTTGGAATGGATCTGCTTCTGATACAGAGTATACAACCTATGGTGGATATCGCATTCAATTATATAACAATGATTTTGTTATCAAAGGTGCTACTGTAGCCAATGTTGGTGCATTGTCAGTTATGGAGTACGAGGCTGTTCGGTATGCAGAGAAGGGAAAAACCTTTGCAGAAACAGTACATGGTAAGCCATTCTCCTACAGAGAAAAGGATAATGCAAATCGTTATGACTTGTCCTTGATGACACTGGAGTTTAGTGCTGACGGAAAAAAAGTCATCTTGTATCAAGAAGATTGGTTGAGTGCTCGCAAGGTTGTAAAAGAATTTGAGGTTAATGATAATGGTGCTGCAGATACAGCCATTATTGATGGTAAAACTGCAAAACTTACCGCCACAGCTGATAATCCTCAATGGACGATAGAATACAATGGAGATATCTATACCTATGGTTATGATGATCCTGGCCCAGCTTTTATTAACAGAGTGAAATATGATGTAACCTTTGTTTCAAAAGATGGAAATACAGTGTATAGATTCACCAATAACGGACAACTCTTGCACATGACTTATTCTGGTGGTTTGTGGGGATTTGGTGCTTTTGATCGTAGTTATGAGTATCAAAATGAAGTATCAACTGATTCAAAAGATACAAGTCGGGCTGTTTATTGGGCAAGTAACGGCATAAAAGGCTTCTCTTATGCTGGATTTGAGCTTTCTAACTCTGATACAGTGATTAAGTCAACCAATGCCAGTGCAGCTGGTGCTGGTGCCGTAGATTGGGTTCTTGCAGGCCTTGGATATGAGGCTGTAAAAGACGAAAGTACAGGAGGGCTTCCTACAGAAGAGGATTTTAAGGCTTTCTATGATTCCTTGGCAGGAAAAAGCTTCTTTGGCCGTAATCTGGAGAATGATGTTGCTGGTTTGGAATTGCTTACTTGGACCTTTGATGACAATCGTGGTGGAACTCAAACAAAACAGATATGGCTATCTTCTGATACATCTACAGAAGTGACCATTCCTCGTTTGGGTATCCAGGCAATAAGCAGAACTACAGGCTCATACACTGTAAAGGGTGCAGATGGTACTAATTCTGGTGTAAGCTACTTCTTTAGCTATGCTCCCGATGTAGGAAAACTGGATGTTACTAAGCGTGACAGCAATGGGCAATCCACCTCCTTTACGTATTACGATTCTTCGAAACATACGGACAATGGGCCTGCCTTTATCAACCGCGTAAAGGGAAAGACGTTCCAAACTGGAAGTAATAGTTATTCGTTTGACTCTACAGGTAAAACACTAACTATGAATAACGATAAATATTACTATTGTGATGAGCGTGATGCTGAAACAGGAAAGTCTCGTGCAGTGTACAAATGGAACTGGGCACAATTCTACGGACTTGAACTATCAGATGATGATAAAACAATTAAGATGACGAGATCAAGTTCCTATAATGATCCGTTGTGGGGTACTTTAGGATGGACTGCAACTAGAACAAATTAAAGTTGGAGTAACTAGCTACGCCCCATCTATCCTTCTGGGTAGGTGGGGCTTTTTTTTGTGGGATGGAGTTTTCCAAGATGTTGCTTTGGGGTTTAGCTGAAGGATGGCGGGTTCCCAAGAAGGAGTTTGCGGGATTGGATTGCGAGGGTGGGCTATTGGCAAGCCCCGACGGTGTAGGTGGGGGTGCTGGAGGTGGGGCTATTTGGTTTGAGCTAGTGCTTGAACCACATCCAGAGGGAGAGAAGTACAAAGTTGAATTTGGTCTAAAGGTAAACCCAAAGACAACATTGTTTTTGCTGTTTCCAACTTGTTTTGGTAGGCACCTTGTTCTCGGCCTTGCTCCAGCCCTTCCTCAAAACCTTCGTGTCGCATGTCAGCCATTGTAATAGACCAAGTCATGTAGAACCTCCTAACTATGGAATCATTTTTGAGAGTGGTGATTTTGCGGGAAATATTTTGTGTCAATTCCGATTCAACTTCACCCTTCTGGATATAATGATAGAATGCTTGAAGCTTCTGGTCAAGGTTATTCAGTTCTTCTGTGGCGGTGTTCAAGAAGATGCGGAGGGAACCGTCCTTTAGCTTGAGTTGGGGCTCCTCGTCGCAGCTATACTGGAAGGTATAGCGGGGAAAGTTTTTGTCAAAAGGGTCAAAAGTACAGATGAAAATGAGAATATTGTCAGGTAATTTTGGATACTGGCTGCTGCTAGGCGTGGTGCTCACATCAGCAACACTTTGATAATAACGGCTCCTGCGAGGTAACTCTGTCTTGTGGCCCGTCTGCATTTCCACCGTGATGATACGGTTTTCATCTCGCAAAAACACATCCATAATGATTCGCATGGAGTCTGGATCCGTTTTATGCTCGTCTTGGGCGGAAAGGTAATGAATTTTACCAATCCGTACACCAAGAATCAATTCCACCACCTGACGGCAGATGTTTTCATCATGCATCACATGAGAAAAGATGAAGTTGTCGGTAAAAGTTAAACTTTCCCACTTTTTTTGCAATTCTTCTTCACTAAGCATTTGTGCCTCCAATAAAAAGCTTTACATATAATTATTCGCTTTAAACGTGAAGAATTTGTCTTTTTTGCAGGAAAAGTTTGATTTTTTACAAAACTTCTTCAAAATGTGTAGCTTGGTGATGGAGTTTTCCAAGATGTGGCTTTGGGGTCTGGCTGAGGGATGGCGGGTTCCCAAGAAGGAGTTTGCGGGATTGGATTGCGAGGGTGGGCTATTGGCAAGCCCCGACGGTGTAGGTGGGGTGCTGGGGTGGGGCTATTTGGTTTGAGCTAGTTCTTGAACCACATCCAGAGGGAGGTTGGTGCAACGGGCCACCATCTGGGGAGCAAGCCCCTCAGATAGGAATGCCTTCGCTGTTTCCAACTTGTTTTGGTAGGCTCCTTGTTCCCGTCCTTGTTGTAGTCCTTCCTCAAAACCTTCGTGTCGCATGTCAGCCATTGTAATGGACCAAGTCATGTAGAACCTCCTGTAGTTAGGAGGGGACACCCCCTCTACTCAGAAGCGGTGGGTTTCCCCTCCTAAAACCACCCTTTCCCCCAGCACTGCTTAGGGGCTGCTTGCCCCTAAGAACCCCAGACAAAAGAGATTTCTGTAAGTAATGATAAAATGCTTCCAGTTTCTGGTCAAGATTACTGAGTTCTTCTGTGGCGGTGTTTAAGAAGATGCGGAGGGAACCATCCTCAAGTTTTAGCTGGTGGTCGGTCTCTTGGCAGGTGTACTGGAAGGTATAGCGGGGCAAGTTTCTGTCAAAAGGGTCAAAAGTACAGATGAAAATGAGAATATTGTCAGGTAATTTTGG
>JAEDCN010000027.1 GCA_016294105.1 Treponema sp.
AAATTTAAAGGCTTCTCTAAGCCAGAAAAATTTAAAGGCTTCTCTAAGCCAGAAAGATTTAAAGGCTTCTCTAAGCCAGAAAGATTTAAAGGCTTCTCAGTCAAGAAAGACTTCAGCTTCCAAATCCAACGGAAACCGAATTCTTTTTAACTAAAATAAAAGCTTATTGAAAGAGATTGAATTTCCAGCCCAGAGTCACTCCCACAAACCAGTGGGAGGTTCCCCCTTTGGTACCAGGAGAAGGATAGTAGAATTGTTGATTTGATCCTTTTTCGTAGGTTTGACCTGTCACTACAGGAAGGTAATCATAGTGGAACTTGAGGGTAAACCATTGCTTCGGTAAAACCTGATAACCCAATGCTGCGGCTACCCCAAAGCCAACGGTACCATTCATGTTGTAATCTAAAAATTGTGTATTTCGTAGAATGTGGTTGTCATATCCAAAGGCTGCAATAATGGGATGAATAGAACCCTCCAGATTGAAATAAAGCCGTGGACTGTGGTGGTAAGTGACACTAAAAACACAGTCGATTTGGAAAACCTCATGCTCATAGGTGATGACCCTTCCTTCAATGTATTTCTTTTCTATGTCGTCTGTCCAAGGAATTGCATTGTTTTCTACATATTGATAGTAGCCGTTGTGAGCTTCCAGAGCGGTTCTCTGCCAACTGAATCCTACCAAAGGAGTCAACTGAATTCTCTTGTTCAAAAGGGGAAAATTCCAGCCTAAAAGGCCTCCTGCTGCAAAATGGCTGGTAAGGTCACTGGAGTGGGTGGAAAAATTAGTGAGATGGCTCTTGCTACTGGCCCAGTCATAGTCATCCATTTTACCTGTTGTCATGGGAATACCTAGTTCTCCATGGATTTGTGCTTGGAAGGCCTTGTATCGAAAGCCCAGCTCCAGTTCAGCAAAAAGCAAGGAGTGGATATCCCACTGCAAATAACTTAACTGCTTTGTTCCAGTTGGAGCGTAGTTCACCGGCTTTCCCTGATTAGTCTGGGTAAAAACGTATTCACTAATGCTTCCACCCTTGTAGCCAAGGCTTGGTTCAATGGAAACTTGGAGCTTAGGGGGATTGAGGAAATCCTGAGCAGTTGCTGTGGTGGCAAGAAAAAATACCAACGACAGGCTCACAAATCTTAGAATTGTTGGTGAAGCTGCTGTTGGCTTATAATACATCTTTTGAGTACCTATTTAATTTTATGGTACTACAGTACCTGGGGCGCCAAGGGGTCTTGACTGTGAATCTTTGCCAGCTGCTTTCGCACTGCATCCAAATCCCGTGGATAGGGTGCGGTAAAGGTACTGGGCTCCTGAGTTTCTGGATGAGTCAGGGTCAGCTGGTAGGCATGGAGTCCCAATCGATCCAGCAGAGGCCGCTCCTCAAAGGGGTCTCCCCGCCAGGAACGCTTGATTTCAGACAGTCTCACTGGCTTTTGGTTGCCGCCGTAGAGGGGATCGCACACAATGCTTAAGCCGTTTTCCCACAAATGGGCACGAATCTGGTGGGTACGGCCAGTGACGGGGCGGGCTTCAATCCAAGTATAGGGAGGACAAATTGCAAGAACGGTAAAATCTGTAACAGAAGGCTTTCCTTGCCGCTTGTGTACCACCGTGCGATGGAAGGCATCTCCGTCGGGCAAAAGTCTGGCTTCTTCGTGGTGATTTTTCCAAGCAGGTCGTCCGTTGATAAGGGCGTGGTAAATCTTTTCCACCTGCCGATTTTGAAACTGCAAGGAAACGGCACGATGGGCTTCTTGGGTGCGGGCATATACCACCACGCCAGAGGTGTCTTTATCAATGCGGTGGAGGGCAAAAAGTCGGCCAAATTCATTTTCCAGCTCCAAGTCCAGTCGGGGAGCTGTGGCATCATAGCGGTCTTGGGCCACTAAAAGGCCAGAACGCTTGCTTACTGCCACCAAGGAATCGTCGCAATACAGTATGTCATAGGGAGTATTTTTCTTCACAAAATCAGTATAGCTGAATGAAAGGGAATTGGGAAGGGCTTTTAATTTTTCTCCTCTGGTGAAGCTGTTTGTTCATTTGAAGCAAGCTATTAAAAAAAAGCTGCTGTTTGTAAACCTTTTTAAGAAAAAGTTTATTTATGTAAACTTACTTGCAAGTCCCCACTGAAAGTGACATAATACAAAAATGGTCGTCCTTGTGGTGGCCATGGGAGGAACAATGATTGCCCAACGTGTGCAAAATCTCAAGCCCTATCAACCAGGAGAACAGCCCAAGGACAGGGATTACATCAAGCTGAATGCCAACGAAAATCCCTATGCTCCCGCTCCCGCCGTTGTGGAAGCAATTTGCCGTCATGCTCAGGAGGCTCCCCAGTCCTTGGCATTGTACGCAGACCCTGATTCTAACCAGCTCCGTGCCGCCATTGCCAGCCATTTGACCCAAACTGGTGGTGTTTTGGCCAACTGCCATCCCTTGAGTCAGAGCATTTCTGCTGATATGGTGTTTTGCGGCAACGGCTCCGACGAGGTGCTGTCCTTTGTGTTCTACGCCTTCTTTGACAGTAGCCGTCCCCTGATTCAGCCAGAGCATACCTATAGCTTTTATCCTGTGTATGCTGGCTACTACGATATTCCCCTCAAAAAGATTTCCCTGCATCAGGATTTTTCTCTTGATGTGGAGGCCATGATTCAGGCTGCTGTGGAAAATGATACCAGTCTCATTCTGGCTAATCCCAATGCACCTTCCAGCCTTGCATTAAGTTTACAGCAGCTACGGGATTTGTTGTTACGACTTCCCAAAAATCGTGTTCACGTGGTGGACGAAGCCTACGCTGACTTTGGCTCAGAAAGTGCCCTCAGTTTGCTTGCTGAATTCCCCAATCTGGTGGTGGTACGAACCTTTTCCAAGAGCCTTTCCTTGGCGGGAATGCGTCTTGGCTATGCCGTTGCCAGCCCTGAATTGATTTACGTGCTTCACCGAGTAAAGGATTCCTTTAACCACTTCCCCGTGGATGTGCTTGCCCAAAAGGCTGGTGTTGCTGCCTGCCAAAGCATCAGCTATTACGAGGACTGTACCAAAAAGATTGTGGAGCAGCGTGATGATTTCATTGGCTTTTTGCGGAATCTGGGCTGGCAGGTACTGGATTCTTCCACCAACTTTATCTTTACCACAAAGCCTGGAGTCAGTGGTCGCCAAGTGTATCAAGCCTTAAAGAGAGCTGGTATTTTGGTGCGCCGCTTTGACACCCCTGGAATAGAAGAATACCTCCGAATTACGGTAGGTACCGCCCAACAAATGGCCCAACTGAAGGCCGCTTTTCCAAAGGAATAGGAGGATAAAATGAGATTTTTAGTGCTTTCCGACATGCACGATGATGATGTGTTCATTCACCAGTTGAAGGATGAATTCCAAAAGGCCGATGGAGTACTTTTTGGTGGCGACTTTGCCAAGTTCAATTTTCCAGAAACAGCAGAGCCTGCTCTGAAACGGTTGGTGGATTGCCACGATGCTGTTTATGGGGTGTTGGGAAACTGCGATGAACCAGCTTTTTTACAGCAGCTGGAAGAAGCTGATATTTCTGTGCAGGGAAGCATGGTGTTCCGTGACGGCTTAGTGTTTGCTGGTAGTGGCGGTGGCTCCAAGTTCACTGGCACCACTCCCAACGAACGCAGCGACGAGGAATTAGTCTCAGACTTTCAGATTATCCGTGACCAGCCTGCTTCTGAAAACGGAGAAAATTCCTGGGACAACATGATCATGCTCATGCATAATCCCCCAAAAGACACTGAATGTGACAAAATCACCTCTGGCATCCACGTTGGTTCTGCTGGTTTGCGTCAGATTATCGAAGAGACAAAGCCCTTAGCAGTAATCACTGGCCACATCCATGAATCCTTTGGTGTGGATAAAATCGGCAACACCGTAATCATGAATCCAGGCTCCCTGGCAGAGGGCCGTTATGGTATTCTTGAGGTGGAAAAAACTGGTGGTCAGTGGCAGGTAACAAAGGCTCAGCTGGAAAAACTGGAAGCCTAAATTTACCGTGAGCTTACAAATCTAAAGCCCATGTAGTTGTAGGCCTCGTTAGGGTCGTAGGCGTAGCGGTCTCCGCAATACAGGAAGCCTGTGTAGGGGCTCCAGCTACCGCCTCGGCTCACTCGTTGGGCACCAAGCTCGGGGCCAGTACTGAAGGTTCCGGGACTTTGCTCCTGATAGCTTGCGTACCAGTCCCAGCAATATTCCAATACGTTGCCACTCATATCAAAAATACCAAGGCCATTGCCATTGCCAGAGCCGGGAAGGGGATTGAAGCTAAAGGCTGTAGAAAAGGCTCCTGCCTTGCTTGCAGTGGCGTTTGCTCCCGCTGTTCCCACCGCCCTTGTGCCATTTGTGTTGCCATCAAACCAAGCAATCTGTGTGTCAGCTACCTGTGGGTCGCTTTCTCCCTTTCCGTTGACTGCACCGCTGGCTAAGTCTCCTCGCTGGTAGCCGCTGGAGGTTCTGCGAGCTGCATATTCCCATTCAGCCTCCGTAGGCAAGCGGTAGCCGTTGGCATGCCAGTTGCATTGGGCCAAGTCGCAGATGGCGGTGTTGCTGGAATCCCGCAGCACTTCTCCGTTGTAGGTGTAGCAAGGCTCCCGACCATTTTTTTCACTGTAGGCATTGCACCACACAATGGCATCGTACCAGCTGATATTTGTTACTGGCTGGTATTTTCCCGCCTCAGTGGGCTCCTTTCCCCGCCGTCCGCTGGAACCTTGCTGACCTGGATTGTTAAAGATATAGCCATTAGCTTCGGCCCACAGTCGTACCTCGTACCACAGTCGGTAGGAGGTTTCGTAGCGGTTTATTTCAAAGGGGGTAATCCAACGGCGGGCAGTGTAGGACTGGGTATCTTCTCCAATCAGGTATACATCGTACACAATGCCCTTGGCAGTGTCTGGCCCCACCAATACCATGGAAATGTCTTCTGGGGACTGAGGCTTAGTAGGCTGCAGGTTAGAGGACTCCCAAATTGGTGGCAGTCCAGATTGTTTTTGGGCAGCTACTGAAAAAAGGATTATGGCAAACAATGCAAGTATAGAAAAATTGCGTTTCATAAAGGATACCTCAAGTATAAAATCCCTATTTATAGGACAATGTTACAGTTCATCATCGGCAGAAAAGAAACTTCACTCAAGGCTCGTAGAATTGGACAGCAAGGGGCTCCCTTTAATCTTGCAGCATCCACTCCCTAGTAGGGAGTGGATGCATTTTATCCAGCTTTTTCTCCTGAATCTTCATCATGCGAATCATGTGGCGTTCCTTCCTCCGCTGGGCAAAGGTCTTTCTGTTTTTCTTCTGTACCCGACTGGGCTTGTCCTTCAGTAGCACCTGTCCTGCTATTACCGCTGTTGCCAGACAGATAAGAGAGATGCAGATAATACCCAACCACCCATTCTTTGCAAAGGGTAGGGGTACGTTCATACCAAAAAAGCTAGTGATAAAGGTAGGTACCATCAAAATCAAGGAGATGGTGGTAAGCTTTTTCATGACAATATTCAGGTTGTTGGAAATAACGGAAGCAAAGGCATCCACCATGTTGGCAAGAATATTGCTGTAGGTGTCGGTCATTTCTATGGCCTGTCGGTTGTCAATTTCCACGTCCTCCAGCCAGTCTCGGTCGTCGGAATCAAAGGTAAGGATGCGGGTTTTCCGAAGCTTTTCCAGCAGCAGCTGGTTGCTTTTCAGGGAAGTGGTAAAGAATTCCAGTGATTTTTCCAGGTTCAAAAGCTGAATCAGCTCGTTGTTCTTAACAGATTGCTGCAGCTCGTTCTGAATGCTGGTGGACCGTCGGTTGATTTCCTTTAGGTACCGTAGGAACATGGTGTCTGCCCGACTCAAAATTTTTACGATGAAGGCGGGAAAGTCCGCGAGATTCAGCCCCTTCATTCTGTTGGTGGCAATATCCTTCAGCATTTCGCAGTCAGTCCAGCAAATGGTGATGATAACACGATTATACACCACAATGCCCAAGGGTGCGGTAAAATAGCTGATGTCGCCAGATGGAACAAAAACGGGGATTCTGGCAATGGTCAGAATGTATTCGTCTTCTCGCTCGATACGAGAAAGCTCGTCGGGGTCAAGTATATCGAGAATATGCTCTTGTTCGATGTGGTATTCTTCTTCCAGAGTGCGGATGTCTTCTCTGGTGACGGAACGAGCATCTACCCAGGTGTTCAGCTGTGGGTCAAGCTCTTCTTGCTCCCGCTTCAGGAGCCGTCCATTTTCCTGTTGCCAATAGGTAATCATAATCAAGTCCTTCTAAAGATGGGGTGGAGCAGCTGAATCTCGTCCAGCAACATAAGTGATAGTCACAGCTGATACTTCCAGGGTCGCTATCCATGTTTTGCCTCCTTCCATTAGAATTACTTGTATCGTAACTATACTGAAAAAAAGATTGAAAGGCAAGACAGGGTATTGCACCCTTGCGAATTGCCGATGATTAGGGTATAGTGAGTGATTATGAAGAAAAAAAATTATCCAGTTCTTCTTATATTGATTTTTTTTACCTTAACTGGATGTGAAAAGCAAAGGTCCCTTTCAATGAATTTTGAAGGAGCACGATTGATTACCCCAGTACCAGTTACTGACCACGATATGATTTCCTTGCAGCAGGTTGGAAGCTACGTAGAAAGCCACCGGAAGATTGCTGTTGTGCTGGGCTATGGCTACAATGACGAAGCCTTTGTGGAAGCTACCTTGGATGAGCTCCATAGAACTCTGGGTCTAGCAGAAAAGGGCGGAGCAGTGATTCCTTATATCTATCCCCAAGATTTTATGCGTGGTGGTACTGCCCGAATTAGTTCTCTTTCAGAAATGCTGAAGGAAGCTGGTGCTATGGGCTTGGTGGTGGTGGGTGCTCCCGAAGGCACCCATCGGGCACTGGCAGCCTTGCAGGAAACGGAGCTGGAACGTGCCTTGTATCCTGTCATTTCCCTCATGCCCCAAGATGATATTCTTGGCATTGAATCTGGTAGCGACATTGTTATTGAGTATGTCCCAGCCAGTGCCACTGTTGAAGGGGAGCTGGTGGCAGAAAGTGGCACTTTTCAGGAAAATGTTCCCCAGCTCATTGCTCGTTCAGCCTATTATCTTACCCTGCTACCCCCTGAGTATGTGGGTGGTTTCCAGCAGGACTTGGAGTTGTTGACCCATGCCCGACAGCTGGCTGGTTCAAGCTGGACTGTTTCCCGCTACATTGACCCAGAAACAGGTTTGTGTCCCATGAATCACTTTGTCATAGACCGTCGGCAAGGGTAGGAGCAGCATGAATAGCTTGTGTATTGAATCCCCCTCCATCATTGGTTCTACAGCGGATATGGAGGCACTGGAACATAAACGTAGCGGCAAAATACTGGTGGTTTCCGATTCCCACGGGGACTGTGAGCTGGTGGAAAAAATCATCACCGATTTTGGTGTGGATTGTGATGCACTGGTATTTTGTGGTGATGGCATAGCCGACATTGTAGCCTGCTTGGAGGAAGCCTCCCGTAACGATTCTTTTCGGGAAGCACTGCCCCCTGTGGTGGTGTGTGCCAGAGGAAATGGTGACCCAGAAAGCTTTTCCCTAGACTTAGAGCCAGTGGAGGATGAGGATGGAAATCCTCTTCCGCTAGCAAAAACATTGACAGCCTCTCCCTTGGTAAGCTTTCGTTTGGCTGGAAGAACAATCATAGTGGCCCACGGTCATCGCTACATGGTGGATTTAGGCACCGACGTGCTTCATTCCGTGGCAGAAAATTTAAATGCAGACGTGGCATTTTTTGGTCACACCCATCGGCCCCATCGGGAGGAAATCGGTGCCACCCTCATTCTCAATCCCGGAAGCTGTTCTCGGCCACGGGGAGGAAATCCTCCAACCATTGCGGTGGTAAGCTTTCCTGGTGGAACGGAGCGTTATAATACAGAATTCTTTGAGATAAAAAAGACACTTTTTGGTGGCTGGGATTTTAGCATTTTCCATTGATGTAGGATTTTTGAAAATAAAATCTTGTGTATAAAAAAATGCACCTCCTAAAATTGAACTTTATTTGTCCAACTTTAGGGGTGCACTTCAAGGGATAACCTTTCTGAAAGCCTTTATATTTAGTCGTTCAATACCTTTCCTAAAAAGTCCTTCAAGCGAGGATGCTGGGGATTTGTAAAGATGGCATCGGGGCTTCCCTGTTCTAGAATCACGCCGTTGTCCATAAAAAAGATTCTTGTACCAGCTTCCTGGGCAAAACGCATTTCGTGGGTTACTACAGCCATGGTCATGCCTTCCTTGGCCAAATCCTTAATAACAGACAAAACCTCTCCAACCATTTCTGGATCCAGGGCAGAGGTGGGCTCGTCAAAAAGCATTACCTTTGGCTCCATTGCAAGGGAACGCACAATGGCGATTCGCTGCTTTTGTCCACCAGAAAGTTGAGGTGGATAGTTATGAGCCTTGTCTGCCAAGCCTACTCGCTCCAGCAGGGCAAGGGCCTTCTTTGTGGCTGCTTCCTTTGTCTGCTTTTTTACCAGCATTGGAGCCATGATGATGTTGTCCAATACAGTTTTGTGAGGGAAAAGGTTGAAGTGCTGGAACACCATGCCCATTTCGCTGCGGTAAAAGTCAATGTTCTTTTCTCTCTGGCGGCGGGGAATGGACTTGTCCGTAAGATTGTAGCCGTCAAAGATAATGGTACCAGTGTCTGGTTCCTCCAAAAGGTTGAGACACCGCAGAAAGGTGGATTTTCCAGAACCAGAAGGTCCAATGATAACTACTACCTCTCCGCTATGAATCTCCTCGGTAATTCCTTTTAATACATGGAGTTGACCAAAGCTCTTGTCCAGATTTTCTACCCGGATGATGGGCTCCTTCTTATTCTCTGCTGTATTAGTCATGTTTTCTCATTCTCCGTTCAATGTAGGCCAAAAGCTTGGACAGGGGGAAGGTCAGCAGGAAGTAGACTACTGCTGCCACCAGCAAAGGCTCAAAGGGCTGGAAGGTGTTTCCTCGCACGGTGTTTGCCTTGTACATCAAGTCGGCAATTCCGATGATGGACACAATGGAAGATTCCTTGATAACAACAACGAATTCATTTCCTAGGGCAGGCAAAACGTTCCGTACAGCCTGTGGAATGATGATGTGGAAAAGGGTTCGGTTGTAGGAAAGTCCCAAGCTCCGTCCTGCTTCCATCTGTCCCTTGTCTATGGACTGGATACCACCACGGAAAATCTCGCAGACGTAAGCAGCGGAGTTCAGTCCCATGGTGATGACACCGGACATAAAATCAGAAAAGTTGATGCCCAGAATTTTTGAAATGAAGGGAACATCTGGAAATCGGATACCAACAGCTTGCAGTCCGTAGTAAATGATGAACAGCTGCACTAAGAGGGGAGTTCCACGGATAAATTCCACGTAGGCAGTACCAGCAAAACGCACCAGCTTGTTCTTGCTGATGCGGCACATGGCAATTCCCAGTCCTATGGCAGTTCCCAGCAACACGGCAATGAGAGCCAACAAAATGGTGTTTTTAGCACCAATGAGATAAAAACTCCAGTAACGGCTTAAAAAGGAAAAATTCAACCTTGTCTCCAGTAGGAAGATAGATAGTTCAGTATAACTTAATTTTTGTTTTGTTACAATGAGCCGAGTCATGTAGCTGAAAGTTGTTTTCTTGGAGTTCCTAGAATGTAACCAATGGCTTCAGGCGATTTTTTCTTTTACTTAGAGAGAATTTTCGTGTATACTTGTTGATACTGTTTCTGATAAATTGCTACTGACAGAAAATCATGAAAAGGGGAAGATTATGGAACGAAAGGACTTTACGATAGAATCTCAGTTTGACGGCTTAGAAATCAAGGTTGTGATGATGGTGCCAGATACCCCCATTCGTGGTGTAGTGCAATTTGTTCACGGCATGGCAGAGCATAAGGAGCGGTACTTTGATTTTATGAAGTATCTTGCCGCTGCAGGCTTTGTTACTGTTATCCACGACCATCGAGGACACGGAGAAAGTCTTCGTTCCCAGGAGGATTTGGGCTTTTTCTACGATGCAGAAGGAATTGCCGTGGTGGAGGATGTGCACCAGATTGTGCTGGCAGTACAGGAGCAGTTCCCCCAAAAGCCTTACATCCTCTTTGGCCATAGCATGGGTTCCTTGATAGCTCGTTGTTATGCAAAAAAATACGATAATCATTTAGACAAGCTGATTCTTTGCGGTTCTCCTTCAAAAAATTCTTTGGTACCTATTGCCCTGTGGCTCACCCGCCAGATAGAAAAAAAGAAGGGCGACCGTTACCGCAGTAAATTATTACAAAAGCTGGCTCTCGGCCCCTTTGAACGAGTGGGAGAACGGGGATTTCCCAATAGCTGGTTGTGCTGCAATCAAGAGGTGGTGGAGGAATACAATCAAAATCCCCTCTGTGGCTTTAATTTTACGGTAAATGGCTATCAAAATCTGTTTAATTTATTGAAGGAAACATATTCTTCCAAGGGCTGGAGCTGTGAAAAGCCCGATTTACCCATCTATTTTGTGGCAGGAGCAGCGGATCCTGTGATTAGAAGCCCCAAAGCCTGGCAGAAAGCCCAAAGCTTTATGAGAAAATTGGGCTACACTCGGGTGGAAGGGAAGCTCTTTGACGGCCTCCGCCACGAAATCTTAAACGAGCTGGACAGAAGTCCCATCTTCTCTGACCTCTTGAAGTGGATGATGAGTTAACTCCAGCACCACATCCAGCGGAAGATTGGTGCACATGGCAACTTTTTCTGGAGAATCACCATAAGAAAGGAGCCTTTTTGCCGTCTCCAGTGCCTTCTGGTAGGCTCCACGTTCCAGCCCGATGGAAATACCTTCTTCCCTGCCAGTGAATAAACCTTCTTCATAACCATCACGGCGACACTCCATCATGCGGGATGTGTAGGTAAGATACATGTTTCGCTCCTCCTTTTCTTGCTTCATTCGAGCAATGGATTCATCCAGCTCCTTGGTGAAAGCTGTTTGTGCAATTTTATCTTTGATATAATCATAAAATAAGCGTAAATCTAGGTCAAGGTTGCTGAGGTCTTTGGCGGTGGTGTTGAGAAATATCTTTTCAGTACCATCTTCTAGGGGGATTGGTTCACCATAATTGATACAGTAGTTTTGGAAGGTATAAAAAGGTTTGCCTTTGTGGAAAGGGTCAAAAGTACAGATAAAAATAACATAGTTTTGTTTTAGGTCGCTATACTGGGAACCTTTTGGTGTAGTGTCGATGTCGGCTGCAGCTTGGTAGTAGCGGGCCCTGCGGGGAAGATCTCTGTGATTGGAAGCTTGCATCTCCACGTTTATTACTTTGTTCTCGTCCTTGAGATACACGTCCATGATGATGCCTTTTGCATTTGGGTCAATCTGGATGGCGTGGTGGCTGGTGAGGAACTTGATTCTGCCCACTGTAACCTTCAAAATCATTTCCAGCAAGGTGCGACAAAGTTTTTTGTTCCGCATGACTCGGGTAAAGATAAAGTCATCAGTAATATCTAGGTCTTCCCATGGTTTGAATTTTGTGGTGGTTTGGTTCTCCATTCAGTCTCCGTGAAAAAGCGTTCATAAATATTATAGACTTGGAGGTGAAAAAAACTGCGTTTTTTGCGGGAGAAAGGTGAGATTTTTTTGTAAAAGTTTTCCAAGATGGTGAAATGTCAACACCTTTTTAGGCAACTTTTTTAAGGGGTGCCATAGTATTTTCAAGCCTGTATGTGACAGGCGATTTGTTGCCGTTTGCGCTGTGAAAACGGATGTTGTTGTACCAGTGCACCCAGTCACCAAACAGAAGCCTCAGATTTTCCAGACCTGGAAATTCTCTCTTGCGCACAAAATTCCATACCCCTGTCTGTACTGAAATTTCGGCCGAGCAGATTCGAAACGTCAGCTTTGTTTGTTCCCGCTGATTTTGTGCCTGGTTTCGTGTATTTCGGTATGCCATAAGCACTTACCAAGCCAAGTTCTTTCATCAGACGGCTGATTTTCCTTCTGGACATTACGATTCCTTTTCCTGCGAGAGATGTTTTTATCTGTCTTGTTCCGTAATTTTCCTTTCCTTTACGATTTCCGCCCTTGGCTTTCCCGCGTTGTATAAATCCACCATCTGTTTCTTGAACTCTTCCGTGAAAGTTCTTCTCGGTCGCTTTTTTGTCTCTTCCATATATTCCTCCATTGTGCGACCCCTTAATTTTTTTGTCTAGTCTAGTGTAGCCGATTCACCCATTGTGTGGCGAGTTCTGACAGAAGATTATACGGTTCCAGGAGAAAACGAAAAACCACAAAGTTCAGGAAAAGCCTTGCTCCTAGCAGAGAATATTCTGACAGGTGGGATTCCCTACTATGTAGACTGGAATACGAGAACAATTACAGGTGCTGGGACAAAACCAGATGCTCCAGATACCGTATACCCTAACAACTACAAGTACAGCACCATTCGTGCATGGTTGAACGGTACGTAAATGGAAATTGACTCTAATCCTTGCGGTAGCAATAATCTGGCATTTTCTGGGGAAAGTGGCTGGAGCTATTGCTCCCCCGCCCCCAGAAAATGCCCCAGGTAGGAGATAACCTCCCTCGTTCCAGTTCCATCTGTGGCGGGGGAGGTTTTTTTATCCAGCCCCATCTACCATCCCCACAAGCAGTAGACCGTGAAATTGAAGCCCCGCCAGAAACATGTGGGGAGCAGGGGAACCCCAAGCAAATTATACTGGGAAACTGGGGAACCCTACGAGAAATAACTAGGGTACGGGGAACACTAAGAAAGGCTGCCTAGGGGACTGGGGAGGTCCCCTGCCCAGCCGAACTGTGAGCGTTAGCGAAGTGCGAGGCGGGGTAGGGTTCCCCAGACACCTGAGATGGCATTTGTGTTCCCCGTACCTTGGATTAAGTCTGTTCCCCAGTTTCCCCCAGATAAATTTGGTTCCCCTGTTCCCCAAGATGGAGCTGGGGATTCAGTCTCCCGGGATGATGCCTGAGGAATCCCCGCCTATTTCCTAAATCCCCTAAATTCGCTATACTGAAAGGGAGTTTTTCTGGCAGAAATTGTTCCTGCCAAGATGTTTTTTGTGGAGCGTAGTACATGAAGGGTATTGAACTGGAAAAGGCTTATAATCCTGTGGATTTTGAGGATAGAATTTACACCCAATGGAAGGAAGGTGGGTACTTCAAGCCAAAGAGCGACGCTGATTCCCCCGTCCATGAGTGCAGCTGTGGCTGTGGTAAAAGCAGTGGGGCAGAAGGTCAGCCCTTTACCGTGGTGATTCCACCTCCAAATGTTACCGGTGTGCTTCACATGGGGCATGGCCTCAACAATACCCTGCAGGATATCGTGGTTCGCTACCATCGTATGAAGGGTGACGATACTCTGTGGGTTCCTGGAACCGACCATGCTGGAATCGCCACCCAAAACGTGGTGGAACGCCGCCTGAAAGCAGAAGGTCTTTCTCGCAGAGATTTAGGTCGGGAAAAATTCCTGGAGCGAACCTGGGCGGTAAAAAAAGAGCATCACGAAATCATTACTCGCCAGCAGCATAAGCTGGGAAACAGCGTTGACTGGAGCCGGGAACGGTTTACCATGGACGAAGGGCTTTCCAAGGCAGTGCGGGAGGTCTTTGTTACCCTGTATGAGCGAGGACTTATTTATAGAGGAAATTATCTTGTAAACTGGTGTACCTCCTGTGGAACTGCCTTGGCAGACGATGAGGTTGAGCATAGCGATACCGCTGGTGCTATGTACCACATCTACTACGAAATTGAAGGTGGAGCCTCTATTCCTGCTGTTACTCTGGAAGATGGAACCGTATTCCCCGGTGGAAACAAAATCGAAATTGCCACCACTCGTCCAGAAACACTTTTGGGAGACACCGCTGTGGCCGTTCACCCAGAGGATCCCCGCTACAAGGAATTGATTGGTAAGCGTGTTATCCTGCCCTTAACTGGTCGCACCATTCCAGTGGTGGCAGACGCCTACGTAGAGCGGGCATTTGGAACCGGCGTAGTAAAAATCACTCCTGCCCACGACCCCAACGACTGGGAAGTAGCCAAGCGTCACAACCTAGAAATCATCAATATCCTGAATCCCGACGGTACCTTGAATGCTGCTTGTCCTGAAAAATATCGTGGCATGAGCTGCAAGGAAGCCCGCAAGGTAGTGATTGCAGACTTGGAAGCCGCTGGCTTGTTCAAGGAAGAAGAAAAAATCAACCATGCGGTAGGTCACTGCTATCGCTGTAATACCGTGGTGGAGCCATACTTAAGCGACCAGTGGTTTGTAAAGATGAAGCCCTTGGCAGATAAAGCCCTAGCTGCCTGGAAAAATGGTGAGATTGTCTTTTATCCCCGTAAGTGGGAAAACACCTATTCTCACTGGATGGAAAATATCCGTGACTGGTGTATCAGCCGCCAGCTGTGGTGGGGTCACCGTATTCCTGTGTGGTACTGCAAGGACTGCGGAGAAATGATTGTATCTCGCACTGATCCTGATGCTTGTCCCAAGTGTGGTGCTTCTGCAGAAAAGCTGCATCAGGATCCCGATGTATTGGACACTTGGTTCTCCAGCTGGCTTTGGCCCTTCAGTACCTTAGGCTGGCCAGAACAAACTGCTGATCTTGCCACCTTCTATCCCACAACAGCCCTGGTTACCGCCTACGACATTATCTTCTTCTGGGTAAGCCGTATGATTATGGCTGGCTTGGAGTTTACCGGAAAGGCTCCCTTCCGAGACATCTATATCCACGGACTGGTACGTGACAAGCAGGGCCGCAAAATGAGTAAGAGCTTGGGCAACGGTCTTGACCCACTGGAAATCATCGATGAATACGGTTCCGATGCCCTGAAATTTACCTTGGGCTTTATGTGCGCTCAGGGACAGGACGTGTTGGTGGACAAGGAAAGCTTTAAGCTGGGAAGTCGCTTTGCCAACAAGATTTGGAACGCCAGTCGCTACATCCTGGGAAATCTGGAAGGTCGGGAATTGCTTCCCCTTACCCAAAATGATTTGACAGAGCTTGACCTGTGGATTTATGGTCGCTTGGACGAGGCTGCCCGCAATGCCCGCTCCGCCTTGGAGGGCTACCGCTACAACGATGGTGCCCAGGCACTGTACGAGTTCTTCTGGAACGATTTCTGTGACTGGTACGTGGAGGCCACTAAGCTGTCCTTCCGCCACGGTGATGAAAAAGAAAAGAATCGGGCTATTTCCGTGCTGTTGAACGTGTTGGAAGAAAGCCTGCGTCTTTTGCACCCTTATCTGCCCTTCGTAACAGAAGAAATCTATAGCAAGCTGCCTGTAGCCCAGCTGGTGGAAAACCGCAAGACCGCCATTGCTGCTCTGGGTGAAAAGCCTTTGCAGGTGCTTTCTTCCTCCTTGTACACAGGAATGCTGGTGGCAGCACCCTATCCTGTGCCAGCAGAAGATCGCCAGAACCAGACTGTTGCCCGTCGCTTTGCCGTATTGCAGGATGTTATCCGCTCCGTTCGTGCCCTCCGTGCTGAATGTGGCCTTTCTCCCGATACCAAGCTGAGCATTGCCCTGCAAATCACTCCCGATAGCCCTGCCGAGGTGTGTCGTGAAAAGGTGGACTTGATTCAGCTTTTGGCTGGTGTGGCAAACATCGAGTTTACCGACACCAAGCCCCAGCGAGCCATTGGTGCAGTGGGAGCTGGCTTTGAAGCCTTCCTCTTGGTGGAAGGAAGCATTAATCTTGATCAGCTTTTGGCTCGCTTTAAGAAGGAGTTGGCAAACGAGCAGGCTTTTGCCGATAAGGTAAGTGCAAAGCTTGCTGGTAAGTTTGCCCAAAACGCCCCTGCCGAAGTGGTGGCTGCGGAACGGGAAAAGCTGGAAAACACCAAGCGGCGTATCGAAAAGCTTACTTCTTACATCGAAAGCTTGTAAGGATATTGGTTATGTAAGGGTTGCCACGGCCAAAAGAGTGGAAGGAGCTCAGCATGCAGATGAAAGATCATGATATGAATCATCTCAAGGGAATCTACCTTGCACCTTATATGCAGGTAGCCACCGCTCTCATCGGAAAGCGTCGCCATTCCGGAGGGAATATGTTCCGCCATCAGCTGGACACCATGAGCATCTTGATTGACTACGGCTATATCGACAGTGTGCTGTTGAAGGCTGCCGTCATCCACGATGTAATTGAGGACATCCCTGACTTTAACCGTAACCTGATTCTAGAAATTGATTCTGAGGCTGGTCTTGTATACGACTTGGTGCTGGAAGTGTCCAAGAAGGAAGGCCAGACAAAGAGCGAGTTCCTGCGGGGCATCATCGAGCACGGCAGCATGAAGGCAAAGACTCTTAAATGTGCCGACCGTATCAGCAACATGATTTCCATGGGCTTTGTGACCGACCAAGCCTTTATCGAGCGGTACTGCGACGAAACCGAGTTCTTCATCTTCCCCTTGGCACTGGAGGTGGACTTCCGCATGTACCAAGAGTTGATTGAGCTGGTAATGACCCGTCGTAAGTATCTTGAGGATTCAGGCTATTTGGACAGAAAGAAAGAGGCCATGGCTGGTATGAAACGAGGCTAATCCTCCATCTTTCTGTTTGTAGAATCAATGTACCCTATCTGCTGGAGGCTGTATGTCTAAGATAATTACCTTTGGAGAAATCATGCTGCGGCTGGCAGCTCCCCATCATCAGCGTTTTTTTCAAACTCCCACCTTGGAAGCAACCTTTGGCGGAGGTGAGGCTAATGTAGCCGTGTCCTTGGCTCAGTTTGGACAGGATGTAGCCTACGTCACCGCTCTTCCTGACAATCCCATTGGACGTTCTGCTTGTACCCAGCTGCGGGGTTATGGGGTGGACACTTCTAAAATTCATTTTGAAAAAGAAGGCCGCATGGGAATTTATTTCCTAGAAAACGGTGCCTGTGCCCGCCCCTCAGTGGTGGTGTACGACAGAGAAAATAGCTGCATTGCCCGCTGTGGTCAGGGAAGCTTTAACTGGCAGGAAATTTTTGTTGGGACGGATTGGTTCCATGTGACAGGCATTACTCCAGCCATTTCTCAGGCTGCCGCCGATTCCACCTTGGAAGCAGTACAGGCTGCAGAGGAAGCTGGTGTAAAGGTCTCCATCGATTTAAATTTTCGTAAAAAGCTTTGGAAATATGGAAAATCTGCTCCCGAAGTAATGGGCCAGATTTTGGCTCATTGTCAGCTGGTGATTGCCAACGAAGAGGACATTCAGAAGTCCCTGGGGCTTCCTGCTCCTAAGGTGGATGTGGAATCCGGCCACTTGGAGGAAGAAAGCTATCGCTTGTTGGCTCAGCAGGTAAAGGAACACTTCCCCAAGCTGGAGCAGGTGGCTATTACCCTGCGGGCAAGTCATTCTGCCGACAATAACGGTTGGTCTGCAGTGCTGTTGGGAAAAAGCGGTTTCCACCGTTCCCGAAAATATGAGATTGCAGACATTGTGGATCGGGTTGGCGGGGGTGATGCTTTTTCTGCGGGCCTCATCTATGGCTTGCAGGAATTCCAAGACGAAGAGCGTGCCTTGGACTTTGCGGTGGCAGCATCCTGCCTTAAGCATACCATTCCTGGGGACTTTAATCTTTCCACAAAGGATGAGGTGCTTGCCCTTATGGCAGGTGGTGGGTCTGGACGGGTTCAGCGATAAAAGGAAACGACAATGGAAAAATTTGCAGAGATTTATAATAGAATAGGAAAGGCGGCTATTATTCCCGTCATTAAGCTGGAGAGGGTGGAGGAAGCTGTTCCTTTAGCTCGCTCTTTGCTGGCAGGAGGTATTCCTGTGGCAGAGGTAACCTTCAGAACTTCAGCTGCAGCGGAGGGCATCGCCGCCATTCGTCGGGAGGTGCCCCAAATGCTGGTGGGTGCTGGAACGGTACTTACCACCGACCAGGCCAACGCTGCCATTCAAGCAGGAGCCCAGTTTGTGGTGTCTCCTGGTTCCAACGGCAAGATTATCGATAGGGTTTTGGCTGCAGGTGTTGCCATGATTCCTGGAGTAGCTACTCCCTCGGAAATTGAGGCTGCTATAGAACGGGGCTTGAATGTGCTGAAGTTTTTTCCCGCAGAGGCTTTAGGAGGCATTGCTATGTTAAAATCCTTGTCTGGCCCCTATTCCCAGATTAAATTTGTACCCACAGGGGGCATTAGTGCTAACAACATGAAGGATTACCTTCATCAGAAGAATGTGCTGGCAGTGGGTGGCAGCTGGATGATTCAAAGTGATTTGGAAATGGTAAAGCAGTTATGCCAAGAAGCCTGCAAGGTGGCAGGTTTGGTTCAAAGGAGTGTATAATTATGGAAGAAATATTGCATTTGTTGCAGGATAATGCCCGTTTGTCTGTGGCCGACATTGCCGCCATGACAAAGAAGACTGTAGATGAGGTTCAGCAGATTATTAGCGGATTGGAAAAGGACGGTGTTATCCTGAAGTATGCCGCCATCGTAAATCCTGAGAAGGTTGCCGAGAGTCGGGAAAAGGTTCGGGCTGAAATTGAAATTCAGGTTACTCCAGAGCGGGAGCACGGCTTTGATGCCATTGCAGACCGCATCTATCGCTATCCTCAGGTAAAATCCCTGTATCTCATGTCTGGAGGCTACGATTTGAAGGTGGTTATTGAAGGTGAATCATTGCAGGATGTGGCCTTCTTTGTGGCCCGAAAGCTTTCCACCTTGGAAGGAGTTAAAAGCACCAAGACCCACTTTATGCTGAAGGCATACAAGGAAAATGACGTGATTTACGTGGACGAAAAAAAGGATCGTCGTGAGGGAGTCACTGCCTGATGAATAGCCGAAGCGACAGATTTTCACAAAAAATCATTGGAACTCCACCTTCTGGAATCCGCAAGTTTTTTGAGCTGATTCAAGGACGAGACGACATTATCTCCTTGGGTGTTGGTGAGCCAGACTTTTCCACCCCGTGGATTATGCGGGAAGAAGCCTTTTATCATCTGGAGCAGGGGCATACCTCCTACACCTCCAACTGGGGCTTGTTGGAATTGCGTCAAGAAATCGCTCGGTATCTCCAGCGATACAACCTGCACTACAATCCTACTTCCGAAATCCTGATTACCATCGGTGTGTCGGAAGCCATTGACGTGGTGCTTCGTTCCATCTTGAATCCTGGGGATGAAATCATTATCTGTGAGCCCTGCTACGTGTCCTACCAGCCCCTGGCTTCTCTCTGTGACACAAAGCTCATTCACCTTGATACCTCCGTCAACGGTTTTTATCCCACTGCTGAGCAAATCAAGGCAGCCATCACTCCAAAGACAAAGGCACTGATGCTTTGTTCTCCCAGCAATCCCACTGGCCGCATGATTCCCGCTGCAGAACTGGAAAAAATTGCCCAGCTGGTGCAGGAGCATCAGATTTGGGTGCTGTCCGACGAGGTGTATTGCGAGCTGGTATACGATGAGAACAAGCATTGTTCTATTGCTTCCTTCCCTGGTATGAAGGATTATACCATTGTCTTAAACGGATTTTCCAAGGCCTTTGCCATGACTGGCTGGCGAATCGGTTATTTGTGTTGTAGCAAGGAATTGATGGATCAGGTGTACAAGCTCCATCAATACAGCACCATCTGTGCCCCCATTATGAGTCAGTATGGTGCCTTGGAAGGCTTGCGTTCCGGCTGGTCTGAGGTGGAGCGAATGCGGGTTTCCTATCAGCAACGACGAAACATCATGTACAAGGCCTTTGTGGAAATGGGCTTGGATGTGGTGGAGCCAGAAGGTGCTTTCTATATTTTCCCCAATATTTCTTCTACAGGCTTGACGGCAGAGGAATTTGCCACTCGTCTCATAGAAGAATATCAGGTGGCAGTGGTACCGGGAGATGTGTTTGGTGCTGGTGGTGCTGGCTACATCCGTTGCTGCTATGCCACGGACATTAACAAGATAAAGATTGCTTTGGAGCGAATCGCTGTCATGGTAAAGAGTTTAAAATCAAAGTAAAAAGAAGCTGCGGTGGTGTTGGTGTTAGGCCTGCACCACTAGAGCTTAAACTTGCCCAGTAATTCCTCCAGCTGGGAAATACTTTCTTGGGTAGCAGTAGCCATTTCAAATACATTGGAAGCAGTCTCATTAATACCAGTGGAACTTCGTGTCATTTCGTCCATGTTGGTATTCACCTGTCCTACAATCTGTTCTAGCTTAAGCATTTCCCTACTGGCACGTTCAATGTCATGATTCATGGTTTGGGCTGTAGATTGTACGTCGGTGGAGGCTAGATTGATAGAGCGAAGAGCATCCAGTACCTCTTGGGAGGTATTGTTTTGTTCCAGCATGGCATCTGCAATTTCATGAACCAGCTTTTCAGTATCCTGCACCTTGGAGGAAATCTGGAGAAAGCCCTGTCGGGAAGACTCTGAGGTATCTACAACCTCACGGATGGTGAGGGTAATCTTCTTAAGCTCTTGGCTAATGGCCTTGGACTGTGTTCTGGAGTCCTCCGCCAGTTTTCTGATTTCGTCTGCAACAACAGAGAAGCCTGCTCCTGTTTCCCCAGCATGAGCCGCCTCAATGGCTGCATTCATGGCCAAAAGGTTTGTTTGGCTTGCAATCTGGGAAATCACATTGTTGGCTTCTATCAAAAGCTGGGACTGGGTGGCCATTTGGGCAATGCTTTCGTGTACTTTGTCCTGACGGCTCTTGTTGTCCTCGGTAATGTTGCTCAAAAGCTGGTATTCCTTGCTCATTTTTTCTACGGAGCGGGAAACTGCAGAAATATTTCCTACCATTTCTTCTACGGAGGCAGAGGCTTCCACAATTCCTGTTCCCTGGTTTTCAATTTGGTTGTCTAACTCTCGGATTCCACTAGTATTTTCTTCCAGAATTGAGGAAAGCTCCTCAAAGGTGGTGGTTTGTACCTGTACGGAATTACGAACATTGCTGATATTGCCAAGGATTCGGGTGGTGTCTGATGCGGTGTGCTGGGAAGCATCTCCCAAGGTTTTGCCGATAATCTTGAGCTTTTCTTGGGCAGAATAAAGCTGGCTTACCAGCTGGTGCTGCTGTTGAATAAAGGTGTTGATGGCATAGCACATACTACCAATCTCGTCATGCTTACGCACAGGAATTTGATAGGTCAAGTCCGACTGGCCGGTGGTTCCGTTTAGATTTTCCATTGCCCGCATGGCTCCCTTCAAGGGCTTCATGACAACTCGATGGATGAGATAATATACAAGGCCACAAATAAGGATCACCACTATTATCAATAATGGAACGATGGAATTCGTGAGTTTGAAGATGATTCCGTCCAAGGATCTTACGGGAAGGGATACTTCAAACATAACCAGATTGTCCTTGTCTGGGGTTTTTGTGGGATAGAAATAGGAAAGATAGGAAACACCGTCTATTTTGATGGAAGTTTGATAGTCATCACCATCCTGCTGTACTATCTGTCTGATGTGAGTGTTCTGCTCAGGATTATCTGAAAGCGTTGTAGTGTTTTCACCGGAAAGGGTGGTGGAAACACGCTTCTCATTAACATGAATGCTTACCTCGTTTCCTACAATTTTTCCATATTTCAAGATGGTACTGGAACGAGACAAAAGCATATTTCCCACGAGTATACCTTGGACTCTGTTGAAATTGTCGATGAGGGGAGCAGCCACAATAAAGTAAAGTTGTCCTTCCCGTGAGGACAGGCTCAACATGGTAGTTCCACCGATGGCTGATTTAAGTACCAGCTGCTCCGATGCAGAGTTCATGGAAGTAATGCTATTGTCTGTGGAATAGAGGATGTTGCCTTTAGGATCCAGCAATGTTACTGATTGCAGGTCATTTCCTGAGCGGATGTCGTTAAGAAAATAGGATATATCCACTCGATTTCCCCGCTGCATCATAACCATAGTCTGTTCCAATGTAGTGGACTGAGTAAAGATAGCCTTCATGGTTTGGCCTTCCTGCCACATGAGGGTTTCGATTATTTCGGTGTCATCCTTCAGCTGTTCGGCATAAATGGTTTGGATGGTGGTTCGTACAATAATGATGACGGCAAAAATCAAAACTACACAGGCAAGGAGGTTTAAAAGGGCTAGAGGAGTAAGAATTCGTCGGTATAAGGACTTTTTCTTCAAAGTTCCTTGGTTTTCGGTAACTTTAAAGTGAGATTTCTTGGACATGAGTATCTCCTACCTATAGATAGTATATCAAATATCGGTAGATTGCAATGTTTTTGTGATGAAAATGGAGTTATTTTTTATAAGGTATGGAATTGCAGGGGCAAGTCAAATTGAACGGTAGAAACTGGATAAGAAAAAGTGTATACTCAATTTTATGTCGATTATAGAAATTCGAGATTTGACATTTTCCTATCCAGAGCGAAATTTAGAGGCCGTAAAGCAGGTCTCCTTTTCTGTGGATAAGGGTGAATATATTGCAATTTTGGGAGCCAATGGCTCCGGAAAAAGTACCCTAGCTCGCTTGATTTGTGGTTATTTGGAGCCTTCTTCTGGAAGCATTATCAGAGCTCAGGATATGCGGATGGGGCTGGTGTTCCAAAGTCCCGGAGACCAGATTGTTGCCAGCGTGGTGGAAACAGATACGGCCTTTGGTCCACGAAACCTGCGTTGCTGTGAAGAAGAGGTGATGCACCGCACCGTGGAGAGCCTTGATTCTGTGGGCTTGCTGGAACGGTTGCTGGATAGAACAAGAGACCTTTCTCAAGGACAAAAGCAAAAGCTGGGAGTAGCAGGAATTGCTGCCCTACATCCCGCCGTCTTTGTACTGGATGAATCCACCTCCATGATTGACCCAGAATCCCGCTGCCATTTGCTGGATTTGATGGATGAGTGGCACCATCAGGGGCAAACCATCCTTCACATTACCCATAGCTTGGAAGAAGCTCATCGTGCAGGCCGGGTTATTGCCATGAACGAAGGCCAGGTGATTTTTGATGGTTCTCAGCAGCAGTTTATGACCTATACTGACATGGAAAAGCAGCTTTTTGGAGAGCCCCTTCCAGTTAATAACTTTGTATCATGTCCTTCTGCCCAGTGGCAGCCCTCTCTGGAAAATCCTTCAGATGAAATGCCCCAGGGCTTTCAAAACGATGCGGCCTTGATTTTCCGAAACATGACCTTTGCCTATGGTCAGGATGAATTTACCCAGGAGCATCAGGGGGAAGGGAAGCCCCTGTTTGAAAATTTTTCTTTGGCGGTGGAGGCTGGTCGTCTTACTGCCTTGATGGGGCCTTCTGGCTGCGGAAAGTCCACTTTGATGGAGATTGCCGCTGGGCTTTTGTCTGCTCCTGTGGGCGAGGTGTATAGCAATTCCCGTCCTTTGTTGGCACTGCAAGATAGCGACCACGGACTTTTTGAGGAATTCGCCGCCGATGATGTGGCCTTTGGTCCTCGTAATCAGGGAATTGCTGGCAAGGAATTGGTTCAAAAAGTTCAGTTTGCCATGGGGCAGGTGGGACTTCCCTACGAAAAATTTGCGGAGCGTCAAACCATGACCCTTTCTGGAGGTGAAAAACGAAAGGTTTCTTTGGCTGGGATCATTGCCATGGACGGGCAGGTGCTACTGTTTGACGAGCCCACTGCTGGCCTTGATGCAAAAAGCCGTCGCAAGGTGATGGAAATGCTTTTGGCCTTGGTAAAGGCGGGAAAGACTGTGCTTTTTACCACCCATCGTGAGGATGAAGCCTTAGTTGCCCATCGTGTGGTAAAGCTTGCTGCCACCACTCCTGTTTCCATCAAGGATGTTTTGGTGGAAGAAAGCCTCCTGCAGGAAGCCGCTTCAGAGCAAACCTTTGAAGAAATCGGTATGCTCCATCAGCAACAGCCCTTGGGTGGGGTAGGACTGCTGCAATTCCTTTCCAGCTTTGGAAGAAGCTTTTCTTCTGGAAGTAATAAACCTTCAGTGATTCAAGGCTTGCCTGCCTTGGCAAAGTACCTGCTGTTTTTTGCCCTTTTTATCTTTTCCTTTGTTACAAAGCATGTTGTGACAGCGGGAATTGGAGTGGGAGCCGTTATCTTGTATGGAGCTTTGGCTCGCTATCCATTGAAAAGCGGGTTTTTGTCCATCCTAAAACTGATTCCTTGGCTTTTGTTTTTCTTCTTGATTCAGATTTTTTTCCTGCCTGTTTATGACACCGACAAGATTTTATGGGAAGCAGGCTTTTTGGTCATAACCGATACAAAGGTGCTGTCTGGTGTTCTGCTGTTGCTCCATCTTACGGCAGCCTTTATTTCTCTGTCGGTTTTTGTATTCTCCATTTCCGAGCAAGAAATCCTTGATGGTCTTGAAAGCTTGTTGTATCCATTAGGCAAGTGCGGGTTGCCGGTACGTCATGTTACCTTGGTGGCAGGCATTGTGTTCCGTTTTGTTCCCCTGCTGGCTCAGGAGGCTGCCCTTATCGTAAAGATTCAGCTGATTCGTGGAGGCTTAGGGGATGCAACTGGCTTCTTTGCAAAGATTCGGATTCTGCTTCCCCTGTTGATTCCTCTGACCATCAGAACCTTGAACCAAGCTTCAGTGCTGGCAGATGCCTTGACCTCCCGGTATTATTCTTGAGGTAAGGTGCAGTTTTCGTTTTGCAGAAACTATTGGACTTTGTATGAAAATGTTGTATACTGCTAGCAAATCATGCAGTTTTAAGAGGTTTAATATGCGTAGACGTGCCCTTATCAGTGTGTTCGTGAAAGATGGTGTTCTGGAGTTGGCAAATTTTCTCCACAACAATGAATGGGAGATTCTTTCCACCGGCGGAACTGCCAAATACTTGGTGGAGCAGGGTGTACCTGTTACCGATGTAAGTGCGGTTACTGAGTTTCCAGAGTGCCTTGATGGTCGAGTAAAGACCTTGCATCCCAAGGTTCACGCTGGAATTCTTGCTATTCGAGATAAGGCTGCCCACATGGATTCCTTGAATCAGCTGGGTGTTGCTCCCATTGACTTGGTGTGCGTCAACCTCTATCCCTTCTTTGACAAGGTGCAGGCTGGACTTTCCTTTGAAGAAACCGTGGAGTTTATCGATATTGGTGGCCCCACCATGCTTCGTTCTGCCGCCAAGAACTGGCAGGATGTGCTGGTGCTTACTGACCCCGCCGACTATGCCGATGCCATGGCAGAAATCGGCTTTGGTAACAAGAACTTGGTGCTGCACCGTCGCCTTGCAGGAAAGGTATTTAACCTGACTAGTGCCTACGACGCAGCTGTGTGTCGCTTTATGTTCGATGGTCTGGATGCCATTGTAGCTGAGGATGGCACTGCCACCTTTGATCCCCAGTTGCCTCAGTACTATCCCATGTCCTTGGAAAAGGGACAGTCCCTGCGGTATGGAGAAAATGGCCATCAGCAGGCAGCCCTCTACCTGTGGGCCGACAGAAAGGGTGCCTTTGGGGGCATGAAGCAGCTTCAGGGAAAAGAGCTTTCCTACAATAATATTCGTGACCTGGACGTGGCTTGGAAGGCTGTTTCTGCCTTCAATCGTTTTGTTCGCCAGGCTGCCAGTGTGTCTGGAACTGACTATTCCCAGTGGGACGGCCCCATCTGTGGCAAGCTGGCTGACGGTACCAAGGCAAATCCCTCTGGTACACCACTTTCAGTTTCCTTTGGAGAGGCTTCTAGCAGTGTCTTTACTGTTGCCCTGAAGCACAACACTCCCTGTGGTGCCGCTCTGGGAACTTCTATTCTTGATTCCTACAAAAAGACCTATGACTGCGACCCTGTTTCCATCTTTGGTGGAATTGTAGGCTGTAGTGCCGTGGTAGACAAGGCTGCTGCTGAAGAAATGAGCAAGTGCTTCTTGGAGGTAATTGTTGCTCCTGGCTTTACCGATGAGGCCAAGGCTGTGTTTGCCGAAAAGAAAAACCTTCGTCTGGTGGAAGCCGCTATTCCTGCTGAAGAAGACTGGGAGTGCATTGCTGTAGACGGTGGACTTTTGGTACAGAATCGTGACAACGAATTGTTCAGCCGTTGGGATATTGTTACTAAGGCTCGCCCCACCCAGGTTCAGATTGATGAAATGGCCTTTGGTATGGCAGTGGCCATGTTTGCAAAGTCTAATGCCATTTTGGTGATTAAGGATCATGCTGCTATCGGAATTGGTTGCGGTCAGACAAACCGCATTTGGGCTGCAGGACAGGCTTTGGAGCGGGCTAAGGCCGTTACTGATGGAGCTGGCACTGAGGCTGCCCAGGTTCTGGTAAGTGATGCCTTCTTCCCCTTTGCTGACTGTGTGGAAAAGGCTGCAGAGTTTGGTATTAAGGCCATTGTGCAGCCTGGCGGATCCTTGCGGGATCAGGAGTCCATCGATGCCTGTAACAAGCACGGCATTGCCATGGTGTTTACTGGAACTCGACACTTTAAGCACTAAGGAGTAGATTGTGCTTTTTTACCTTGCTTCTTGGCTGATGGAATCCTTTGGGCCAGCTCGACTTTTGCAGTCCTACGTTGTGCTCATTGTGCTTGCCCTGTATTTGGGGTTCTTTGTTACCTGTTATCTTTTGCCAAAGTTTTACAACTGGCTTCCCCATGACAGAGGACGTGACTTTACCTTGACGGCAGAGGCAGCCAAGGGCAAGCCCACAGGCTCTGGCTCCGTGTTCATCACCTTCTTCACAATTATCTGTGTGCTGGTGGTGCCCTTGCGGGGCCTGCAAGCCTGTATATTAGCTCTTACCTGGCTCACCATGGTAACGGGATTCTTAGATGACCGTAGTACCACTAGCTGGGGAGAATACCTGAAGGGTGCCTTGGACTTAGCCATTTGTTTGGTTGCTTCTTTTTTGCTCTATTTTTTCATCTCTCGTTCTACGCCAGATGGAAATATGTATATTTGGTTGCCCTTTTTGTCTAGTTCAATAAAAATTGCACCTTGGCTTTACATTTCTGTGGCTACCATTCTGTTGTGGCTTTCCATCAATACCACCAACTGTACCGACGGAGTAGACGGACTTTCCAGTACCCTTGTGCTGATTGCCCTCATTACCATGGGCTGCCTTTTCTACTTTGTCTTTGGTCACAAGGAAATTGCCGCCTACCTGCTAGTTCCCCACATTCCTCAGGGAGCAAGCTGGGCTGTCATGACCTTTGCCTTGGCTGGCGTATTGATGGGCTACCTGTGGCACAATGCCTTCCCCAGCAAGGTTTTGATGGGAGATGCAGGAAGCCGCGCCTTGGGATTCTACATCGGTGTGTGTGTACTTGTAAGTGGTAATCCCTTCTTGATTTTAGCAACCTCTTCCATCATCTTTGTAAACGGTGGGATGGGCTTGCTGAAGATAATCCTTTTGCGGTTCTTTAAGATTCGTGTATTTTCAAAGATACGCTTTCCCCTTCATGACCACATGCGGCACAATCACGGTTGGTCTCCCACCCAGGTGCTGATTAAGTTCATGATTATGCAGGTGCTTATAACCATGGCCCTGCTGGGAATTATGCTGAAGATTCGCTAAGGTGCACAAGAACAAGATTTTGTTAAAAGGGTGGGGGCTTTTCTCACCCTTTTCTTTATGGTATCCTTGAGCTATGTTAAAGCGATTTTCTTGGGGAGCCATTTTCTGCGGCTTCCTTCTTTTCTTGTCTTTTACGGGATGTTCAGACCGCATGGGATACAGCGTGTTGTTATGGTCTGTGCCAGAGCAGGGCCTGGACGATGGAGAGCTTGTTCCAGTCTACATTAAATCAAATATTTCACAAACATATGTTATTGGAACTATGGATTCGGATGTGAAATTCGAAGTTCCTCTGTGGCAGATTACAGAGCCCAGCTCCAAGTCTTCCGCCAAAAAGTCTGTAGCAAAATACCTTGACTACCAATATCAGTATGCTCGTGTGGCCTTGGACGGTCTTCCTATGCGAGCAGAGCCTGTGAATACGGCAAAGCAGGTATATCGCTTACGAAAGGAAGAAGTGATTAAGGTGCTGTACAAGGGAACGGGAGCAGCCGTTATGTCTGGTTCTAATGCCATGGAAGGGGATTGGCTTCGAGTGCTTACCAGCGACGGAACCTTGGGGTGGTGCTTTTCCTACAACCTGAAACTCTTTGACAATCGAACCGTGGAGGAGCAAGACCAGACAAACGTAGCCGCCTCAGCTGATGCTCAGACTGACAGTGCTTTGGAAGATGTTTTGAGCAAGCTCTGGTATCCTGACTCCTACAAAACCATGATTCAGTCTCGCACCATGGACTTGGAGCAGCTAGAGGCAGGGTACCACTTTGATACAGGATCTACTACTGGTTCTGTTCAGCTGAATGTTCCAGGATTAACCTTATCTTTCCCCTACGTTGGCGTGGAAAAAACAGGAGCTAAGAGCTACAAGTTTACGGATACACCTATCAGCATTACTATTCATCGTGATAATTATATTGCTGTACAGTATACCGATGATTTTGGTCGTCCCACTAGCTACGACTTTGTTACCTTGTCAGAGGCGCTGGATAAAACTATTGCTTCTGAACGACAGCGTCGTCAGCAGTTATATGCAGAGCTAGAAGCCTTTGGTCCTAGCTTTGCCAGCTCCAACTACGGAAAGCTTACCTTTACTGGAGCAGATAAATTCCAGTGGAGTGGCTATCGTCAGCTTCAGCCTTCTATCATTCCCCAGGGAGCCTTAGGACGAGGTTTTGTTTCCTTCAAATATTTCTTGGCAAAGTCCTTGACGGGCCGCTACGATGGAGTCATAACCTTGGATTTTGAAAATGGAACTCAGGAAGTGAATTTCTTCTATAAGGTTGAGGATGAGGGCTTGCGTCTGGAAGTGGCAGGAACTCATTTTAACGGTAAAACCATTACCGATAGAAACTCCAATCCAGTGGTTATCTTCTTTTCCCGACAAAATACTGGGGCAATAGGACAGGACTAACCATGGCCTTTGTTCAATTTTCTAAGGTGTCGCTGGCTTTTGGTGACAGGGATATTTTAAAGGATGTGTCGGTGAATCTTGCTGCAGGAACAAAGGCTGCCTTAAGTGGAGCTAATGGTTCTGGCAAGTCCACCTTGATGAAGATTATGGCTGGGGAAATTGCCCCCGACAGTGGCCAGCGAATTGCCCAAAAAGATGCTCGCATTGTGTACCTGCCCCAGTCTGGCATTGTCCACGCTGGCTGTACCCTGCGTCAGGAGGCTGACCGTGCCTTTGAGTATGGCTATCAGCTGCAGCGGGAACTGGAGGAAATTGGAGATGCCCTCAAAGATTCCTCCCAAAAAAGCGGCCCTCTGCTGGATCGCCACCACGAAATCACCACCCAGCTGGAGGAATCTGGTTGGTATCGTCGTGAGGCTCAGGCAGAGCAGGTGCTTTTGGGCCTTGGCTTTTCCCGTGGAGATCTAGAGCGTCAAACCCAGGAGTTTTCTGGCGGATGGCAAATGCGTATTGCCCTGGCCAAGGCGCTGATGCAGCATCCTGACATCCTGCTTTTGGACGAGCCCACCAACTACCTTGATTTGGAAGCTCGAAACTGGCTGGAAGAATTCTTAAACTCCTTTTCTGGCGGATTTTTGCTGGTAAGCCACGATCGCTATTTCTTAGACACCACTGTTACGGAGGTCTACGAGCTCTTTAACGGGGATTTGCATCGCTACGTTGGTAACTACACCAATTACGAAAAGGTTCGTCAGGTGGAGCTGGAAAGTCTTATGGCAACCTACCAGCAGCAGCAGGAGGAAATCCGCAAACTGGAAGATTTTATCCGTCGCTTTGGAGCCAAGGCTACAAAGGCGGCCCAAGCTCAGGAGCGACAGAAAATGCTAGACAAGCTCCTTACCCAGCAGGTGCAGATTCCAGAATCATTGAAAAAAATGCGATTTTCCTTTCCTCCCGCCCCTCATTCTGGCCGCCTGGTGCTGACTCTAGAAGGAGTGAGCAAGTCCTACGATGGCGTGCGTCAAGTTTTAAGTCAGCTTGATTTGGTGCTGGAAAAAGGGGAGCGGCTTGTGGTGGTGGGCTGCAATGGTTCTGGTAAAACCACCTTGCTAAAAATTCTTGCCCAGCAGGATGCATCCTATGAAGGTAGTGTCAAGGAAGGTGCTGGTGTGGCAGTGGGCTACTTTTCCCAAGACAGTGCGGAAAAGATTTGTGGAGCCACCACGGTTTTGGAATATATTGAAAATCAAGCTCCCTTGGAATTGATTCCTCGGGTGCGGGATATGCTGGGTTCCTTCTTGTTCCGTGGGGACGATGTGTTCAAGACCCTGGATGTGCTTTCTGGTGGTGAAAAAAGTCGCCTTGCCCTGCTACAGCTTTTGCTGAAGCCTGTGAACCTGCTGATTCTTGACGAGCCCACCAACCACTTGGATCTTCATTCCAAGGACGTGTTGCTAGAAGCCCTGGAATCCTTTGGGGGCACAGTGGTTTTCGTTTCCCACGACAGAGGCTTTATTCAGTCCTTGGCCACCCGTGTTCTGGAACTTTCTCCTCCAGCGGAACCAGGCTCTGGAGATGTCTCCTGTGTTACCTCCTGTGGTCGAGCAAGAAATTTCCCCGGTAGTTATGAATATTATCTTGAGCGACTTGCCGCTGAGGCTGCGGGCTTGGAGGTGACGCCTCCTTCTGGCTCTGGAAAAACTTCTTCTACAAACGCTTCAAAACAAGATACAGCCGATGGAGCTAATGCTCCCAGTGCAGGAGCTTTAAAGTACGAGGAGCAGAAAAAACTCAAGAACCAAAGGCGAAAGCTGGAAAGAGAAGAAGAGCGTCTTATGGAAGAAATTGCTGCTGCAGAGGAAGAAAAGCAGGAGCTGGAAAATCAGCTTGCTCAGCCAGAAGTCTACAGTGATCCGCAAAAAAGTCGCCAGGTTCAGTCTGCTCTGGAAGCTCTGGATGCAAAAATTGAACAGCTCACCGCTGCTTGGGAAGAGGTTTCTGCCCAGCTGGAGGGATGAGGGATGTGTCAAGTTTTTTATGATTTAGTTTTAGGAGATTTTAGTGCTTTTTAGTTCAATAACTTTTTTAGTTTTCTTTTTTCCAGTGGTTTTACTGTTATATTATATGCTACCAAATTTAATATATCGTAATGCTGTTTTATTCTTTTCAAGTCTTTTGTTCTATGCTTGGGGTGAACCTGTTTACGTGTTTCTTATGCTTGCATCCATTGTCTTTAACTATAATATCGGTTTATGGTTAGGAAATAATACTGATAATTATGCGGGGGGGGGGTATAGAAAAAAGCTATTAGTATTGGGTATACTTATAAATATCGCGATTTTATTTTTATTCAAGTATCTTGGTTTTACTAGTAGGATTATTAATGTATTTCTAGAAGGGCTTAGAATCCCTCAACTTCATGTTTTAAATCTTATCATGCCAATAGGGATTTCGTTCTATACCTTTCAGGAAATCTCCTATCTAGTTGATGTTTATCGAAATCCAAAGCTTGCTCAAAAAAGTGTATTAAATTTGGGTTTGTATGTGGCATTTTTTCCTCAGCTTATAGCTGGTCCCATTGTTCGTTATCATGATATTAATGAACAAATTGAAAATCGAAAACATTCCCTTGTTCAATTTGCTGTTGGGTTGGAGCGATTTATTATCGGTTTGAGTAAAAAGGTATTATTAGCAAATACCTATGCAAGTGTGTGTGATGTAATCTACTCCGCAAATTTTGCATCCTATGGAGCTTTTGTTGCGTGGGTTGCTGCACTTGCTTATTCATTACAAATCTATTACGACTTTTCTGGATATTCAGATATGGCAATTGGATTGGCAAAACTTTTTGGATTTGATTTGCTAGAAAATTTCAATTATCCGTATGTAGCTACCTCTATCAAGGATTTTTGGAAGCGATGGCATATTTCTCTTACCAATTTTTTTCGTGATTACGTATATATTCCCTTGGGAGGAAACCGCAAGGGTAAGCTCAGAACAATTGTAAATCAATATATCGTTTTCTTTGTAACTGGTTTATGGCATGGAGCTGCCTTTAACTTTATTTTTTGGGGATTAGGTCATGGAACTTTGATGACCATAGAAAATCTTTTTTCAAGGAAGACAGAAAATAGACAAACAAAATTAGTCGTTTTTCAGCATATTTTAAGAAGAATTGTAACGTTATTCTGTGTTTTATTCCTGTGGGTCTTGTTTAGAACAGGTACAAAAGATTTTATTAAGTTGCTTCTAAAAATGCTTGGAGTAAATTACACTCAGTTTACTGGTACTTTTGTTCCTCTTTATGTTGATGAATTTATGATGATGCTCATTAATGGACGTTTTTATTTCTTTTTATTTTTAGGATGTATATTTGCATTTCCATGGTGGAGAAAATTTTCTCATATCTATGAAAATAAGAGATTCCTTTCAATTATAATTTTATTTTTAAAATATTTAGTTCTCTGTGTACTGTTTATTTTATGCTACGCTTCATTAGCAAGTAATTCTTATAATCCTTTTATCTATTTTAGATTTTAGTTGATTTAATGTTTTTATATTATTTTAGGAGTATTAAGGTGGAAAAGAAAATATATTCAATATTTATAGTAATTTTTTTCGGGTTAGTATTAATTCCCATTATTACATTTGACGTAAAAGATGAGATTTCTACTCGAGAAAATAGAACCTTACAACCATTCCCAAAATTATTTGTTGATGGTGAAGTCAATAATATTTTCTCTGATTTAAACAACTATTTTGAAGATAGATTTGGGGGACGTGAATATCTTATAAAATTAAATAATTATATTAATTATGAATTACTAAAAGGGAGTTATATTAATCAAAAAGCGGTAAAAGGTAAGGAGAATTGGTGGTTCTATATTAATTCTTCAGATGGTGATAATCGTTCTGATTTTTATAAAAAGAATTTGATGACAGCTCCCGAACTTGATGCATTTAGTTTATCTATAGAAAATACACTTAAATGGTGCAATGCTCAAAATATTTCCTGCATTTTTCTTATTGGCCCAAATAAGCATTCTGTGTATTCTGAATTTTATCCATTTGAAAGACCTACGGGGCAAACGAGGGCAGATCAACTAGTATCAGTTTTGGAAGATGCAGGAGCTTCATATATTTTCCCTAGGGATATTCTTATTTCAAAAAAATCCGAAATAGATATTCCTCTCTATTATGAAACAGACACACACTGGAATCCCTTGGGTGCTTTTGTTGCTTATGAACAGCTTCTTAATATGCTGAAAGAAATGTTTCCAAATCAAAATTTTCCAGAAATTCAGTATGATACAAAAATCGAATATAGTACCACGGCAGGAGACATTCTCCCCATGTTGGCTATTGAAAATAGTAAAAGTACTCAACCTAAACTAATTCCACAGGGGATAATGCAAGCGGAGTTGTATACATACATAAAAAATGACGGTGGGAATGGAGTTCACACAATGGGAGCTGATAAAACAGCTCCAAGAGCTTTGGTGTTTCGGGATTCATTTTTTACAGCATTAGAACCTTTTGTTTCACCTTTATTCTCTGAAACAGAATATATTTGGAAGAATTTTAGTGAAAGTGACAAAGAATATGTGCTGGAATATAAACCTGATATTATTATTTTTGAGAGTGTAGAAAGGCATTTACCTTCTATCTGCTCTGGAATTAAGTAGTACCACTGCTTGGGAAGAGGTTTCTGCCCAGCTGTGAGGGGGAGTTTCGGTGCTTGGCATCTACCGATGCTTTGCACCAGTCGGTGCTTGGCATCTACCGATGCTTTGCACTAGTCGGTGCTTGGCATCTACCGATGCTTTGCACCAGTCGGTGCTTTGCACCAGTCGG
>JAEDCN010000028.1 GCA_016294105.1 Treponema sp.
GTGGCGCTAATTGTATGTTATTCTAATGGAAATTGTACAAGAATACCATTTTCATCCTTTATCCATATTACATCAATTTTCCCTTCATCTGTAAATGTTATTGAGTTTATATTGTGAAGATACTGATCAGGACATGAGATTGTAGAGATCCCTTCTTTGGAGAATACAAAAATAGCAGATATAGTTGAATCCTTTGCTTCATTTTCAGGATCAATATAAGTATGTCTTGCTACACGAGCAATTTCTTTGCCATCTGCAGAATAGTAGCTTCTGAATATTTCATAAAAGCTATTAGAATCCTTCTCATCATCAATGAACAAGGTTGGATGGTATTCCACACTGTCCAAGTTGCCATCCTTTTGTAAGGTTACACTTTTTGCTCCCCGTGTTTTTCCATCAATCAGAATGGAGAAATGAGGGGAAAAGAGGCTGGATTTGTATTCATGCTCGCTGGCAAATGTATATGGATAAATTAAAAATCTTTCTACAGTTCTTTCCTCATTTAGTTCAACGGTTATTCCTACAGGCTGAGAACCAGTATTTATTTTTCGTTTCTGCCCAAAATCTTTGATAACATGTTGTTTTGCTACAAACAATCTCATTTCGGAGTTAATCTTGTTCATCTCTTCATTTTTTGCAATCTCAGGAGAAATTGCAACCTTTCCTATCATGTCGGTTTTGTTTGTCAAATCTATTGTGAAGGATTTGTATTGGTCAGATTCTTCTGTATCAAATAATGTTAAAGGTGTTCCTGGAACAAGGAAGTATTGTGCATCATTGAATGGGACTACAAAGTTATCTTCAGGAGTAAATGTTTTCATATTTCCAGAAGGATAGAAGGAAATAGGTGTTTTTGATTTGTATCCTTCTTGCATTGTCGAGGGCATCCTTCTAGGATTGGGAGTGAATTCTTTGATTGTACCAGAAGGATAAAATGAGAGAACAGCATCATCATAGTATTCTCCATCTGGTAAAAATGAAATCTTTTGTCCAAAACGAGGGTAGAATGACTCAAGACTTCCATCCTCATAAAAGGTGACGGGCATATCTCCTCGTGCCAGCATTTCTCCGAAAGGAGTTGTTACTTTTGTTCCAGATGAACCATAAATTACAAGGCTTTTAAGGGAACCATTCTCATAAAAATGCATCGTTTTGTTTCGACTGGTTCGGAACTTTCCCAAAATTGTCTCTACATCTACCATATTTGTCAAAGAAAGAGATTGTATAGCACCTGAATCGTAGAAACGAATAATACTTCCTGCTTCAGCTGGTATGTTAAGTGTGCCCATAGTAAAGTCGGTTTTTTTGCTAATGATTACTGCAACCACACGACCATCTTTTTCTTCATATTTGCTGATGGAAACTTCTTGCCCATTGGGAAGAGTAAAAGCAAAACTAAAAATGACATTAAGAAAGAACGTTATCAGTGAAATCAAAATTATCTTTTTCATAAGTATACCTCCAAATTGGAAGTATAATAGCATATTTTACCTTGGAAAGCGATACCTGACACACATTACCACAGTCTTACGGGTGTTTGGAGCACCCTCCATCATGTGGAAATGTGGATAGCTATCAGAAATGAGTGCCACGTGGCGCTAATTTAGGAATAAAAAACCGTTGCAGATTTACCGTAACGGAAAATCCACAACGGCTAACTTATTACCATTCCATAGAAAAATCTTTTCTTTGCGGAGTCTTTCTTTCTATTGCTGGTGCAATACGCAGATCCTTCAATTCCTTTTCAATCATAGAATAAACTTCATGATACTGCCTTTCAGCTTCTTTTCTTGTCAGCTGAGGATGGACATTCTTCAAGCTAGTGAAGAAACTTTCTTCCATTTTGCTTTTTACAGGAAGGTTTAATGGCAACTGTTGTTTTGACTGCCTATTCTCCATACTCTGTTTTTTTATACTGGCATCTACAAGGACTGCTGCTTGTTTAGGTGTCATCTCCAACACAACAGGTTTGATTTCCTGAGAATCCTGAGAAATGGAATTTTGTAAATCTTCACTGCTGCAATACAGTTGTACCTTTCCATCTTGTGTAAGCTCCATTGGAGGAATGAAGCTGTTGTTCACCATGAAAGAGTGCTTCACTGGCAGCTGGTGTTTTCCTTCCCGAATCTGGGCTGGAGTGAGGAGTTTTTCCGGCAGGCTGCTTTCAAGATGGATTTTTTCCACCATGGAATTCTCAAGCTGCGTCCTTGTCTTGACAGAATTGTCTTTGAGTGCTACAGTGTCAATGTCCGATTTGGTTAGAGACAGCGGGAATTGTACCCGTTTAATCGCTAACCAGTCGGATATTTTTTTGTCATCGTAGTATCTCAATAGTCCTTTATCAGTCCATTTTTTCAGAATGTCCACTCCGTTTTGTGCCACAAGGTTTCTGTCGTGGATACTTCTGATATCATTCACCACATAGACTGGCTTAGGGTTGGTCAATTTCTTTTCTAGTTCCAAGGCTAGAGCCACGGGCTTTCCATTTTTGGCGGTGGCTTTCGTTATGACAAGAACACTGTCATTCTTTGCCTCTGAAGTACTTTTATCTGAGTTGAACACCAGTATGGGATTGAAAAGACCTTTTACAGAGTCCATGATTTCCTTATTGTCTAGTCCATGAATCTTCTTTGCCTTGTTCAATACACTTGTTGAAAGAGAAATTTCATTGTCGGGTAATCCTGTAAATGTTAAAATTCTAGGCGTTTTAGAAATCAAAAATTGATGATACGAAGGAGTTTTTCCTCTTTCAAGATAATCGTCAATCTGTCCCAAGAAAGACTCGTATTCTTTTCTCGTATCCTCCGCCACAAAGAGTCCCAAAGATTCCATTTCATACTTTTGGTGGCGGGAGAAGGTGGAGGTAATGTCGGTCTGCTCTGCTATTTGTTCTATGCCAACTTCATCAAAGAGATTCTTTCCTGGTACGAGGTTAAAATCATCAGCTGTTTTGTGGGTGCCGTCTTTTTCTCCCAGGTAAAAGTCGGTGAAGCAGCCAGCCCTCATCCTGTCCAGCAGGTTCTTCTGGTTTTCCTGGCGGATATGATTCTTGTCCAGGATAATGGGGAATGCCATAACTGCCCCTGTCCTTTTCGCTGTTTCTTGCAGCTGATTCAGGAGCTTTGCATTGTTCTGTGTCAAAAAGTCCTCTGGATACATTTTAACAGCAGAAATCTGTGAACTGCTGTTGGTAAAAACTACAGGAACCCATCCTTCTTCCTTCCATTTGTCATGGCTATTCACTGCCTGGGCTACCAGTTCCAAGGATTCTGGTCCTGAAACAGTAATGCCTTCCATGGGATTGCGGGTCTTTAGTAATGGATCATAAATGTCATAGGGGCTTAGCATCCGAGCTTCCCACTCCTTGCCCTTCTGGTAGAGGCTGTAGCTATCGTGATCCAGGATTATGTGTCCGGCAAGCAGACATTTTCCATCGCTTCGTGTAAATGCCGCTTCTGTATTTCCTGTCATGCGAATGTCATCTACAGAAGGAGTTATATTCCCTGATGGATGATTGTGTACCAATACCACCTTTGTTCCAGTTTCTTCTGCATGGGTTATCACTTGTCCCAGCAGATTCTCACTAGGTAAGTTGGACAAAGTTTTGCCTGGAAGATGACTGCAAACTGCAAGTTGATCTTGGATTTTTCCCTCTGGGGAAACAAAAAGATAGCGGAAGGTCTCAAACCGCTTGTCACGATAGATTTGTAAGGCTGTGGCCAGTTGATTCCACCCCTGTGGAGTTATCTTTCCCTGTTCCATCTCGGCATTGGCCCCAAGTATGTCTAGGACTCCATGTTTTTTGAAATCACGGAAGTTTTTCCAGAGTCCAGACTTCTTTCCCTTAAGAATAGGATTGCAATAGGTTCGTGTGGCAGCCTTTGCCCTCCAGATGTGCTCTTTGGTAAGATGTGGATCTCCACTGGTAATATACTGGGAAACAGGTTCTTGTACAGTTGCAGATGATTTTGCAATCAGGCTTGGGATTGACACCAAATTATCTGTGTTGTAAGATGAGTTAATCACTCTGGTATTTATACCTTGGAGTGGCACATGGTCGCCTGCCTTCTCTTGAAGCCACGCGGCTACTCGGCCGACTTCTTTGTCCATGTAGACAATTTGGTCGGCCGTTTTAATTTGCTTTACAAAATCTTTTACGTCCTTATTGTGGGAACTGATGATTATTCTATTTTCTTCCTTGAATATGACAATAGATTCCACCACACGTTTATTTCCAGATTCCTTGCGGTAGAAAGATTTTTCATAGACATGGACAGGTTTAAATTGTTCTGACTTTTCGTCGTATGTTTCCTTTTCCAGTATCAAGGATGGTTGTGTTAGAGTCATATATGCTGCAGCCAGAAGGTTATTTCTGTCTGATCTTTGGAATTTTTCGTATTGATTTTCTCCCATTTTTAATGTTTCTATGGGACTTTCTACATATCCTCGGTCAAAAAGTTTTTTATAATTGTCTCGAGTTACTGAAAGTTCTGGAAGTTCTACAGCTGTTGCATTAAGGACTGTAGCTAACTCATCAGTGAAAACCTTCATTGAGTTGTTATAGAAAGGTGTTTGCTCAAAAGCAAACAATTCCAACTGACCGTATTTGCCCACAGGGTATTCTATTGGAGGTTCATCTTGTATTTCATATTCTCGTGACCGTGGGGTAGGCTCTTCTTTACGGGCTTCCTTTGGAGGCGCTTCTCTGGTGTTTTCGATAATATGGCGTACCATTTGGTCTACCTGTTGTTGAAATGGAACTGCTGCAGCTTTTTTCTCTAAGAGAATTATTTTCTCTTCTGCAATGATTTCATCTTTGCTAGAAGCCACCATATCAATCTGTTTCTGGAGTATTTCTTTCTGACCTTCAAGGGAAGATCTCAGGTTTTCCAGTGAAGCTTCATCGCTTAATCCCATTTTCTGCATTCGGCGATTGACGGTATCAAGTTTTGCCGTAAGCTGAATAATTTCTGTTTTACTATTTTTTACCACCTCTTTTGCAAGACTCTCACTAAACCATTTTTCTCTCTTTTCGGGAAAGTCTAGTCTTTCTTGCATTTCCTTTCGGGATGATTCTGCCATTTTAAGCAGGTCTTGGAGATTTGCTTTTTTAAATGCAATTTCATTCAGCGTAGAAATCCTTGCATCGATAACAGTAAGCTCTTTTTTCATCTCAACGGTTTTCTGGGAGATAATAAAGTCAGCCTTTTTCTGAGGCTCCTTAATCAAGTCGAACTTGAGCTCTTCGGGGTTAATGCTGGATACATCCAACGCATCATCACCTTTGTAGCTGAATATGTCGTTGATACGATTAGATTTTTCATCATGTTTTTGGAAAATTAGGCTCTCTATGCTATCTTCCATCAATGGGTACATGATATGAACACGTTCCTGTTTATTGCCCTGTCTCCAGATTCTTCCTTCCACTTGGATTGTCTCGGTGGGATTCCAGTCTAACATGGTATTATATAAGGCGATGCTGTTACCGTTTAAGTCCACACCCTCAGAAATCTTTTTGGAGCCGATGAGGATTTTCAGTTGATGAGATTTGTTGTTAAAATTGCTGGTCATTTCATCAATCTTTTCTTCTGAAAGATTGTCACCTGGGCGGATAATGCCAATACAGGAAGCAGGAACGCCTCTTTTAACCAATGCATCCTTTACTGCATCCATTTCTTTTACACCATAGGGCATGTAAATGACTTGACCACAGTCCTTCTTTTCAGTCCAAACTTTACTTACTGTGTCACAGACATACTGTAGTTTGGGGGAACTCTCTACAATATCTGTAGGAAAATCCTCTATTTCTGGGTATTCTGATGAATCAAGCAAGGCAGGGGAGACCATGGCCATCCGCATATTGTTCATTGCAACCAGGACACCGCCTTTATCCTTTTCTGCTGGATCCAGCATTCTCTCTGTTTCCCTGGCTACAATCATTTTTTGAACTTCATTCATTTCCAGCTGGATTTGATGCTGTTCCTTGTTTGGACGTTTTATTCCAGCCTCTTCTCCGTCAACTTTATCAATGAATTGTGTTATGAGAGATTGCAGCGACTGTGGATTACGGAAGGACTTCATCACCGACTTGGGCTTGATAGCACCCTTTGCATCAACAGCCCATTCATTGGTGACATGAGCGTATTCGGTGCAGAAATCTCTGATGTCATATACACCGCTGGATTTAAGTTGCTCACGTCCAATGTAAGACAGCATGGAATAAACTTCCAAAGGTGAGTTAGTGAAAGGTGTTGCGGTAAGCATAAAGACATTTCGGTTGTTATTATTTCTCTGTACCATTTGGGTAATGGCAAACATTTTCATGGCACGCATGGAAGGCTTTCCTTGTCCGAGCCCAGGGAATTCCTGGGACATTCCCTTACTGTCTGGCTTGGAGCTTCTTGGCACTCTAAAAAGATTCTTAAACCGATGGGCTTCATCCACGGTGATGTGGTCAAATTCACATCGCTCAAAAAATACATAGTCATCTTTCGTTTGAGAGGCACTGCCGATTTCATCGTTTATAGCAGAAATTGCCTTTGCACGGATTTGGGGATTATCAGAATGTGCTTCATCAGATTTACCCAATAAGTTGGAAAAATCCTCAAACAAAGCACCTTCAATGGATTCATCCTCAAAGGTGATTCGCTGCAATGCCTCATTGGTACAGAAGGAAATGGAACCTTCTGGAATGGAAAGTCCATGATTTCCATTATTGAGATTTTTCAGTGTATTTGGACTGAAGTTTGCCAAGTCATTGATAGGAATGTTTGGAAATAATTGGGTAAAGTCATTGATCCACTTGGTATATACTGCTTTGGGTACAATTATCAAGGGGCGTTTTGCCCTTCCTGATTGCAGCTGGCTTACGGTGGCAACGATTCCTGCAGCTGTTTTCCCTACACCCACGTCATAGGCTAGAAGTCCGTTTCCTTTCTGGGTCAGGAATGCCACACCCTTTACTTGCTGTGAATACAGTTCAAATGGTTTGTTGTCCTTTCTGGTACTCATGCCATCTACAAGAACAGGAAGTTTGGAATAGTCAGGTGCTACATAACTATTGAATCGCTTGTTCCATTCTTGTGTGAGTTGTTCTCTGTCATGTTCTGGAAGTGCGGTACGGATATATCTATTGAAAAGTCTCTCCGCAGTTTCTTTTCTTGCCTGTCTTTTTTCTTCTGCCTCAATTCGGGCAGCATTTTTTCCTTCTTCGGTATAAGCTCGGGAGCTTTTAACTGATACTCCTTCGATATAATCTACTATATCGCTCCAGCTTACATTGGAAGGCAAGTCTTCACGGCTTATACTGGCACTTGTCCAGTCATTGATATACCGGCGACTATTCTCTGCATCCTTATCGTAACAACCTGTTGCCCAGGCAATAAAATCCTCAGCGAGGGGAATTGATTCTTGGGCAGTAGTCTGTATAGTTTTGTGACTGAAATAATCATAATCTGTTCTGGTAAGTTCTCGTGTTACTTGGAAGGCTTGAGCAAGGCTCCCTAAGGGAGAAATCTCCACCTTGTCTAGGTTTTTGATTGGAGGAAGGCTTTCTTCCAGTACTTTTTTTTGGCTGTTATAAAGTTCTGCAGGGAGGGTAGCTTTACGAGCTTCCAGTTCCTCCAACTTGTCGTAAATATTGCCACTGCAGAAGATGTTTCGATTGACAAACTTTCCTTCTCCCACCTGGATATATTTTTGACTCGATTTAAGCCATTCGCATTGGGAGATCGTTAGTTTGGATGAATCCACTTGGCCTTGCCAATCTGTTGCTAGGAGAATGGGATATTCTTCTGGACTGAAATTATTTCCAGTATAAAACTGGGAGAATTCTTGAGCAGATAATATCAGTCTGTCAGATAATTGTTCAAGGCTGCTATGAAGTGGTGGGGTGTGTGGCTCCATCCCGCCCAGTCCACCAGTTTGATTGCCAATGCCCCCGCTTCTGTGGCGGTCATTCCTTTCAGGTGCTGGGCTGTTGTGTTGGAGTGGGAACTGTTGAATAGGCTTTCCGGCAGCTTCACTATCTGGACTGGCTGAGTCTTTGTCAGCTCTTCCACTTCCTTGATTCTGTCCAGGAACATCTGCTCCGTTATCTTCACGGGCTTGTCCTCCCACTCCTTCTCCTCGAAGATGGGCTTCCCGTTCTCTGTCACTTTGATGAATAGACTCAGCATTTGCAACCTCCTGTTGATTTTCTTGTAAAGTTTCTTCTATGAAATTACTGCTTGTTTCAAGGAGTTTGTCAATACTTTTGTCAGGAACTAGAAGATTTAAGGTATCTGATAAGGTGTGTCCTGCAAAAAAATCTACGTATTCTTCCTCTCGGCCAAATCTGTTGGTACGTGTTTTCACTTGGCCAAGGATTTTTTCTGGATGATTTTTAAACCAGTTCCCATTACATAATTCCTGGACTTGGCAGCTACCCCTTTGGAATACCAAAATATCAGTTCCTACCTTAGTTGTGGGAAATACTCCCTCTGGTAATCTCCACGCATCTAGTAGTTTTCCTTTTGAAGAAATTGCCTGTTTGACTCTATCTTCATTACTGTTGAGAAAACCACTGGGAACAATCATTATCATCAGAGAATCTTGATTTTTCAGAGAATCAATACCTCGTGATAAAAAATATTCCTCATACCGGTCAAATTCCTTTCCTTCTCCCAGTCCGCGCCATTTGTCTTTGTAATCACCATAGGGGGGATTTCCTATAACTAGATCAAACTTAGGAATGGAATAAGATCTGTTGATAGCTCTTCCTTCTGGGTCAAAAAACTGTTTTTGGAAGCTTTCATTTATAACTGTAGCTTGTGGATGCAGAAGCTGGTTGATGCGGGCGGAGGTTTTATCAACTTCATACATGGTGAATTGGTTATTATTTCTTCCTTCTGCAAACCTACCAGTTCCCGCTGTAGGTTCTAGCACTGTAATGGCATTGGGGGCATAAGCATCTGCCAGCTGCCACATTTTTTGTACCACGAGGTTTGGAGTGTAGAATTCATTGAGGACACCATTCACAGATGCTTCTTTTTCACCTAAGCCCCCAGCTCCTTCATAAGACCTCAACTTGGCCAAGTCTTCATCTGTTATCTGTGCATCATCTTTTTTCAGGATTTCCAGACATTCTTCTCGAAACCCTTTACTCTGTGATTTGGTGATTTTGTCATTTTCGGTATTCTTTTGATCCAGGGAATTGGGTAAACTCCATTCATCAATTTTCATTTCATTGCGGGTTGTTTCAATCCATTCCTGGATAAGCGGAATCATGGTGTTGTAAAACTTGGTATAATCCATGTAAGCGGGGAGGGATACCTTTTCGTTTATCTTTTCGCTATCCCAGTCTGGATGTTTTTGCTGGATGTGAACTATTTTTCCATACTCCTCCATTGCTCTTGCAAAGCATTCACAGGTACGGTTCCAATAATCACCCTTTGCGGTATTCATTCCCTGTCTGAACGTAGCTGCAATTTTGTTCTCCAATGTTCCAGGAATGTCAGAAGCATGCCATGCATGGTGTTCTTTGCCTCTCAAGTGATCAATGAAGTGAGCCATTTCATGATTTGCGGTGTAAATAGCCTCATCTTTACCCAAACCAAAGGAAATACCTAAAGCCTTCATACCTGGTGTAAAAAGTCCTACGGCCTTGCTGGCATGCATCTTGGTATTTCCAGAGTGACTTATTTTTAGTCCATAGTCCTTTGTTATTGAGCTGAGATTACCATAGGTTGAATAGACCTGATTTAAGACTTCTTGCAGTTCTGTTTTCTCTTTGGCAGAAATAGGTTCACCGTTTTGTCGTTTTATGTTCACTCCGTATGTATCAAGCAAACTTTCGTCTAGATTTGTATCACCGTAGGCTGTTTCTCTTCCTTTGGTCCACGTTGATTCTAAATCTGAATGCTGTAGTTCCTGGTCCAGCATCTTTTGCTGCAGTTCTTCAAGATTTTTTCGGTGGTGGGAAAATATATTTGAATTTCCACTGCCAATTTCTGATTCAATGAAATAATATACTTCACTTGTCATACGATGGCTAGAACTTTGCTGGAAGGCGACTCTACCAGGGGAATATTGGTATCTACTGCTGACTCTTTTTTTTTCAGATTGACAGTGACTTTCAAAGCTCAAGGGTTCTGGTATTGAGGGAAATTTTGTTCTCAATGGAAAAAATTCTGCCTGTTCATTTTCAAGTGCTTCTTTTAACACATTGTTGTTGTAGTCAGCAATGGCTTTTCTTGCAGCTCTATCATATTTGAGGTGGTAATCCACTAAGGCGGCATAGACATCTAGACTTACTCTATAGATGGGACCACCTTTCTTAGTACCTTTCAACAAATATTGATTGTCTGCAACCTTTACAGCTGGAATGTCGTACCGGCCCTCTCTTCTGATTTCAACAGGCGGCAGATAAGAGGGGAGAAATTGATTCAAAATCTGGGTCTTATTTGGAAGTCTAATTTTGTCAACTTCAACTCCGGTGTAGTCAATAATCCCATCTTCTCCCACTGTAGGAGTGAAGGTGTATTCTGTCTTTGGAGCTATTGCCTCTGGGCTTGATTGTTCTTCATTCGATGATTCTAGAACTGATTCAGCCGTATCCTGATGATCTACATCTGGCTCAGCCATATCCTGATTATCCACATCTGGAAAATCGGAATGTGGATTATTCACATCTGGCTCATGTATATCCTCTGCCTCCCGTTCTTCTGGAACGGGAATGTCAAAGAGTGTCTGAGGCACTTCGAGGGTGTTAGGATAAAACTTTTGTAAAAAGTTTTTTACAAATTCCTCGTTGGAAGATTGAGCCTCTTTTGTTCCTGGATACCAGGCACGATTTCGTCTGCTGTATCTCCAGCTATGCTCTTTGAGATAATTCCTGATTTCTTCGGAAGGGATTCCTTCAAAGGAAATATTTTTCAGATTACCGTGTTCTACAGCAGGGAAAATTCGAGCTGGAACTTCTTCTTTGCTTCCATATTTTGCTTCTGGTTCTTGTACCAAGTTTTCTTGCTGTAGTAAGGCGATGTCTCTCTCTGAATATCCTAAGCTGATTTTGATAAGGAGAAGTTGATTTGAAAGTTCAGTCACTTGTTCTGGAACTTCCATCGCAGCCTCGAACTTCCTTGTAGAAGTCTGTCCTTCTTTTCCAAGGTAGGATTTTCCCACAAAATTTCCATTCTCATCATAGACTTCAAGCTCATTGTTATCTTTGACTTGATGGGTATATCCCAGTTGATTTAATTCCTCAGTGTAATAGTTATATCCCCATTCTATGGATTCCTTTATTTTGAGGGTTTCTTCCAAGGTAAGTTTTATTTCTGCCATATTATCGCTCCATTCCGTTTCCACGGTTTCTGTTTGGCTGAACTCTTTGTACCGAGCTTTCTTGAACCAGAGATTGTGCTCCTTTGTTCATTGCATCCCGTATGGTCTGATAACGCTGGAGATGTTCCTGTTCCGTTGCCTTGGGATAAATCCTGCTCATGGCAGCTACATATTCTTTAGTCATGTTTTTAGGGAAGGAGGGATTCTGTTCTTCTTTTTTCATGGCACAGTTCACCATAGATACAAATTGTTTGTTGCTCATGACCAATTCTACAGGCCGCTTGTCTTGGGGATTGCCGTCCTTCAGATCACTGGCAGAAAGATGGAGAACGAGTCGGCCTCCTCGCATTTCACAGGGAGGAATGAACTGGTACTTTTTCATTGTTTCTTGTTTCACCAAATCCATTCCAGGAGGAATTCGTTCTGTCTTTACTTCTTCTTTGGACAGGATTTTAGGATCAAATTGGGGCTGTATTACTTGGGGACGATGGTCAAGTCCATTCATAGTTTGAGAGAGGGTCTCGGTGGCAATACGTACATTGTTCACCTGTTCGTACAATTTGAGAACTTCCTTCTCATCCTTGAAGTTCACTCCCGAAACCTTGTTGAATTCCTTCAACAGCGCATCTCTGTCGGCAGTCTTTTCCTTGATGTTGTTGAAGAATACTCCGGCGTTCATTTCCATCTTTCGCATCTCTGTAATACTTTTTTCAAAGATGTGGCCACTCATCACCACCCCGTCAATGTATTGGGGCTTTCCATCGTAACGAGCCTTGTCCCACAGCTTCTCATATTCCCGTGCAGTTTTCTCATTTCCCATTGCTTGTGATAATTGATCCAATGCCTTTTCAATTTCTTGATCAGATACTCTCATAAAATACTCCTTTAACGTGTAACCTCAAATTTGTTAGTGTATTGGTATAGTTGTGTCCGTTCTTTTTTCAGTTCCTGACTCATGATTGAGCGACAAACGTTGCTTGCCTTTCTTCCGATGTCAAAGGCTGCCACGTGATTTTTGTGTTGGATGCACTCCTCCAGTTGTCTTTGGAATTCGCTTCTGAATTCCTTCAATGTGGATTCTTTTACGGTGAGGGTTCTGCCAGTAACTCCTGCAGCAAGGTAGGCTCCTAGGAATTTTTGTGGGCTGCTGGATGTGCATTGAATTGTTTTTTCGCTGGTGGCAGTGAGGCGGTCTACAGCATTAAGTTTTGTTTGCAATGCCTGGTTCTTTAGGGCATCTTGGGCTGAGAAAAGATGATAGACAGTGAGCCGTTTTCCCTGTTTTTCATCAGGATTATAGCTGGTGACGGTGAAACTTTCGCTTCCCTTACGAATGTTAGAGCCAAGTTTTTGTACCTGTTCAAAGGTCAAGACTGGACTTGTCTTTCCCATCCTTCCTAGTTGAATTTGAGCTATAAGTTGATTTGTTCCCTTCAGTACCTTTCCAGTCATTGCAAGACGAACAGTTGGCTGAGGGGTGATGACCACAACATCCTTGTTTTTAATGTGGTTTCCCTGCTGGGGCAGGAAGGGGGCTTTACCGCTTCGTACTGCCTCCAGTAGCAGCTCCACGTTCTGCTGGTAGTAGGGCTTGGGAGGTGATTGTCTTGGACTATTATCCATAAAAGCTCCTTGTGTTTGTATTTCTTTTAGGTCTTGTGGCATAGGTTGTTCTCGTGGTGGAGTGTGTTGTCTTTCAGTAGCAGCCTTAATCCACTCTTGATGTATTTGTTCTGCAGTTTCTGCTATCTCATAATTTTCTGGGTTAGTGAATTCTTTGATTGTTTCAAGATTGTTATTTTTAAGTGCATCGTAGAATTGATCTGCTTGTAGTTTTGCGTCATGGATGTTAATGGACTCTAGGTCTAGATATACTTCCCTGAATTTTTTGAATACTTTGTGTCTTTCCCGCTGCTCGTTATAAAATGGAAAGTCCCTTGTAAATATGTGGTTGACAGACCCGAATTTGGACAGTATACTATCTACAGAGTCTAGGTAGTATGTGTCCGATGAAGTTCGGGCATCCTGGTTGCTCACCTCAGCGAAATTGCTTCGCTGTTGGGTAGCTAGGACCTGGATTTTTTCTTTATCCCCATAAACCATCTTTCCTTGATCAATCCACCGGAGCCAATCCATATTGTAACGGGGAAACAAACCTCTAATATCCGACACATTGTAGCCCCGTTGTTTCTGATTGAAGCAAACTCCCACGAGGTAGTTCTTTTCATCCTGTTGTAGGTTCACGATGATGTTTTGAGCTTTTTTTCTATTCCCATACTCGAATACTGCTACTGGTGTGTTGATGGCTTTATCCAGATTCATAAGATCTGCTGGATTGAAGGGGTGATTCTCCTGCTGAGATTTCATTTTTAGTCTGTGTGCTGTCAGCTCGATACGACAGTTTTTTGGAAAGCCACATTCCTGTAGTATTTCTCCTGGTTTGCCCAAATTGAATACATGACCAGATGGTAGCTTGCCTTCAAGAAGGAGTTGTAGTTCTGTGTTGAAATTTGTAGTAGAGCCTTTTTGTTCCTCCTTACTCAAAATCCCACCTACCAGCTTGTGGAAGGTGGGAAGAAATTTGTGCTACAGCCCCATTTCCATGCCTCTGGCACGTTGCTGGAGGTTTCTTGTGTTAGCTTCTTTTTCTCTGTTCTGAGCCTTTTCCCACTGGTTGTAGCTATTTTTCCTGATGGCCGAGGCGTATTTCTGGGCATTGCGGCCAACTTCAAAGATGGCGGTATGCTGCTTTTCTCCAATACTTTTTTCCATCATTTGAGTAAACTGCTGCTGAAACTGCTGGACTGTGGCTTTGTCAGTCTCAAATTTGGCTCCAGTGGCACTGGCTGCCATGTAGGTGCCAAGGAATTTGGCTGGGGTGCTGTCATGGCAACTTAACACCTCCTTTGTCCATGGTTTAGGGGCATTTGCATTGGCGTTCTTGTTCAAGGCTCCTTGAATTGCCTTTCCGTTGTTCACATCTCCTGCAGCAAAGACGTGGTACACCTTTGACTTGGACTGTCCTTCTCCTGCATCCTTATCGTACCCTGTCACAACAAAACTTTGGGCACCCTTCTTTATAAAGGCTCCTTCCTGCTTTGCCTGCTCCCAGGTGAGCACTGTTTGGGATTTTCTTCCCATTCTGTCTAATTCAACTTGGGCTGTGAGCTGGTTCACTCCCGTCAGAATATTGCCGGAAAGCATACGAACTGCTGGCCGTGGATTGATGACAAGTTTGTCTCCCTCTTGGGAATAGTTTCCAGAGTAAACCATCTTTCCGTCCTCTCCCAAAATAGGTTCCTGGGGTAAGAAGGGGGCCTTCCCATTTTTTACTGCATTCAAGAGATTTTCTGCCTGCTGCTGGTAGTAGGGCTTTCTCTGACCTTCTGTAACATCTTTGCCATGACTGTACAGATTTCCTGTATCCTTCTGGCTTTCTTGTTCCAGATAGTCCTCTTCCAGTGCCCTGTCTGAGGCGCCTCCATTTGCCATTCGCTCGAGGTACTGGTCTTCCAGTTCTGCAAATTCGTTTGACATATATACTCCTTTCCCTGCTTGGTGTGCTTTGTTTACGGTTCCCTGTTCAAGGGAAGTGTTGACAGATGTGGTGTTGTGATTTATATTTTCAGTAACCGTTGTTGTAGATGCCCTCAAAGCAGTAGAGGAGGCTCTTGTTTTAAGAGTCTGTATTGTGGGAGCAACGCCCACCGCAACAACGGAATTTCTTTCTAAAGAAAATGTATTTTCTCTATCTACTTTGCCAAGTGTAACAAGATAGTTTCCCAATTTATCCTTATTGAAAACAAGCTTGTTTATTTTTGTCTCATCATTGATGTCATCAAAGACAATTTGGAAATTTTTGAATGCTTTATCGATGACGGCAAAAGTGGCAGTTCTTACAATCTCTGGAATCAACCTGTATTCTTCTGTGTCGAATGCTTGTCCATATCCACCTTTTCTGTCAGGCCGTATGTGGGTGGCATTTTTTTTAAGTATAAAAGCAGTATCTTTTGAAAGACCTAACTTCTCTGCAAGCTGATCGTTTAGGTTGGGTAATCGTATTGAGTTTGGAATATTTTTGTAATCATTTAATATGATTGAATCTACTATATCAGAAAATTCTTCATCACTTATAATCTCAAGTCCATGAACATCTTCTTCTTTCAATACATTGTAAGTTTTTAGTTCTGGAACTTCGTTATATCTATCTTGCTTTTCAAAAAAGGAAGCACCCTCCACTGAAGTGGAGGGGTTCTGAAGGAGGTGATCTAACGGTAAAATTGTGTACTCAGATTCAGTGTTGTCCACATAATATCCTTTCCCTGCTATATTTATAATAACATAAATTTAATTTATTGTAAATACTATTTTTTAGTGATATAGTGAAGGTATGGAGATTGTTAGTGTTTTTATTCCTCCAGGAGAAGGAGAACAGCTTTTCAGTTTGTATGCGGAAGGTTCGTTGGTGAAACGAGAAGGGGATAAGGATATTGGATATACTCTTGAATTCAATGCAAGAAAGCTGTTGGCAATATTTTACCATTCACAGAATCATCGAAGGGTTTATATCACTGTTCCTCTGAATACAGTACGGGGATGGAACATTGGTGGCTCTTGCTTATATGGAGTTGATTGTCCACGAGCTGTTGTAGCAATGCTACAAGGTAGGGCATTTGATAGATTTAAACGGAGCTTTGATATGGTTAAGAAACTAAGTGATGATTGTTATTTTTTACCACCTTTATTTTGGGTACGTTTCGCTTATTTGGCAAGAAATGGTAAGAATTCAAAGAGTAACATATTAAGACTGCTGCAACTATTTGGAGGAACAAATGCATAATTGTAAAATTCATGCCAATCTCGAAAAGCTTTTGGGTTTGAGTGGTATTTGGTTTACTACGGATGGACATCCTACTGCTGAACCGTTGGTATTAGTGTCTGTCTTTGATATAAATAAGTGGCTATGCTTGTCCGTATCACAATCAAAGTCACAAATTGCCAAGGGAAATGTAATTGTGGGTTTTACATATAAAGGCAAATTTCATCAACTTTCAGCAATAACGAGTGATACTAGTTGTGGAGACGGGATGCTGCAGGTACAATTTGAAAGCTTGCCACTTGAACTAGAAAAAGAAATTGAAGAATATTTACGTATAGACTCCAATGCAGAACGGCGGCGAGGTGTTCGTTATGTTGTTGGTCTAAAAGAAAATAGATGGATGCATTTTGGCTTGAAATCTCAGAGGCAGCGTTTCATTATAGGTAAAAATATGATTGATGTGGTAATTTCAGATGTTTCATCTCATGGCTCATTGATTACAGGAGAAATGATTCCATCTCTAGTGGTGGGAAAGGAAATTGTTCAGTTGCAAGTAAAATTTGATAATCCCCAGGAGACACTTATGTTACCCGCTCTGGTGGTACGAGTAGATAGACCAATTCATAAGATTGCACAATATGCCTTAAGTTTTATTGAACCAGTTTCAATCCGATGGATGAAACGTGTGGATGAGTATGCAAAAAAATTTTAAATATGATAAAATCGGAATATGTACCGCTTAATGTGTAAAGTAGAAGATATTACTCATGGACAGAGATTCCTCTTGAACCTGATGGATCGGCGGGAGTTGGCTCAGTTTTGTCGAGACTTGGATTTGAGCATTGTTTTTTTATTTAATGTTGGTATCGGGAAAAATCTTCCGCCAGCAGAAACAATTTATAAATTGCGGCACATCATTCATCCTAACAGTTGGTTCTTTAGAGAGAGTGAAGCTTTAACTTTACATGAATACAGTGAAGACACTGGTGAAACATGGAATTATACAGAATCAAAAGGATATAAAGATCTTCTGTCCATAGTAGAGCAAAAGGGTGATAGAAACTTTGCCCGTGAGTATGGCTTTGACTATACAAGCCTATGGCTTATTCTCACAGGACGGCGAAAACCTTCCTTCCCCAAGATTCGCTCTTACAAGAACCATGTAATCCCCTCAGACTGGTTTTATAGAGAGTGAAAAATGAGCGCCACGTGGCGCTCGTTTTTTTGTCTTTACACTTGTAATATTTTTGTTTCTATGACATAATTTAGACGCACGCCGTATGAGCCTGTGCATGGCATGATAGCTTCCTATCGGAATCACTGTCCAAGAGATACATTCACGGAGGCCGTAAATTCCCGCTGGTATGCCCTTAATATTTCAGGACAAGAAAAATGAAGTCAAATTTCATCTTCCTTTTCTGTCTGCAGACAGTCTTATTTTCCCTTTTTTCATGTAATCTTGAAACTTTTGGTGAGCCTTATTACGAGGTTCGTGTTGAGTCGGTTGTTTCTAAAGACACTTTAAGAATCCGTTTTGTTGATTATGTTCCAGATGGACTGCGGCAAGAGGAATCAGTTCGCCTTATTGGTGTGGAAACTCCTTCCTTGAAATCCCCAGAAAATCAATATGCTACAGATGAATTTTACGTTGTTGAAGCTGCGGATAAAATCAAATCCTTCTGTGGTAAAACCTTTATCATCTTTTTCGACAAAAAATTAAGTTACCGCCGTGATGCAGCAGGAAATCTTTATGCTTATTTGTATAATGATTCTACCAGTTTTGATTCAATTAACGAGCAGCTGATACGAGAAGGGTATGCCCGATACTGGAACCTGGGCCTTGAGCTGGAAAATGGCAAGGCTACTAGATTTGAATATGCCCAGGAACAAGCCCAGTTTGATGGGGTAGGGCTGTGGGTAAAATGATATATTTTTCAATCGTAAATTGTGCTGCTTTTTGTTATAATTTAAAAGATACTTATGGAGGTGTACTATGCCAGCAATTAATGTAAAGATGGAGATGGATGTTTTGGAAGGCTTAAAGGATGTAATTGTCTCCACAGGTCTTACAGAAAATCAGATATTGGAACTTGCGTTAAGAAATTTTATTGCTGAGGTAAAGCAGGATGCTGAAGATATAGCAGCTGCAGAAAGGGCATGGAATTCTTTCATTTTAAGCGGAGAACCCGCTGTCCCTGCGGAAGATGTTTTTCGTAAGGCTGGATTATGACTGTAAGTTTTTTGCCTTCAGCGGAAAAGCAATTTCTGAAATTAGATAAAGCAGTTCAAAGAAGAATACAAAAATATATTCTTGAATTACAAGAGCTCCATGATCCTCGTGTACGAGGAAAAGCTCTTGTAGGAAGGTTAGAGGGTCTGTGGCGTTATCGTGTAGGTGATTACAGGATTGTTTGTAAAATTATGGATCAGCAATTAGTTATTTTTGTTGTTGAAATAGGACATAGACGTGAAATTTACAAAGATTGAAATAATTCAACGAGTAAATTTTGATAAACATTTTAGGAGGAAACTTATGAAAAAATTTCTGTGGTTGGTTGTAGCGTTGGCTGCTATGGTTTTGGTTGGATGTAAGGAGGAAGTTCAAAAGCCCGGCAAGGAGACCGTAGTTGGTATATGGGAATCGTATGTATGGATGTTGGAAAATGAAGCATTGATGCATCTGACCATTTCTGAGGATGGCACCTTTGTGATCACCTTCGATGAAGAGGATTCAAGTTCTGGAACCTGGGAGAAAACGGATAATGGTTGTATTTTAACGAACAGTTCTGATGATTCTACAGTTGAGCTTGTATTCCTTGATGATAGCGGTACAAAAATGATTACAGACATGGGACACGGAATTCCTGGTGTATTTTTTAGGACTGGCTGGTAAAAGTAAAACACAGTATATTTAACTTTAATACTAGTAAATAGGGGCTGTCCTTCTTAAGACAGCCCCCTCCTTTGTTTAATTATAACTTCTATTCATAATTGTACACACAGCCACGAGTTTCAGTGTAGATAGGAATGCTGAAATCCTTGTCTATGGTTCCTACTCCATCGATACTTCTTCTAACAGTGATTTTCAAGATGTCAGTTTGATTTGTAGAGAGAATACTGGTATCAGTAGATGGTTCTTTCACTGCATCGGTGTGCTGGGTAACAATATGGGCATTTACAACTAACCAATGACTACCATATACGGATAATCCTGGACAGTAATACCATGGAGATGACTCAAATTCAGCCGCACTCATAATCTTCCCATCAAGAGAAGGTTCTCGCCGTCGAGAAAAAAATGCTCCTTTTGCACCATTTTCTCCATTATCGCTCCAAATCAATACATGTCTATTGGAATGATACATAGATAGAGGGGAGTAGGTGTTTGCATCTATCCAGTTTTGGGTAACACCCTTATAACCTAAATATATATACTCTGAAATACCGCTGCTCATCTCGTCTGTCTCAACTCTCCAATAAAAATTGCTCAGTGATGCATCCTCCCAACGTCCTCCAGTTAGACCTGTACCACTAGCATTTACAGTTCCAGTATAGTATTGCGGTACATAACCTGTGATTATCCGATACTGATGCTCAATGGTATCTTGAGTGTGTGTTACGTTATACAAACTAGATAACTGACCGTTTTGAGAGACTCCATTGCTGTTCTGACTTACGGTTATTAATCGAGAATTGTCTGTGGGCATGATACTTACGTTAGTGATGGAGTATTCAACACCCTTTTCCTCAATGCCGAAGCCAAGATTCACGGTCTCACCATCTCCAATTATAAGCATACCAGAATTTGCATCATACCGAGAAAAACTACCATCTTGAGAAATTATGCTTGGAATGATGGTTATCTGGTCGTACTTGAAGTCCAAAGCAATGTTTTTGCTAGTGTATTGTTCCTTGGTGGTGGGATTGGTGGCCGTAATCGTTATCGTATCCTTGCCTTCTTTTTTAGGTGTAACACGAATTATGCCTGTACCATCACCATTGTTCTCCACAATGATGTCAGCAAGAGTGGTTTCATCCACAGTGATGTCTGAGTCTTTGGGATTGCAAGTGAATTTTATTTCATAGCTTTGGTTTGGTAAGCCTTGTAGTTTGGTTTTATTCACTGTAAAGCTATAATCCCAGGCACAAATTACCTGTAGTGTTGCCTTGCTTCCATAGCTGGTAACGCAGCTGAGGGTGGAATTACCTTCCTTAACACCAGTAATGGACACAGTTCCTTGTCCCTCATCGTTACCCATGTCTTGGAAGGTGACGTAGGTATTGTCATTCTGTACCCACTGTAATCCTGCAGAAGCAGGGCTGACGGTGTAGGGGACTTCCACGGTCTTGGTAGGTTGCACACGGACGGTGGTGGTTCCAAAACTGAAGGTCTTGGAATCCTGTACTTCAATGTCACACGTAGCATACTTACCGTTAGGAAGCTGTGCCCGTACCGTGGAAACACCAGCAGCAAGTCCATAAACTTGTACTGTTTTACCAGTTCCAAGGAGCCTTACGATGTTCTCTCCGTTTACCTTGTCCGCAGTCCAAGTGATGTTATTATAGTCCTCTGTTTTTCCTCCAGCGATGGATGAAGTAAGATCAACACCTTGACCTTTCTCAATGATGATATAGGTCTTGTTAAAGCTGATTGTCTTTTCCTCCTCACCAGGAACAATGATATAGAACACTAGAGAGGTATCGCTCTTGTCGTGGCTGACTGTGATAGTAGTTTCACCAGCTTTGACGGCTTCAACATAAGCACTCTGGCCTGTGACAATTCCTGTGGTACTGGCTCCACGGATGGTAACGATGTTTGGATCGGCACTTTTCCACTTGAGATTTTGCTGGTCCGTGGCGATGACTCCGCTTCCAGTGAGAGTTGCCGACAGTGTCTTGTTGGTTCCCCGTTCCATGGTGTAAATAGTGGTGGGAGCGGTGATGTAGACCAGGTTCGCAGATCCCTCCTCTACGGATACCAAGAGATCAGCTGTTGCTTGTACAACATTTGTCGCTGTTGCCACAAGCTTTGCCTTTATCGTCGTTGTTCCTGGCTTCAAGGCTGTCAGCTGACAGACGCTGCTAGTTCCCTGGGCGGTGGCCACCAGTGGGGAGGTGGACTCGTATTCAACATGGCATTTTACCGCTGTGACGGGAACCTGCATGTTGATGAAGGTGGACTTGCCCTCGGTGATGACCTTGCTGGTGGCTCCGAAGCCGAACTGGGTGTACTCGGACACCTTGATGATAATCTGCTGGTCGTAGGCTGATTTTGGGTGACTGACAGTCAATGTGACTTGGCCCTGTTGCTTTGGTGTGATAATTGCAGTGTTTGCAGTACTGGATATGTCCACCACGTCGTAGTTGTCCAGCGACCACTTGAAGTTGTACTTGTCGGCTGCGTCGCCGTTCACCAGTGTGGCCGAAATTGTCTTGCTGTTGCCGTTTGGCTTCATCTGGATGATGGACTCGCCCACGCTGATGCTGTAGTTGGCGGCGCTGGCGGGGGAGACGATCACCAGGATCTGAGCCTCGTAGGCGGCCTTCCTGTGGCTGATGGTGACGTAGGCCATGCCCTCCTTGATGCCCCGGATGCGGCCCTCTCCGTTCTGGCCCACAACCTGTATGATGGAGCTGTCGCTTGAGGCCCAGACCATGTCGGCGCTGTCGGAAGCCGTTCCACCCATCAGCTCTGCGGTAACTGTTGTCCAGCTAGAGGATTCAAGTAAGGTCAAGACATTTTGTCCTGGTTGGATGAAGGGATTTGCCGCCAGAATGGATTTGTCCACTACTTGTACAATGATTTCTAAGGGGTAGTCACAATCCTTATGCCGTACTATAACACGGGTGGTTCCCTCGCTGTTTCCTGTGATGATGGCAGTGGAACTCGATGAAATTCCAATTCCCGCAATAGCAGGAGCATCAGAACTCCAGCTGAAGCCATCAATAAGAACTTGATCGGTATTTTCTACTGTGACTCCCAGAGTACGAGTACTACCTTCTGCAATGGTCACAACATTCTGGGCTGTGGAAAGGTACTTGAATCCTGCTAACTCTTCTGCAGTATTTCCCACAACAAGAAGCACCTTCTTGTCTGCCACTGCATCAGGATGGCTGATAGTAAGCTCGGCAATTCCAAGACCAGTAGGTTTTAAGAACACTGTTCCTGATGCATACTGGGTTTCGATTGTCACAATGGATGGCTTATCAACTTGGAAGGTAAAACCACTGCTTTTATCTGTTTCTGGTCCGTTCACTAAGAATGCTGTGAGCTGATGTCGCAGGGTATCCTTTGTCATGGTGACAACTTCAGATGAAGCTGAAATGTAGGTGATGGGTCGTGTGTCGGTAACGTATTCACTTCCTACCCGAACATTAATTTTCAGCTGGTTTTCAGATGCAGGATGGCTCACGGTGATTATCGCTTCTCCTTCATTACCAGCAGTAATGGTGGCATTCTGGCCGTTACCTACTACGGTGGCAATATCTGTGTCATCTGATTCCCACTTGATGCCGTTCTGCTGTGAGGCGGACAGCCCGATGGCCGTCACCGACACGGTCTTGGTTCCGTTCGGCTTCATCACCACAACATTGTTGGAGGTGGTCATGTAGGCGGTGTTCTCCACCTTGCCTATGTCAACGCCTTTCGGGTACACGGTGACGGTGAAGGTGACGGACACGCCTTGGTAGCTGGCGGTGATGTCGGCAGTTCCGCTGGAACGTCCGGTGACCACACCAATCAAAGGATTGCCTTCATCCTTCTCCACGATGGCAACCTGAGGTTTGCTGCTTGTCCAGGAGATTGTAGAGAAATCCTCCTCAACGAAGTCCCCGGATGCCTCGTCCACGGAACCGAATCCGATGTGGCTGACATAGACATTGGTGGTGCCTTCCATATTGACAGAATGATACAGCTTGTCTGAGTAGAATGCCTTCATGGAATTCAATTCTTCCTCTGTATCAGCTGTGAGGACCAAGACCTTCTTCGGCGACTCCGCCTTGGGATGGGTCAGCGTCATGTTGGTTGTGATTGAGCCGGTACCGGTGGAGGTCAGGACGGCCTCCGTCCCGCTGGCGGCTATGTTCAGGGTGGACTTGTCGGCACTCCACTGTATGCCGCTATTGTCGGAGGTCGAGGCACCTGCCAGGCCCACCGTGTAGGTGAAGCTGTCGCTGTTGAGGAAGCGGACAATTCCCGCTCCGGTAAAATAGACCTGCTCCTCAAGCACAGCGTGGGCCGGAAGCACCTTCACCAGTACCTCTGTGGTATAATGGGCCTTGGGGTGGCCCAGGGTGATGGTGGCAGTTCCCTCTTTCAAAGGAGTGATATGAGCAAGTCCTGCCGCTACCGTTTGGGCTGCAGCTCGTGCTGATACGGTTCCATGGGTTGTTTCCACCTTAATTACGTCGCCACTTCCTTCTGCAGGGGAGTGATCAACTGTCCAAGTAAAATTCTTTTCATCTCCCGTGTCCCCACCCTTGAGGATGATGTTGAGGGTGGTCTCGGTGGCCCCCACCTTGGTTTTGACCAGGTTCTGGCTGGTGGTGATGTAGACAGATGCGTCAACGGCTCCGCCACTTTGATTTTGAGTGATGATCAAGACCTCTCGTTTGGCTCCAGCTTTAGGATGGCTGATAGTTACCGTAACAGAACCATTTTTTAAGCCTGTAACGTAGAGATTATTTGCATGGGAATAGGCATCAATAATATCATTTTGAGGCACCTCGAAAACAAAGTCATCGGGAGAATACTGGCTTCCTTCTTTTAAGCCCACCAATGAAGCTGAAATAGTTTTTTCTGTAGCTCCGTCTACGATGGCGACGGTTTCAGAGGGCTCGATGTACACGTTCTCCACAATCTCGACGGTTCTGACGGTGATGTCCAAAGGATACTGTCCTGCATCGGGATGGGTCACACGGACGGTCGCCTGCCCTGATTTCAATCCCCGGAGGATGGCTTGTGCACCATTGGCCGTCATGCTGAGGCTGCCGGAATCGCTTCCACCAGAAGTTAGCACCTGCCACTGGAATCCCGACTGGTAGTTGCTGGTGGCAGGATTCTGCAGGCTCACTGAAACGGTCTTCTCCGCGTCGGCCCGCAGGGTGACGATGTTGGTCGCTGTGGTGATGTAGGTGGTCTTGGAGATGTCCGCAAAGACATAGACACCAAAATAGTAGGGATGGCTTGCCTTGTTGTGTGTTACTTTCACTCTTGCGTAGCCGTCTTCCTTGGCTGTCACAATACAGTGCTGGCCGTTGGGTGAGAGTGCCAGCACGTTCTGGTTGTCCACTACGGTCCAAGAATAGCCATCGATGTCAGAAGCACTTCCGTTGTACAATGAGACTGAAAGCTTGTCCGTGTCGCCTTTGCTTAATTGCAGGATGGATTGGTTTGATGTGATGTATGGTTCAACATTTTGCAAGGCTTCTTGGGTATAACCAGATACCTTGATGATACAGGCTGCTGATTTGCCTCCACAACTGGCCATGAGGGTGGTTTGTCCCTCCTTCAATCCTGTGACAACTGCTCCAGCTGAAATTTCCTGGATGGAGATTATCTCCTTGTCATAAGACCATGTTACAGGACTTCCTGAGGCGGATGATGGAGTTATGGCCACACCAAGATGTGTCATTTGTCCTACTTTAATCTCTAGGCTACTCTTTTGGAGTGTGACGGAGGTAACAGCTGTTTGGCCAGTTTGGGTGCTGGGATCAATAATTCCGTCATCAAAAAAGCTGCATGATGCCACTAATAGTGACAACAGAATCAATACTGATAATAATTTCTTGAAATTATGTGTAATAAAAGTTTTGCCGGTAGTCTCCTTTCAATATAGAATATATAGAATTATAAGTTAAATTTAATCTATTGTAAACTTCAGTTTAACGAAGTTTATAAAATATAAACAAATATAATATTCATTCTATTTGTTTACTCGGTATTTTGGAGTTCTTCTTACAGAGTTTGAGAACATCTTTTCTATACTTTTTTAATTGCCGAAAATTTTTAGATAAATTTTTTTTTGTTCTCAAAAGTCTTTTAATATTGTCATCAATTTCAAATAAAAGTTCATATTCATTCATAATTTTGCCTCTCTTCGTTCCATGTTTATTGCCGTACATATTTTTCCACCTGGGGATTAAAAGCTACCGGTGGAAGGCTCATGGTAACGTTAGTAATGATTTTAACCTCTCTTCCCTGGGGGATAGAGATAGTTGGCTGAATGTCCAATGCTCGGTCAATAATTTTTGCTCCCATTTTGTTGATTTCGGCGTAGGTGTCTGCGAGAACATTTTGGGTATACATATTGTTTTGTGCTCCTTGGATATTCTCCATTTTTGTATCTAATATGGAGAAGGCTGCAATTAATCCTAGAGCTTTTAAGGTTTCAAATGGATGATTATTGACGTAACCTTTGTAGCCAGCAAATCCTTGGCTATCCACGCCCGTAAAATTACCTAGATCAATTTCTAGTCCGTCTGGGCGGATCATCTTGTTCCAGGCAACCTGTACACGACTTTGACCATAGCTAACGGAGCTGTTATAGGTGGCAAAGATACGGGTACCTGCAGGAATGAGCAATTTTTTTCCATCCAAAGATGAATATACATTGCTTGTTACTTGGGCAATGACTAATCCTGGTAAATCGGTGTTGATGCCAGTGATAAGAGTTGCAGGGATAATAGTTCCATAATTCAGGTCATATTCAGTATTCCATTGCATGGAGTAATTTCCTGCCCCAGCTGATTGAAATTGCTGCTTTTGACTTTGCATATTCTGCTGTTGGTAGCTATTTCCACTATTGTTCATAGATTGTGTTTGTCCCAACAATGAACTCATCCTATCTTGTGCGTATTGTCTGTAATTTTCTGAGCTGTAAGATAAAGAATTATTACCATAATTTCCTCCATATCCTGTTATTGCATTACCTACAGCACCAGCAAATCCGTTGTTGTCGTTCAGAGGCATCCTGTTTACAGCTTTTTGCTGGGGATTGCGGTTGGTCTCTGGTCGGGTACTGATTGTTCCTCCTCCAGTCCCCTGTTGGACAGGTACAGGGGCCGTATTCTGCTGGTTTTGCTTTTGTTCTGCTTCATCTGAAAATGGAATTCCTGCCAGAAGATCATCAAGTTCTTCGTCACTTATGGGCTTTTCTTCCTGGACTTTTTCTGCAGAAACATTGTTTTCAAATGGGCTTGAGTTTACCAATGCTTTGTCAGGAGACCATTTGGTTATCTTATCTGGAATAAAAACTTGCCCCCGTTTATCCAGTATGTCCTCTTGTTTTTCATCTTTTTTGAAGGCCGGTATTACAAAAACACTCAAAATGATTATAGAAAATAATGATGCAAATATGACCATTAAGATCCGGAATCGGTTCAAAAATGGTGCTTTGTTTTTCGTTTTTTCGGCGTGGGCTTTTTGAGCTGCTTCTATATCTTCTAGGTTTTCAGGACTTTCCTCAGATTCAGCCTGAGATCCAGAATCTGATACATTAGCTGGTTCCTGAGAATCTTCTTCTAATTCATCGAAATCTGCAGGATTTGCAGCATATTCTCCATCATCAATGTCGTCATTTCTTTCTGTTATAGCTTCTTCTGCAGCTTCAAGCTGTGCAAAATTCTCATCTGCATAGTTTCCTTGAGATTGATAAAAAATATCGTCTTCATAATCATCATTATATCTGTTGAATTCGTCGCTCATTATTTCCCCTTCTTGGTAATGATTACCTTTTGTTTTCCCACTTGCAGTGTGACCTTTTCAATAAGTTGATCGATGATTATCGTATTTTCTTTTGTTCGATAGTTCATGATTTCATTTTTCTCATTAAATGCCACAGGGAACTCGGTCAATAAGCTCATATTATCCAGGATGATATAGGTTTTGATTCCATCATCATACACTTGGGTGGGCAGCCATGTGGGTTTATTAAAGACAGGATGCTTCATTTTGTAGTCAAAACTCAAAACTTCTGGATCAACACCAGTAAATTCCGCAGTAAGCTGTCGTGATTCCTGTTGCCAGCGTATCCAGGACTCAGAATCTTGGATGGTACGTGGATATACCCAAGAGACTCGTGGCATGTAGGTTGTTTTGGTACTTTCCAATTCCATCTGATAGATTCTTTTGTTTGTTACTACAATCAAGGTGGAGCTGAGGTTAGCATAATCAGGTTTTATTACCAAGTGGTGTTGTAGCAGCCCATCCTTTTGTCCAATTCCTCTTGAAATCTGCCATACTTCTGATTCTGAGATGTATGGGTTCTCAACAATTTCTTCCCCTGGCTCGAAGAGTATCATGGTGCTGTGGTAGGTTTGGCAGATAACCTTGTAGACGGCATTTTCCCTGTAAATCCATCCTTGTAACCTTCCATCCTTGTATTCAGGTAATATAGTTACATCCTCTAAATTCTGTTTTACGGCTGCTGTACCTGATATTTTTGTGTCCTTGCTCTCTGGCGATGAAACTTCGTGGATTCTTGGTTCTTCAACAACTATAAATGTTGGTTCAAGGTCGTTTACTTTCATCAGCTCGTCAACTTTAAACTGAATTTCCATGTTCCGGGATTTGATGTCGCTTTGTTCAATTTGTCCAACTTCCTTTTCTTCCACGACCTCAGTCTGTTGTTCTAAGTCAACGGTCTTGCATGAGATGAGGCTAATGGTAATCAATGTAAGTGTGAGAATGAATCTTTTCATTTTTTTTCTCCTAAGTCTGTAATATCAAAGTTTGAGATGTAGATTCCTGCTGGGTTCAAGTACATATCATCCTTGCTAGGTTCAAGTAAGATGGTGGTAAGTACGGCTCGTTTTCGTAAGTTTCGTTTTGCTCCACCATCAGCCATAGTAACCTCCACGATGAAGTCCACCTGGTAGCTTGATTCGCTGAGCTCCAAAATGCTTTCCACAGAGACTCGCTGGTTTTTCATGCCGAAGTTGTCAAAGGGATTATCCTCTTTCTGGAAGCGTGTAAACTTGGTGGCGGAGGTACTGGTAAGAGCTGCATAGCAGAATCTCATGTTATTGCGAAGAACGTCCGCATCTTGTGGAATGGTATACATGTTGGTGATGAAGTTATTCAGCTGGGCATAAACCATTCTCTGGGTGATTTGACCGCCCCCATAGTTGGGAGTATAGGTTCCTAGGTAGCTCAGTTCTCCTAACTCATTCTCGCTAATGAATACTGGTACAGTCTTGTTCTGTGTGACACTGATTCCTGCAATGATGAGCAATACAACATTTGCCACCATGGTGATGATGGCTCGAAGTCTCCAAGCTTGAGTTTCCCGACATTTTTCTCCCATGAGCCGGTCATACTCTTTGAGTGCGTTGAATGGTGTTGATTCGTTTTGCTCCAAAGTCCACTGAGTTTTTGCCATGCTCTATATCTCCCGATGATTTTCCAAGGCTTGAGAAAAAACTTCCAGAGTATTTTGCTGATTGTTCACTTCCGTGTAAGCGGTCTCCAGAATCCGTTTGAGAATTTCAAGCGGTTGTTGCATATCCTCTGGGGGCAGGATAACTTTACTTTTTTTTACGCTATAGCGAATTGCTTCAATATCTTCAAGACTGATTTTTAAGGGTATGGTCATGGTCATAGTTTTCTCCTAATAAACGTCGAAGTCTGGATGGTCTCTTAGTTCATCCAGAAGAGAGATTTCATCTGGGATAGCATCTTCTATAGGTGTTACTTCAGGTAATGCCGTTCCTACATCTCGTCTCCAACCGGCAAGGTTGAGTTTGTCTATGACAATCTCTGTGCTGGAACGTTTTTCTCCTTGTTGTTCCCAGGTTCTTTGTTCCAGATGCCCCTCAATGGCCACTAATTGCCCTTTTTTCAAATAGGGAAAAATTCCTTCAGCTGCTTTACAAAAATGGAATAGATTAAAAAAACTAGGAACAGAAATGTAATTTTCTCCTTGTTTTCTCGTACGATTAACAGCAATGGAAAAACGTACGAAGCTTTTACCTGATGCAGTGGTTTTCATTTCTGCATCTCGTGTGATTCGCCCCATAAGGGCTACAATGTTTAAGTCTGACATAAAATATTTCCTCCTGTATGTCATATTTGCTTGAACAATAAGTGCCACGTGGCGCTCATTATCATTCTGGTCTGCTACAATAACGTCTCTTCGCCTGGATGCGGGCTTTTTCGTTGTGCCAATCTTTTACTGCTAAACCACAAGTTGGACACGTTGGACCCTCAAAAATTTCCAAACAAAGTGCACAACTATGACGTTTTTTTTGTTTTTGCTCCTGGATTTCAGCACTGGCTGTATGATTGATTTCCGCAGCTTGGAATTCTGCCACCATATAGTCCGTTGCCGCCGTCTTGTACAGATAGTGTGTCAGATTGCGTGGATTATTTTTTTGGGCATATTCAAATAAAAAGTTCACATATCGGGGAATTGTTTCCACTGTCAGATTTTGGTCCGACAAAAAAGTGGCAGTTTTATCCCAGAAATCCACAGAAAAAACCTCTGTGCTGATTTTTTTAGCAAAAGCTTTTTTCAAAACTGCTACTGCTGAATCCAAGGAGTCTGAATTATTTTCACTCTCTGTAGTCAGTGAGTCAGTAGTAGATGAATTTCTAGTAGATGAGTTATTTAAAGCAAGGGTACTGGAGTTCCTTTCAGAGGGGAACTGTGGTTCCTTTCTGAAAGCTACTGGAGTTCCTTTCGTAGTGCTGAAAGGAACTCCAGTAGCTTTCAGTGTGCGTGAATCATCAGTTTTTTCTGTATCTTGCTGTTTTTCACCGTTCTTTTCTTCTTTTTCTGGAGTTTTATTCCCTGTATCAGTCTCAAAATCAAGCTCGTTTTGGATGTAACCGTCCTTTAGATTTGGCGGTGATTCCACGAAAGGAACTACCGTTCCCTTCGTGGAGTTGTATTGCAGCTCGAGAAGTTTTCTTGTTGGTGCAAAAAAAAGAATCGTTCCATTCCCTTGGCGTTGGACTGTTTTAAGGAGAAGTCCTTTTTCAACATACCGATCAAAACGCTTCCCAATGCCCTTAGTGCTGTTGATACCAAGGACGGGAAGATCTGAAATGATTCCAGAGTATTTGACGTAATAATATATTTGATGGTCATGGATGAGTCGCTTCATGTTTCCAGTGCCGGCAAAGTCAATGAACCATCTGAGAATAAGAGCATCTGATACATCTAGTTCGAGTTCTATGAGTTTATCTTGAGCAAAGCCTTCTATTGTATATTTCATGGTGAGTTTCCTTTGGTGGAGCAAGGGCCCATTACTATCAGCTCATCATCGTGATAGTAATATCTTACCTTGGCTCCACACATGAGAACGAAGTATGAGGAGATGAGTAACTCTTTGAAAAAGAATAGACATCTGGTCATAATGCTTTTTTTTATCCGCCTGTTGAAGTAAATACTTTCACGGTTGGTTTTTCACAAAAGTCTGCTATCTCTTTTTCAAGTTGCGCAAAACGATCGTCTTCCCAACCTGGAAGAAAGAGGATTCCATCAGACTTCAGCAGTTGTGCCAACAGCTTTGTTCGCCATTCTTGTTCCGACAGTTTGCCAAATCGTTTCTCGTAATCATATTTCATTGAAATAGGGTTAAGAATTTTATAACCACGAGAACTAATAAGCTTTTCTTTGTGTTGGATGAATTCTTCATCCTGCTTGTCACTGATAATGTATATGGTACGAATAGTATTTTTCACCTGTTATCCTCCTGTTATTCAAACAAGGTTCTTTGTGTCAATGCAGCCCGATGTTCTTCTATTGATTCTATGACTTTGTCCACAGCCGTCTCTGCTTTCAATCTTTCCGATTCAAGGCAGGGACTTTGTTGCAAACTTCTCATCAACTTTACTGCCTTAAATAATTTGACAAGTAAATCAATCTCGTTCATTCTGTTCCCCTTGTGTTTGATTCAGAAAAACAGATGACTCAATATCTGACACTCCTTTAAACAAAAGAGTCATGATTACTTCCCTTCTGTCAGGATTGCCAATTATATAAATGGTCTGCACCTTCTTCATCTGGTTCATAGGCTTGCCTCCAGTTGTCGTATCTGAGAACCTACCATCTGTCTTTGGAGAGAAACATTATCTCCTTCAATAAATCCTCTTTTAAAGGCTGTATTGTTGAGAGTTTTTTTTGTTTTGACGGAACATTTTTCGAGAGTATAATTTCTGTCAACATACTCAGTTATTTGACATTTCTTTGCTTTCCGGTCTTGAGAATTCCATGCGACTTCAGGACAATTGTAAATTCTGGATGCAATGTTACAAACTATGCCCATTTTGAAGGATTCCCGAAATTCTTTCTTTGCATTCTTTCGTATCTTTTTTCTTGCAATTCTCAAAACCGTTTTTTCCAAATACGAATACATTTCTTTAGCCATGAATACATCAAACTCAAAGCCAGTAAAAAGAAAATGATGACTGTCTTGTGTATCAAAACGAATTACTTCGGCCAAATGAGTGCAGTACAATGAGGAGACTGCAAATGCTAAGTAATATCTCCAACGGCTGTGTTTTTTTGTCGTTTTGATGTCATTTGATGTGATGAGTACATCATCCTCCTTCATGTTAAATTGCTTTAAAAGTTCATTACATTTCTCAATGGCTATGGAGGCTTCATTCTCATTGTCCGATTTTGACAAACTCAGCAATTTACGGATCTTTCTTTTTGCAGCTTCTATCTCGTTCATTCTGTTCCCCTTGTTTTCAACTTCTCTTCCCATTGACTGATGCTCAAAGGTTCTTCCTGCTGGATTGATGCCAGGTAAACTGCCAGATGGTGCAGGTCAAATTCCATGATGTGTTCATACCACGTTGGCTGAAATTGGAGTGGAACCACGTCCTCATCCTTTTCTTCAGCAGAATCCTCATCAAAATTATCAACCTCATCAAAATCAATATCCATGTCCATATCCATGTTTTCTGAGGTAGACTGATAGGATTGAGGAATAGGCTCTTCTTCCGGTACAGGAGCTGCAGCTTTTTTTTGCTCATCCTTTTGCTGCTTGATTTTCTTTGCAGCTTGGTTGATGCTCTTTTTGCCGCTTTTCACTTCTTCCAAGGTTTCTTCATCGGCGTTTGCAAGGACGTATCTACCACGTTCAACAGTTCTGGTGCCAATACCGAGACTTTCAGCCAATGCCTGTGCTGATTTTCCTCTTGGTTCAGCATCAGCTTCTGGATCAGAAGACTTTCTTCCAGGGTTCCGTAAATTATCCAGCTTTTCTATGAGCATGATTTTTCCAGCATCATTCAGATTCCGGCGGTTGAGCTGTTGCTTCATGGCATACTCAAGGGCTTCCTGCTCGGTATCAAAGCTCATTTCGTACTTGTAGATTTCTGACAAGCCAGCCTCTTTTGCCGCTGTGAATCTGGTGTAGCCGTCAATCAAAACATTCTCTTCCCGCCAGATACACACTGGCTTGGATTTGTCAAAGCCGTTTTCTTCCATGTCTTTTACAATGTTTGCCAGCTCTTTTTCATTGATGGGGAGCAGGGACTGGAAGGTGGGGTGGACGGTAATTTTATCTAGGCTGATTCTTTGGGCCATGACCTCCGCACCGGAGTTGAGGCCCGCCGTGTTCTTTGTCAATGCGGTGAGCTTTGCCATCAGAACGCCTCCAGACCATCTGATAGTGTGGACGACTCGTCCAGCAGACATTCGCTAAGCTCCTTGAGGGCGCTGAACAGGGTTGGGTTGGATATCCGGTTTGGGCCGGGGTTTAGGGCCAGCTCCATCTCCCGGTCGATGACGCTTCTGAGGGAGTTGGTCCAGGGAATCCAGGACTCCGGCGGGGTGAGGTTATGGAAGGTGGTGCGGAACAAATCCAAGTATTCCTTCTGGCTTCCGGCCTTTGCGTCCCCGTAACGGCGGTTGTAGCCGTTGACGTGGAGGAACCAGTTGCCCGCCTTGTCCGTCTCGGTGGCCAGCTTGTCCCGCAGGAACACTGCTGTGTTGTAATCGAATAAGGACAGGTTGATGGGTGTGATTATCAGGTCGGAGGCGGTGTAGGCATTCAGCACCAGGTTGTCGTAGGTTGGCTGGGTGTCGATGATGACCACGTCAAACTTGTCCTGGAGCGTGGGGGCAAGCTGGGCCAGACGACGTTCTGAGACACCCCGCAGGTCAATGAGGTAGAGGCTTGAGGCAATCAGTTGAACACCCTTGTGTTTTGTGGGAACGATGTAGTCCCTCAAATCATTGGTGCTTTTGGACATGGCAGCTGCAATGTTCTTTTCGCCGATAAGCTCCTTTGTCTGGTCATCCAGATAGTAACTGGACACAGAGTTGTTTAAGTCCA
>JAEDCN010000049.1 GCA_016294105.1 Treponema sp.
CGTGATATTCTTGATTTTGTCGAAAAACGCTTACACAAAATATTCCGACGTGCCATCATTATTCCAAGTTCAAAAGATATTGTTCCTTTTGTATCATTTCATAACGGGTTTTCGCTGTTTCGTCTTTTGACAATAGATATATACACAAGTATATTTTTGCTAACCAAGGGGAGATTATATCTTCTAACTTTCGCTCTTTTTCATACCAATAAGCCGCTTTTTCAAGTAAGATGAGAAGTTTTTTCTTTTCATCTCTTGATATTTTTACAATTTCAGTCTTACTTATTATTAATTCATCTGTTAATATTGGAAACAACCTTTGAGCGTTCTTTCTATACCATGCTCCTAAACAATGTGCAGTTTTCCAATTCAAGTGATCCAAATTAAAAGATAGTACATACTCTTGGAATGCTTCTTCATATCTACCAATTCGTTCATATGCCACGCCTAAATTCCGAGCAAACATCGCTCTGAAGCGTTTATTTGTAGCTGCCGAAAATTTCTTGGTGATAAGTTCGTAAGAAAGAGCTTCATCCAATTCTTTTTTAGTGAGCGTACTACCAAGTCCACTTACAAGATATATTGATCCAATACTATTTGCTATGAAAGCCAAACATTGTTGTTCAACTATAGAATAAGCATCTGCATCCCCAAATTGTTTCACATTTCTAATCCCAAAAAGATATTTTAAACACTTTTTATAGCAACCAACACATTTTTCAACTAGAATATGCTGATTATCCATGGATTCATTTTCTTCAAATTGAATACGAAAATAGCAAAAATCTCCTAATCTTAAGTTAGCATATCCTAGCAAAAAATCACTCTGATCACTATTGATTTTATTTGTTCTTCTATTAACTCTGATATAATCTATCAAATCATTTGCTTGTTTTTCTCCTATAATATAGTTTTCTACTGACACACCATCTCTGTATGCTTTGTATGCAAAACTATATCCATCTTCGATTGATATAACTCTAGCTAATATTTCTGTAGGAAAATACGAAATTTTTTCAAGCCTATTTGCAAAATAGATCGCAGTATCATCTGAGTATGATAATCTTAATTTTGAAACAAGTGTTTCAGTAAAAATGCTTTCTGAAATCTCTTTTGATTGTTTTGCAATTTCTAATAAATCCTCCAGTTCTTTTTTTGAGATAATATTATAAATATTTAATCCAATCCACACAGAAATAGCAATGCCAACTATACATAATAATAAATCAATTTCAGTCTGTGCTGTGTCAACATAAATCACCTGTACATTACCTATATTAAATAGTATTATCGGATATACATATTTCCAAAGCAAAGCAAGTAAAATAACTATACATAACGAAGTAGGTATAATCAATGCAATTCGCATTGATTTTTTTGATGAATTGTTGATATACTTCATTTTATTTCCCTCCCACTAATAATACTATAAAGATACATCAGATATCACCTAAAGACAATTAGATTTGTTCTCTAAATTATAAACTATTCATCAACCATTTTTCTTTTCACGTTTTCTGTAATATGGTCTAAAAAAGATTCTTTTTAACATTATACCAAACTTATAAACTTTTCTCCACTATTTTACCTTTCCCTGGCAATCTCTTTTGTTTCATAAGATTTTTCTCAACTGTTTCTTCCAATACAATCGAATCGGTATCACTAAGATCCAACCCAATATTTAACTCTGTCAGCCGTTCCTCCTTTTGCTTCAGCTCGTCTTCCTGCACAAATGGCTGCTGTAATTCCACTTTGGCATCCTCTAATTGCTTCTGTGTATCGGCAAGTCCGGCCTGATATGCTTCCAGTTCCTTTGGAAATTTGGCGATCTCATTTTCAATTCTCGTGAGATTTCCAAGTGCATCTGAACCCAAAGAAACTTTATGCTTCATTGCACCACAGAGATAGAGCTGAAACTCTGCGCCAAATGGTTCATAGTTCAGCTCCAGTTTGAAGCCCCGATAACTGCCGATTTCCACTCCCTGTCCGCCTGCATTCATCTTACAAAGGGACAACAACATCTCTCCGGCAACAGCTTTTTCGGTGTAAGAAATACCGTTCAGCACCATCGGAGAGAACCTTTTCTCATCCAGAGGATGCTGTTCTGCAAGGGAAATATCCGATTCACAGGCGGAAATGCGCTGTGAATACTCGGAAATCAGCTTCGGATAACGCTGCAAAACACGATCTTCCAGACTGTAATGCTCGTTCAAATAACTTTGTTTCAGGACACGAAGTTTGGAGACCTGAATCTCCAAATCCATCTTTTCTTTGATTCTCGTATCTCCCGTCGCCAGCATTTTCACCTCTGCAAAAGACAATGCAACCTCGTCCACATCCTCTGCAGAGCGCACCGGAGACTTGCTCGTCATGATCTGTGAGATGAATTTCTGCTTGGATTCCACCAATTGATAGAGATAGGCATCGAAGGTTTTCTCTGTGACATAGCGATACACCTCAACCTCCGGAAATAGATTCCCCTGCCGTTCAATGCGTCCTTGGCGCTGGGCAAGGTCAGTCGGTCATTTTTTGCGGACAGTTCAATACATGCCCTTCGGTTCCTCTCCCTACTCCTGCGTTTGCTCTCGTTTGATTTCTCCCTCTGTATCCTCTTAGCACAAGCGGGACAATACTTTGATATTCCAGAGCTGGGGACGTATTCAACACCGCACACCGTACAATTTTTAGGCTTTAACGCCGTCCACCGCTTTGTGGGTGTGATATGTAATTCACCGACAAAGCCGATGAATTTATAGTAAATCTTGATTTCCTGCCTTACTGTCCCGTCCGCAAGTTTCTCACGTTCCGAAACAAGTATCTTGTCTATGAGTGCGTTTATGATGGTTGCGTCCAACTCTTTCAGCCCCTGATAGTTGCGGATTAGGGATAGAAAGTCCCTCACGCCCTGCGATTTCTCATAGCTGTCATTGAGCGTTTCCGTTACCTCTTTCAGCCGTGCTTCAATTTCAAGCTGCTCTTTCTGGTATTTCCCCGACATCATCTCAAAATTCCGCTCGGTAATACGCTCCATGACCTTATCCTCGTAGAGAGAGGAAAACAGCCTGTCCAGTTCCGCAAGGCGTTTGTTCAGCTTCTTACGTTCTTTCTCTAATGCTTTCGCCCTGCTCTGGTCTGTTTCCGTGAGCCGCTTTTCTATGGCCCTGACCGCCTTTTCATCATTCACTGCCATATCCGCAAAACAGTTGATGTCGGCAAGAACGGCATTGAATAAATCCCTTGCTTCTATATTGTGGGCACTACACTCGCTTCTTCCGTTTCTTGCATAATTATTACATGAATACTGTACACAGTCGATAATCTCTGGGCGTTTCCTCCTGTGTACGTTCATTGCCCGCAGAGCACATCCGCAGTCCACACACTTGATAACGCCTGCAAAAATATTTACAAATCCTCCCTTGTTCTGTGGAAGCCTACGACTTGTAATAAGCTGTTGGACAATATCAAATTCCTCCTGCGTGACTATTCCCTCATGGGTATTGGGTATCACTTCCCATTCTTCGGGCAGCTTAGAGGGGCGTTTCTTGCTTTTCATATTGGCGGCAATCCGTTTGTAGCCTACAAGATTTCCCGCATATATCGGGCTTCTTAAAATGCTCCTCACGCTGTTCCCACTCCAAATATAGCGTTTGTCCTCGTTCCCCTCAAAATGACGTTCAAAGCCTGTTTCGCCACGCTCCGCCGCATAAGCGGCAGGGCGTAGGATATGCTGTTTATTAAGATGTCTGCAAATTTTGGCAACTCCATTCCCTTTTAATGCAAGGTCGAATATCTCTTTTACAACATGTGCCACTTTATCATCTATCAGCAGATGGTTGTGGTCGGCAGGGTCTTTGATATAGCCATAAGGGGCGGTAGTTCCCATGAATTTCCCCTGTTGAAACCTCGCCCGATATGCCGATTTTATCTTAACAGATATGTCAGCGGCATACATTTCGTTTAAAATGTTGCGGAAAGGCGTGATGTCCATAGCAGATTTATTCAAGGTATCTACGCCGTCATTGACCGCTATATACCTCACGTTATGCTCTGGGAAGAAAACTTCCAGATATAACCCACAATCAAGATAGTTTCTCCCCAGACGGGATAAATCTTTCGTAATCACGCAGTTTATCAGACCGCTTTCAATGTCTTTTATCATATTCTGGAAACTTGGTCTTTGGAAATTTGTACCAGAATAACCATCGTCCACATACGTTTTTGCTATGTGCCATCCCTGCTTTTTCACATAATCCGTGAGGATGGATTTCTGTGTCGCAATGCTCGCACTCTCGTTATCCGTACCATCGTCTTTAGATAAGCGGCAATAAATGCCGACTAAATAGATTTTCTTTTCTTCTTTGATTCCTGCCATACTGTAAAACCTCCGTATCTGTCCTATCTGTTTTCATGTCCCATTGCGTACATTCTAAGCGGACAGCCCCTCATTGTCGAAGGTGTCGCCCTCGGCAATCTTCTTCCGAATATCCTCGGAGATAATCGGGACAAACGCTTCTGTAACGGTCTGTGTGCCGACATATTCACGGCTGATTATCATCTGCACTGGTGCTTTTGGCACGATACGCTTTCTCTTTTTATCTGCTTTCTTATCCTCGCCCATACTTAAATCTTCCTTTCCAGACAGGGCAGGGAAGAGTTTGGAAATGTCCCCGCCCTGCCAATCAGATACCATTAATCCTCGCTGTTTAATTCTTTCTGTAATGCTTTAAGGAGTGCCGCCGCTTCATCAGCGTTCAGCGTGATTCCCTTGCCGCACTTTTCACGGTTCGGGGAAAAGCTGCGGATGTCATACTTCGGCTCTTTCCCATTCCATGAAATGAGATTGATTTCCTTTGTGTAGCCACTGTCGCCCGTAGACAATACTGCGATTTCCTTTACGATTTCATACTGGATTTCTCTCATTCTCCATACCTCAACTCTCTGTATTTACTTCCCGAAAAAAGAAGATTAGCGGCTGTCACGGTTGCGTTTCCTCTGCAACTCACGCTCCAAAAGTTTGATGATGGTTTCCTCCATCTGCTTCGGCGTTGTGTTCTTCGGAAAGTATTTTTTCAGCTTGCTTGTGTTGATTTTCAAGGTTTCTTTCTGGTTGCCCTTTTCCTCCGTCATAATCGCAAATATCGTATCCATGTCAAGCCGCCCGCTCTGGCTTAACTGTTTCATCCGCTGTGCCTGTGAGAGTGAGGGCGTTGCTTCTTCGCTCTCCATCGTGGCAAAGAGGTTTTCCTGCTCGTCTTTCTTCAAGAAGGACAGTTCCACCGCAGGCGTGAGGGCGATTTTCCCCTCGTCCACCATCTGCAAAATCGGCGGTATCAGTTCCGTCAGGCGGATAAAACGCTGCACGGTCATCCTGCCCACGCCGAAGCCCTGTGCCACCTTGTCGTCCGTCCGCAACTTCGTCACAACTTGTGACGAGGTTAAGTCTGTGCGGAAACCCTGCCGCTTCATGGCTTCGGATTTCATCTTGTAAGCAAACGCCCGCTCCGATGGCAGGATATTCTCACGCTGCAAATTGCTGTCTACAAGGGTGATGATGGCTCGGTCACGGTCTAAGGGCAGGACAAACGCAGGCACGGTATTTATCCCTGCAAGTTCAGAAGCACGGACACGCCGCTGTCCTGCAATCACTTCATAACCGTCCCCGTCCTCTTTCGGGCGTGTGATTATCGGCGTGACAATGCCAAATTCCTTGATGCTTTCCGCTAACTCTGACAGCGTTTCATCCTCCACAACATGAAACGGATTGTCGGGAAACGGGTATAAATCTTTGGTCTTTAACACCTTAAAATCCTGTTTCTTCATTCACTTTTTACCTTTCTCTTGATTTGTTTCTGCCTGTTCTCTGTAATTCTTCCAACACTTCTGGCGGTATCTTTGAGAGCAGCCGCCCCATCTGCTCGTTGGTTCTCTGCAATTCAAATATCCTCTGGTTGGCTTTCTGCACCTTTAATTCCTGCTCGTACTTTTCATCACGCATACGCCCTGCATAGTCGGCTTCCTGCCCGATTTGCTCCTTTAAGCTGTCGATATACGCCTGCTGTCTGCCGATTTCCTTAGAGAATTTCTCCACTTCGGGCAGCCATGCGGCAACCAGTTCCAGAGCCTTGTCACGCTTTTTCCCTGCGTTAAAGGCGTTGATGTCGGACAGGGCAGACACGATTTCCCCATACTGCTTATCAAGCCTGCCGCCCAACTTATAGAGCCATGTGGGGACGTGTTTCCGCTTGGTTTCCATCGAAGATTGACCTCTCTCAAGCTGATTCCAACGTGAGGACATCCGCTCATGGTAGGCGGTCTGCCACTCCGACAGGCTCTTTTGATTGCCTAAAATTGTTTTGGCGGACAGCTTATTGTCTGGTGTAATCGGCACAAAGCAGAGGTGCATATGGGGCGTTCTCTCGTCCATGTGGACGACTGCGGAGAGGATATTCTGCTCCCCGACACGCTCCGAAATGAAATCCAGAGCCATCGTAAAATACGCTTTCTGTTCTTCGGGCGGTAACTGGTTCATAAATTCTGGTGAAGCCGTGATGAGCGTTTCCACCATCATCACGCTGTCTTTCCTTGTCCTGCACCCTGCTTCGGCTACCTTTCGGTTAATCTCTTTCTTATAGGTGTACTTTGGCGGTGCGACAAGATGATAGTTATTTTTAGAGCGTTCCATGTCGATATCTGGGTTGCTTTTGTAGGCTTCTTTCTTCCGCTCGTTGTGGCGTTCGCAAGCCGCAACGCCGCCCGCTTTGCGTTTCTGGAAACGCAGGATTGCATAGGGCATAATCCATCATCTTCCTTTCTTCGGCGGGTAACTGCCCTTTGGGTGACAGCGGTGACGGTGGTGACGGCAGTTTTGGGATGCCCCCTGCCGATTGCCGTAACTGTCACCCTTATCCCCTGCATGACGGTCATGACGATGGTGACGGTGTTTTTGGGATACTCCCTCGCAAGAGCTGTAACCGTCATGCCGCCGTTCTTTTATCCGAAGCCGCAAGGCGTAGGATAGCAGGGCGTAAGACCTGCCATAAGGGAGTCCAGAGGGAACGTCTGGCACACGGCTCTTTGCAGGGCAAAGTGTAGTGTGTTACACCCTGTAAACGCAGTCGGAAAAATC
>JAEDCN010000029.1 GCA_016294105.1 Treponema sp.
TTATTGTTAAGGGCTTTCAACTTGCTATCACTTTTCCCTGCAACTTGCAAACTCAGATTCCAGCAACTTGCACCGAGGCTTTTTTCCGTGGTATAGTAGGGGAAACATCAATTTTTCATTACGAGGCTGAAACATGGCTATTAACTGTGGTATTGTAGGACTGCCCAACGTGGGAAAGTCCACCATTTTTTCTGCATTAACTGCTGCCCCTGCAGAGGCAGCCAACTATCCCTTCTGTACCATCAATCCCAACGTGGGAATCGTAGATTTACCTGATGCTCGCTTGGATTTTCTTTCTCAAAAATTCCAGACAAAGCGGCGGGTTCCTGCCACCGTTGAGTTTGTGGACATTGCAGGCTTGGTAAAGGGCGCTTCCAAGGGTGAGGGCTTGGGAAACCAGTTTTTGGCCCACATCCGTGAGGTGGGGGTGATTGCCCATGTTGTCCGCTGCTTTGAAAACGACGACATTATTCACGTAAACAACAAGATTGATCCTGTGGACGATATTGAAACCATCAACATGGAGTTGGCCTTTGCTGACTTGGACACCGTGAACAAGCGGATTGAAAAGGCTGAACGAAATGCCCGTGTTATGGGCAAAGAGGACCAGAAAAAGGCTGCGGCAGTGCTTTCTGCCTTGAATAAGGTAAAGCCCCTGCTGGAAAACGGTCAGGCTGCTCGTACTGCTGACTTAACTGACGACGAAAAACTTGCCCTTTACGACTGCCACCTGATTACCATGAAGCCCATGATGTATGTGTGCAATGTGGACGAGGATGGCATTCAGAATGGAAGTCCCTACGTGGAGGCAGTGCGAAAGATTGCCCAGGAGCAGGGTAGCGACGTGGTGGTTATCTGTGGTAAGTTTGAGGCTGACTTGGCAGAAATGGATAGTGCCGAAGAGCGAGCAGAATTCCTGGCTGAAATCGGCTTGAAGGAATCTGGCTTGGCAACTCTAGCTCGTGCAGCCTACCACTTGATGGGGCTGCGCACCTACTTTACCGCTGGACAGGACGAATGTCGAGCCTGGACAATTAAGGTGGGAGACACTGCTCCCAAGGCTGCAGGTGTTATCCACACTGACTTTGAGCGGGGCTTTATCAAGGCTGAAGTTTATAGCTACAACGACCTGGTGGAGTACGGCAGCGAGGCAGAAATTAAGGCTGCTGGAAAATACCGCATGGAGGGCAAGGAATATATCGTACAGGATGGGGATATTATCTTCTTTAAGTTTAACGTGTAATGATGCCAGTTTTGCTTGCAAAACTGGTTAAGCTGGCCTTGTGCCAGCGACGGAAAGCAGCTTGCATAGAGCAGGCTGCTTTTTTTCTAAAAAAATCCTGGATTTTGTCAAATTTTGCCTCCTTCAACCATACAATAAAAATGGAGCGTTGAGATACGCTTTATAGCTTGTTGATTTCACACATAGTTATGTGTAAACTAGAAAATAAGGAGGTGCTGTTATGGCAACAAACCTAGCAATCAATCCTCAGCTGTTGGAGCTTGCCTATGAAATTGGTGGCTGTGATACAAAGAAGGAAACGGTAAACACCGCTTTGAAGGAATTTATTCAACGGAGAAAATCTGAGGAGTTAATCCAGCTGTTTGGTTCTATTGAATATGACCCAGAATATGACTACAAGAAAATGAGACAACGATGAGATTTGTTCTTGTAGAAAATGTATTAAAAAAGTTCTAGTATAAAATAATTTCACGTTTTTCTAAAAAAAATCCTGGATTTTGTCAAATTTTGCCTCCTTCAACCATACAATATATATGGAGCTTATTTTTAAGAGTTTTGTTGTGTTGTGGAGGTTGTAATGAAGGGATTGTGGCTCAGTTTGTGGACAGTGGTGCTATCACTGCTGTTTTTTTCTTGTGAATTGGAGGGGGGTAAAGCTGGTAAAGCTCTTGCATCTGGTGAAAATCAGCTGTATGTGGTGAGCTGGAATGTGCAGACCTTTTTTGATGCCCAAACCTCTGGCTTGGAGTATGCGGAGTTCCGTGGTAGCAAGAGTATATGGAGTCAGCAGTTGTATGAGCATCGGCTGGAGCGATTGCTAGATGCCATCCAGCAGATTGATGCAGACATTTTGGTGCTGCAGGAAATCGAAAATATGGCGGTAATGTACGACATTTCCAATGGCCTTGCAGGTCGTTTGCGGGGCTCCGATGCCTATGGCTGGATGTGCTTTGAGGTAGAGGAGGGCAGTGCCATTGGCTGCGGTGTGTTCTCTCGCTTTCCTTTGGGGCAAAAGCGGGTACACCAACTAGATTGCAGAACCAATGGAGATCAGCCCCAGCTACGGCCTCTACTGGAGGTGGAGGTGTTGCTGGAGGAAGGGGAAAATCCTCAAGCAATGAATCTTTTTGTGTGCCACTGGAAATCTAAGTCAGGCGGGGAAGAAGAGGCTGCATTTTGGCAGGCTCGGCAAGAAGCTCTGTTGGAATGGCAGCTACGTCGGGTGCTGGCAGATTCTGGTGAGACGGGCCGTGGTATTGTCTGCGGTGACTTCAATCGTGAGCTGGGGGAATTTACTGCTTTCAAACAAGCTTCTGGAAAGGTGCTGCTAGGCTCCGTGGCGGCAGATAATGGCTGGCTTCATCCTGATACAGTCAGTGCAGGAAGCTATTGGTACCAGCAGCAGTGGGAGCGAATCGACCATGTGTTTACGGTGGGGAACTTGGAGATTCTCCATTTTGAAGCCCTGTCTAATGGCCCTTGGGTACAGCTGGATGAATCGGGGAATCTTATTCCCTTTCGTTATGCCTTATGGAAGGATGAGGGCTACTCCGACCATTTGCCAGTGGCCTGTATGATTTCATATTAAAGGAAGAATCTTGCAACAACCAGGGAAATATGTGATAATGAGTATGGAGGTTTTCCTATGGTAGCGATTATTGTGGGACTTGTTCTTATTGCATTTACTGTTTTTGCAGCTCTTCCCGGTGGCTTGTCTTGGGGCGCTGAAATCATTTCGTTTTTGAAGGGAGCTTCTCCTGTTGTGGCTGCCTTTGTTGGATTGATTTCTGTTTTCATCGGTATTGCCGACTTAAAGGACAAGAATGAGGCAAAAAAAGAAGAAGAAGAAGCAAGTTCAGCTAAAGAGTAACGATACTTATTCTTGGTTTTTGAGGTTCCCATGGTTTTGAAGAAGAATTCTATTTTTGTAGTGGCGGGAGATTCCGTTACTGATTGTGACCGTGACTTTTTGGCTCCCACTTGGAAAAGTGAGTCCCTTGGAAACGGTTATGCCTATTTTTTGCAGGCTGCCCTTACCGGCTTTTGCCCTGAGTTGAACGTTCAGGTAATTAACCGTGGTGTTGGTGGCGACACTTCTGCCCAGCTGTTGGATCGATGGCAGGAGGATGTGTTAGAATGCAAGCCCGACTTCATTTCCATCTTGATTGGTGTAAACGACGCTTGGCGCCACTTTGACGGACACGCTGGATTGAACGAGCTTATTGATGTGGCTGGTTTCAAAGAGAATTGTCGCAAGATGATTCGCTCTGGCTTGGACTGCGGGGCTGGAATGTGCATTCTCTCTCCCTTCATGCTGGAGTTGAACAAGGAAGATCCTCTGGGAAAGATGGTGCGGGAATATGCCGCTGCAGCACGGGAAGTGGCAGCGGAATTCAAGCTACCCTTTGTAGACCTGCAAGCTGCCTTTGACCAGGCTCTTTCTCAGCGTTACACCTGTAACTTCTCCCCTGACAGAATCCATCCCAACGAGGCTGCCCACATGATTATCCTGCGGGAGCTGTGGAAAACCCTGACTGGGGGACAGCTTTTAGGCTAATGGCCTAACAGCAGTAGGTTAAAGCTATCGATTTTTTCTATATATTAGCCTGAAGTTGTACTTGCAAGCTCCACCTTGTACCCTTGTTACAAGATGCAGTTTGCAAGATGGAGCTTCAGGTTAATTTTTTTCTCCGTATTCTATTTCATCCTCTGCGGCAAAGGATTCATTTTCTTCTATAAACTCATACTCATCTTCATCAAAAAGCTGGGCAGCCAACTGGGCGGTGGCAGAATTGGTGCCACTAGGAGCGGTGTCATCCAAGTCCTTTGGTGAAGCTTTTTCACTGAGGCCCTTGTTCAATCGAGTTTTTGCAGCATCCTGTTCTGCCACAAAATCCTTGCAGGCTGCAAGAATATCTTCTGCCTGGCTTCTGGGGATGTGGAGGAGGGCTGCAATGGGAGCCGCTTCATAAATCTCCTTTTCGTCTGGCCCTGCTGGCAGAGTGATTTTTCCCGCAGAGGTTTTAATGTCAGGATTTACCTTATTTTTAGCCTCTTTTGTTGATTCGGCATTGGGGAAAAGGATTTTTCCTGTGGCTGCCTTGGTAGCTTGGGCCTCTAGCAGATATGACTGGCAATCTTCTACTAGCTGCTGGGGGCTGGTAAAGGTGAGCATAAGACTTCTGGCCCGCTTGTCTCCCACGTGGGGCATGCCTGCAAAAACGCTGACGGTATTTTCCTTTGTTCTTAGTCGCTGGTTTCTACTGGTGGCAAAACGGTGGGTTTCATCTCGTACCCGCTGCAAAAGACGCAATGCCTCGCTGCGTTTTGGCAGGCAGATGGGAGTGCTGTTGCCGGGACGATAAATTTCCTCATCCCGCTTTGCCAAGCCTGCCACGGGAATATCCAGCTCTAGGGCGGAAAGCACTGCCTGCACCGCATTTACCTGGCCAATACCACCGTCTATGAGAATCAAGTCTGGCAGGTCCTGTTGCTCGTTTAACAGACGGGTGTAACGACGGGCCACCGCTTCTCGCATGGAGGCAAAGTCGTCGATAATGCCGTCGGTGGTTTTCAGGCGGAAGTAACGGTAGTTTTTCTTGTCGGGGTTTCCGTTGTAAAAGCTAATGAGACTGGCCACTGGGAGCCGCCCGCCAATGTGGGCAATGTCAAAGCCTTCGATGCGGACAGGAAGGTGGGGTAAGCCCAGAAGCTTCTGCAATTCCTCCATGGCAGGCATATCTCCCCGCTCACGAACACGGCGGATAATATCTTCCCGTGCATTTTGGAATGCCATGTTCATGGCTGCCATATGCCGTTTATAATTTGGCAGCTCTGCCATGTGTCGCTTGAAATTTGGCAGCTCTGCCATATGCCGTTTATAATTTGGCAGCTCTGCCACGTGTCGCTTATGATTTGGCAGCTCTGCCTTATGTCCCTGGGAGTCTGGCGCTGAAACTTGGCTGTCTTCTCGCACCACCTGAATGTCTGGCTGAACCTCCAAGGTGGTGGCAAACCATTGGCGGCTAATATCAAGGCCCGTGGTGGTGGGTACAAAGATTTTTGGCGGAATCATGGAGGCTTCGGTGTAATAGGCTGCAAGGAATTCTCCCAGCAATTCCTCCGTTTCGTTCAAGCTGACGGTGCGGTAGTTGTCCCGCCCCAAAAGCTTTCCCTGCCGCATTTTCAGCACCGTAAAGCTTACCAATTCCCCTTCGGTAAAGTAGGCGATGTAGTCCCGATCTTCTGGGTCAAAGTCCTCCACTACGTTTTGGCTTCTGAGAACCCGCAGAGCTGCGATTCCGTCCCGCAGTCGGGCTGCCTTTTCAAACTTTAGTTCCTTGGCGGCTTGCTTCATTTCAGCTGTAAGTCGTGCTTCGGTGTCGGGGCCTTTGCCCTCAAGAATCCTTTCAATCTCACCGATATACTCGTTATAGGTGTGTTCTGATTCCCGATCACAGCATGGGGCGCCGCATCTTCCGATATGGTAATACATACAGGGAGATTCTCGCTTCCGCAGTATTTTGCAACGTCTCAGGGGATAGAGCCGCTGGAGGGTTTCAATAAAGGTGTCCAAGGCTCCCACATCGGGAAAGGGCCCAAAGTACTTGGAGCCGTCTTGCAGGATGCGCCTTGTTTTAAACAGCCTTGGAAAGGGCTCGTTGGTAATCCGCAGCACTGGATAGGATTTTCCGTCCTTCAGGTTGATGTTGTAGCGAGGATTATGTTCCTTTATCATGTTGTTTTCCAAGATAAAGGCCTCGTACTCGTTGGCTGTGGTGATATATTCGATGGAACTTGCCCGGGATACGAGAATCTGTGTCTTAATGTCCTTGCGGCCAGAAAAATAGGAGGAAAGGCGATTCTTCAAGTTTTTGGCCTTTCCCACGTAAATCACGGTGCCTGCTTCGTCCTTCCAGAAGTAGACGCCGCTTGTAGAAGGAGCTTTGTGAGCTGTGTCCTGGAGTTGTTGTCGTCGTTCTCTTGTGTCTGTTTTCATGTCTTTAAAATCTAATAGAAAACTCATACCCTGTTTTGCCCTTTTTTGTCTACTGGTTTTGTCCACTCAATCTGCTTTCTCAATAGAAAAGACCATTACCTTGGGGGGAAAAGAGGGGTGGAGCAAGATTTCCTCCATGAGCGGTATTACCACAGGTCTTGGCAAATATGGTCAAAACTCTCTGGAGCTGGCCACTGCCTCTCGTACCGTTTCTGCTGACACGGAGATGCTTTTTTCTTTTGAGGGAGACAACCTCAAGGACGATGCTGGTAGATTCCAAGTGGTAAATTCCAATCTGCGACTGGTGCAGGATGGGGCCATGGGAAAGCAAGCTGGACTTTCTGTGGGCAACAACAGTGGTTTCGCTGTAGTGGGAGCTCCAGGTTCCATTTTTTCTACCTTGAACTGGACAGGCTCCTTTTCCATGGAGTTCTGGCTTTGTCCTGCAGTGGTGGACAACGGAGAGACGGTGATTTCCTGGCGTTCTAGCCGCACGGTGGAGGGCTATCCCCTGTATCAGATTTTGGAAGCATCCTTTGCTCGAAACCATCTGCAATGGAATTGTACCAATCTTTTTGCTGGCTACACAGAGAACAATGGTGAGATAACCCTTTCTGGTACTAAAAGTATTATTCCTGGCAAGTGGTCCCATCACATTTTGTCCTACGATGCGGAAACGGGGCTTTTAGAATATCGGGTAAACGGCTTAGTAGAGGATTTGAAATACATTACCATGACTGGTGGTGAACGTGGTGGTGTCTATCCTTTGATGCTGGGTAATCCTGCGATGTTTGAAATTTCACCTTCATATGCAGGTAAGATTGATGATTTTAGAGTCTTGAGAAATTCTATAGCCAATACGGAAGATTTTTTTTATCAAAATCAGGAGAATTATCAGACAGGTTGGACAGCTGTGCGTTATACTGCAGAAGGTGGTAGTTTTATCAGTGAGCCTCTGGAGGTGCCAGTGGGTAGCCAGTTGACTCACTTGGAAGCCAGTACCATTGTACCTGAAGAAACCGATGTGGAATTCTTTGTGCGTGCAGGAGATAACTTTTACAGCTGGAATCAAACAAGTCCTGCTTGGGTTCCCGCTCCTCCTGGAAAGCTGCTTTCTGGGGTGGAGGGTAAATACTTTCAGGTGATGGTGAAGCTCTATCCCGATGGAGCTGGTACAAGCACTCCTTCGGTAGCCTCCGTCACCCTGTGCTACGAAGAGCATGAGCCACCCCTGCCACCCTTTTATGTAAAGGTTACAGCAGGGAACGGCTATGTGGACTTGATTTGGTCTCATACCATAGACAAGGCAACAAATTATTGCGTGTACTATGGTGAGCGTCCAGGAGAATATCTTGGTCGGGTGGCTTTGGAAGGAGATTCACCTGTAAAAGTTGGACATGAAAATTCTGTTCGGCTGACGGGTTTAAAGAATGGTAGAATCTATTATTTTGCCATCGCTTCTGAATACAATGGTCAGGTTGGGCCTTTGTCCCAAGAGGTGTACGCACGGCCTACCATTCAATCTTATGATTAAGGAAAAGTTATGACATTTGGAATTTCTTCAACTCACAAAAACACCCTTTTTAGGGCACGATCAGCAGTTTTGGCACGAGACTTTGAGTTGGCAATTCGCCTGTTCAAGCGGTTGCTTCAGGAATTTCCAGATAATTTGGAATTGCTCCACGAGCTGGCAACAACCTATATCCGCAGTGAGCAGGATGAGCAAGCTCTTGCCATCTATCAGCAGATTCTACAAAAGGATAGGAACGACTATGGGGCTCTCATTGGTTTAGGGGGAATTTACCGACGAATGGGGTGCTTTGAGGAGTCGGTGAATGTTTTGGAGCGGGCCTTGTCCCTTGATGGTGACAGTGTCCAAACCTTTTATACCTTGGGATTCACCTACAAGCAGATGGGGCACTTTGATGATGCACTGGAATGCTTTGACCATGTAATTGAACAAAACCCAGGGGATATTCTGGCCTACAACCATTTGGGAACTATTTATTCTCTGCGGGGCGACAGCAAGAATGCCGTTGCATCCTATCGTCGTGGCTTGCAGCTAGATGCCAACCACCCTATTCTCCACTACAATCTTGCCCAAGAGTATGAAAAATTAGGCTACTACGATGAAGTGATCAGTGAATATGAGGCTGCTCTCAGAGCCAAGCCAGGCTGGAGCGATGCCATCAACAGCTATGCCTTGTTCTTGATGTCCCACAATCAGCATAAGGAAGCCTATAACATCCTGTGTCAGGGAATTGAGGTTACTCCCGAAAATATCCATTTGCAGCGGTCCATGGGAATGGTGCAGCTGAAGCGAAGTGAATATCATGATGCAGGCCAGCGGTTTGAGACAGTGCTTCGTCAGGAAGAAGCCGATTCTCACTCCCTGTTGGGCCTGGCAGATGTGTATAGCCACGAAGGGCGAAACGAGGAGTCCCGCAGTCTGCTGAAACGGGTGGAGCCTGTTCAAGAAAAGAGCAAGGGGGTACAGCTGCAATACGTTCGTAGTCTGTTGAATGCCAATAGATTTCAGGAGGCAGGGGAGTTTCTCAACGAGCTGCTGAATGAATACCGCTTTGATTTGGGAGTCGGTCATCTTTTGGCAGAGTATTTTGCCTGCTGTGATGATTTGGAGCGGCTTCAGCAGACTTTAGATAAAATCTGTGAGATTGATAGCAGTCATTTTCTCCATTTTTTGGATGTGGCCCTGCGGTTCCGTCAAATCGGTAATTTGGAAAAGGCACAGGTGTATCTGATTGAATACTTGAAGCGACTTCCCAACGATTCAGTGGCTTTGTCTGCCCTTGCTTCCTGCTACGAAAAGGGTAATCAGTATGGTGATGCCATGCGGTTTTATCAGCAGGCCTTAAATTGGGATTCGGATAACAGCTACCTGCAGAAGGCTGTGGAGCGGATTTCCCTGTATTCCCAGCTGGAGAGCGAGCCAGAGGAAAGTCAGGAGGATTTTGTTCCTGCTCCCAAGGTGGTTTCCTCCCTGCGGGATATTTATTCAGATGACGGTGCACGCCAGCCTGTTCATAGGGAGCAGGGGCAGCGTTGGACTGATTTGAATCTTCTGATTGATGAGGAGCATTATCGGGAAAATCACAACGACCACTTCTTGCTGCAGCCAGAAAAATCCACAAAAAAGAAGCGGAATCTGGACTACTACGACCCATTGAAGCTAGAGAGCAATGAATCTGAGGAGGAGTTTGAAAACTCCAAGCCTCATCTTGGAGCCCTTACCCATGATGATGGTCCTGTGGATTACGAGCCGCTGTTTGGGATAAATCCTGCCTTGGACTTTCAGAGCGAGGAAGACGAAATTTTTGACAATGTAAATCAAAAGCCTGATGAGATTTTTCTGCAGGAAGGAAAGAGCGAACCTGAGCCTATTGGAGAGCCGGTTGCTACCCCACGGGGTGAACTTCTAGAACAGCCTTTTCAAGAGCCACAGTTTGACTCATGGCCAGAAACTCAAGAGCTTCCCATGAGTCCTGATCCAGATGACGTTGATTCACTTCCACCACAGCGGCCTTCCAAGCCAGCACTTTCCAGTGAGGATTTTCTTCCTCCCAAAGAGTATCCCGTGAAAATGGAGGGTGAGTTTTCTGAGCCAACCTTTATTCCAGAGTCTGAAATAGAGGATAGAATGCCCTTCCAAAGCGAAGTGGATATGCCTTGGGATTTTAACAATGAAGCTGCTGAAATGGGTGATGAGCAGAAGCTTTCTCTTGATGAGATTGAAGAAGCTGATGAAGCCTATGAAGCAACATTACCCCATCATGAGACAGATACTGTTGCCAAGGAAATTGAGCAGCTTTTGGAAAATCCTGTAATGCCAAAGGAAAACACTGCTATTTTGGGCTTGTTCCAGGAGTTAAAGCGTCTTTGTGAATATCTGCCTCAGGAAGAAAAAAATGGATTCAATAGCAGTATGAAGGCCTTACAGATGGAGTATATCATTAGCAAGCTGTCTGGAAAACCTGGTTTAATGGAGTTGGCAGAAAATATTCGTGAAAAGGGCTTGGTGGAAGTACCTGCTGAACGATACGATATTGTGGAGCGATTTGACGAGTTTGCTGCATCTGCTCGCATCATGAACGTTATGCGTCCCTTTGTGCAGCAGCTTCCTGATAAGAATAATTCCTCGTTATTGGATGATTCCTTGCAGCATTTGCTGGATCGATTGTCCAAGATTTAACTCTTGTATAGTTTTTGCTATATAAAAAAGATCCTAGCTAAAGTGTCCAATAATTGGGGTGCACTTCAGGCTTACCTCGCTCTTTTTTATTTGCCTTCCTACAATCTGATGATTCGCGCCTTGGTTAGTACCTCATTTCCTTCTGGGGTAATGAGGATGTCGTTCTCCAAGCGGCAACCACCGAGTTTTGTGTCGTAAAGGCCGGGCTCCAGGGTTACCACCATGCCAGGGCGGAAGAGAGCCTCTGGTGGCTGGGTGTTTCGGACGGTGGGCCACTCGTGGGCTTCAAGGCCGTAGCCGTGTCCCAAGGAATGGGGCATGGTGCGACCAGCTTGGGCAAAAATGTCGTCTACAAACTGAGCTGCATCTTTTATGGCTAGGCCATTTTTGTATTTTTCTAGGGCTGCATCGTAGGCCCTTTGCACCAGTTCCAGCTGCTTTTCCTGCTCTGGAGTAAGGGGGCCCTTTGCAAAGGTAAGGGTCACGTCGCTGGTGTAGCCTTCCACCACCACTCCAAAGTCCAGAATGGAAAGGCCTGTTGCCGGAAAGGCTCCTGCGGTGTAGGGAGGAAAGCAGTGAATACCGAAGCTTCGCTCAGGGCCTGCTGCTAGGGTGTCAAAGCCAGTGCCTTCACAACCAGCTTTTCGACATTCCCGCTCAATTAGCAATGCGGCATCCATTTCTGTGGTGATGGTTCCAGAACGAACTCCATCCTCCAGCAGCAGCATGAGATTGTCGGTAATGGCAGAAGCTCGCTTGATGCAGTTGATTTCATACTGGTCCTTGATGGCCCGCATATTCACTGCATCCTGGTGAACTCCATTTTCCCGGCATAAAAGGTGAACCTCCGTGGAATTGCCCAAGGCTTGGGTAATGGCCTTTTGGTATTTTTCGTAGACAGGGTAGGGCAGGCTGGGAGGCAGCTCGATGGTGACGGTGCTAGGAAGCTCCAGCTTGGCAAGAATCTGAGACAGGGCATTGGTGGCTGTACGGCCAAAGTCGGTGTAGGGCAGGATAGAGTCAACGGTGGCCATTTCCTGTGCCATGTTCACATCCCAGGGAATGAGGATGGATTGTCCCTCAGCGGTGAGAATCAGCAGTGCATCGGAGGGCTGGCCAGTAAAGTAGCGGAGGGAAGGATCTCGTCTTCCTTCTGTGTCCTCAAAAAATGCCACATCAATCTTCTTGTCCCGTAAAATCTGGGAAAAAGCCTTTTGCCGTTGTCGATTGTATTCAGCTAGATTCATGGTATTCATATTCTTCTCCTTAGTTTTTTCACAATCATTTGAATCAGGGAGTCTCGTGTCAAGATTAAAAGTGCCACACCCACCGCTGCAAAGATAAGGGCGCAAAGAATCAGGGGGAGTCCCTCTTGCAAAATGCGGTTGTTAAAGCTGAAAAGGCCAAAAATCTTATCCTTCAGCAGTAGCAGGGGCAGGGAAGCCAAGACAGACAGCACCACCATTTTCAGGGCGTAGCCCACCATGCCTTTTACCACGGACCCCAAAGCAAATCGCTTTGTCCTGTGCAAAAAGATAAGGAGGAAGATGGTGTTGGCAAGGCTTGCTAGGGTAAGGGCCAGGGCAATGCCACCGCCTTTCATGGGAGCCACCAACAGCAGGGCTAAGAGGATATTCACTGCAAAGCCCATAATTCCTGCGGTAGCCGGGGACTTGGTGTTGCCCTGGGCGTAGAAGGCTGGGGAAATAATGCGGTTTACGGCAATGAAGAAAAGCCCAGCAATGTGGAAGGTAAAGGCTTCTAGGGTAAGGGCTACGGAATTGGTGTCAAAGCTTTTGGACTTGTACACTAAGGCGATGATGTTTTCCCCGGTAATGAGGGAAAAGAAGGTAATGGGAATGGTGATAAGGGCAATGATTTTTACCGACTGAGTCAGCATGGCAGAAAATTCATCCCATTGCTGTCGCTTTGCCAAGCCTGCCATGTCTGGCAAAATCGCGGTGCCAATGGACACTGCAAAGATGCCCAGAATTAATTCCTGAAGACGCAGTGAATATTGGAGACTGGAAACCACTCCTGTTCCTGCTCGTCCTGCCAAGGAGGTGGACACTATATCGTTCAGCTGGTAGGCAGCCATTCCGATAACCGTGGGCCCCACCAAAGCCAGTACCTTTTTTGTGCCAGGGTTTGAAAAGGCTTTTTTCAAGGAGGTGAGAGACACCTTCCAACCTCCCTTCAGCACAAAGGGTAGTTGGAATGCCGCCTGCACAATTCCTCCGGTAATGACACCAATGGCCATGGCTCTGGCAGGATTTTCCATCAGAGGAGAAAGAAGATAGGTGGCGGCAATAACGATGATGTTGAACAGGATGGGGGTAAATCCCGATGGAGCAAAGATTTTCAGTCCGTTGAGAATACCTTGGAAAAAGGCTGCCACAGAAATCACCAGCAGATAGGGAAACATGATTCTTGTTAAAAGGGTAGTTTCCTGAAGAACTGAAAGTTTTCCTTCTTTATAAAACAGGGGGATGATAAAAGGTGTGAGGCAAATACCAAGCACCACCACTACTGTTGTAAGGAAGGTAACTAGAGTACAGGTGGCATTCACAAAATCTTGGGTTTCCTTGTGACCTTCTGGGGTGTCGGAGGTTTCTAGGTAGGCCTTGAAGGTGGGAATAAAGGCCACTGAAATACTATTTTCTGCAAAGAGGCGGCGGAACAGGTTGGGAATCATAAAGGCAATACCAAAGGCATCTGCTAAGTCAGAGGTGCCAAGGAAGTCGGCCTTTGTTGCTTCTCGAACAAGTCCCAAAGTACGGGAAATAAGGGTTAAGACGGAAAGCTGGGCTCCCGCCGCCAGCAAGGATTTCTTTTTCATGGTGGTAGTATATCATAGGGAAAATAATAGTGAAAGGGGCGGGAAAGGAGATGTTCAGGGATAGTCTTGGTTGACGGTGTCATTTATAAGTTAAGTAACTCTTGTACTTGGGACAATGTGAGACCAGATAAATCTGCAATGTCTTCAGAAGAATAACCTCGTAAAAGAAGTTTTTTCGCTGTTTCCAGTGCCTTCTGGTAGGCTCCACGTTCCAATCCTTCTAGTCGGCCTTGTTCCAGCCCACGTTCAATTCCACGTTCCAGCCCGATGGAAATACCTTCCGCATAAGCTTCTTCCTGTTTTACTGCCATAGCTGTATCAAAATCGTATTCTGCTGTTAGGATACTCAAGGTCTCACCTCCTTTACGTTCCAAGTAATCTCTTAAGATGTTGTGACGTACCGCCTCTCGAATAGCTCTTGTGAGGGGCTGTGCTTGTCCATCTGCTTTTGCCTTGTCTATGAGCTTGAGAAATTGCACGTATTGCTCCAAGTCGGGGCAATTCTGTACTATTTGACTCGGCTCTTCACCCTTAATTTTACATACTTTTACCACTAATTCAAGGGTGATTTCTTTAGGAGGGGGCAACCCCTCTACTCGGAAGCGGGGGTTTCCCCCTCCTAAAACCTCCCCTTCGCTGGAAGCTACGCACTGCGTGCTTGCTGCGAGAACCCCAGCACCGCTTGGGTAGGGAGCGACGGCCTTTTGGCCGGAAAGTCGCGAGTGGCACAGCGACTTTAGCGAGTCTCGGTTGAGCCCCTGCGAAACCGCGCCTGCCCCCAAGACCCCCGGAAGTGAAGCTTCGTCACTTGTATCTTGCTTCGGGAAGGCATCCGACAGGTATAGGTAGCTTTCTGGGGGTAGGTCTTGGTTGCCGGTGTAAAAGACAAAGAACTCTGGCTTAGCTAGCGGAATCAACTGGTTTGAAAACTTTGTTTTAGAATCCACTTTGTTGCCGTAGATTCGTGTCACGTATTCCAGTAATCGTAACGGCATATTGGGGTTGATGGTGGACTGATGTTCAATCATGAGAATAAATTGGTCGTTTACCATGACGGCAATGTCGTTGTAGTAGTCCATGTACAAAACTTGTTCTAGGTTGACCCGTTCTAGTTTGGTGGTTTCAACTTGCAGGTTGGTGCCGTGGAGGGCGTTGTACAAAGATAAAAAATGTTGCTTCCAGTCTCTGTCCTTGGAAAAATAATCTACAAAGAGGGAATCCTTGTGTTTACGGTTTTCGGTGGTGGTTTGATTCTCCATTCAGTCTCCGTGAAAAAGCGTTCATAAATATTATAGACTTGGAGGTGAAAAAAACTGCGTTTTTTGCGGGAGAAAGGTGAGATTTTTTTGTAAAAGTTTTCCAAGATGGAGCCAGAGGGACAACAAGGACCAAAGGTATATGAGTTTACATCTGAACCACGGATTCTTTCTGATTATGAAAGTCCAAACAACACTGATAGTAAGTGGACCTACATAGCTTTTGGTGATTGGCCTCAGACCATTAAGGCTGCTGATGTAACTGTGGACAGGACTAAGAGTCGGCAAATGGGAATGTTTACTTATTACCTTGGAAATGATAGTAACTACTACGTAGAGGCAAAAGAAATGGCTAGCGGTTCAGGCAGTCAATATAAATACAGTGACGGAACCCAAGTGGGACAGAATGGAGCAAGTAAAAAGTGGTTCAAAGTAGAACCTATTGTGTGGCGTATCCTGAACAAGGATTATGCTGAAACAGGAACAGCCTTGTTGTTGGCAGAAAACATCCTGACAGGTGGTATAAAATGGGATGATTCTAATAATAACTACAAGGGGAGCAATATTCGCAAGTGGTTGAATGGTAATAGTGGTAGTAAAGAAGTCAGTGACTATAATGGAGATGCTGGCTTCCTGCAAACAGCCTTTACAGAAACAGCTGGAAATTTTATTGCTCCAACTATTGTAGATAATAGTGCTCAGAGTACCTTAGATGCAGCAGGAAATTTATCCCAAGCCTCGAAGTATACCTGTGCAAACACTAAAGATAAAATCTTCTTGTTAAGTGAGCAGGAAGTAACCAAAGAAGAATATGGCTTTGCTGAATATAATGTATCTGGACGAGGCAATACACGTATTCGCGTAACCACGGACTATGCCAAGGCTACAGGGGCATATCAGGCTAGTGAAGCTAGCTCTGGCGGCATGTGGTGGCTACGTTCGCCCAGCTATAGCTTTGATTACGACGCGCGCAGCATCAACGACTACGGCAATGCCTACAACAGCGGCAGCGTCGTCGCTACCTATGGGGGCGTTGTTCCGGCTTTGTCAATTTCACTTCAGTGAGAACGTAACAGTTAGAACTTAGACAAAAACCTCCCTCGTTCCAGTTCCATCTGTGGCGGGGGAGTTTTTTTATCTAATCCCTAGAACCAGCCCCATCTATGCAAAGCTGTTCTATGAAAAAATTGTAAATAGTACAGATTTGTATTATTATCATATGGCAACTTTTCTTCATTTTCGTTACACTTTAGAAGGTATTATATAGTATGGGGGTTTTGTATCTTTTAGTAAGGACCTCCGGGACTTTGGTGAACCCTTTAGCTTGCTTTACTGTTATTGCTTGCAGTGAATGTAGTTAGATGATTTGCTGAATTCCTTACACTAACTACACAAAAAGGGATTTTTTCTATGGATTTGCACTCTGCTGCTAATACACCTTCTGCAAAGACCTTTGGTTTGGAGGCTGCTACCTTCAAGCCAACTGCCTTCAAGCCTTCGGTTCCACCTCTGCGAGTGGGAATCGACGTAGGGTCTACCACCGTAAAGTTTGTGGCTTTGGACGAAAACGACACTGTCTGCTACAGCGACTATCAGCGTCACCTGGCAGATATCCGTGGAACCATTATGGATGTGGTAAAGCGGGCCTTGGACAAGCTCGAGCAGGAGTTACCTGCAGGCGCACGTCAGCCTTTGAGCGTAAAGGTTACTGGTTCTGGTGGCTTTGCCGTGTCCCAGTGGCTCAACATCCCCTTTATCCAGGAGGTGGTGGCTTCTACTACTGCTGTACAAAAGCTCATTCCCCACACTGACGTTGTAATTGAGCTTGGTGGTGAAGACGCCAAGATTACCTATTTTTCTGGGGGCGTGGAGCAGCGTATGAATGGCTCCTGTGCCGGTGGAACTGGTGCCTTTATTGACCAAATGGCTGCCTTGCTGGAAACTGACGCTCCTGGCCTAAACGAAATGGCCAAGGGTGCCTCCACCATCTATCCCATTGCTGCCCGCTGTGGTGTATTTGCCAAAACTGACGTACAGCCCCTTATTAACGAAGGAGCTCGTCGTGAAGACATTGCTGCCAGTATCTTCCAGGCTGTTGTAAGCCAAACCATTTCTGGCTTAGCCTGTGGAAAGCCCATTCGTGGAAATGTAGCCTTTTTGGGAGGACCTCTCCACTTTTTAGATCAGCTGCGGTATCGCTTTATTACTACCTTGGAGCTTAAGGATGAGGAAATCGTTACTCCTCCCGATTCCCAGCTTTTCGTTGCCGCTGGTGCCGCCTTCTCTGCTGAACGAAGCTTAAGTTGTGTTCAGTCTGCAGAAAAGCAGCAGCCCTTCCCCTTGCTGGGAGAATTCCGTGACAGCCTGAAAAATCTGGTGGATGCGGAAATGAGTGAGGTGCAACGTTTGGAGCCCCTATTCCGTAATGAGCACGAGCTGGAGGAATTCCACCGTCGTCATGCAGAGGAAATGGCTGCTTCTGCCAACTTGGAGACAGCCACTGGTCCCGTGTTCCTGGGATTGGACGCAGGCTCCACCACCACAAAGGCGGTGCTCATTGATGCCGCTGGCCGTATCTTGTGGCGTTTCTACGATGTAAACGCTGGAAATCCCGTGGACTTGGCGGTGCGGGTGCTGAAAGATTTGTACACTCAGATTCCCAAGGATGCCTATATTGCCCGTTCCGTTTCCACTGGTTACGGAGAGGCTTTGTTCCAAGCAGCTCTTGGCGTAGACTCTGGTGAGGTAGAAACCATTACCCACTATCGGGCTGCCGACTTCTTTGTGCCTGGAGTTGAATTCCTTTTGGACATTGGTGGCCAGGACATGAAGTGTTTGCGAATGAAGGATGGCGCCATCACTTCAATCCAGCTGAATGAAGCCTGTTCCTCTGGGTGCGGAAGCTTCCTTGATAACTTTGCTCGTTCTTTGGGTATGGATGTGCGGGAATTCAGTCGCAAGGCCCTGTTGGCAGAACGTCCTGTTGACTTGGGAAGCCGCTGTACCGTATTCATGAACAGCCGTGTAAAGCAGGCTCAAAAAGAAGGTGCTACCGTAGCAGATATTTCTGCAGGTCTTTCTTATTCTGTTATCAAGAACGCCCTGTTCAAGGTTATTAAACTGCGCCGTGCCTCCGAAATCGGATCAAAGGTTGTGGTGCAGGGTGGAACCTTTAACAACGATGCCGTTTTGCGAGCCTTTGAAAAGATTTCTGGTGTAAACGTATTCCGTCCTGATGTGGCTGGTTTGATGGGTGCCTATGGTGCAGCCCTCATCGCCCTAGACCAGTGGAAGGATATGATTCGTCCTCCCGTGGGTGTAGATGAAGCCACCTTTGTGCCTCCTACCATCCGCTCCAACATCGCCACCCCAGATCAGCTTGATTCCTTCAAGGTGGACTTGGAGCTTCGTCGCTGCGGCAAGTGTAACAACAACTGTCTCATGACCATCAACACCTTTACTGCTGGTTCAGGAGATGATCACAAGGCAAGTCGCTTTGTCACTGGAAACCGCTGTGAACGTGGTGCAGAATTGGGAGATGAGCTTAAGATTGTGGATGCCAGCAACAAGCATAACACTTCCACAGGCTCCGACCATGGAGACAGGAAGCTCCCCAACCTTTTTGACTGGAAATACAAGCGACTTTTCTCTTATTACAAGCCCTTAAGTCCAGAAAATGCTCCCCGTGGAGATGTGGGGCTTCCTCGTGTCTTGAACTTGTACGAAAATTATCCGTTGTGGTTTACTATTTTTACTCAGTTGGGATTCCGAGTGCGACTTTCTCCTCGTTCTAGCCGCTCCGTTTACGAAATGGGCTTGGAAACCATTCCCTCTGAATCCGTGTGTTATCCCGGAAAGATTGCCCACGGTCATGTGGAAGCTTTGCTGAAGCAGGGCATCAAGTTCATCTTCTATCCCTGTGCTCCTTATGAAATTAAGGAGGACGAGGGTGCCGGTAACCACTACAACTGCCCCATCGTTACCAGCTATCCCGAGGTGCTTCGCAACAACGTGGAGGTACTTCGTCGTGATCCTTCCATCACCTTTATGAATCCCTTCTTGCCCATTTACGACAAGGACAGGTTGATAGTTCGTCTCCACGAAGAATTGAAGGAAAAATTCGATATTCCCCAGGAAGAAATCGCCAGAGCCGTGGAAGCTGCTTGGAAGGAAATGGAAAAGTTCAGAAAGGATACCCAGCAGGCAGGAGAGGAGGCCTTGACCCAGATGATTATCATGGGAGGACGGGGAATTGTACTGTCTGGCCGCCCTTATCACCTGGACCCAGAAATCAACCACGGTATTCCAGAAATGGTGGCTGGCCTTGGACTGGCTGTGTTTACCGAGGATTCTGTTGCCCACCTGGGAAGCGTGGAGCGCCCTCTTCGCATTGTGGATCAATGGACCTACCACAACCGCCTGTATCGTGCAGCCTCCTTTGTGTCTGGCTTCCCCAGCTTGGAATTGGTACAGCTTACCAGCTTTGGCTGCGGTCTTGATGCCGTTACCTCAGACCAGGTGGACGAAATCCTTCAGGCCCATGGCAGAATGTACACCCTCATCAAGATTGACGAAGGCTCCAACCTTGGTGCCGTTCGTATCCGTATCCGCAGCTTGATTGCAGCAGTGCGGGAGCGGGAACGTCGTCAGCAGAAAAAGCCTGTGTCCATTTCTGCAGCCTACAAGCGACAGATTTTCACCAAGGAGATGAAGAAAACTCACACCATCATCGCTCCTCAGATGTCTCCCATTCACTTCCGCTTGATTCAAAAGGCCTTTGAGTATTCTGGCTACAATTTTGTTATCCTGCCAGAGGTAGATACCATGGCGGTGGAAACTGGCTTGCAGTACGTTAATAACGATGCCTGCTATCCATCCATTTTGGTGGCTGGCCAGATGATTGCCGCCCTTAAGTCTGGAAAGTATGACCTAGATCACGTGAGCCTGCTGATTACCCAGACGGGTGGTGGATGCCGAGCCACCAACTACATCGGCTTTATCCGCCGTGCTTTGGTGGACGCTGGACTGGAGCATGTGCCAGTGCTTTCCTTGAACGCCTCTGGTTTGGAATCTCAGCCTGGCTTTAAGATTACTCCCGCCCTGCTACACCGTGCCATGATGGCATTGATGACTGGCGACGTGCTGATGCGGGTTCTGTACCGAACTCGCCCCTATGAGGCCACCTCTGGCTCCGCAGATGCCCTCTACGAAAAGTGGAGCGGCCGTGCAGAGGTTCAGCTTAAATCACTGTCGGTAAGAAAATACCACAAGCTGATTCAAGGTATTGTAGAGGAATTCGATGCATTGCCCCTGCTGAACGTAAAAAAGCCCCGTGTTGGTGTGGTTGGTGAGATTCTGGTAAAGTTCCATCCCACTGCCAACAATGACATTTGTCGTGTTATTGAGCGGGAAGGGGCAGAGTGTGTTATGCCCGACCTGGCAGACTTCCTGTTCTACACCTTCTCCACTGGTATCTTCCGCCACGAGGAATTAGCCTTCCCCAAGAAGACGGAGCGAAATGCCCGCCGCCTGATTTGGTTCTTGGAGCTGTACCGTCGCCGCATTAAGAAGGTGCTGGGCAAGAGCAAGCGGTTTGACCCGCCAGCCTCCATCTACGACCTGATGAAGGGGGTAGACGACATCGTTCAGCTGGGAAATATTACTGGTGAGGGCTGGTTCCTCACTGCCGAAATGGTGGAGCTGATTCACGCTGGAGTACCCAGCATTGCCTGTGTTCAGCCCTTTGCCTGCTTGCCCAACCATGTTACTGGAAAGGGAATGATCAAGGAATTGCGCCACCGCTTCCCTGAATCCAATATCTCTGCCATTGACTATGACCCAGGTGCCAGCGAGGTAAACCAGTTGAATCGCCTCAAGCTCATGCTGTCCAATGCCCCTATTGGTCGCCACCCCGACGAGAGTGCCGAAGTATAAGTTTTTAGAAAACAACTGACGAAAAGCCACTGGAAGAAGGGCTCCATTTTGGACACTTCAATTCCAGTGGCTTTTTTTGTAGACAGGCTTCTTCATCATTATTCCTTCTTTTCCCCCTCCCTTTGACCATATTCTTACAACGTGGTATGATGAACTGTTATGAAAACTGAACTGATTAAGGATATCCTTGTTTCTGAGGCTGACGGAAGAACCATTGTCGTCAGCGGTTGGGTGCGCACCAAGCGCGAGTCCAAGAATCTTGTTTTTTTGCAGGTAAATGATGGTTCCTGCTTTGCTTCCCTTCAGCTAACCTTTGACAGGGAAAATCCCAATTTCACACAAGGGGCCAATTCTCAGGACTCCCTCAATCAGTTGGAGGCTAATCTCAAGTCCCTTACCACTGGTGCCAGTCTTCGAGCCACAGGAAAACTTGTTCCTTCTCCCGCCTCTGGTCAGGCTGTGGAGCTGCAGCTGGAGCAGTTGGAGGTTTTAGGTCAGGCTCCGGTAGATAGCTATCCTCTACAGAAGAAAAACCACTCTATGGAATTCCTTCGAGAAAATGCCCACCTTCGAGCTAGAACAAATACCTTTGGTGCCGTGGCTCGCATGAGAAGCCAGATGGCCTTTGCCATCCACACCTTCTTCCAAGAGCGGGGCTTTCAGTATGTTCACACTCCCATTATCACTGCCAGTGACGCCGAGGGAGCAGGAGAAATGTTCCAGGTAACCACCTTGTCTCCAGAAAAGCTGGCAGAAAAGGCTGTTGCCGCAGGAGCTAAGGGGATGGCTGTGGAAAAGGCAGCTGCCTTGGTGGACTATTCTAAGGACTTCTTTGGCAAAAAGGCAAGTCTTACTGTGTCTGGCCAGCTAGAAGGTGAGATTTACGCCACCGCCCTGTCTCGCATCTACACCTTTGGCCCTACCTTCCGAGCTGAAAATTCCAATACCACTCGTCACTTGGCAGAGTTCTGGATGATTGAGCCAGAAATGGCCTTCTACGACTTGGCAGACAACATGGATTTGGCAGAAGAATTCGTAAAGTATCTGCTGAACTGGGCCTTAACCAAGTGCCGTGCCGACATGGAGTTCTTTGACCAGCGCATTCAAAAGGGCTTGATTGAAACTTTGACCCACGTGGTAAACTCCGACTTTGCCCGTGTTACCTATACTGAAGCTGTGGCAGAGCTGGAAAAGAATGCGGATAAGTTCCAGTTCAAGCCTTATTGGGGCTGTGACCTTCAGAGTGAGCACGAAAAATACCTTACCGAGGTGGTGTACAAGAAGCCCGTTATCGTGACGGACTATCCCAAGGAAATTAAGGCCTTCTACATGAAGCTCAACGAGGACGGTAAAACCGTTCGTGCTATGGACGTATTGGTACCTGGCTTGGGCGAAATTATTGGTGGTTCCCAGCGTGAGGCTGATTACGACACCTTGTTAGGACGCATCAATGACTTAGGCTTAAATCCAGAGGATTATTGGTGGTATTTGGACTTGCGTAAGTTCGGAACCGTTCCCCACTCAGGGTTTGGACTGGGCTTTGAACGTCTGTTGCTCTATGTTACTGGTATGGGCAATATCCGTGATGTTATTCCCTTCCCTAGAGCTCCCAAACTGGCGGATTTTTAGTTTTGTATTGCTGGAAAGGATGTGGCAATTGTGCCACCTCCTTTTTCTCGTAGTAAAGGTTGTATGGCGAAAATATAGATAAGGACTGTTATCATGAAATTTGTCAAAAAAAGAATGTTCGGAGTAGTTTTTGCCCTCTTTATTTTGGCCTGTGCCTTTATTCTTCTTTCTATTTTAAATTTTTACCGTGAGCTTCAAAACAAGGAAGCCTCAATTCAAGAAGAAAGTTTATTAGATCTTTCCCAATTTACCAGCAACTACATGGATGTAAAGCTGGAGGGCTACCTAAGTACCCTCTACAGCCTTTCTGATCTTGTCTTATTTAAGGACGTAAAGTGGGAAAACATTCGAGATCGACTGAATGCCATTGTGTCACGCCAGGAATTCCTTCATCTGGGCTTGTCCTCCTTGGACGGGAGGGTGTGGTCTACTGATGGATCGACTGAATATATTATCGATATTTCAGGAAGACCCTACTGGCAGGACTTGCTGGCAGGAAAGGCTGTTATTACCGATGCACAGGATTCCTTGGTAAGCTCTAAACAAATTTTTGTGGTGGCAGTACCCATTATGAATCGACAGGAACAGGTGGTGGGAATTGTTCACGGTGCTGTAGCCTTGAACGAATTCCAAGGCTACGAGGATTCCCGTTTTGAAATGGGAAGCTATCTCGTTTTTGTAGTGGATAATACAGGCTCTTTTATTCTTCGTGACCACAAGCATCCAAATGCATGGAATTATAGTACAATTTTTGATGAGCTAGAGGATTCTGGTAAAGAGCAGGTGTCAGAAGCTATTCGTCGCCAGTTAGCAGCAAACCTGCCGGTACAGACGGAAGCTGTCATTTCCGGCAAGGAATACATGCTGTGCTTTAATCCGCTTTCCATGAACAACTGGTATACCGTGGTGCTTATGTCCAAGGAGGATATCAACCAGCACATTGCGGTTCTGTTGGACAACAATATCAATGTACTGCTGATTCAGGTTCTCATTCCCTTGATACTGCTTTGCTTGATTTTTTTCTTCTTTATCCGTAAGAAGGTGAAGATGGAAATGAACAAGGAATATCAGCTGCGGGAAAAGCTTTTTTCTGATATAGAAGGTTTTATTCAGGCTGATTTAAGTGAAGATAAGGTGGTGTATTGTTCCCAGTCCTTGGGATTGCCAAAGCTTACCATGCCCTTTTCTCATTTGTCAGAGCTATATATCCACAATAAGGTGGATGAGGATTATCAGGAACGTCTTACTCGTATTCTTTCTGGGGAAAATCTTTTGGAGCTCTATGGCCAAGGAATTGCCCACATTTCTCAGGAATATAAGGCAAAGGACAAAAACGGCAAGTTCCGCTGGTTCCAGTGCGATGTTCACATGGAGGTGGGAGACAACCAAAAGCTGATTGGGGCATATTTTATCCTTCGCAACATTGATGAGAAAAAGCAAATGGAGGTGGCCCTCAAGACAAAGGCTGAGCGGGACAGTCTTACTGGACTGTATAATCGCAGTACCGCCACAGACCTTATCAACGTGTTCCTCCATCTGAACACCCATTTACCTACGGTGAACCATGCCTTTGTTATTTTGGACTTGGACAATTTTAAGGTCTTGAACGATACCTTGCTCCATAAGACAGGAGATAAGGCCCTGCAGGATGTGTCTTCCATTTTGACCAATTTCTTCCGTCGTGAGGATGTGGTGTGCCGTCTTGGTGGTGATGAGTTCGTGGTGTTCCTGAAAAACATTAGCTTTGAAGTGCTTGAACCAAAACTCCAGCGTCTAATGGAGGAGTTGAGGCTCACCTATTCACAGGATGACAAGTCAGTAACTATTTCTGCCTCTGCAGGAGTGGCTATTTCTCCTGTGAACGGAACAACCTTCAAGGAATTGTATACTGCTGCAGATAAAGCCCTCTATCAGGCAAAGCATGCAGGAAAATCCTGCTTCCGCCGGGCAGTAAATCCTTGATTACTCAGTTTTCCCTATAAACCTTTTGAAAATCTCCGAAAATCAATGCATAGTATGTAGAATAATGGTGAAGACCTGTTTCTTGTGGAAGAAGTGTTTGTTATTGGTATGTAATATACCGATTCTTTTAGTGGAGGAATTATGAAGAGATTTCTTTGTACAGTGGCTTTGTCACTGTCTCTTTCTTTAGTATTTTCTATAAGTTTTCCCGTGGGCGGGGACTATGCCTTTCGTTTGACCAATCCAGAGCTGTTGACCAGCGCAGGTTCTTCAGCTGGTGGTGGATTTTACACCTCTGGTCCCAGTTCCATTGTTAATAATCCTGCTCTCACTGCCAGTGAGCAGAGAATCATGCTGAATCTTGGCTATACCGCTTTGTTCGGTCCTCAAAATACAGAAGCCTTTGGTTCCGGTGCCCAGATTGCCTTGTTGATTCCCAGTCGTTGGGGTGTGTTCACTGGTATCTTAGATGGTATTTTCTGTGATGTGGGAAAGTTGGAGTATGGTAATTTGTTGAACCTGCAGGGCGGGTTTTCCAAGGACATTACGGACCGATTGTATGCTGGCTTTGCCTTTAGTGCTGGTACCCGTTGGGCTTCTCGTACTGACTGGCACCTAGCCGTAAACATGGGACTTGTCTATCATTGGGGAAATTTGAGCTTCTTAAAGGATGTTCGTATTGCAGGGGCACTGACTGGCTTGGGTAAACCTTACGAAATCGGTATGCCCAGTATTGCAACTCCCAAGGTAGGCGTTGCTGGTACCCTGTTCTCTGTTTCCAACGACAATGTGGCAGCAGGTTTTTCTGCTGACCTATCCTTCCCCATGTTCTCGAATCTGGTGGTTGATGCAGGACTGCAGCTGCGAATTGCTAAGTTCATTACTATAAAAAGTAGCTGGCAGTTTGATGCCAGAGATACATCCAACAAGAACTACAACCTGATGCCTTCAGTGGGCTTGACGGTACGGTTTGGAATCAACACAAAGGAAAATCAGTTTATGCTTAACAATGGCTGGCAGCAAAGTGAGATTACCGTCAGTGGAGCTTGGCAGAAGCTGTATCAGGATATAACTGCATTTTCTGCTGGTGCAGCTATTAATTTAGGTTTGAAAGATACAGAAGCCCCAAAGATTCAGCTGTGGGGTGAGTAATAAAGGATAGATGATGAAGGAAAAGCTTAGTTTTGTATTTTTTCTTTGCGTGGTTTTAGGTATTGGCACTCCCGCCTTTTCCCAGCAGGGCAGGATTTATATTTCTCCCAATAACGATGGAGTTCAGGACCAATTGGAGGTTCCCCTGTCCATTACCGACAAGCGCTACATCAAGGAATGGCAATTTATCGTTGAAAATGAGTCCAATGATGTTGTCCGCAGAATTGGCAACAAGATAAGCCATCCAGAAAAATTGACTTTCAAGAATTTCTTCAACAGGCTTTTTGCTGAAAAAAAAGGTGTTGATGTCCCCAACTCTGTGATTTGGGACGGTTCCCTTGACTCTGGAGAAATTGCCCCTGATGGTCTGTATTTTTACTATCTTACCGCCACTGACGATAATGGAAATGTCAGCACTACAAAGCATTACGAAGTGGTGGTGGACAATACTCCTCCAGTAGTCAATCTGGCCCAGCCTGTTTCCGATGACGACAAGATTTTTGGAGAGGGTCGCAAGCAGGAATTCAATGTGGAGCAATTTGGTTCCCAAGAGGAATTGTGGACAGGAAGCTTCTTAGATACCGCTGGAACTGCTGTTCGTAGCTTTACTTGGAAATCCGATTCCCCAGCATCATTTTCCTGGGATGGACGTGACGACCAGGGAGTTCCTGTTGCCGATGGTGTATATTCTTATAACATTACTGCTACAGACTTGGCTGGTAATAGGGCTCCGTTAACACAGATTGCTAACATCATCTATTCTGCTGAAAAGCCCAGCACCAATATCCTCATTAACGGTAGCCGTTATTTTTCTCCCAATGGAGACACGGTTCAAGACACTATGCTGTTTGACGTTACCATTCCCATGGGAAGTGGTGCAGCAGCTGCGAGTTCTGGGACAGGAGCTATTGCAGGAGCTGTTGCGGCTGGAAATCGCCTCGTTCACTGGAAGATTGATATTGCCAACACCTACGGTACCGTGGTAAGAACCTTCTCTGGAGAGGACAATCCTCCAGTGGTGCTTTTCTTTGATGGAACTGACGACAATGGAAATATTTTGCCAAATGGTTCCTATCAGGCAATTATTACTGCTGGTTATTCCAACGGCTATGAGACACCTGTCCTCCGTTCTCCCATCTTTGTGCTGGACACTGAGGCTCCCTCTGCCGTTGTTCGCTCCGATTCCGCCATTTTCTCTCCCGACGGAGACGGACGTTTAGATACCCTGAAGATTTATCAGGAAGCCTCCTTGGAAAAAGAGTGGAAGGGCGAGATTGTGGATAGCAACGGAAGGGTCGTGCGCACCTACATCTTTGGTGGTCTTCCTTCAGAATCCTTCCTGTGGGAGGGCTTGGACAGTCAGGGGCGTCTTTGTGATGATGGCACTTATACCTATCGTCTTTCCTCCACAGACCAAGCTGGAAACAAGGGGCAAGCCCTTTCTCAGCCCTTTGAGCTGAATACTGGTACCACCGAAGTTATCCTTACGGTTCAGCCTTCAGTCTTCTCTCCCAACGGGGATGGAGTACAGGATGCTGTGGTTTTAACTCCTGTTATTAAGTCTAAAAGTGGCATTGCCTCCTACGACCTGCATATTAAGGATGCAGCTGGCACTACGGTAAAAACCTTTAGTGGAACTGGTTCCCTACCTGCACGAATCAGCTGGAACGGCTTGTCCGACAGTGGGGAGCGCTGTGGAGATGGAACTTATTCTGCCATTTTGGAAACAGTTTCTAAAAACGGTAGCATGGCCAAGACACTTTCCCAGCCCTTTACCATGGATACTGTTGCCCCAGAGGTATCAGTTTCTACTGAGTACTTGTTGTTCTCTCCTGACGGAGATGGTAACAAGGACGTGGTGAATTTCACTGTGGATTCTAGCTTTGAGGAAAAATGGATCGGCCGCATTGAAAGTGCTTCTGGAGCCTTGGTACAAGAGTTGGTGTGGGAAGGTAAGGCCCAGTCCTTCCAGTGGGACGGAACAAACGATTCTGGTAACCTGGTGGAAGACGGCCGCTACAAGCTCACTATTTCTTCCCAGGATGCAGCGGGAAACAAGGCAGTAGCCACCATTTCAGACTTGCAGGTAGATACCCGTCAGGGAAAGGTATACCTTACTGCGGAGCAGAACACCATATCTCCCAACGGAGATGGCTTTAAGGACCAGCAGAAATTTACCATTCGCCTCACTTTGACAGAGGGAATTGAATCCTGGCACTTTGACATAAAGAATGCTTCTGGGGCTGTAGTGCGTTCCTGGAATCAGGATGACTACAAGGACGTTCCTTCCACCATTGTGTGGGATGGATTGTCAGCGGCATCCATTCCTGTGGAAGGTAGTCTCACAGGAAACATTACCATCAATTATGCAAAGGGAACCGTGTTGACTGCCACCACAGCACCCTTCGTAAGCTCTGTGACACCACCCCAGCTTACAGTACGCACTGCACCTGAGTACTTTAGTCCAGACAACGACGGTGTAGATGATGACCTGTACATTTCCTTGGGTGCTGTTTCTGCTGTATCCTTCAAGAGCTGGTCATTCCAGGTCTACGATCCAGAAAACGGCAAGGTATTCTGGTCACGTACTGGTTCTGGTACTGTCACAGAGCGCTTGGTATGGGATGGACGTGGAAACAACGGTGAGCTGGTGCAGTCTGCCACTGATTATCCCTTTGTTTTCTCCGTTTCCGATGAACTGGGAATGTCCTCCGAGGTGGCAGGGCTCATTTCCGTGGATGTTTTGGTGCTGAGAGTGGGTGACGTGCTGAAAATGCAGGTGCCTTCAATCATCTTTCGCAGCGACAAGGCAGACTTTGTTGGCAAGGACGAAGATCCCATGAAGGGCTTAGATCAATCTGTCATTGACAACAATATTCGAGTTCTAAAGCGTATTGCGGAGATCCTAAACAAGTTCAAGGAGTACACCGTTCGCATTGAAGGCCACGCCAACAATGTAACAGGTACCGAGGCAGAGGAAACTTCCACTGCCAACGGTAACATCCCCTTGGTGCCACTGTCAGAGGCTCGTGCTGAAACGGTACGGAAAATGCTGATAGAATTCGGGGTATCTGCCCACCGTCTGTCTACTGTAGGAATGGGTGGTCGCAGTCCTGTGGTGCCCCACGGAGATCGGGACAACTGGTGGAAGAACCGCCGAGTTGAATTTATTTTGAACAAATAATGTAATGAAGGGGATGGAAGTGTACCAGTTTGGAAGATGATTCTATGGTACACTTCTGGTTCTCCCCTTTTTTTTCTTGTAAAAATGTGGTATACTGAAAGACAATCGTATTGGATGGAGAGTTTTAATAAATCTAGGGAAAAAGGTAGGTAAGGCTTTTATATGGAGTCTACAACAGCATCAAACGAAGAGAAAGAAATTTCTAGCATTCTGGAGGACATTGAAATAACTCCATTTTTCCAGCCCATTATCTGCATTAAGACTGGAAAGGTATTTGCCTACGAATCTTTAGTTCGTGGTCGTTCCAAGGCCACTGGAGCCTTAGTTTCCCCTGCAGAACTCTTTGCTTTGACGGATTCTAAGGCTCTAACCCGTGAATTTGATCAGCTTTGCCAGCAGTTATCTTTGAAATACTTTAAAAAATACAAAAGCAACTCCCTTCTGTTCATGAACATCCACACAAACTGCATCATGCAGGAAACCACCGATAGCCTTATGTTGCCCAATTTGACGGAGCAAATGGGCTTTAATCCCAATGTTATCGGGTTGGAATTCATTGAGTCAAAGGCTCATTCTGCTCATGAGCTTATTGGTTTTGTACGCCAGCAGCGGGAAAGTGGCTTTCTCATTGTAGTGGACGACTTTGGTAGCGAACATTCCAACATCGAACGTTTGATTCTGATTCATCCTGACATTATCAAGATTGATCGGAACATCATCCATGGAATCGATAAAGATACCTATCGCCAGTCAATTTTAAAGTCCATTGTGAGCCTGTCGGAAATGACTGGTTCTGTGTGCTTGGCGGAAGGGGTGGAAACAAAGGAAGAGGTGCTGACCTGTGCCCTTTTGGGTGTGAACCTTTTGCAGGGCTTTGCCATTGCTCGGCCTGCTGCTGATTTGCTTGCTTTGGAGCAAGAAGCATTACAGAAGATGGCAGAGTTCCAACGGGAACTACGGCAGCATTCTGTGTCGTATTTGCGGGAGACTCGCTACCATACTAGTGATGTAAATACCATTGCTGACTGGCTCATTCGTCAAATCGACATAGAAAACGACGATATGGATTCCATTGAGGCAGTTTTGCAGGAATTTGTCATTGTAAACTCCAAGATTGAGCTGATTTTTATCCTTGATGAAGATGGCATTCAAGTTTCTAATATGATTTGTGCCCCCCATATAGCGAATAAGCCTAATTCCTATATTTTCCATGTGCAGGAAAAGGGAGGAAACCATTGTCTGCGTCCTTACTTTACCTGCTTTGAAGCCTTTAAAATTAACCGCTTCCTTACGGACAAGCATTTGTCTTCAGGTTCTGGCAATTTATGCCGTACCTTGGCGGTTCGGTTGCCTGGAAAGAATAAATTCTATATTCTTTGTATCGATTTCCTTGAGGAAGAAATAAAAACACCTTTAAAACCTATTGAGGAATAACTATGAATTGTATTACCGCTCAAAGTTCTCTGTCTGGCTCAATTAGTGTGCCTGGCTCTAAAAGCCACACCATTCGTGCCTGTTTGCTGGCAGCTTTGGCAGAGGGAACCTCTTATATTCGTAATCCCCTGCCTAGTGCAGACTGCCTCAGTGCTTCCCGCTGCATTAAAGAAATCGGTGCACAGGTGGAAATGACTGATGACAATAGCCTTTGGACGGTTCACGGCGCTGGAAAGAATGTACATCTTCCTTCCAACGTGGTGGATGTAGGCAATTCTGGCTCCGTCCTATACTTTCTCACTCCTATTGCTGCCACCTTCTCTGGTTGGAGTATTTTTACTGGAGATGAGTCCATTAGAACTCGTCCTGTAGGACACTTGGCCCAGGCTCTGCAGCAGCTAGGTGCTACTACCCATATTTCTCGTCCTGATGTGGATGCACCACCACTTTTGGTTCAGGGACCCATTACTGCTGGAAAGGTGGTTACTGATGGCTGCCTGTCTCAGTACATTAGTGGTATGATGATGGCGGCTTCCCGTATTCAAGGTACCTTAGAAATTGAATTAACAGATCCAAAGGAAGTGCCCTATCTTGATATGACCAAAATGTGGCTGGAATCTCTGGGCATTCCCGTTCAGATGTCTTCTGACTACAAGCATATTGTTGTAGGCGGTCCCCATAGCATTCCTGCCTTTGATCGTACCATTCCCTCTGACTGGGAAGCTGTGGCCTTTCCCTTGGTGGCGGCCCTTCTCACTGATAGCTGTATTACCATCCAGCATATTGATGGTAGCGGAAGCCAAGGTGATGAAGCCATTGTAGCAGTGCTACAATCTGTTGGTGCTTGCATTGACTGGAATAAAGAAAAGGAAGAGTTGGTGGTATACGGTGGAAGTCATGCCCAAAAGCATTTTTCCGCCACCCATGGAGTGGCAGGTCGCCTTTCTACCGAGCATTTGCCAGATAAAACCTTGAGAATCAACTGTTCTGGCTTCCCTGACGCTGTGCCTGCTCTTTCTGTGGCTGCCTGCTTTATTGAAGGGACCACCATCATTGAGGACATTGGTGTGTGTCGCAAAAAGGAAACAGACCGTATTGAGGTAATGAAAAGTGAATTAACCAAGCTGGGAGCATGTGTAGAAGATGGGCCTGATTATCTTATTATCCATGGTCACAGTCCCTTAACTGCTGACGGAAATCCCAACCCAGAGTTCACCCTTCACGGTGGCGTGGTGGAAAGCTATGATGACCATCGGGTAGCCATGTCCTTGGCGGTACTGGGGCTTGCCTTAAAGGAGCCAGTAACAGTAAAGGATGCCGAATGCTGTGCTGTATCCTTCCCAGACTTTTTCCAGGTCATGAAAGGAATTGGTGCGGGATTCAGTTTGAACTAGAAGCTGGAAAACTTAGGGAATTATACGTAAAATTGGTTTGTAAAACCTCTGAAAATAAGAAAGGGACTGTCTATAACGAGGCCACTGAAAAAGGTCTCAAATTTTTAAGGCCTGAAATATAAAGCCAGATTTTTGAGAAAAAAATCTCATAAATCTGGCTTTTGCTCTTTTAAAG
>JAEDCN010000030.1 GCA_016294105.1 Treponema sp.
CTCCAATGCACGCTTGCAAAATCATCTATAACATACCTATTTTATCCCACTTTAAACCACCTGTAAAGAAAAATCCCGCCACTAGAGAGGTGGCGGGCGGGGGATTATTGCTTATACTTTTGAATCAAGTTCCAGAGACCATATTCTTTCATAAACTGCAAGATTCTGTCCTTTTGCTGAGAATATGGAGGAAGATCTGGATCTGTAACAAGAATAGAAGACAAGCAAGTATCCTGCCACTTATTTCCAGGATATACTTCCTTGATGGTAATTTTCACTCTGTTTGTTTTTACGGGTAGTTTAATGCTTGTGTATTTAGCTGCATCTTCAAGTTCATATTCTTGGGAGAATTTTGGTTCACTTGATTCTACGAGAATAGTTTTAACCCTGTTATTATCCTTGAACAAGTGTTTTCTGCGAAAATCTACGAAACCATTAAGGATCTGTAGTTCATCAGAGGGCTTTTTGAATTCAATATCCAAATATTCTCCGATTCCATCTCCTTCTACAGCCTCCACCCAAGGATTGATAGTAGAGTCATAGAAAAAATATTGCCGAACATCTCCATGGTGCTTAAGAAAAATTTTTCCAAGTAAATTTTCTGGAAGATAACTTTGAACTTTTCCTCCAATTGTTTCTAGCAAGGATGAGGATGAGGTAATTTTCTTAATTCCTGCATCATGAGTCACAAAATAGGTATATATATTCCACTCTTCATTACCAGAGTTACTGACGACCTCATAGTCCAGTTTCTTCCGTACTGAGGGCCAATCCTTATAGCGTTCAAAATTCTCATGGTCATTTTCTGTATAGATAACAATATTCTTTCCAAGTAGCAGTGCATGAGGCTTTTCAGTTCCTAAAGTTTCTGCTAAGTAATAATAACCATCCACAACCTTCACTTTACCTGAAAACACATCTATGACACCATAAGAAGTTCCATCCCACTCAGATTCATGGTAGTGCTCCACTTCTGTCGGACAGAATCTGATAGCAACATCTTCGTCTCTATAACTAAAAACTTCTGGCCCTATAATTTCATAAGGATACCAGTTGGTCTCTGCCCACAGACAGCATACGGTAAACAATATCATAAACATTATTGTCATTCTCTTTTTCATGGTCTCACCTTTCCTGTTAGCTGGATATTGAATTCATATCCATTGTATATTCCCCATTCCTTGAATAAATCAAGCTGTTGTTGAAAATGCCATGCACCTGTTCCAAAAACATTTGGATTATTGTAACCTGAAACTCCATAATCAGACATAGGTCCAAAACATCCTTCTGAACCTGCACCACTACCAAAAGGATGATATAAATATCGTCCTGGTGTTACTCCATCATAGCCAGCCTTATTCAACACATTACCTGATAATGTCACTGCATCTGTAAAGATACCAACTTGATTTACACCATATTCTGACAAGTGATAATTACTTGAATCAATAAGCCTCATCTTAAAATAATCTGAGACTAATGTGTTTCCGGTATGAACATCACCATCAATCGTTACCGTGGTCTCCGAGTTTCTATCTATACTAGTGGCGGCATTTCCCAAAGCTACACTCCAAGTTTCATCTGTAAATAAATCTCGTTTCCATGCTGAAATTCTAGTATTGTCTCTCTGTTCATAAGTTGTATCATTATCTCCTGTCTTACCATTCTTATAAATTTCAAATGCATCTGCTTCACGTGTAAATATCAAACCAGCAGTAAAAAATTGATAAGAGCCATCATCCTTTACTGTTACACCCAAACTGTCATTACTTCCTAATCCTGAAATTTTTAATTCTCCAGTATTCCATATTCCAGTCTGAGAATTCCAAGTACCTCCATTTTCATACATCAACATTTCTCCTAAAATAAGGTTGTAAACTTCATCAGATTGCAATAATTGATCACCGATATTGATGAAAGTTGGATTTGATTTAAAATCTGCAATAATTTTTTCATTCCATCCAAATGCACTTTGTAAAACATGATCTGGAATATCTTGTATAGATTTAGGAAGCGACGACAGCATACTTTTAACATTTTCAATTCCAATGACCTCTACCAATGCTTTTATTCGAGAACCAGTATATTCGGAACCTTCAATTTTTTTACGCCGAACAATTCCATTTTCGTCAACATATTCTTTATACATTGCCTTTTCAGCTGTATCTTCAATGCTACCATCCAATTTAAATAGCCAATAATCCGCACTAGAATCATAATTCCCAGCAACGTAGTCGCTGAAGATGGTACTATTACCGTACTGGTAAGCGGCAATGTAGGCATTCAAGTCGTTCTGTAGGTTCTGATTGCCAGACACTAGACTCATGATGCTTTGAGTATAGCGACTATCTGAGGCCATACTCAGTGCCATCTGGGTGTGGGCGGTGGTGGCAGCTAGGGTTTCGGCTGACTGCTGGCTTGCTGTGCTGATGATGCCGTTTCGATGGGCTTCGTGCTGGAGAACCAGGCCCAGGGCGAGCTGCTCTTCTGCACTCATTCCTTCTCGGTATCCAGAAAGGCTCACCACTCGTTGACCTTGTTCGTTGAGCACTGTTTGTGCAACTCCCTCGATTCCTCCAACATCAAGCACGGTGCTTCCTCCCAAAATGGATGAAAGCTGTTCTGTTGCCACATCATCTCCAAAGCCCCACTGGCTTCGCAGACTATCTCCAATATTCAGACCACTTTTGCTGACATAGCCTTGTATCCGCCCGTTTATGATATGGTTTCCAAGACCGTCCAAGGCACTGGAAACAACCCCAATTCCCATGTCAGTTCCAACTGTCCCAACGGCCAGCTTGACTCCTTCATCACCTCCTAGCCGTAATTCCACAAGGCCACTTCGATGATACTCTCCCGTAAGGTTTCCTGCTTCATCCTTTTTCATAAGGCCTTCTATGCCAAACATCTGTCCAATGTCAGCAAGATTCAGCAGGTTCACCGTTGTTTGTCCAGCAATGGCATACTCCACAGCTGTTTCTGCAAGGCTTCCTACAAAGCCATTCATGGCTTCCATACTCTGTATCTGCTGAGAATTGAAACCGCTCACCTGCTTCATGTTCAAACTATTCAACAGGTTATTGCTAACAAGACTCACACCAGTGCTTGTAGCTCCTGCCACAACACCCTTCCAAGTGTTCCAGCTTCCCATTTGGGTAGTAAACATTTCCGTGCTGAAAAAATCACCTGTTCTAATTTTACTAAAGTTAATGCTTTGTAGGGTCTGAGTACTTAAAGTGGACAAGGAACTGCTTGCTAAATTCAGTCCTACTGTAGATGCTATTTTTCCAGCAGTGTTGCTGATATTAGAAATTGAATCCCCTACCCAGCTCGTTCCAGCACCAATAGCCGCACTGGTAACCTTTATAGCTAGCTCCTTGCCAATTTCATCAGCACTCTTGTATCCCCCGGCGAGATCCATACTGGCAAAAAGTGCATCATCAAGATATCCAAGCCAGACTTGACCTGTTACATTACCTACAATGTTCATGGCAATTTCTGTAACCTGCCGCAGGGTGGGAGCAGTAAACGACAATCCTCGATCGTCGAACAGCCGCTTGTCGTGGCCGGGTTTGCTCAACTCCTCCATTCCCCTGCGAGCCTGAATATTGTTCCAGTAGTACTCCACCAAAATGGCTCCCATCTGGCCACTTCCCATATCCTTGAATGCGGCACTTTTGGAGCCAGTGGCATCAGGATTTTCCACAGTGGTAGGGGCAGTTCCTAGGTGCTGCTCCAGCAAACCATCAGCTCCCAAAATACTTTGTCCCCACAGCTCCAATTCCTTTTGTGCAAGTCCAAGCTGCAGCAAGGCAGCTTCGCTAGAAGTTGCCTCCACCTTTCGGAGATTTGGGGTATTTGGAGTATACTGCTGGTACATTGGCAGATACTGGGTCTCTTTAATTGGATTTAGCAGAGTTGCATCCACCACAATGGTACGCCGAATACTTCCATCCACAGTGTAGCCTGCATCACGAGCCAAATACTGCTGCCAGTCCACCATAGATTGATTTTGGGAATCGATTCCAGAAAGATACGCTGAAAGCATCTGGTTCAACAATTCCTGTCCGTACTCAGCGGCCTGTCGTCCAGCTACCTCCTTCATCAGCTGACTGGTTTTAGCAACCTGTTGTTGGGCCACCAGATGGCTTTCCAGAGTGGCAGTACTCCGATAATTTTTCTTAATTCCAGCTCCTGCATTCCTTCCAAGGCTTGCTAAGGTAGAGCTATGGCAGATAAGCTGGTCTAGGTATGAGGTGGCAAGGAGGGATTCTACCACAGTCTCCGTTGTCTTGGAGCTAATGCCACTTTCCATGCTTCGACTAAGATATGCCAGCTGCTCCTCTACATCGTGCTGATTAAAAGGAGACAAAAACTCAGAGTCGGTAACAAGCTCCTGTCCTAGGCCCTGAACCAAGCCCTGACGGTGGCTTTCCTGTACCCAAGCCTCTTTTTTTTGGAGAAAATCAAGATAATTTTGTTCCCATTCTCCCTGCCGTTCCTCCAGCTCCTTTTGGAAGCTTCGTCGCCACAGGGTATATTCCTTATTCAGCTTTTCCTCCACACGCTGCCAGCTCTTCGCTCCTGCTGACAGGGTTTCCATCACCTCTGCTTCCCATAAGCCTTGGCGACGGTTCAGTAGGTCACGCTCCAGCTGCCACTGATGCTGAGATTGTCCAATTACCTGCAAAGCACTATCTTCCCAGCCAGCACTTGCCTGCTGTACCATAACGCTTTGTAACCAAGCAGTATATTCTTCGGTACCAGAAGCAACGTCTACCTTTGTATTGTACAACGACTTGTAGCTGTTGTAAACATTTTCTTTGTACAAGAGATTATTCCAACCCTCACTTCCATAGGCACAGCTTGCAAGATTGGACAGCTGCTGTTGGGTGAAGGTATCCATGGCATAAAGGGATTGATACAGTACTTGGTACTCATTCATGGCAAGCTGTCTTTGTACTGTGGAAAGACTTTCATCGGTAGCTTGAGCTTCCAGCAGCATAAGCTTCTCTCGGTCCTCTTCACTGATTTCCAAACTTTGACCAAGAACTTGATAAAAACCTGTCATGGCAATCTGAGATTTTTCCTGTATATCGACAGCCACTTTGGAAAGATTTTCGCCAGATTCCATATAATCATTGCTGAATTTCTGAGCAGCTTGAAGTAATACATCAGTTACCTTTAAAGAGTGGCCTTCTTCAGAAGCTCTATCGAGACCATTAGTTTCTTGCTCTAATAAGGAGGATAGAAGCTCAGTAGTGAGAAGACCTTCGTATTCGTGCGAAGATACAAATTGATTTTGATTAAGCATCTTCTGTACTGCAGCCATGATTGCTTCCACCGTAAGAGCCTGCTTTGTTGATTCTTCCCCAGCAACAGATACGTTTTCTTCATTACCATGATAGAAAAAATTAAGCTTTTCCCACTGCTTTTGAAGAGTTTCTTTTCCCTCTTGTAAATTATCCAATAAAATATTTAATGATTCACTTGCCTTAAGAGCATTTTCTTTATTGCCCTTCATTAAATCATAAATACCATCCTTTACAGCTCCAAGACTAGCGGCTGCATCTGCGGCAACAATACCTATAATAAATGCAGCACCTGCAGCTACAAATAACCAAGGCTGAAAAAATGCAGCAGCAACAGATAACGCGGCAGCAGAGGCAAAGGCTATTGCTGCATCTCTATTCCGCCTATTTTGTTTATCCGCTACATCTTTGCGAATCTCATCTAAAGCAAGCCATTCAACTAAATCCTTTTCCCGCTGCTGCCAGCTTTTTTTATCCAGCAAGTTTGTTTCTCGATACAGAATATAACGGGCAAGATCTTCCTCCCCGCCCTCCTTTGACAAGATAAAGTCGTAGGCATCGGCCACAAGTTTACATCGTTCATCTTGATAAATAGCTTTTATTCCCATACCATGGAAAATATCTCTAGTGGGCAACTGATCTGCTTGGAAAATATCATCATTGAGGATATCAAGGTAGCTTTCATCACCTTCCTTTGGAATGGCTGAATAGGCTTTCAGATGAATACTAGCAAGCAGGAGCTTGTTCAAATAATCATCTCCTTTAGCATGGATTTCTTCAAGCCATTGTCGCACCTCCATTTCTGAACGTGTCACTTGGAGGCTACCATCTACTCGAACAATCGTCTCCGTAGTGTCTGTAAGATATGATTCCAATAGTTGTCTATCCAAATCCTCTGCAAAAGCCTTCTTGGAATTGACGTATTCGTAAACATCTTCTTCAACTTCATTTCCTTCTTCACCAATACGGATTGTAGTTCCAGTTTTCACATAGTTTGTTTCATAACCTAACTCAAAGTGATAGGAATTATTTTCATCAAGACTGAGTCGAATAAGCTCCAAGGTAGGACTGTTGATGCCTTGGGCTACAAGCTCCGATGCATCAAGGTCCCCAGAGGAAAGAAGGGAATCATACGAAGAAAAAAGCTTTGCTACATTGAGGTCGTCCTTTAATTCTGCAGCACGAGTGGCTTCCTCCTGCCGCGCTACCTCCGTAAGGGCTTGGGATAAAATCACTTCCATGAGATACACATTTTCCAAGGCAGTTTTAGAGGATTCTAGCTGAAAAAGATACTCTTGATTTTGAAGCTGCTGCTCCTTCATCTCAGATAAAATTTCTAAGGCTTTTTGATAACGATTTGTTACTAGCAACATCTCGTTATATCGTTGCAAGGGGCTGCTATATTCATACTTCTCTTGCTCAGAGTCACTTCCCATGCTTTTCAGATACACTCTAGTGGCCCACTGGTATTTTTCCTCTGCAATCCGAAGCTCCATCCGAGACTGTAAAAAGGATTGGTAGACAAAATCCAATGTTTCTAGCCTCTGTTGATAAGCTGCAAGGCTTTGATGTACTGCTATCGAGGCACTATCATAGCGATTGAATACGGATTGTCTTTGCAGCTCCTTTTGTGCCAGCTGATTTTCCAAGCCTGTTTTTTCCGCTTGTAAATCCTGTGCACTGTTACCCAATAGCTGGTAGATTTCCACTGGTTCCACAAGGGAACTTTTTATGGTAGATAAATCCTGTAGCGAATATATCTGGCTCAAGTACTGGGAGGAAATTTCTTCAGTTTGCTGTACTGAATCCTGTGACAGAATTTCATAAGGATCTTCAGAACAAGATTCCAAAAATGAAATTAATGTATTTCCCAAAGATTGCAGTTCTTGAATTTTTAGTGAATGTATTCCATCTTTCACAAAAAACTGCTGCAATGATTCCCAATCCCTCTCTGACAACAAGGAACTGTCCTCTATTCCACTACATTTTTCCAGTAAATTTTCTAAATCACTAAGCGTGCTATCATGAAGATAGCCGTTTTTTAATTCCTCCAAGCTGAGTAAGAAATCATTTTTCTCCAAATCCTCTCGTTTTAACTTCAAAACAGATTGAAGAAAGAGTAAATCCTCATTGAGACTTTGAATATCAGTTATTTCTTCTAATTTTTGATCAAGAGCCATTTGGAGCTCCTCAGATAATTGAAAAAAATCCTCCTTCCAGACATATTCATCACTGAGCTGCTGAAAAAATGCACTTCCATCAACTACGGGAAGCTGGTCCAAGGAATTTGTTTGACTGAGCATTTGTTTTACCACATAATCCAGAAATTTATCTTGGAGCTCTTCATCAAACTGAGAAAAAAGTGGTGATTTCAAAAAGGTAAGTGTTTCCTTTACATCAAAAAGACTATTTTCCATAGTCTGTAATTCTGTTATGTGCTGTTGAATTTCACTTCGAGACAAAACGACTTCTGTAGAATCTACCGATTCTGTAAATGCATCCATTAGTGAGGAAGCCCCAGAAGCTATTGTCTCAGGGGATGACTGTAAAGCACCTGTTTCTAGAGGATTTTGAAGACACCAATTTTGTACCATCACCATTATAAGCTGGTCCAAGGCACTGGCTGCACCACCATGAAGATTTGAACCTACATCATGGAGATTTGCTGCTAAGGCTGAAATCTCACTCCAAGTTGCACAATTCCAAATATTTTGGTTTGCAAGAATAGTTTTAATTTCATCAAGAGCTTGATTATGCCTTTCGTTTACTATTTCCAAGCGGAAGTTACCGTAAGTATCACGAATCAGCTGACGACGTTGAATCTCTTCTTGAGTTTGTACATCCTCCTGCCAGGCTTCACTCTCTCCGTTAAGCAAATATGTTCGGGCTTCTTGACGAAAAAGTTCCTCTTCCTGCGGAGAAGCTCCCGCAAGTGGTGCCGTACTGAGTAATTCTTCTATTGCATTTGTGTAAACATAATTGCCTTCCATCGTTGCCTGCTGGAAAAAGGATTCCACCAAAGCAGTGATTTCCTGGTTCGTCTCTGGTGAAAAACTTTTTTTTAGGCTGTCCAAAACCTTGATGATTTGGGACTCCAAGACCTCCTTATCAAGCCCCAGTATCACCTCATCAAGAGTTATGATTTGATTTTTTACTTCTTCCACTCGAAGTGCAGCTTCATCAAGTTCATCTTGGATGTTAGACAGTTGAACCATTGTCTGCTGGATGACAGAGTGAGCCTCATCCACCAGCAGTTGGGCATTTTTATAATTTTCTTCTGCCTGCTGGAAAGCTTTTTGTTTTGCCTCAAGTTCCTGTAGTGTTTCCTGGGCAGTTTCCGCCGACGAGGTCGTGGTAGTGGCATAATCCTTCAGAGCCTGGGCCACAGCTAACTCATCCTGCCAGTAGGACAGGGTGTTTTCAAGCCGCTGAATTTCTGCATCAAGATCGCTGGAGCTTCCCTCCAAAGAAGTGGGATTCACCGCTTCTAAAAAATTATTTGTGGCAGTTTCAAGATTTTTAAATCCAGCTTCCGCTAGAACAAGCCAGCCAGTGTCTTGGTGCAAAAGGATTTCACTACTATCCCACAAATTTTTATCAAAATCAATGTTTATCAAAGAAGACTTGGCCAAATAAGAAGTAATTTCATCTCCAGACAGGTTTACGTTCAGTCTCTCCAGTTCAGGAAGCAGTGCTTGCAAAGCATTTCTTCGATTCTGATCCGCTACAATTTTTCTTTGTAATTCTCGTATTTCTACCAATGGTGTGGATGTAGTATAGGTATCATATGAACCATAGGACTGCAACTTATGTAGAGCATTTTCACTTGACTGGATACTGTTTTCCAGCTGCAGGATTTCTTTTTCAACTTCATTTTTGATTTTGGCAAGATATGCTGTCTTCCACTGTTTGATTTGACTTTCCAACTTTTTTCTTGTATCAGAGGAACTTAAATATTCCAAATCGATTTCACTTTTACCGCTGGAATTTGTTGCAAAGGTTTCAGCAAGACCTTCGAGAGTACCTTGGGAAAAAAAGCTCTTGTATTTTGCAGTGTCCTCGGTTTTCCAATAGGAATAGACCTTGTTATATTTTTGAGCCCAGTTGCTGTACCAGTTTTCTACCCCCTGGTAGCAGGAGGCTAAGAGACTACGCATCTGGTTGTACACATTGGCAGACAGTACCGCCATCTCCTCCTTACGCTGGATTTCTTCCTGCAAGGAAAGCACCAATTCTTCTTGAGCAGTCTGAATTTCTAGCTCCTGCTCCAGCTGGGACTGACTCCATTCCTCCATTCCCTGCTGAAATTCCTCCATAATCTCATTTTCCCAGTCTTGGCGAGCAGCTTGGAGTTTTTGAAAGGCTTCTAGCCAGGCTTCTTCTCCAGCCTCGTAGGTTTCAAGGGCATCCTGTTCCCACTGACTTCGATGGCTCAAGAATTCCACCTCCACCTTGTCCCACACTGCAAGCCCTTCCTCCAACTGACGATGGAATTCCTGTGCCCATTGGTCTCCTGCCACAAGAATCTCACCTTCTTCCAGCTGGTTTTCTGCCACATCATCCTGAAAATCCTGAAAAAGCTCCTTTACAGCAATTTCCGTAGAAGCCTTTGCCTCCTGAATCAAGGTGAGAGCAATGTTGTCCGCAGATTCCTTGGCACTGGCTGCCCGAAGGGATTCCCGGTCATACAAAAGGTTTCCCAGTAAATCCATGGTTTCTGAGCGGAGAATCAAATCGTATTCCGTGGCAAGGTAAGCTTGGTAGCTAGTGGCAGCCTGCTGAGCCAGTGCTTCACCAGTAGCTTCATCAAGGTTCAGTTCCTGCAACTGACCTTCTAAAAGGTTAATTGAAAGGGCGTTTTCATCCAAGTACTGTTGAATCAGCTGCTGGTTGGAGCTGAGCCACTGTTCCTTTGCTTCCTGACTATCAGCAACATCCACCTGACGAGTAGTCACCAGGGTGCCTGCTTCATCTGTCTGCTGAAATTGCCACTGAGCAGCACGTTGCTCCAATTCTGTAGCCAGCTGCTGGAACTTAGGATTTGACTGGGACTGAATATACTTATCCAAAATCCACTGAGCCAGCCGCACTTCACGTTCTTCCGCTAGCTCCTGCTCCAGCAAGTCACGTTCAGCCTGCCACCGCTGAGGATCCTGCTCCAAAAGGTAGGTCTGGGATGACTCCCAGGCTGTAAGAGCCACCAGCATTCCCTGATCTGCCAGCTCCTGCCAACGCTGCTGGGAGCTTTCCATGTCGGCTCGATCAAGATACTGCTCCAAGTATCTGTTTCCCAGCTGCCTGCCAAGATACAGCTCTTGAGCCGGAACCATCATGGTTACTTGCACCAACAGGATACAAAGGGCCAGTATCCTGTGCCAACTGAAGATAGAATCTTTCATCTATACCTCCTGTAAAAAAAATCTATAACTGCCGGAAACACCAGCAAAGAAGTGAGCAGTGACCCAGCCGTTCCCCACACCATAAAAAAGGACAGGGAAGCAGCAAAGGAACCGCTTTCACACAGCAACAAGGGAATTGCTCCAATGATGGTGGAAAGGGATGTGATAAAAATACTTGCAATTTTATCTTGAATCTGTATGAACATGTATTCCTTTGTAGACTGAATCAGGTAAATTCCGTTGTTGACTCCCAAGCCAGCCACTAAAACCATGCCCACAATATCTCCACTTTCCCAAGTCTTTCCTAAAAGTGCCAGCACTAGCACCGGCAAGGCAAGAGAAGAAGGAATCAATGTGGACACAAGAAAGGCTTCCAAGGGCTTTTCTCGCAAAGCACAAAGCAAGAGGAATATTCCCACAACAGAAGCCATCAAGGCTAGGGCCAAAATCTGATAGTGATGGGAAAGCTCTCGAACTTGGCGAGAAAGATGATAGCTATAGCCTTTTTCCAGTGGAAAATCTTGCAAAAAATCTTCCACCAGTTGCATTGCATCCTGAGTGCTTGCTGCAGCCACTTGCAGAGTAAAATAGGCACAGGGGCGACCGTTCAATCGGTAGAGCTTTCCCCTTCCCGGCTGCAATTCCACCTGAGCTAGGGCAGAAAGCGGCAAGCCCCCTGCTCCACCGGCTGAGTCCACCTTACCAGAGGCCACAATGGGAATGGTCATGGATTCAAGCTGAGAAAGGTTCATTTTTTTACTGTTGGATTCACCTGTAAGGGAGTTCTTACCGAGGGCTGCTTCAAGGTGTCTTGAGTTCGTTTCAGCTATTTTTCCCACCACACGAATATCCTCCTCACCAGAAGCTTGAATCCACTTGTCCACCACAGGGCCAAAAATCAACCACCGCAAAGATTTGGCCACCTGGTCAAGCTCCAAGCCGATTCGAGCCAGCTGCTGAAGCTGGGGGCGAACAAGCACCAGCGTTTCAGCTTCTTTAAAATTCAGTACCCCCTGCACAATGGAACTGTTGTGTCCCGAAGCCTCAATACAACGGCGAGCATAGTCCTTGCACTGCTGACTTTCATCTCCCACCACTGCCACTTGAATTTCGTGAACCTGTTTTCCTTCATGCTGCTGGTTATTCACGTGGAGAGAGCCTGAATGAAGCTGAGAGGAAAGGCTTTGGATGGAATCAAGGAGCTGTTGGGTAGCCTTTTTCCCGGTGACTTTTGTTGAATCAATTCCCAGCTCCAACTGGCACACTCCCGTGGTGGAGCGGCTTGTTACAAAGGTAATACTCTCAAATTTTTTTACCTCCTGAATGAAGGGAGCCACCTCTTGGTCAATGACAGAAGCAGCTGTATCTGTGGGATATTCCACAGAAGCTGTAATAAAAGAAGGATTTTCCTCCAAGGTAAGATTTTTTCCCGCCACCAAGGCTAAAAGCACTGGCAAAACACTGAGACAACAAAGGATTGCAAGACAAGGTTTTTGTCGATTTCGGGTAAAATCGCAAAGGGCGAGGCTTTTTTTCACAAAAATCTCTTCTACAGATTGACTTACAGACTGAGGAAGAAGTAGCTGCCGTGTTTCTGTGCCAATTTCCAAAAACACTGGAAGGAAAAATCCCCCTAAAACTAAGGAATTAACTATCATCAAGGCCATGGTTACTGCCACCTCACGAATTCCTGGTACCAAGGAATCAAGAAAATACAGGGGCAAAAACACCAAGATTGTAGTTAGGCTAGAAGCCACCATGCTTCGTTGCAGGGAACCTATTCCATGAAAAAAATCTCCATTATCCCCTACCAGGACGTCATGTTTCCACCGAGTTTGATTCCAGAATTCCGCCACTACAAAGGCCGTGTCTGCCACCAAGCCCAGGGCAATGGTAATGCCGCTGAGGGTATGGCGATTCAAGGAAAAACCCAAAAGATTCAGCTGGCCTCCTGTCCACAGCACCGTGGTGGGAAGGAACAAAAGCACCAGTCCGGTGATTCGAGCCTGGGGAAAAAAGGCTGGTACCAAAAGCAAAATCAAAAGGAGGCTTTGAGCCAGGGCCACAAGGATATTTTTCATGATTTGAGCTAGCTCCTCCCCCCGATCATAGAGCAGCTGGTAGTCAAGACCAGAAAAATCATCCTGATACACATCAGCTTGATGCACATCAGCTTGATTCAGTGCGCCATCAATAATCTTTCTGCAGGCTCTGGAAATTGCCATCAGATTTCCGTCATAGCTGGCATGAACCACAAGGGAAAGACATTCTTTCCCGTTTACCCGAACGAGCTCCTCTGGCGGCCGTTGCTGACGAGAAATCTGGGCAAAATGCTCAAAGTGAGCCACACCCTTTCCCGTTTGCACAGGCAGCTGACGAATATGCTCCAGCTGTTGAATTTGCGTTTCAAACACCAAGGGAAGTCGTTTTCCTCCCAGCTGAAGCCAGGTGCCAGGGGCCACGCTATTTGCCTCTTGAATGATCTGCCCCAAGGCCATGGGATTGATGTTGCCTGCTGCCATCCTGTCAGGATTAAACTGAAGGAGAATCTCATCAACACCGCCGCCAGCTACCACCACTTGGGAAACCCCTTTCACCGATTCCAGCTGGGGCTTCAGCTGATTTTCCAAAAAGCTTCTCAGCCCCTGATTGTCGCTGCTACTTTGATTCACCGGAATTGCAATGCTTAAAACCCTATCCTTGCCTGCTCCAGAGGCGGCGGAAGAAAGGATTCTAGGCTTTTGCACTCCCTGGGGTAAGTCACGATACAGGGTATCCACCTTGTCTCGAAGCCACAAATACACATTTTTTTGCTTTTCTGTGGGATAAAAGTAAAAGGTTCCAGACACCTTTCCGTACTGACACTGAATCTCCATGTCCATTAACCCAGGTAAGCCCATAACCGCCTCCTCTAAGGGCAGGGCTATCAAGGATTCAAGGCTTTGTGCATCCATGCCAAAATAATCGAATTCCACGGAAAACAGGTGATAGGAACTGCTGGAAGACTGACCAAGCTCCATATTTCTAGCAGCAAAGGCCATTATGAGGCATAAGGATAAGAACACAAAGAACACCAGCACTGGCCGCTGATACCAATTTCTAGCCATGACACCTCCTACCAGCAATTTCCCCATAAGCAGCAAAGATCACGGGAATAATCACCAGCACACACACCATGGAAAGTCCAAGTCCCCCAACGATAGCCACCGCCAAGGAAGCTTGACTATTGGTACCTGTGGGATCCAGAGCAAAGGGCACTAAGGCAAAGATGGTGGTAAGATTTGTTACAAGGATGGTTTCTAGCTTGGACACTGCAGCCTTCACAATGGAGCCGACAGAAAAACCACCCTGCTGCAGGACGCTTTCGTAAAGGATGATGCTATTGTTCACTGCAGTTCCAAATAGCACCACCAAGGCAATTACCGTGTTCATGGAAAACACATGACCACTCACCCAGGTCAAGGCTAAGGCACCACCAAAGGCAGGAGGCAGGGCAGCCAGCAACAACAGGGGAATCAAAAAGGATTCAAATTGTGCTCCCATAATAAAATACAGTAGCAACAAAGCCACCACCAGCAATACAGTACCGTTTCCCACCATTTCCTGACTTTCTTTTTGGTGAAGGTCAAGGAGTTTTAGATCCTGTTGAAAAGCCAGTTTTTGAACCTCACCATGAGACACTGCATCCAAAGTTTCATCATGATACACAATCACTGCTGGCTGCCTATTAGAGCGATACAAAATTTCTTGGGCTGGCTTTTCCGTAAATGAACCAAGCAGGCCCAAGGGCAACCGCAGCTTTTCCAGCTGAACATTCATGGCAGCCAGTTCACTGGAGCTAAGCTGATGGCCAGAGGAAAGCTTTACCCGCAAAGGAATACGCCGTCCCTCCTGATAAAAGGGAGCTGACTCCACCCCCGCCACCAGCTGGTTTGCAGCAAGGGCCACCTCCATACCGTTGGTGGAAAACCGTGATGCAGCCAGTCGATCAGGCTGAAACACCAGCTGCTTTCCAAAGCCCTCCCCCTGATTTTCCCCAGAATTTTCTTGAACCAGCGGGGGAACAAGGTTAAAATCAGTAAATACACTAAGTTTTCTTTCTAAAATATCTCTATTTCCTCCAGAACTATGTAAGGTTACAAGATAAGATTTTTCCTTTAAGTTTAATACCTGAGACAAAATATCTTGGTTTTCTAAAAGAGCCACCTTTAGTCCACGGCCTGCCAAAAGTCCTTCCACTGCCTTTTCATCAAGCTTCATGGTTTTTGGTGGCCGAAAAAGCAGCTGCACCACCTGCTGATTTTGCTGAGGCTGGGCAAGGCTTTCGTAATCAGAAGCTTCAAGTCCACCAAAAATTGCCACCTGTTGAATACCAGATTCTTCCAAAGTCTCATTCATTTGGAGTACCACCCCTTCCATGGATGATAAGGTGGTTCCTGCAGGAAAGGTCACCTGCACTTGAAGCAGCTCCTGGTGGATTTCTGGCAAAAGCTGGTAATCAAGGAACACCAGGGAAATTGCTGCCAGCATCAGAGAGCCTACCACAGGAAGAACCACCAGTCGCCGTCGTTTCATCACCTTTTCCAAAAGCCCCTGGTAAGTTTTCTCTAAACGAGCCACTCGTTCAGGAGTTTTACGAAAGGCCAAAGCCCCTTTCCCCTGGTGAAAATTGTTCTTTTCTGCATTAAATTGATACAAAGCCGGAATGTAAGACAGGGAAAGAAGCCAAGAAGCAAGAATTGCAGCCATAACTGCCAAGGCTAAATCAAGGAAGAGCTCTCCCAAAAGGCCATCGAGAAAGAACAGGGGTAAAAAAACTGCACCAGTGGTAAGGGCAGAACCTGTATTTGACAGGGCAACCTCTGCAGTGCCAGCTACAATTAGTTCTTGCAATTCATCTTTGGAAAAAAATTGCCCGTGATGATCTGCCTTGCTGCGGGAAAAATTCACCAGCTTTTTGTTTAAATTTTCCAACACCACCGCCCCTGCATCCACCACCATACCAATTCCCACTGCCATTCCACACAGGGACATGAGATTCATGGTTCTTCCTGCCAGAGACAGCACCAACATCACCTGAAGGGCACAGAGGGGAATGAGGCTGGACAAGAGGATGGATACCTTCCAGCACCGCAAAAAATACAAGATGACGGCGGCAGCCACCACCACACCCACCCCACAAGAAATGGCCAGTGAAACAAGAGAAGTTGTTACCTCCCGAGAGAGATCTTTTATAACTACAAAATCATAAAAATCTCCATAATGCTGACTAAGCTGGTGAATTTCATCCTGTACCTGCCGAGAAAGAGCCACAGGACTTGCATCTTGAGCCTTTGCAATGCTCAAACAAAGGGCAGCCTTCCCTTCATACAGGAAAAAGCTTTCCTTCTCCTGACTTCCCATTGCCACCTGAGCCACATCTGAAAGACGCACCAGCCCAAAATCTTCATATAAAAGGGGCATTGCTTCTATTTCTTGAAGATTTTTATACAAACCTTCAGTTTTTACTAAAAGCTCTCGATCCCCCTCACGGATAGTTCCCGCTGGATACTGAAAATTAGAGGCTGCAATCTTTTCACTGATAAATCCAAGGCTCACCCCCTTTGCTTCCATGGCGTCGTAATCCACCAGAACCTGCACCTCTTCCTTTTCGCCTCCAGTGATTTTCACTCCACCACAGGCTTCCAGTCGCTGAAACCGCCCCTTAATATCATTTTCCACCAAATAGCGACCATAACGAAGGTCTCCATCCTTTGGCACAATGGCCACCAGCATGGCAGCTCCCAAACTTGACGGAAGGCTTACCTGGGGCTTTTCGCAGCGGGAGGGAAGCTGCCCATAGCACAGGTCCACCAACTCACGACATTCCACCAAGGCAAGATCCAGGTCAGTTCCCCAATGGAGCTCCAGCATAATCAAGGAAAGGCCACTACGGGTAACAGAATCCACGGATTTTAATCCCTTCAAAGGAGCAAGTCCTTCCTCCAAGGGCTGAGTTACCAGCCGTTCCATGTCAAAGGGATCTAGTCCCTCATATTTTGCAGACACGAGAATTTCCCGCTGACTTAATTCCGGCACAAAATCAGCCTCCAAGGTACAGCAGGAAAATACACCCCAAAGACACAAAGCCAAAAGTACAGACACCAGAGAAACAGGATGATGAACGGAAAAGGAAATCAAGGATTTAATCATATCTTGTTCACCTGACACAAAATCTTTTTCCCCAACATGTTGCCCAAAGAATCAGCTATAGCTTCCTCCAGCTCCAAAGTTACCAAGCCCCTGCTATCCCTGTTCAGCAATTCCACCTGAAAGCTCACCATTACCAAAGAAGTGGAAGCAGCTATTTCCGAAGATACATTTCCACCATTTAGCTCCAATTCCGCCATAAATTCCTGAAATTGATTTTTACACTCTTGGGAAGAATCTTGACCAAGAAGCTTTTTTACCGTCAATTCACAGCAATCGTTGGAGGCAGAAAGAGAAAGATTTTCCATAAGGCTAAAATCGTTGAGGGCATCAGCTTTTTCTGAAAGGTTAAAAAAGAGGTGGAGTTCTACCTTGCTGGGAAGCTCCTCTGAGCGATTGGGATAAAACTGAGGATCAAGCTCCATGGATACAAAGGGAAGTTGAGGTGAAAAACAAGCTTTGAAACCAGATTGCTTTTCTGTATCCACCAATAGGGCTCCTAAAAACTCAAGTGGACGCTGGGATTCCAAAGTATAGGAAAGAAAAAGACCTTTTTCTTCTGTAGTTTTATTCCCCGCCTCATCTTCCAGACCAGCTTTTACCACTAACAGCCAGTTACTTCCCCAAAAATCTCCACTATTTCCACTCCACTGAGGACGAAAAGCAAGGCGATTTCCATTTTTATAATCCTTTATAATTTCCAAGCTGGGAGAAATGACGCCAATATCAAGGGATTCAAGAAAAACTAATGATACAGCTGCATCAAGATCAAGCTTTTCACTAAAATCAAGAATAATCCACTCTTCAAGACCAAGCTCCAGCTTTTCTCCAGTAATTTCTGTGGAAGAGTTTTCTTCAAACACAGCATCTTCTGACGTAGCAGCATGTTTAAAAACAATTTCTGGCGGGATTTCATCCAGTTTATAAAAAAAGCTCCATCCTAAGTCTTTTTCTAGGGGATTTCGCTTTGTATCCATTACGGAATTTTTCAGCTGCACCACATACCGCTGATTTATTTCCAGCTGTTTTTTGGGAACAATCCGAACGAGACAGTCATTTTTTTCGTATTCTAAAAAATATTCAAAGGCTGGGGTTATCGTCAAACCTGCTTCCAAGGATTTTTTGTCTACAGCAGCTGAAAATTCCAACTGAATGGTGGACACTTCATCAAGAACATGGATTTCACCGCCAATCATATTTTCACCTGGAGCTGTTTCTAAAGGATTTTCCGTAAAACCTTCTTGCCCCAGGCTTTCTGGAACAAGAAAATCCACCGTAAAGGACGCTTTTTCAGATCGTGTTGAATATTCATACACAAAGGTATCCATCAAGGAATGACCCTGTACATCCTCAGTGCCAGCTTCAATGCGAACCACATAATCGTAATTGTCCTTAATGCCATACACGGGAGTGAATTCAGCCTTATTTCCAGAAATGGTGATTTTTCCCTCCATCTTGGACCCATCTTCAGTTACCGAAAGCCCATCCTCCAAGGAAGCAAGGTCAGGAGGCAGGGTGAATTCCACCACAATGGTAGCCGTTCCTACCTTGCAAGAAGTCACTTCCAGTGGAGGCAACATAATAGTACCACAGGAAACCAAGGCCCAAAGTAAGGCACCAAACAACATCAAACTTGTCAGCTTTTTTATGATTTTAAAACCTGAAAAATTACACATACACCCTCCTTAAGATAATTTCCTACTACACTTTGTGGGCCAGAAGCTCCACCTGCAATGTTTAGCCGATAGTAATTGTCTACCTCGTCACTGCTAGGTGAAAAACCTGACCACCAAAGCTCAAGACTTGATTCTCCTGAAATTCGTACCTTTTCCAAAACAGGATAGGAAGCAGTCAAAGGGAAAAATACCTCCATGGAAATGGCATCCAAAGCCTGAACCAAGCCTTCAGGATCGAAATCCTTGCTAAAAGTTATTTTTGTTACAATGCAAGAATCCTGACTTTGAACTGAAACTGGTACTGCATCTTGCAAAGCTCTTTGCAAGGCTCCCGGTGACTGAAAATCCGATATTTCTGTCCCGCCATCACCAAAACTAACTGAAAGCACCTGCAAAAACTCATTGTCCACGGTAAAGTAGGCTTCCTGCTGCTGAGCCATGGAATTTCCAGAAAGATCCTGCACCTCAGAAGACACTACCACTCGATATTGTTCTTCCAAGCTCCAATTTTCCTCTGGCACCCACAAAAATTCCCTGTTATTTTTCCCCTTCCGTAACTGACCAGCGCAACTTGGCTCAAATCGAAGGCCAGAGCTCAAAGAATCAAAATCCATTTCCTTGGAAAACTGAAACAGCAGTGGCTCCTTGCCACAAAGAGTGATGTCATCTCCTTCCTTTGGAAAATAGTCACTTCCCCCAAGAAGATGCACAGCACAGATTTTTTCCAAAACAGGCAGCTCAGTATCAATCAGCCAGAGGAAATCATCTTCATACTTTTTTTCCAGCACAAATCCATCTTGAGATTCCAGCCCCTGAATACTCCAGCTATATCGCTGGTTATACTTCCACTCTTCCTCTGGAATGATTTTTACCCGTCGTCCTTCATCTTCTAGCTGGTAAGTGTAGGAAATTGAAGGAGTAAGGGAAAATTCTTTAGAAAAAGAAGGGGAATCCACTGGAAAATTAAACTGAAATTCCAAGAAAGGCTCATTTTCAGCAGGCTGACTCCAATTTTCAAGAGAAAAAGCTGGACTCACAGGGCCGTAGGTAAAACTTCGATAAAAGTTCACCTGATGACTGCCCCCTGCCACCAAGGCCACATCACCTTGAAATCTCAGTCTATAGTCAGCGCCCTTTTGCCAAGGTTCTGTAGGCTTTATAAACACAGCGTTACCATTTTTGCGAAGCTCTGTTGCAACAGTAGATCCATTTCTTTGCAATACAATGATTTCTTGTAAGCTCATCAATTCCACTTCCAAAGAAAAAAACACTTCAAGTTCAGTTTCATTAAAATAACCTCCATTTTCCGGCAGGGAACAGCTTACCTCCAGCTGGGAAAAATCAATGAAGGTACAAGAAAAACTGACTATAAAAATATACATACTCAGAACTAATCGAGGTATTTTTTTATTCCACACGCTGCCCCTCCTTCAAAAAAGGTGAGGGATTGTCCACCACCCACTGCCCTTCTGTTAGACCGTGAGAAATCCACACCTTTCCGTCAGCCTTTTCCAGCAAAGCCACCTCTTGCTTAATGGCACGATTTTCATGAACCAGATAAACTGTACCATTCCAGGAGTTTCCATCCTTACTTCCCTGCTCTGTTACCAAGGCTGATTCAGGAATTGCTGGATACTGCTGGGAATCTCTGGGAAGGAGGCATTTTACAAACATGCCAGGCTTGATAGCTTCATTCTCGTTGGCAAGATAGGACTTTAAGGTAAAATTGCCACTTTGAGGATCTGCCATGGGAGAAATCTCTGCCACGGGAGCCATGGTTTTTAGGCCCAAGGCAGGAACCTCCACCTCCACTGCAGAGCCAGTCTGAAAGTAGCCAATATCCTGCTCTTGAATGGAAAACACTGCATGAACCTGATTCACATCCATGATGGTGAGCAGCTTTTCGTTTTCTGCGAGGAACTCCCCCTGCTCAAAATATTTTGCCGCCACCACTCCCGACTTTGGAGAAAGAATCACCAGATGAGACATCAGTTCTTGGATTGATTTAAGATTCTTTTTTGCTGAATCAAGGCTAGCCTGGGCAGAAACAAGCTCTGCAGTCAAGGTTCTAGTGTTCAAGTCAATAAGCTGTTGCCGCCGAAGCATCTGGTCTTGAGCTGGTTCAATGCCCTGCTCCAACAAATCTTCATCTCGGAAGCCCAAGGACTGACTTTCCAGCTCCTTGCAAGCAATTTCGTAGGCTGCCCGCTGCCCTTCCAGTGCCACCTGTTGGCTGCGGTAGGCGGCCTCTGTAATGCCTCCCAGCTCCAGCAATTTTTTCTGCTTTTCTAGCTCCAGCTGGGCTTCCTCCAGCTCCAACTGCTGATGCTCCAGCTGCAAGTAAAGTTTTTCCAGATTCAGCAAGCTAGATTCCACTGCCAGTCGCCCTTCCTCTAGCCGAGTTTTTGCCAAATTCACTCCAGCCTCAGCAGAATTCACTGCCGTTTCTCCCTGCTGTCTTTGGATTTCTAGCTGAACGTTTTCAACCTGGGCCAGCACCTGTCCTGTATGAACCTTGTCTCCTTCCTTTACGTGGAGTTTTTTCAAGATTCCTTCCACCTGCACCGTCACATCGTTTTTTCCACTGTAGGAAATGGTTCCAAAACTGCTAATGTCCTGCAATAATTTTGAAGAAAGCACTTCCACCTTTTCCACAGTAAGAATTTTTTCCTCATTTGTAGTTAAAGATGACTTTTTTTTGCCACCATTCAGTGCAGAAAGACCTTCTGTGGTAAATCCCACCAAAATCAAGATAATAAGTAGCAGAAAAATCAGTGAAACACTGAAAACAACCTTTCTTTTTTTGCAAAAAAGCTTTTTCAAAAGATTTTTTCCCAAGAAAATCCCTTTTTTATAGAATTTCATCTAAACCTCCCGGTGTAATTCCTGCACTAAGCTCGATGGTTCTCAGCAGGCTCACAAGATTTGATTGCAATTCCACCAGCTGAATCTCCATTGATGAAAGCTCAATTAAGGACTGAAGATAATCCATCTCCGTTAACGCTCCGTTTTCCAGCTTTTGCCAGTTAATTTCCACCTTTTTTTGCTGAATTCCCAAAGACTCCTTTGAAAACAAGTAATTTTCATAGCTATTGTCAAAGTTCAAAAGCAATTCCCGAAGTGAATCACGAAGCTTTTCTTCAGAAACCTCCAAGGAAAGCTGCTTTTGCAGTAATGCAATGGAATTCAGCCGTTTTTGGGAAAAATAATTTAGCTGAGGATTCAAATTACCCGATGCAGAATTACCCAAACTCCGCAATCGATGTTGGTCAAAGCCCATAGATGTGGTATTGCTAACAGGAAAAAGGGTGTTTCTGTCAAAGCTCACCTTTATCCGAAGGGAAAAATCAGGTTCTCGCAGGGGAAATTCCCTTCCTGACAAGCTCATACTTCCTTCAAGGCTAATATTTGGAACAAACCACTTACTTTCAAGCTTTTTTTGCTGAACAGAAGCCTCATATTCCAGTTTTTGCTGCCGCAATGCAGGACTATAATCCACCGTCAAAGCAAGAATTTTTTCAAAATGAGGAAAAACAGGATAGATTTTTTCCAGCTCCCCTGCTTCATTCCCCTTTTCCCCGTGATTTTCTACAATCAACCTTGTACCGTAGGCCAAACCCAGGCTTTGTCGAAAGCTTTCCACTTGAATCTCCAAGGCTTCTTGAGCAAGCTGCTCCCCTTGCTCCAACTTGCGACAGGAAATCAGGTAGTCAAGGTAATCGATTTCTCTTGCCAGCCCCAATTCTAGCTCCTTGGCAAGGACTGCAAGACGAGCAAAGCCTGCTTCCTTCAATCTTTTCTTAATGTCCACCACCCTTTGCTGCATAACAATACCCTGATAGCCGTCAAGAATCCCACCTTTAAACTCCTCCAAGGACTGCAAGGAGGCTTCATAGTTAAAAAGGCTTCCAATTTTATCCAGCTGATACTGATTCCAAGCCTGTCCGCCGTCAAAAATCAGCTGACTGACACTGAATTGCAGACTTTTGCTTCTGCTATCAGCTCTTCCCACATTTATTGCATCAGACTCAGAATAGGAAACTCCCAGCTGGGGCAAAAAATCCTTTAACGAAAGCCTGGCATTTCTCATTTGTTCTTGGGCCATCATCTGCTGATACTGTTGCTCCTGTGAATTTTGCAATGCAATCGAAATAGCATCCTGTCCCGATGTGACTACAACCTGACAAAAAAGTGAAAATCCAAGTTGCAGATAAATAAAAAAAATCGCAAGCTTTTTCATTCATTACTCTCAAGTGGAGCCAGAATCGCCCAATCTTCTAAAAGTGCATCAACCAAAGAACCAATGTATTTTCTTTGAAACTTCACCTGTAAAATTGAATCCTTTCCAGACACAAGGGTGGTTTGCTGCAATAAAAGCTCTTGATTTTCATTGTAGATTTCACCAGTTATAGCCAAAGAATTCTTTTGAGAATAGCCTTCCCACAAGGCTCGCTGATTGATTTTCAGCACAAGCCGACCTTTTTGCCCCAAAGGATTGCATTGCAGATTAAAACTCTTAATTTTTGGCTCTATTCCTTGAAAAACCTGCTGTTGAGCCAGTTTGTCTTCAATCTGATTTATATTGATAGAAATATCTTCCGTGGAAAAAGAGAGTGCTCCTGGCGTAAAATCATCCACAGACTGAATAAAGACTTCTTTTTCCACGCTGCTACAACCAGTGATAGCAACAATACACAAGGTAAAAATTACAATGAAAAAACAATTTATTGCCTTACCAGTTGAAGCAAATTGATTTTGTCTTTTCAAACCACTTTTCAAACTATTCTCCATCCTACACCTCCTGATTTTTTGCTAAAGCCTCCAAGGTTTCCAACAAAACTCGCAATTCCCCCTTGCTTGGAGTAAGAATACGAGCCTTTTCCAGCTGTTTTTCTACTTGGCTTTCCATTCCCAGCACCATCCAAAGCCGTGTTAAATCAAGATAGACCTTTGCCCCATCAGAAAGAGCCCGTTCTGCCTGCTGTAAGGCTGCTAGCTGACTGCTATAATCTTGATTTTTTGAATTAATCAGGCCTTTTAGATAATGAATCCGCCAATCAGTTTCATTAAAAGCGAGTTCTTCTTCCAACAAAGCTGCTGCAACCTGAAATTTTTCTTGAAAAATCATAAATCTGATGTACCATAGCCGTGCATCAGTGTACTGAGGCACCTTTTTCAAAAGCTTTTCCAAAAGAACTTGAGATTTTTCCATTTCATTCAAAAAAAACAGGGATTTTATTCTCAGCAATTCTGCCTGAAAAAGACTTTTATCCTGCTGCAAGGCTTCTAGACAGATTTTTTCTGCAGCAGAAAAATCCTTTTCACTGTAGGATTTCAGTCCAGATAAATACAATTCGTAGCCCAGCTGGGGATTTTTTTGATTACAGCCTACAAAAAAGCCCAACAACAAAAGGATTCCAGTCATTCCAGCAATTTTTGCAATAAAAACAACGAATCCTAAAACAAGCTTCTTGTTTTCACCTGCTTCCATCACCGCCTCCTAAAATAAAATCCTATCCAGCATTGAATCAGCCCCCAGATTTGACGAAAAATCATCATTTTCCAGCAACTTCATGATTTCAGCACGAGCTTGTTGTGCATAGATTCCTTGGTTGTTCAAGGAAACAATCTTTTTTAAAGCTGGTACAAAGCCTTCTAGCTGACCTGGCTCTAAAACCTCCTTGGCTAGCTGCCACAAAAGCCAGTAGTAGGAAGGAAAATTTACAAAATAGCCTTCAATTTCTAGCAAGATAGCCATATCACTTTTTGTTTCATGCCCTTTTGCCAGCTTGTAAGCCACTTCACAAAAGCTTTTTCCAAAAAAATCATTTGATTCACTTTCGTTTTCAGCATTTACAAGGGCATCTATCAGGTTTTCATATTCAGAAAGCCAGTTTTTCTCACTTATAATCTCCTTTTCAAGACCTTTTTCTTTGGCTGCATCCGCAGAAATGCCACCCACAAGGTATTCGTAAGCTAAAAACTCACAGATTTTTACCTTCACTTGATTCCCTGTTGCGCGGTAAATCTGTTGTGCAATGGATAGAGTCTCAAGACTGACGTTCCCCAAAGAAAAATAATCTTCTAAAATCTTTTCTGCTTCAGCACCACGGTGATTGTGAACTAAAAGGTTTCCATATCCCAACAAGTGGGTAGATGAAATCATAGTGGGATTGAGAGCATAAGCCTTATCAAAGGAACTCAGTGCTTCCTGCAATTTTTCTGACTGAATAAAATCTTCATTTTCACCACTGGCATACAAAACCTGTCCCATCAGGTACAAAGCAGGAGCGGAATATTCATCATGGTTCTCTGCTTCAGCTCCTTGTTCAGCATAGCTTAAAGCCATCCTGCCGTATGCTTCTGCCTGCACCACATCTCCACGGAAAAGACAAAGATAGGATAAAAGCCGATACAGTAGCTCCAAACTTGCAGTTTCCACGCCTAAAGGAATTCCATCAGCATCTTTTACCAAGGCCAAAGCTCGCTGCAAGTACTGATAGCTCAGCACATATTCTCCTTCAGTAAAATACAGCTGAGCTAGATCCACCTTTGACTGAAAATGCTGTGAATGTTCTGCCTCAAATCCCACCAAAGCCACCACCATTTCCTCCTTTGAAGCGGTAGCCTTATACACAGATTCATACGTCTTTTTCAGAGCTTCATCCTGTAGCAGTTTATGCCCGGCTTCTTGCACACAGGAGCTACAAGTAAAAACTACCACACCCATCAGTGCCAGTAGTACCAGAACCTGTATCACAGGTAGCAGTGCCATCAGAGGCATCAATCTCAGTTTGTTTCCAAGTTTTAATCTTTCCATACCTTAGTTATAGGGTTGGATTTTAAAAAATATGCATTTTTCAGGGAAAACAATAAAAAAAAATTTGAAAAAAAATTTGAATCTTTACTTTTCTTTAGATTTTCTCAATTTTTCTATACCAGAACTAGTTTAAAATAAAAAACTAGGCAAGCTGCAGTAAAATTACCACAGCTTGCCTAGCAAAAATGGATAGGAAAACGTATATCAACTGTCTAGGAACTGACAGAAAATATCCTAAAACAAACCTCCAACAAGGTTTATCACCAGTGCCACTAGATATGCTGTCAGCATTTGAATGCCAATGGCACCACCAGTGGACTTCCAGGTTTTGAGCTCCCGCTTCATGGCACCAACTGCTGCAAAGCAAGGCATACACAGCAGATTGAAAATCATGTAGGCATAGGCTGCCTGAGGAGTTTTAATGTCCTCCTTTACAGTGGGAAGGGCATTTTTATCGGCTCCTTCAAAAAGAATGGTTTCAGAATATACGGTAACAGCCGTATCCTGATCATACACACCACCCTCAAAGCCCAATTCCTCCAATTCCTCTGGAGCAAAGCCGCCAAAGTAGCTCTCCAAGTATTCAGGATTTAGGTCCTCCTGGTAGAGCTGAGAGAAGGTCACAACAACCATTTCCTTGGCAATCCAGCCAGTCACCACACCAACGGCAGGCCGCCACTCACCGAATCCCAGGGGCTTGAACACAGGAGCGATGACACCACCAATAGAAGCCAAGAAACTGTCATTCATCTGGCACATAATGGTAGGCTCTTCTCCGGCGGCAATAGCTGCCTCACGGTTAGTCCCATTGAAGGATCCCAGGTTAAAGTTAGACAAAAGCCACAGCACAATGGTGGACACCAAAATTACAGAGCCGGCCTTTTCTGCAAAGCCCTTCAACTTTTCTCCACAGTGAATGGCCACACTCTTTAAGGTAGGCAATCGATACTGAGGCAGCTCCATCAAGAAGTTAGACACCGCAGACTTATACACCACCACGTTCAGAATCAAGGACACGACAATGGCTGTTACAATGCTCACCATGTAGATGGAAAACAGCACCAAGGTCTGGTTTACGTCGGTAAAGAAGGTAGCCACAAACATGGCAAAAATAGGCAGTTTTGCACCACAGGGCATAAAGGCAGTGATAATGGTGGTAATCTTTCTGTCCTTTTCACTTTCTAGGGTACGAGTTGCCATAATAGCAGGCACACCACAGCCAAATCCCATCAACAAGGGAATGAAGGAACGGCCAGACAATCCAAAGCGACGGAAAATTCTATCCATCACAAAGGCAACACGGGCCATATAGCCAGAATCTTCCAAAAAAGACATAAGTACATAGAGCACCAGCACCAAGGGCAAAAATCCCAGCACAGCACCAATTCCCCCAAGAATACCGTCCACCACCAAGCCCATAGCCCAGTCAGCAGCTCCTGCAGCCTCAAGTCCACCAGCCACCAAGTCAGTAAGCCAGCCCCAAACACCTTCAACTATACCTGCCAGCCACACACCAGGGCTTGCCAGACCAGGCACAAAGAGAAAATTTTCGCTAAAGGTACAGGCAAAAATCAAATACACCACCAAGGCAAAGATGGGTAAGGCAAGCCAACGATTGGTGAGAATTTTATCCATCTTGTCTGAGGTAGTTTCTACTCCAATAGATTCCTCCAAAGGCTTTACCACATACTTGGAAGAAAGCTCTCCAATAAAGGTATAACGAAGATCAGCCTTAATTTCTTCTGGGTCGTACGAATCTGAAGCCTCCTTTAAATCTGCTTCACGAGCCTTTTTATACAGCTCCAGTTCAGCGGGCTTCTTTCCAGCTTTAATTGTATCAGCTACCGCAGCCATCAGCTCAGGGATTCCCTTGCCACTTCGTGCAATAATGGGAACAACAGTCACTCCCAATGTTTTAGCAAGTCCTTCTGCATCAATTTTGATTCCTCGCTTTTCCACCTCGTCCATCATGTTCAAGGCCAAAACCGTAGGAACACCAGTTTCCATAATCTGCAAAGAAAGATAGAGATTTCGTTCAATACAGGTGGAATCGATAATATTAATGACGCAATCAGGTTTTTCGTTTACAATGTAATCACGAGCAATCACTTCCTCCGCAGAATAAGGTGAAAGTGAATAAGTTCCAGGCAAGTCAAGAATCATAAACTGGGAATCTTTTTTGTACGTTCCCTCTTTTTTATCAACAGTAACACCAGGCCAGTTTCCTACGTGCTGCTTTGAACCAGTTAATTCATTAAAAAGACTGGTTTTACCGCAGTTGGGATTTCCAGCAAGAGCAATTGTATAGGACATAAGATTTTCCTCCAATAGTTAGTCTATGCTAACTCATTTATTAAAAAAAGGCGAAAAATCACCTTAAATTAATTCCATCTCCAAAGAAGCAGCTTCTTCTTTCCGCAGGCTCAACTGATACCCACGAACCGTCACCTCCAGGGGATCTCCTAATGGAGCAACCTTCACTAACTTAATGCTCACACCAGTTGTGATCCCCATGTCCATAATACGACGCTTAAAAGCACCTTCTGCGTTAATTGTAACAACCTTAGCCGTTTCTCCCGGCTTTAAGTCACGCAAAGTCATAAATCCTCCAAAAATATACCGAATTAAGCAACAAGTATCTTTTGGGCGAGACTACGGTTCAATGCCAACCGAACTCCCTTTACCTGAAGGATAATTCCAGCAGGATTTTCTCCCACCACAGTCACCTTCTGACCAGGAACAAACCCCATCTCTGCCAAATGCTGCTTCATTTCACCTGCACCAACAAGAGAAGTTACTGTTCGTGATTCACCTTTCAAAGCCATTGCTAAGGGCATATGTACCTCCCGTTAGAATTAACTAACCGTAGTTAACATACTGCAACTAATCAAAATTGTCAAGTTAATCTAGACTAACAAAGTAAAAAAATATCAATATTTTTTGATTTTATTATACTTTTCCCACAAAAAAATATAATACCTCCATTTATTCTATTTTAATTCATTTTCTTTTTAAAAAATCTATAAGGCTTTTCAAAAATCCGTCAAAAATTCGATTTCCAAAGCAATAATAAAGTATGGAAAAAAGGAGGTACAATGCTCAGTGAAGCAGAATTACAAAAAAAGTGGGAAAGTTTAACATTTACTGATGATTTTATCTTGTGCTCTTTTCCACTATTGTACATATAGACCATTATTCCGTAGAACATTGAGATACACGGCATCTATCCCTCCTTATACTGTATCATAACACAACTATTTCTTGTTGTCATGCTGTCTATTATATACTGGAAGGAAAATCAATCATAATAGGGCTGTTGCGCTTTCATCTTCCCCCATCAATTCCTATTGATGGGGTGAAGGGGGAATATTATAATTTTTATTCTAAAAAAAGGATAACAATAGTTAGAGGCTACCCTTTGACTAGCAAAATGATGTTAGAAAAAGCACTATATAGGGTGACTGTCTACATATAGAGTATCAGAACTTATATCTATTTTGTTTTGCCAGTTTTCCTCGCTATTGATAGCAGGATCCTTATCCCAAGACACTACAGAATTAGAGTCCAAATATACTCGATTGAAAATCTGCCAGTCAGCAAGACATTCAAAGACAGTGTTTGGTTGTATAAGTTCTTTCATATCAAATATTTTTTTTTCATCATTGTCAAAAAGAAGCGAAAGGGAAAAATCCTCGTGAGCCGTTACTCCCATAATACGTCTTCTGCCAGAAGCGAAATATTCAGCCATCTTTGGAGTAAAACCTCTACTAATATACCAATCTACTGTTTTGTTCATAGTGACCTAGTGCAAGGGGGCTATAGGAAACAACTCCTGCTTTGCCGCAGCCAGTTCCCAATTTTCAAGCAATTCACTTTGATGAAAAGCAGCCCATCCCAAGACCATTTTCTGTTGTTTAGAGGGAATCTGTCCTTCAAGAATTTCTATGTCATTTATTGAAACAATGATTTCTTCCCCTGCATAACTTGCATGAAAGTGAGGGGCATATGATCATTCCAGTTAATATATATCTTTATTCCTCTAAAATAGCTTATGGTTGGCATAAAATCTCCTACACCAAGAATTTATTCCAACAATAGCTTGCTGTCAAGGTTTTTGAAACCTACGTATTTGTATTTGTGGTGGGAAGGGAGGATAATACTATCGCTATTCAATGTTCTTTGATTTTCTCTTCATTTTTCACAGAAAAAGGGAAATACCTCGTTTCTCTGCAATTTTTTCTAGCCAAGCTATGTCGCTACTCCAGTAATCGATATGTTCAGGTGGAATTCGATAGTAATACCAAAAGTGAGGCTTGGGAAAACTAGCAGACAAATCATTTTGATTGTGTCAAGTTTAGTTCGCAATTTCGTTCCCCAAAAAAGCCGCAAATCCATCATGCTGCGTCAAACAGAATCTCCTTTTGAAGTTTTATTGAACCGGCATTCATATAGCAACGCTCAGTCTGCCAGTCATCTGAATACTCAAGCAGATAGCTTGTTATCAGTATTATATAAGAATCCGTTGAAGGGAAAATGCCGACAACAGAGGAGCGCCTTCGAATTTCACGGTTGAGCCGTTCAAGGGTGTTCGTGCTTGAAATCTTGCGGCTGTCCAGTCTTGCGGGCAACCTCTATTTCCATGAACTTGTCCATCATCCATTGGAGCATTTCCAGCAGGGGATCTTTTGCTGCTACAAAATCCAGTAGCTTATTTTCAAAAAATGTTGTATCATTCTTCTTGGCCATTGTCTTTTCCTTTTGTTAGTGTGGGAACCAACATTCTGGATTTTTCAATGGCTTTTTTCTACCCCATTTTGCGAACTTTATTGTACACAATCTACGTTTTATCATCCAGCGGAGCCTGTAGGCTCGTATCCACCGCGCCTTGACAATCCTGTAATTTGCATCAACTGTTGTTGCGTAACAAATGGATTTTCGCACATAGCAGAAAGAAGCTTCTTCACAGTGTCAGAACTTTCTCCACAGTTTTTCTCCACAGTATTAGGATTTTCTCCACAGTTTTTCTCCACAGTTTTTATGATTTTCTGTGAAGTTTCTGTATTTTCTGTAAACGTATCTCCATTTATTTCGCCATCTACTTCTCGATTTTTTTTCTTCTGCACATCATCAAGCAGAACAGTTGTCTTAAAAACATCGCCTTCTTCCAAAATAGGTTCAGTACCAGAATAGATTTTTGAGAAATATCGTAAAATAGGCAGAAACAATAGAAAGCTCGGAATCCTTTTTTATAACATCCCTTAAAAATTCAGCTACACTACCATAGTTTTTATTATCACGAATCAATGTATCAGCCATTTTACTCTCCATTAGAATTTTATTTCATACATGGTTGTTATTAGTGGTAGATTTATTCTCTTTTATCCATATCTACAGCCCTTATTTAATTCTTTAACGAGCATTTGTGAGTGCTTTTGATATCTTATTAATTTTTTCTACCATAATTTCCATACCATAAAAGATTATAGCACAATTTTGAGATTTTGTGGGAGAAATTATCACCGTTGTAGATTAATAACCAAGAAAAATTCATAATGGGTTCACACAAACCCTGCCACCACGACCTTCCCAGCGACAACATCCCCTGTCCTTACACACCACGATAAGATAATGAATCATAAAATGGTACAAGATTTAGCTCAAGAAAGTGGTAAAATTGCTTCTTGAATGTTCAACTTGAAAAATACTATCTCGCCTGGGGTTCTTAAGGGCAAGGCGTGCTAGCACGCACCGAGACTCGCTAAAATCGCTCAATATATCGCGATTTTCCGGCTAAAGCCGTCGCTCC